>DATBYA010000082.1:0-6549 GCA_036514015.1 Candidatus Sulfotelmatobacter sp.
TTCGGGTGCAGGATCGATCCCGAAGACCCTGCCATCGGAGCCGACTATAGCAGCGATGGTCAAAGCTGGCTGCCCCGGCCCCGTAGCAATATCCAGAACTGAGTGTCCCGGAACGATCCGCGCATCCTCGACGAGAGCTTGCGTAACCGGCGCAAACATCTGGCGAATGATTTCGCGGTGCTTCTCCCAGAAGGGCGCCGAATCACGCCATGCGTTAATCACCTCGTGGTCGGGCTGCATCAACAGAAGTATACCTACCGGGCGCTTGGCGGGCAGCCCTCCTTCCAGTGGGCAGGAGCTCGAACCCGCGACCTCCTGCGTGATTTTGCCCTCGCTTTCGTCAAAAAACATCTTGACTCTGGAATGCGTTTCGGGGAGTTGGTTCCCGACTGTGCCTCTCGAAAATCTGGAAAGATCTGAGCGGGAACGAATTGTACTGTTCGCCGAATTCTCTCCTCCGATGCCCACTTCCCTGCTCGCACTTCTGATGACACTGGGTTCGATCCTTCGTTCGCGCCTTGACCTCCATCTCGAGATCCTGGCTCTGAGCCATCAAATCGGAATCCTCGAACGCTCTGCTCATAAGCGCCCCCGACTCACGTCTACCGATCGTCTCCTCTGGGTGTCGCTGTCCCGCATTTGGCGCCATTTGCGTTTGCGACGGGGTGTTGCACCCGTGTTACCTCCGTGAAAGGGGGCTGACAGGCTGGATCACGTTGTAATTACAAGGCAGCGGTCGCTCTGCAATGCCTGAAAGGAACAGCCAGAAACGCTAAAGCGCATCTATTGTTTGTACCGTTGTTGTACCGCGAGTTTTGGTGCAGGGAGCCTGAATTGGAGGTCTGTCGCTCTTGACAATGAACCGCAAGGATGATTTCGAGCCATACTGGCAAGAGGAGACGGGCTGGCTCTGCACGGTCGAATTCTGGCCGACTGAGAATCAAGGCTGAACGCCGGCATAAAGAGGAATCGCGCCGCGCGCGGCGTTCTTGTAAACCACGCCGCCCTTCATTACAAATACCACGCGCCGAACGGCGGTGATGTCTTTCAACGGGTCTCCATCGAGCGCAATGATGTCAGCTTGAAAGCCGGGAGCGATCGAGCCAATCTGATCGCCCAAGCCTAGCGCTTCAGCCCCCAGCGAGTTGGCAGAAACCATCGCGGCCATCGGGTCCACCCCGCAGTCGCGCACGCGATCGATGAACTCCTCGGCATTGCGCCCGTGAGCACCGGCCACGGCGTCCGTGCCAAAAACGACTTTCAGGTCCGGTGTTTTTGCCGCGTGTTCCACGATTTCGTGGTCCATCGGCAGGATGTTCTCCATCGCAGCAAATCCCTCGGCCGTGTAGCCTTGTGTGCCGAGATACATTTCCATGTTCTGCAAGTAGTTCTCAATGACCAGCCCGCATTGGGGATCGAAATAGGTGCCCTTCTCTGCCATCAATTTCAAATCGCCGTCTGTGGACAGCGTGCCGTGCTCAACCTCAGTGCAGCCCGCAAGAGTCGCGGCGCGCACCGCCTCTTTGTAAGCGTGCACAAGTGTGCGCAATCCTTGCTTCTTTGCTTCATCACAAGCCGCGTTCAATTGCTGCTGCGAAAGAGTCATTCCTCCTCCCTGGCGAATGGACTTTGACGCGAAGATTTTAATCAGGTCCGCGCCGGCTTGCTTTTGCTTCCTCACGTAAGCGCGGATTTCATCGGACGTGCCGGTCGCCTCGCCTCGCCCTTCGAGCGGGTCGTTGGCCGTCAGGATACGCGGGCCGGGGAGTATTCCTTTCGCAATGGCATCACGAAGCGGAATATCGTTTGGCGCGCCTACACTTTGCACCGTCGTGAAGCCTGCCATCAGAGTTACCCACGCATTCGACGCCGCTTGATAAGCATCCTCTTGCGTTGTGCCTTCCGTGCCTCTGTTTTTCCCGTCCTTGCCGAAGATCCATGTAATGTGCACGTGCGCGTCAATCCAGCCGGGCAACACCGTCAGGCCGCGCAGGTCATAGTCCACCGGCCCCTCGACCGTAGGACCTATCGCAACAATCTTTGGCCCCTCGATTACGATCTGAATGTCATGGAGTATCTGACCCTTGCCATCGATCACCACGTTCGCGGCAATTACTGTTCGGTGCGGCGAGGCAAGCGTCTGTGCAGGAATTCGAGGCGCGATGACGCAGACGCCAACAATGCTGAGCATGCATGAAATGACCGTTGCCGGTCGCATGACCGCTCCTTCTTCGGCTCGATCTGAAATGCGAACCGATTCTGTAGCTCTTGAACCAGAATTCCGATTCGGACCTCTGGCATGTGCATTGTAGGCGTCTAGTTCGCAGCCTGTACAGAAAGCGAGTGGACGATCGCCTTCGGCGGCAGTTCAGCCGCGCTCGGAGCGAGTCGGCAGCTCCAGAAACGGGAGTCGGGGAAGTTCAATCCGGATCGGTACTGGGAAACGCCAATGTTTCCACGAATGGAGCAGTTCCGGGTTGGTCGGCAAATACCTTAACCCGGATTGGGGAAGAGTATTCCGTTATCCCACAATTGAGATCGCCAGTGCGGCGTTCGTGTTGAACCAGCCACGCGCCGTCCAATCGAGGTTAGTTGAGAAATGAGCGGACGTTCTCCGAGACCCACTGTCGCAGAGCAATAGGTTCTCTACCCAAGATCCGCTCGACACGGTGGTGGCGGCTAGCCGTCCCTCACGTATCGCCCGCCACAAGGCCACGTGTGCTTCAGTTTCTTCCTGCGAGCCACTGATTTTGGAGTATCGCTCCCCCGCTTCCTCGTCGGAGATCACCTGATACGACAGTGGCCTCCCGATCGCTTCACTGATGATGGCGGTCACCGCTCCGAAGGTGAGTGACTCGGGGCCGGTGATTGGAAGCGCCTCTCCCGAGTACTCGTCGTTCAGAAGGGCGGCTAAACACACTGAAACAATATCTTCGGAGTGAATGAAAGGCCGGCGACCATCCGCCGTCGACGACCGCACAACACTTTCAGTCCTGATGGAGTGTGCCCACGCAAGCAGGTTGGACATAAAACCTGTCGGACGGACAAAAGTGAACGGAATTCCCGTGGTGCGAATCGCCGCCTCACCCTTCTCGTGCCAAGCTCCGATCGCAAGACCGTGCTCCACGTCCAGGGATGACAACTTAACTATCTTTCGGACCCCAAGCTCTTTGGAGATCATTGCAGCCGTTTTGTCACGTTCCGGAATCGCCGGTCCGACGTTCACGAGAAAAACGGTGTCCGCCTCCTGAATGGCTCCCCGCATGGAGTCTGGCGCTGCGAGATCGCCCACGCAGACGTCGACACGATCTCCAAACAGTGAGCGCGCCTTCTCTTCGCTGCGAACCAGAACACGCGGGCGAATTTTACGCTCCAACAACTGCCTCACCACTCGCGATCCCACTTCTCCCGTCGCACCCGTAATCAAATAGGTCATTTCTCTTCTCCCGGGTGAGCGCGTCTGTCGCGTGAACTCACCTCTTGGTAACAAGACTAGAGGCAAGAAGCGCCTTGTCTACTCGCATCGAGCACAACGGTTAACTCATGGGAAACTGGAAGGTTGCCGAAGAAAGATTAACGAAAGCTCACATTTGCGTTTACACTCCCGTTGTGCAACAGAACGCTAGGAGATCCTCGATTCGCAGGCGGAAGCCGAGCCAGGAGCGGGCTAGAGTGACCGTCGATGCCATGCTCGATGCAGCGGTAAAGCTTCTCAAGCGTGGCCGAGCTTCCTCAATTACAACCAACCGGATTGCTGAGAACGCAGGCGTCAGCATCGGATCGGTGTACCAGTATTTTCCCAACAAGAACGCTATCTTTGTTGCCCTACATGAAAGGCACATAGGCCTGGTTGCCGAGGTCATACGGCGCAGAATGACCGAGTGTACCGACTCATCGCTCCAACACCTTGTCGAGTCTCTGATCATGGACATGGTCGAGGTGCACACGGTGGATACGGAATTGTCAGAGCTGCTCGGATCAGAAGTACCGCATCGTGCTGACGGCACGGTCGATTTTTCGATTAGGTTTCACGAGGCCTTTCGTACCGCCCTCGCTCCCCACACGGCAAGCTTTGGAACGAAGATCGATCTTGACACCCGGGCATTTGTCATGGCCAACATGGTCGATGCCCTTGGTCATGCAGTTGTGCTTCGCCGGCCGCGCGGCCTCTCGCTGGCAAGGGCAAAAGCAGAATCCTGCAAGGCGATTCTTGCGTATCTTGCCTCCTGATACGCCATTGTGGGTCTTTGATCAACTCCGCCCGGCACAGAGATCAGGACTGGGCTCGTTTGAGGCTCGCGGAAACTCCGGTGTGGCCATCGATGCCGCAGCCACTCCGGATGGTCGGATGGCCGAAGAGGTAGGGTTGCCCTTAATCACTGGGCTGGCCAAGGAAGAATGCTGTGGGGACCCGCTTTGTCTCTAACTTCGCGACGGGAAACGTGATGCGAGGGAAAGTCAACGAAAGCCAATGGGTTGGCGACGTTTAGAGGATGGTTGGCGATAATTGAGCGAAATGAGAATTAAGATACTTACGCAGCTAGCAACTCAATTTCCAACAGCCAACGGGCGCACACGTTTCACTGGCTCCCGTAGAAACTCATCGGAGTGTATCAACATCGCGAATTGGCCTCCGAGGATCGGGACGAACTGCTTGCGAGGCGTTTTTCGCAGCTTTAGGATGGGCCGAGGGCAGAGCGGAATGAGAGGAGGTGCGATTCGATTATGAAGGACGTGTCCCACGGCATGAAAGCGATTTACTACGATGCGGCGGGCAAACGCATCTGCGCTGCCCAATTGAACATCTCTTCGCCGAACGAACAGACCAATTCACTTGACCACGTGATGATCATCGTTCCAGAGCCGGATCACCGGCCGAGACAAGTTGTGCTCATAGCTGAGCGCGCTCAGGCTCGCCGGGCTCAATAGAAAATACTTGCCCGCGGATCCCAAACCGAGCGCCAGCCAACTGGCGGTCAACACGCGAATGAAGTGTCCACTGGAAAATAGCAGTACATCTCCCGGAACACCGCGAACACGCTTGACCACACGGTCCGCCCGCTCGCCAATTTGTGTCGGAGATTCGCCTCCTGGGGCGCCGTCGCGGAACAGTTGCCAGTCGGGCTGTTTGCGAAGAATTTCGTCCAAGCGCAGTCCCTCGTACTGACCGTAGTCCCATTCCACTAGGTCAGGATCGGTTTCCGCTACGGCGCCAAATCCGGCGAGTTCGCAAGTGCGGGCGGCGCGTTGCAAGGGGCTGGTAAACACACTGGCAAATGTCATGCCCTTCAGCCGGGCTCCAAGCCGCCGGGCGTTGATCTCGCCATCCGGAGTCAGAGGTAAATCGGTAAGGCCGGTGTGCTGGCCGGTGAGCGTCCACGCCGTATTACCGTGCCGAGCCAGATAAACTTCTGGAAGTTTCTCGCTACTCATACGACCTCCCTTCAAGATGCTCAACCCCGGTGGTGTCTTTCGTCTTTGAGCATTCAAAGGTCCAACCCGTTCCGTTCGACGGTCGGTCTTTCTGCATACCGTCAGCGACACTAGGTGAAGGGGACTTGGCAAATGACAGGTCGCACGCCAAGAATCACACGCATCTCATGGCTCATGTGGGATAACTCGCCGGCACCTTCGTTCTGTTGGCACATATCTACACCTGGGCATAACCGCCGTCGACAAATAATTCGATCCCCGTCACGAAGCTGCTATCGTCTGACGCCAGAAAGACAGCCGCGTTCGCGATCTCATCGGGCTTTCCCATCCGCCCCACCCCTGAACGACAAACCGGGGCCCACAACTCGGACATGTCACGCGCCAGCAAAAAATGTGATCCGCCACTCAGAAATTATAAAGGTGATCAAAGCGGAACTTGTACCGTGGCTGGTACCGTGAAGTTCCGAAGAAATCCGCGCAAACGATTGAAAAGGCTTGGCGTCCCGACGGGATTTGAACCGTGTTGCCGCCGTGAAAGCGGGATGGCTAAACGTAACTCTAACAAACTACAGGAACACGGATGCACTGGAGGGCGTTCTAGCCTAGGAGCAGCAAGAAATACTTTAATACTTTAATACTTTATTGGGTCCCGGATGCGTCCCCGGCCTTTTAGAGATTCTGGACTTCCCTCCCCGTTTCTGACTCTTGAAACAATGGCAGAGCGCAGCCGTTTCGGAGTTGCGCTTATCAGTGATCACAAGAACTTAGAAGTGCCTCCTGGCGCTACAAGTCGCTGACGAATGAGCAGATTGATGAACACGTTGAATTTCCTTGAGGCCAATGTCTGGCTGGCGCTCCTCTCGAGTCGGCATATACATTCCCAGAGAGCCAAATCCTGGTTTGAGCAGGCCGGGCAGCAGCAATTCCTTTTCGGAAGGTTCACGCAAATCACTGTTCTTAGGCTTCTCACAAGCGAACAGATCACGGGAGTGGATACAAAATCTATGGCGGAAGCCTGGAGCCTGTGGGACCGGATCTGGGCTGATGATCGAGTTGTTTTCGTGCCCGAGCCGGAGGATATCGAGAAGGAGTTCCGCGCGCGCTCTCGAATGCCTA
>DATBYA010000083.1:0-16049 GCA_036514015.1 Candidatus Sulfotelmatobacter sp.
AATGAGTGGATATCGAGGAGCCCGACGCCGTTCGTGTTCCATCGTGTGGGAATATCTCGGTGGCCGGAGTATACACTGCTGGATATCTCGCCCCGTGTAGTTGTTTCTTCCTGTGTCGAATCGTACAGAACCTCCTCGCAATAACGATTTTGGATAAATAGGCCTAGGCATGAGTATCAAAACCTACGAAATCAGTTTTTGCTGGTTTTGTAGCTACGGGAACGTCTTTAGAAGTCTGGGTTGAACGAGAAGTGAGCACACACAGCGGGTTGTTGTAGTTGAACAGTGAGAACTAGCGAAGCAGGGTGTGGGCGGGCTATTCGGGTGGTTCTGGGACTCCCCAGGGGTTGCCGCCTTTGGTGGGGACGGGTTGCCTGCCCGTTATTGCCCGCAATCCTATCATTCGCAATTCAGAAGCCAATGTCTCGGATACGCGCAGTCCTCTGCCAATTCGCTGGATAGGAAGCGCCTCTGCCATCCACTCAAGTTTTCCGTCCGGAAGGTTGTGGTCCGTTCGCGCTGTAACCCGCGTCTGTTGATGGCGAAAGAAACTTCTCCAGCTCTGGAGGCGCGGCGGCCCAGGTGTCCAAACTCCCTGTCATTGCATGCAGTCAGTTTGCAAGCTACCGACGCGTCTCATGTCACCGTATCCGAAACTAGCTGACGGGCAGGATTGGCAGTCACCATCCGGATACGATAACTGAATCGTAAATTTGAGTATCTATTAGATTCATATAGAGGTAGCGCCAAGTACAGGTTTGGTGGTTGTATTGCTCTAGCAGTTCGTCAGCTATTCCCATGCCGCACATGCCGGCTTTCTTCGCCGCTAGTGTGGGACTCGTTTTCGCATCGATTTTCATGCTGGGACTTTCTAGGCCGCGAAAGCAATGGTCAACGTCGCTTGGACCGCTTGTGCTCGTTTTTCTGGGGGTGACCCTAAGCATCTGCGCCAGCGGTGGTGGCGGGAGCAGCCACATAGACTTCGGAACGCCAGCCGGTAGCTATGCTGTAGCGTTTAGTGCTGCGGGCGGCGGTACTACGCAAACACCTACTCGTCACGAGCTGATAAAACTTGCGGAATACTGGCAGGGTGTCGCGATCGACAGAGCGTGGTACTTCTTCGTCACAGGCCAATCCGGTAGCAGTGATTGGCGTCTGAAAGAATTTGCTTTATGCCGGATTGACAGGATTTGGGAGTCGATCGGCGAGGAGGCCACTCGTCAGGCAATCGAGAGCGCTCATGCCAAGTGTCAACAGGATGGGCGCGACGCGCGGCTCTGGGACATCTTCCTGCGTGGCGATGAGGAAGAGTGGAAAGCCGTCGCGAACGAAACCTTCCCGGAGATGGAAAAAGATATACCAGCGCGCTCCCCGCAAACTGAACCGCCGCGCGAAGAAACGGACGAGTCGTGAACGTTTCTGCAGATCTTGGAGTTCCAACGAATACGCGGGAAGCGACGATTCCCCAACAAGGATAAAGTTGGAATCAAGGGTAAAGATCGGATCCAGGTCAAATCCGGCTGAAATGCGGTCGTCCCGATTGCTTACGGCGGAGGACGTTGCGCAGATCACCGGGCTTTCGACCGAGACTCTCGCGCAATGGCGGAGCCAAAAAAAGGGAATTCCGTACGTCAAGATTAGCCGCAACTGCGTGCGTTACCGGCAGAGTGACCTTGACGGTTGGCTTGCGGAGCGTATAGTCCGCACCGACGAACATCCTTTGGATCGGAGGTAATCTGGCAATGGCGGTCTACCGACGCGGCAAGACGTGGTGGTACGTCTTTGAATTTGGGGGTCGCAAGATTCAGGAATCCTCCGGCTTCCGAAACAAGACGGCCGCGATACGCGCCGAGGCAAAACGCAAGACTGATTTGATGGAACGACGTGCAGGATTCACGAAGCCTAAACCGATTCCGAAGTTTGACGACTTTTCTGAACAATTCCTCCAGTCGTCAAAGCAGCAGCACAGACCGAAAACTTTCGAGCTTCACGCGTGGAACATCAAGACGTTGAAGCGGTTTTTCGGTGGCAAGTACCTCGATGAAATCACAACCGAAATGGTCGAGAGGTTCAAATCCACACGCAAACACGAGGTGAGACAGAAGGCGAAGGATTTACGGCTTGTGACGGGGACAACCGTGAACCGGGCTCTGGAGACTCTGAAGGCGATGTTTTATCACGCCGAGAGAATGGGCTATTTCGTGAAAAATCCGGTGGTGGGCGTGCCGATGTTCAGACAGCCACTCGATTCCATGCGAGTCATCACATTTGACGAACAGCGAGGCTATCTCGCGGAGACCAGTCAACCGTTGCACGATATCGCCGATATCATGCTAGATACGGGCATGCGACCCGAAGAAGTCTTTCGAATCACAGTTGAGAACGTTGATTTCAAGCAGAAAATAATCTTCAACCCGTTTGGGAAAACCAAAGCCGCGCACCGAGCGATCCCAATGACTGATGAAGTTTCGTCTCTGCTGAATCGCCGAGCGAAAGAAACTGAGCGCCTCGCAACGCCGTTTGTGTTTCCGTCACCGCTCAACGCTCAGAGACCGATCGGTAGCGTGAAGAAGGCACACCGGGCTGCTGCCACTCGGGCAAATATCAAGGGCCACTTCCGGCTGTACGACCTGCGGCACACGTTCGCGACGAGGGCGGCGGCCGCCGACATGAGCCTTCCCACCCTAGCCGCGATCTTGGGGCATTCGAGCATTCAAATGACGATGCGATACGTTCATCCTGCGGCCGAGGAGAAACGGCGAGCGATGCAGAAATTTGAAAGGTTCCGCGCAGAAGGAGTTATCAGTGCAGCGGCGGCTATTCAAAATCACGAGGTCCCTACAAAAGTCACTACAGTCGAGCGGGTGAACTGATGGTGAGTATCTGTAAGTTATTGAAAAGAGTGGCGCGCCCGGAGAGATTCGAACTCCCGACCCTCTGGTTCGAAGCAAGCTGCGGTCAAATCCAAATAGCTTGTTTGGTGTCGCTTACGAGGCCAGAAGCTCCCTCTTATCCGCGCGATGATACCTAGCGAGACCTAGGAAAACAGCCCGTCGTCGATCATTTGTGTGGCGAGACGTCCAAAGGTGGCAACTGAAGGCTGCGTCAGCTCGCGGCCCCATCGAGCAGTTGGTTGATCGGCGTTCCCCAAGCGCCATCCGCTCAATTTCGATGGACAACAAGTGTTGAGCGATGGCTTGCTGGGATACGTCGGCAGCCGGTCGCAAGTGGCAGCCGAGCCTGTAGCCTACGAGTCTATTATTGATTCGGCGTTGCTTCGTTCCGTGAGTTCCACCCGAAACTGATCGGCCGCGGCTTTGCTCTGACGGCCCACCACGATGTCGTCCGACGCCATGTTTCGATCTGGGTGAACAACCTGTGTCGAGCGTCGATCTTTTTTGTCAGCGTTGACTTGGCATCGTGCCCGGCCTAACATGCCTCGCCAAGCGCAGTTTCATATCGATGATTGGCCAGATCATTTCGCATTACCGCATTTTGGACAAACTCGGTACCGGCGGCATGGGCGTCGTGTACCGAGCCCACGATGAGAGACTGAATCGCGACGTTGCCTTGAAGGTCCTGCCTGCCGAAACAACAAACTGCGAACGTGATCGAAAGCGACTCCACAGAGAAGCTCTAGCTCTGTCTAGGCTCAGCCATCCGAATATCGCTCAGATTTACGACTTCGACATACAAAATGGCATCGCGTTCCTTGTTATGGAATACATTCGCGGAAATACTTTGGCCAAGGCGCTAACGGAAGGCCCTCTCCCTGAAGAAGAAGCGATAAGCGTCGGTTTAGAGATTGCGAGCGCGTTGTGCGACGCTGCGGAGGTCGGCATCATCCATCGGGATCTTAAGCCGTCTAATGTCATGCTCTCGTTGAAGAAAGAGGTGAAGATCCTGGATTTCGGTTTGGCGAAGTTGTTACGAACCAACGAAACGGAAGTCACGCAGAGTCGCGATGAGATTCCTAATGCTGCGGGAACTCTGCCTTATATGTCGCCCGAACAACTCAGAGGCGAACCTGCCGATTTTCGTAGCGATATTTATTCCCTCGGCGTCGTGTTGTATGAGGCAGCCGTCGGGAAACGGCCCTTCATTTCAACGAATTCGACGGCATTAATCGCCGAGATTCTTAATAAAACCCCCGAACCACCCAGCAAACTTAACCCAAGTGTTTCAATCGGATTTGAAGCCATTATTTTGCGTTGCGTGGCCAAAGAACCTGCCCGACGGTATCAGAGGGCATCGGAGCTCAGCATTGCTCTCGAATCGATCCACAGCTCAACTGGTTCGAAGCAAGGTTCTCAACCGGTGAGGAATAGAGGCTTCCGAAGGGCTCTTTCATTGGTTGTCATAGTGATGATCGTGATGGTTGGCGTCACCGTGGTTTGGCGAAGACACGCGAGCATACCTACGGTGGATGCGTCGCGGCCGAATGAATTGGCAATTCTGCCGATGAATCCAGCTCAAAGCGACGGCGATGCGGCTGCCTTCAACAACGGACTCATCGAGACGCTCACTTCTAGGCTCACCCAACTGACCGGCGACCATCCCCTACAGGTCGTTCCGGCAAGCGAAATTCGAGCACTTGGAATTACAAACTTGGAAGAAGCGCAGCAACAGGTCGGCGCGACACTTGGATTGGAACTTAACGTCGAACGCTCCGGTCAGCTGGTACGTGTTAATTACGCTCTCCTCGACGCAAAACGACACCGACAGTTGCGCGGGGGCACGATCACCGCGTCCGCGGCCGACCCCTTCAGCTTAGAGGATAAGGTTGCCGACAGCGTTGTGAATGCACTGCAAATTGAGTTGAGCCCGAGTGAGCGACTCACATTTGCTGAGCACGGAACATCTCAGCCCCGAGCCTTCGACTATTATCTCCAAGGACGCGGGTATCTACAGGACTTCCACAAATCGGAAAATATCGAGAGCGCGATCGCTGAATTCGATCATGCACTCGAGCAGGATCCGAATTTCGCACCGGCATATGCCGGGCTAGGTGAAGCGTTCTGGCGTAAGTACCAATATTCAAAGGACCCTGAATGGGTCAATCGAGCAAAATCTGCCTGCGAGCGCGGCATCTCTTTAAGAAATGATCAAGCCGAGGGCCATAACTGTCTCGGGTTAGTCTATTTGGGAACAGGTGCGTACGAGAACGCCGTTGAACAGTACAAGCTCTCCGTAGCGATTCAACCGACGGATGACAGTGCATACCACGGGTTAGCGATCGCTTACTCGCGCCTGAGCAGGCCAGTAGATGCAGAAAAGACATTTCAGGCAGCAATAAGCCTCCGTCCAAATTACTGGGCGGGCTATAACTGGTTGGGTGAACTATACCTCCGGCAAGGAAAGTTCAAAGATGCCGAAGGCATGTTCAATGAGGTTATCGCGCTGGCGCCTGACAGCTTTGTCGGGTATACGAACCTGGGTTCGACGTATCTGAGCCAGGGACGCTACGTAGAAGCGATCCCACTTCTGCAAAGATCGACCAATATCCGTCAGACCGCGGAGACAAGTTCAAACCTCGGCACCGCATATTTTGGATTGCGTCAATTTGAAAACGCAGCGCGGACGTATGAGCAAGCAACAAAACTCGATAGTCGCAATTACGAGGTCTGGGGAAATCTCGCCGACGCCTACTACTGGGCTCCAGGGAGGCGCAAATTGGCGTTTCCCGCCTATCAGACCGCAATCTCGCTGGCACAAGAACAACTAAGAGTGAATCCTCGCGACGCCAACTTACTGGGCTACTTAGCGGGTTACTGCGCCATGGTCGGAGACCGAGACAACTCCCTGAAGTACCTGAATCAAGCGCTTCAAATTGCAACTCGCAGTCCGGATGTGCTGCTCGATGCTGCGCAGGTTCACAATCAACTCGGTGAAAAGGACGCCGCTATCAGCTCGTTGCAAAAGGCGATCGCGGCAGGGATCTCGCCCAGCACATTGCGCGACTCTCCAAACTTTGATAACCTCCGCGATGATTTACGGTTTGAACAACTCGCCCACTCACAATAGGAGGAACTAATGCAGTCGAATCCTCGCTATGCGCGCAGGGTCCTCCATACATTTGCCATCGCGTTAGTCGTGATAATTGGGGTAGGCGTACTTCTACTAGCGACAGCAAGGCCGCTGGATTACAGATCCGTTAAAATCGTCGCAGGACCTCACAAGGTTATTGTTTCAGCTGCCCTAGGTGCGGTGCCTCACGCGTTGCTCGTGTCAGAGAATGACACGGTGACTTGGTGCCGCCCAGAAACCGGTAGCTTTTCGGTCGAATTCAAAAATTCGCCGTTCAAGGACGGTAGGACAAAATTTACGGACAAGGACTGCGATACAAATCCTCCCGTAGCCAAAGCCGCTACTCCCAATGACGCCGACGTCTATAAATATGCCCTAAGTGTAGACAGCAAGGAGATCGATCCGCACGTCATAATTGTAGGAGGCGGACCCATAGAGTAAGAGAACTCGATTAGAATACCCACGCCAATGAGCACTGCGGGCTGTGAATGCAAGTGCATCTGCTGCATCCAGTCCGTACGAGGCGAAGATGCGTCCCTTTTCCAACTCCCGCCATACGTGCTTGGCCAGCTTCGGCGATGGGATGCGCCGTGGCTTATTCAGTAGTCATTCTTCTTGCGTGGACCGCGTATTGGATGCGCGAATCCCTGTATAGATTTCGAGATTAGCCGCCCGCAAGTGTTCTTATTCTGTGTGGTAGCACACATCGCGCCTCCGGATCACTCAACCAGCACACAAGGCCAAAGTTCAGAACCACCAGACCGAACGACATTCCAAACTCGTAAGAGAGAATTCGTCGCTATTGAACCGTCCATCCGGCAAATGTTGACGAAGTGCTTTCGTGGAAAAAGACGAATACGCAGAAGCTGATAGATGATGACCGATGCAGGCACTCCTTCCTGCCTTCAAGTCGAACTGCGTCTACGGCTTAAGGCTTTTCCCTTTTGATGACAAATGATGGACCTTCGTTGCATTGAGCTTTGAATGCGACGGAGCGAGAGTGGCCGCAGTTCACGATCACGTTGCAACCCGAGGTCATGAATCTTTACCAGGAAGCACTTACCAAGTCCTGAAAATCGGCCGAATGGCTGAAAGGAGAAACGGAGATGACGATCCAAGAGTTCTGCAAGAAAGTTGCGCTAACCACAATTTTTGGTTTCCTGGCCATAACCGCAACGGCAAAAGGAACGGCAGCTCAACAGCCTTGGCAAGGTGACATTGACTGGGCCGTCGGGAACGGCGATGCTGGAGGTAGCGTCGATTGCCCAGACCAGTATATTAGCAATGGCGTTCCCTATGCGATCGCCGTGGGCGGAAGGTCAGCCGTCATGAATGCGGCGCTGTTCGCTGCATATCATCAGGACTTTGGGCAGGCCTACACGCTTGTTTTAATGACGCAGTGCCACAACCCGAGTGCACAACAGGAATTGTTGAATGCCGGACAGAAAGCTGTTCTCCAATACCTTATGGAGAACTACACGCCGACTGGCATAGATCCCAATCAAGTCATCGGTCTGGTGCAGACGGCTCTTGAGGCGCTGGCAGCCAGTTGACAGGCACGGTACGACGGGTCTGCTATGGCGCAGCGGGCCCGTCGTTCTCGTTCTGCCAAAGATAGCTTTAGGATGTTGCAACGGATCGCTGGCGCGACTGCTGCAAATACCGACCATTGAGCGCGGCTTCGCAGCCGTGGAACATTCCCGAGATGTTTCGCGGACTCGCCTGGCTTTCAACCTCGGCGTCACCTACGTGTCACAAGAGTTATCGAGGCGGGTACTAAGATATTCGAAATCCTTGTCGGACGCGGGTTCGGAGCAGTTCCACCAAGGGGGACCAACGGATTGACCAGGCACTGCATACCCCCGCCGCCCCACCCATTACCACCGCAATAATTACCTGCACAGACCAAGGAGGACCCAGCGCGAACAATTTGTAAGGGTCCTATCGGCTCCCGACGCAAAAGCTCCAAAGATGAAAGAGAGCAGAAGTCAGTTTGACAGTCTGTCGGAGGGCTACCCAACGCTCGGGATGTGTAGGGGTGTCGATTAATGTAGGCTTTCCTAAAAGCTTCTCGGGGAGAGCCTGTGTGAGAAGGGTTCCGGAAAACGGTACACGACCCTGCACCCATACATCTTTGGCTGATCCTCTCTACCGCGCGGCCCCGGATCGTCAGCTGCCATAAGGGGTGCCGCAAGGCACCGGGATAGTTTCCGGGTTGCCGCGACTCCGTCCAGATCCACACCAAGCACAAACCGTGCCTCCGCTTTGCGGTTATTTTCTAAGATAGTTAACATCTCAGGCGATATCGACATCTCGTTTAAATTTTGTCGTAATGTTCTCTGACGCTTCTATATACAAGCACGACTTTGTTGCGGTCAGTTATGACGACTTCGCGATTCGTGGGAGCGTAGAAATAGAACTTTCAACTATGAAATGAGCCAAAGTCGAGCGTGTATCTGCTAAAATCAGTCGTTTGCGAGCAAGAGGGTCGATCCAGCACAGCGGTTCGCGGAGTGCGTCCTGAAGACGCTGGGCAAATACGAAGTAATCGGCGAACTCGGTCGTGGGGCCATGGGCGTGGTCTATCGTGCGCGCGATCCGATCATCAATCGCCTCGTCGCTCTCAAAACGATTACCACTTCTGGCTCAGACAACCAAAATCTGCTTGAGCACTTTTATCGCGAAGCGCAATCCGCCGGCGGCTTGCAGCACCCTAATATCGTCACCATCTTTGATATGGGCGATGAAGCTGGCGTGCCCTACATCGCCATGGAACTGGTCGAGGGGGAAAATCTTGAGCAGATGATCTCCCAGCGCATGCCAATTCCAGTCTCTCTGAAACTCCTTTACGCCGCGCAGGCGTGCAGCGCATTCGACTACGCCCATAAACGAGGCATCGTTCACCGCGATATCAAGCCCGGCAACATCATGGTGAACAAAGACGGCGCGGTGAAGGTCGTCGATTTCGGGATCGCTCGCGTGCTCGAGACTTCGAAGACTCAAACCGGAACGCTGATCGGAACTTTCGCATACATGTCGCCCGAGCAATATCACGGCGAGCATGCAGACGAACGGTCCGACATCTGGTCCTTCGGTGTGCTCCTCTACGAACTGCTCTGCTACCGGCGGCCTTTCATTGGGACTACGCCCGCCGCTTTGATGCACAGCATATGTTCGCAGGACGCGCCTTCATTGCGTTCTATAGATCCTGCGCTACCGGTGGACCTCGAAATCGTGGCGTCTAGGCTGCTCCAAAAGTCCCCGGGGAATCGCTATCAGTCCATGGAAGACGTCCTAGTCGAGCTCGATCCTATCTGTAAGGGCCTCCAGGGAGAATCGGTAGCAGGAATGGTGACGGAAAGCCGCGAACTTGCCGAGCAGGGAGAATTTTCGCGCGCCCGCGATCTCTTGCGCCAGGCTTTGCAAGTAGATCCGAAAAACCAAACAGCGCGGATGCTATTGGACAAAGTAAACGCCGAGTTGCGGCGAGTGATAATCCGGCCGAAGATTCAGAAGGAAGTCGAGAAGGGCGAGTCGCTGCTCGGGGAAGGAAAACTTCAGGAAGCCAGGGCGGCCGCCGAAGGCGCTCTGCAGATGGACTCGAGCTTCGAGCCAGCCCACGAACTGCAACGGTCGATTCAAAAAGAGTTAGACCGTGTTCAGCGAGTGGCCGACTGGCTTGACGGCGCAAAACAGCGCCTTGCAGAAGGCCTGCCGGATGAAGCCGAAACGCTTCTCGCAAAAGTAATCGAGATCGAACCGTCAAACAAACAAGTCAATAAGCTCCTACAGCAAGCAGCCGAAGAAAAAAAGGAACGCCAACGTCGCTTGGAGTTGATCGAAAGAATGCAGGAAGCGCGCGGCTTGTGGACGCAACAGAAATACTCCGACTGCATTCGGGCGCTCACCGACATGCAGAAAGAGTATCCCGGGGACGAAGAGATTCCTCGTCTCCTCCGGACGGCTCGCGAAGATCAAGCAGAGCAGGAAAAACGACAGAACCTCGATCAGGCCCGCAATCTTTTCGCGGTACGCCGTTACGAGGAATGCCGGTCGGTACTGGCGGACTTGCAAAAAAGATTTCCCACGAACGAAGAGATTTCGGATCTAATCCGCGAGCTCGAGGAGGACGAAGCGATACAGCGCAAGTTGCATCGCTTCGCGGAAGCCAGAGATCTGTTGGCGGCGCACCGCTTTGAAGATTGCATCGCTCTTTCGACGGCCTTACTGCAAGAATATCCCACGGAAGAAGAACCAGGCCGGTTGCTTGGTACGGCGCGGCACGATCAACTGGAAGAGCGCAAACAAGAGGGACTTTCGAACGCCCGAAAGCTGCGTGCTTCCCGGCATTATAAGGAATGCGAAGTAATCCTCGAGGACCTGCGCAAGCAATTTCCCAACGATGATGAAATTCCCCAGTTGTTCCAGGAACTTGCTGAGCAGCAAAAGGAACAGCACAAGCGGGAAGCAGTGGCAGAGGCACGCAAGCTGCTTACCGCTCGCAACCATAAGGCATCAATCACATTGTTGAACGGATTTCTGAAGGAATTTCCCGGTGACCCCGACGTTGAGAAGCTTCTTAAAACCGTTTGCGAGGACGAAGTCCAGCAGCGAAAGCTCCAGACCATGGTTGAAGCGCGCAATATGCTCGCGTCTCGGCGGTTCGACGAATCCATCACCGTTCTCAAACAGCTTCAAAAGGCGTTTCCTGCCGACGACGACATTGCCAGGCTTCTCCACACGGCCCATGAGGAACAGGAAGAAGTTCGCAAGCAACAGAAACTCGTCGACGCCAGGTCTCTGCTTGTCGCCGAGAAGTTCGACGAAGCTTTGGCGCTCATCGATTCCGTCAGCGCCGCGCACCCCAAGGACACTGCTGTCCACAAACTGCGCGCCGTTGTCTCGGAGGAGAAAGAAAAGCACGCAAAGGCCGAAAACCTAAAGAACGATATCGCCACAGTTAAAAAGCTAGTCGGTAGTAAGAAGTATCCCGAAGTGATTGCACGCGCCGAAAGTCTGCTCGCTGAGCATCCTGGCGACACCGACCTGGCTCGCTTGATCGATTTTGCGCGCAGCCAGCAGGCGGAAATTGATCGCGAACTGGCAGCCCGCAAGGCGCTCGATGAAGGCAAGTCGCTCTTAAAGGCAGCTAAATACGATGACGCGACCAGTACCGTCCAGACAGGCTTGAAAGCCGATCCCGCCAACCGCGACTTGCAGAAGCTCCTGGAAGAGATCGAAACCAAAAAGAAGAAATCCATTACGCGTCAGGAAATGGAGCGGCGCATCCGCGAGATCAAGTTCAAAATCAACCGCGAGAGGTTTAGCGAAGCGGTCGACCTGGCCAAGCAAACAATTGCCAGCCTTGGGCCCGATACGGACGTAACTCAACTTCTTAATTCCGCGCACGTGGAGATGAAGGCTCGCGAAAGGAAGCGGCAACAGGAAAAAGCGCTCGAAAACGTTCGTGGGTTTGTAGACTCTCGCAAATTCGACGAGGCCACGAAAACGCTGGACGAAGCACTTGCAGCGAAGATTTTTGAAGCTTTCGATTCTCGCGCCCAGAGGGCTGCCGACGAGATTTCGGCGGCCCGGCAAGCTGCCAAGCAACCGCTTGAGCCGTCCTCCACTCCCACTCTTTCGCAAGACTTTAGAAACGAATATGCATTCCGGCAGGGACCGCCTTCGAGCGATGCCCCTCCAAAAACGGGCGTTCCCGCTCCCGAGGGACCGGGAACTTACGCATCCGCCACTCATTCCAATATTTCCCCTCAGCTCTTTTCACCTCCTGTGGTTGGACCCGCTCAGCCGAGCAAACCGTCTCAGGTCACGCCGCCAAAAACAGATGAGACGTCGGTGCCAAAGAAATCGCTCGAACCTGTTCGGGGGTCGCAGACTCCGGTCAAACCTGCCAAGTCGGACAAGCCAATCACGGCCGATAAGTCCGTTAAACGGGAAGTAACTGCATCACCTCCAGTTTTCGGTTCTCCGAAGCAGCCAATAGACGTTGCGGCTACCGAACCGATTGCTCCCCTTGAGGAGCCTGCGCAACAGAAGGCGCCAGCGAAGAAACCTCTACTGCCAACTGTGGTTGTCCTAGCGTTAGCCGCCGCCTTGGCGGCTGGGTATTTCCTGCGGCCGCACACTCCGCCGGCGAAAGCTCCTCAAGTCATCGCGACGAAGCCCGCCTTATTTGTCCCACCGGCGAACCCGCTGGAGGTTAAGCAGCGTGACGCAATGGCAGCCGCGGAGGAACTCGTTGCGGCGAACGATCTTGAGAAGGCTGACCAGCTCCTCCTCGACGCCGAAAAACTGAACGGGCCGCTTGCCCCAGCCGTTCAAAAGATGCGAGGACAAATCGAAGATTCGATGAAGGACGCACAGCTTCGCCAGCTTCGCCAGCGTGAAGCGCAGCTCTGGCAGCAAGCCACCGAGAGTGTACGCGCCAAGCATCTCTCTCAAGCCGAGACTGAGCTGAAACAGGTCGAGGCATTACCAGATGGGGGCGTGCACCGTGAGGATGCCCAACGATACCTCGTCGATGTCATCCCCAAATTGAAGTTGCAGGGAAAACTGCTTACAGAAGCTAGGCGGTCTCTCGAGCAGGGTGATTTCGAGTCAGCCCGAAAATTTGCTTCGCAGCTTAAGGCGAGCGGCGGCGAGGCGAGCGAGTTGAACGACGAAATCGAAAAGTCCGAAGGGGATCGCCTTGCTCAGCTCGAGAGTCAATTTAACCAATTCAAGCAGGGTGATGACGATTCAGCCGTGCAGCAACTGAAGGCTTTGCAGTCAAAGTTCCAGGCGCTTGTAAATAGCGGAGGCCCCAAATCGGCTGAAGCGCAGAGTTACGTCAATAGCATTCCGTCCTCAATTTCCGATGTCCTGGCTCGCGCGCAGTCGAAGCGCCTCGAACTCGCGTTTCAGGTGGCTTCTCAGAAATGTCAACAGGTTCTAGCGGGAAACGACAAGAGCGGATTGGCAGCCGCCCGCGAGTCCATGCAATCGTTCACACAGACCGGACTCCATGCCGACGAAGCGCAAAAATGCGTTAGTGATATCACCGCCAAGTTGAGCGCACTGAATCAGCCTCCTGCCGCCGTGGTCCCCTCTCCCCCGACTCTGCCGGCGAAACGGGAGACGCAGAGCGCGACCGCTGTGGACGAGGCGGCGGTGCGCAATGTGGTTCAAACTTTTTTCCGGGCGTTCGAAGAAAGAAATCCCGATGAATTGAGACAGGTTTGGCCCGCCATTCCGCAGAAGAGATATGATGGCTACAAGAGTTCATTCGCGGACGCAAGATCGATAACCATGCAAATTGTCAGTCAGAGCGTGAATGTCAGTCCCGACGGTGGGACTGCTACAGTTTCAACTGAATCGCAACAGCAGTACACGCCGAAGTTTGGGAAATCATCGAAGAAATCAGAGGCCTCCTGGAAGTTTCAACTGGTCAAGAAGAACGGCGTCTGGGTGCTCACGGATGTTCAGTAGCTAAGTTCATCGACTGCATTCGCGCCCCCCATTTTGAATAAGGGAACCCGTGACCGCGCTTTGGAGACGCGACGGGCGCGGCTTATCATGGATGTGAAGCCATACGCCCGTCGCCTTGACAAAACAAGAAGACCGGATACACTTCAGCGACTGAAGGGGAGAACATCATGCTGAAGCGCGCCGTTTTCTTAATTTTCTTGGTGTTCTTGAGTTACTCGAGTGCCTTCGCGCAGGGTCCCTGCTCGTTGCCAAACTCGGGCAGCAAGCTAGGGTGCGTGATTCCGCAAGAGTATGGCACAGGCGCCGCGTTCGAACAGATCCTGTACCCGGTCGGGGGGCATCCATTCCACTTCGTTAGCGACTTCACGTCCACTTTAAAACCTTTAACGGAGGATATAGGCCGTCAAACTAACCTCTTGCCACTCGCCTCGCCCTCATCTGGGTTCACCCTCACCTATGACCCGTCTCTTAAGACATTCGTCACAAGCACCGACAGCTTGGGACCGATTCTTGGTGAACGCGCGGAAACCGTCGGACGTCATCGCTTATTCATCGGGTTTAGCTATCAATATTTTAATTTCAACAAAATAGACGGCGTGAACCTGCATAACTTTCCTGCTGTTCTCACGCACACAGATGATTCTTTCGATAATTCTCCTCAACCACCCGCTCCACCGGCACCCGTGACCTGTTCGATCACAACTGCAAATAACCTCAGTGGCTGTGCGTTCGTTCGAGACCGGATAGACACTGTAAATTCAATTAATCTCAAAGTAAATCAGTATACCTCTTATGTGACATTTGGGCTTACGAATCGCATCGATGTCTCAGTAGTGATTCCTGTCGAAAACGTCAGCATGGATTTAACGTCTCAGGACACAATTGTTCCGGGCACAAACGGATTCATTGTGCCCGCGCCAGGCAGTCCCGACGCGACGGCACATAACCAAAACCTGACAAATACGAACGGACCTCCTTACTTTTTCCATTTGTTCAAGAATTGCCCGAATACGAGTCCTGCGTCTGGTCTGGCCGGACTTGATGCGTCGTGCTTGAATCATACTTTTCCGGATTTTAACTTCACGGGCAGCGGAAGCGTGTCTCAAAATTCGGCAACTGGCATTAGTGACGTGATCGCACGAGTGAAGTGGAATGCATGGGAAGGCGAACGGGCAGGCATCGCCGTAGGTATGGACGTGCGTTTTCCGACGGGCGATGCCGTAAATTATCTTGGTTCTGGGTCGTACGGCCTCAAGCCGTTCGCAGTATTTTCGTATCGGGCTCGAATCTCTCCCCATGTCCTTGTCGGCTATGAGTGGAACACCGACTCGATCACCGGCGGCGATCTGACGACGGGTGTGAAAGGAAGCATTCCGAGTGATTTCGTTTATACCGTCGGAGCCGACGCACGGATAACAAGATGGTTGACGGGCGATTTTGATATCGTCGGACAAAGAGTATTTGGAACTGACACCGTCAGTATCACGTCACAGCAGTTTCTTGCAAATTGCGGGACGTGCACCGCGAACCCCAATCCCAATACGGAGACTCTGCCCTCTTTGGCTACCCATCCGAACTCGACTTATAACATTACAAACGCGTCCATGGGGATCAAGGCACGCCCGTTTCCCAAGCTGTCAAGACTGGTGTTTACTGCCAACGTTCTCGTGAGACTGGATGACGGTGGACTCAGATCAAACGTTTCGCCGTTGTTCGGAGTGGGATACACGTTCTAATCGAAATTCTTTTCACAACAGTTCCCTTGAATTTGGAATTTCAACCGGAGGATTCGGAGGTTAGTTCGATCAGTCTGGGGCTTTCTCCCTGGTAGGGTAGTCTGCTCTTTAAGTCTTCAATGCGCGATTCTTGTATCTATCACCTCGACGAAAAGCGGTGGCAAAGTTCTCAACGGAAGATTATTGACCGAGCCGAGGATCCGTCGGGCCTGTCTCTTGACCTCGCGCCTGATAATTACGTGCGTGTTGCGGACAAGGGTCCCATCTGCCAGCGCTCAAAGCATTCGAGAGCGACATGGGGGTGTAGGGTGTAGCCTGATGTAGAGCCTCTCCAAAGCTCTTCGAGAAGGGTCCTTTCGGAGGAGAATTCCGGAAAACCCTGCACGATCCTGCACCCATACACAATCGCTGGCCGTTCTCCATCGCACGGCCACAGACCGTTAACGATCATAGGAAGAGCCTCAAGACACCTGGCGGTATCCGAGTTTTCGAAAATCGGGAACCGGCCCGTCGATGACGACATGCGCGTTACTCGCGGTCTATCCCAGCGAGTGCCTAGAAAACCGGACGAAAGGACGGCTGCTGTGGAAACGTAAATCATAATCATTGCGCGGGTTAGAGTGGCGCGCCCGGAGAGATTCGAACTCCCGACCCTCTGGTTCGAAGCCAGATGCTCTATCCAGCTGAGCTACGGGCGCGTTCCGCCATCTTATCAAAATTTGCGGGCGGCGCGACGTGGTCCGGTGTTTCGGTCGCGGTGAACGGAAGGAACTGTGACGGTGCAGTTTGAATCTGCGG
>DATBYA010000084.1:0-16444 GCA_036514015.1 Candidatus Sulfotelmatobacter sp.
TCGGATCTCGGAATAGAGTTCATATCTGCACGCATGGTTGAAGAGAACGCTCATGATGTTCCTGATCTTGGCCGCAGGAACCGCAAGCCAAGGGAAGTTGACGCAACCATAACTCGACCTCGATCGGCTTTATCCTGGCGAGTGGATACATGCCCCACTTTGGAGCAATCCACCGTTTCAAGTAATTCTCGTAGCCCATCTTGGTCGCATACGATTTCCAGGTATTATCAACGGAAAGTTCTCTTCGACGATAATGCTCGATCAACTGAGAAACGGTCAGCACAGTCGGCCGCAAACGTAGATCATCAGAATTGATCTCGAGAACAATCCCTTCGACAATTTCGCGGGCATCCGCCTCGGTTTTGTATTGCTCCATAGTGCCCACCACGATGCGACGATAGACCGCCTTCCCGCTGGTTCGATCTCGCCATCGAAATTCCCATACACCCTGTCCGCTGCGCCGCTCGGTTTGAATGACGCTTCCATTTTGCATGCTGCTCCTTTTTGCACCGGCGTTTGATTTGCTTCGGCCGGGCGGTGAGCCGCTAAGTGTAGCGGCTCAATTCGTTTAGAAGCAGAACGCAATGAATGAAGGCATCGGAGACTGCTGCTTTGCGGCGCGGAGCGCCAGTAGTCCTCGCTCCGTTACAATGCCGATATGGCCAGCCGCCAAGCAAAGGTATTGTTATTCTTGCTCTCAACCTCGCCACTTCTGGGAGCGCAGGAAGTGAGAGTGGTTGATCTGTTGAATGTCAAGCAACGCACTGAGCTGCGATTTCCGCCAGCGCCGTCTGAGTGCAGGCCCGACGAGTGCGTGCACGGCTGTGTCGGCGGCAGTTTCGTTGCTGACGGAGCGCCTAACCCACGCGACCAACGTGCTTTGGGCGTTGCGCTTGATCGCGTAACGCCAACAGACATCACTCTGGACGCATTTGAAGCAGACTTTCGTCTTCTCAACACAGGACTCGCCCCGATCGATGCCCCAGTCTGGCCGCATCTGAGGGACCTTCAACCATCCTCGGAATTGCAGCCGCTCTCATATCTCAGCCTCGCTCTGGAAGTCCGGCTCTCCGGCACTGGCCCGCAGCAGGCCTTAGGCATTGGGTGGGTTGAGCTGTATGGCTCTGCGGAACGTGGGGACACGATCATAACCTTGAAGCCGGGGGAATGGGTGCAAGTGAGAGCGAACGTAAAGCTGCACACATGGCCGACCATTCCAACGGAAGCACAGCTACGAGGGGATTTCTGGTTCCATGACAACGTCTTCAAGCCGCAGGATTGCGGTGGTTTCACTGAAGCGGTGAACATTTACCCAAATCACACCCTCTTTCCCGCCTTAGCGGTACATTACTCGCCGACACGCCGCGCCGCGCAGCGGCTTGACGCGCTGAAACCGTAGCCGCTGTAAACAGGCGTCACAAGCTGGCGCGCCTTGTCTTCGCCTTTTTTGAAGTCGGTGAGTGCTATCGATTTATCGACAGTTGAGTTAGCGCAAGAAGGAATATATTTGGGTTATGGCCCAGAGCGTCCGAAGCACCATGACGGCTGGGTACTTCTCGGCCGTCCGCCTGTGTCATTGCACCACATGTTCTATCAGAACCTCGATGTCGAGACGCCTCGCGGTGCCTGGGATATCCATCGATCCCAGAATGAGGGGCTTGCCTGCGGTCACGATTGACGTGCCTTCCAGTTTGGCTTGCCGCACGATCGGATCCTGCGTGCCAAGGCCGGACTTCTCCTCGGCGATGCTCGACTGCTCAACCTGTGTATTCAGCTTTACCCCATCGGCTGACTCCTCTATCGACGCGTCGATATTCAGGCCTATATCGAGGTACTGCACCTGCGTCTGAGGCCCGCCGGAAGTGGAAACCGACCCTGTCACAAGCGGCACGCGGTTTCCTTGTTTGAGGACGGTTTTTCGCCCGGAAACCACGATCATGGCGAAGTGTTGCGTCCCAACGCGCTTGCCTCCATCCGTTTCCGTTAGTGTGTAAGTGAGGCGATAGGTCTTCGATCCAGCTTGGATGGGGCTTGGAACGGAATTTGTCTGCCCACGCGCTCCGGGTCCTCCGAACGCCAAGGCCAAAGTGAGTCCGAGAATCATTTTCGTAGGTTTCAATTTAGTCTCCTTCCACTGCGGTCAATTTTGCTCGTTATTTTTTGCCATTACTTGTCCGAAGAATTGCTGGAATTCTGCGTCGGCTTCCGCTTCGTGTTCTGCGCGTAGTTCGGAATTGAGCATCGCTAACTCTTGTGGACCAACCGTATGTATAAGTCGCAATAGCATCTTCTCTTCCCGTGTCAGTGGTAGCGGTGGGGCCGGGCGACTCGCCGCGTGCAGCTCGCGTAGAGCCAGCGAATCGCTGTGGCGAGCGACTCCGACCGCGCGCTTTCGTTTCTTTCCTGACAACCGAAAGTCTGAGGCAGTCGGAGGAACTGTGGCGCTACTCGCGACCAGACTTGGTGTCGCCAGAGGTTGTGGGCCCACCTGCCGTGAAGCCACTTTCTTGAATTGTGAAGCTGTGTCGCCAATCCGAGGGGCCCGATGAAGGAAAGGGGTCGCAAGCGCAATAGCCAACACTCCCGTCACAACCACACCGAAAAACAAGCGCCGTGATATGGTCGGCGCCCCTAAATTCACTAGCCAGAGCGGCCGGGACCAACGCCCCGATTGAGATTCGGCCGATGCTTGATCGTGTACCGCTTTAAGGACGCGTTGCTCCATTTCAAGGGAAACATCGCAGCCTCGTAGACCCGCCAACACTTTTCGAATTGCTTCCTCGGAACTATTTATCATTTGCCTTCTCCTCTGTCGAGCCGCTCCCGGAGCCGTGTTCGTGCCCGGAACAACAACGCTCGCACAGCGGACTCACTTCTCCCCAGAACCTTCGCAACCTCCAGCGTTTCCAGTTCCTCCACCGTGGAGAGCAGCAAGACTTGCCGTTCTGCCCTCGGCAGTTTTTCCAACTCACGTAGAACAGCCTTCATGCATTGAGCGTCGCCCAAGGCCTCGTCTGCGGGCGCATTGGTCGCGACTAGACTCTTCGCGAAATCTTCGTCGATCTGTTCGGGACGAATGCGCCGCCGTCGATCAATGGAGAGATTCCACGTAATACGAATCAACCACACCCGCAAGTCGCGTACTGTCAGCAAGTCGGGGCTGCGCTTGAGAATTCGAACGAAGACGTCCTGCGCTACGTCTTCGGCCTCCGCGCGGCTTCGCAGCACCGAGTAGGCTACCCGGAACAGAAGACCGGAGTACGTCTCCGCGAGAGCAGTGAGGTCGAGCTCCGATCGCGCGCCCTCAACGGAATACAATGCCAAGCCGCATCCCTCGATCGGAGCCATAAGCCCTTTCTATTGAGACAGACGGGTAGGATCAGCATTCGCTCGAAAATTATTTGAATGATCTGGCCTGATACCGACGCCGATATTCTAAGTCCAGGCTGTTGTAACCAGGACATAGGGCTCAAATTTCGACTTTTTTCGATTCAGCTCACATCTGAAGTGTTCGAAAACAATCGGAACATAAGTGCTATCGCGATTTTTCGCCAGTAATCGACAAAGCCATCTGGGTTATGATAGGTGACCGTGCGGCTCCCGCATCCTTTGGGGGGGCTCGAAGTATGCTTGCACTTCTTCGATATGCGTTTCGTCAGCTTCGGGAAAGTCCGGGTTTCGCCGCCACCGCCATACTGACGCTCACCCTGGGCATTGGTGCGTCGACGGCGATCTTCGCCGTTCTCGACGCGGTGCTGCTGGAACCGCTGCCCTTTCCACATCCAGATCGACTCGTCGCCGTGGAATCCCAACCGGACCGCAGTGTTTCCATCCCCACGATGCAGGACTATCAGTCGCGTTCGACCACGTTCAGCAGTCTGGCTGCATATCGTCAGTGGTCGCCGACACAGAAGACAACCGATGCTACGGCGCATCGGATTCTGGCTGTGTCGCAAGGCTTCTTCTCGACGCTGGGAACTCGCTTCGCACTCGGAACGAGCTGGCCGATTACGGGGAATGAGCAGGATTGCGCTCCTCTGGCGGTGGTGAGCGGCGGTTTCTGGAAGCGTCTGGGAGGAAGCAACGAGCTGGGCAGCAGAATGCTGAACCTGGATGGACGAGACTTTCAGATCGCAGGGGTGATGCCGCTGGAGCAGACGATTGAGGGGTCTTACGCTCTGAATCAGCCTGAAGTTTTTGTTCAGATAGGCTGCGACAGCGAGGAACGGCCAAATTCGCGAGGCGACCGCAGTTTTGAATTGATCGGCAGGCTGCGGCTAGGAGTGACAGTTGGCCAGGCGAATGCCGATTTGGCGCGCGTGGAGCAAACGCTTCAGAAGGACTACCCCAACGAGTATCGCGACTACGCGGCTGCGCTCAAGGAACCGCCCGTGGTCTTTCCCTATATTGAGTTACTGGTTGGCACGGAAACGAAGCCTGCGCTTCTGATGACCCTTGCAGCTTGCGGCTTACTGCTGGTGATCGCTTGCGCCAATCTTGCGAGCCTGTTGCTGGCGCGTAACACGCGGCGACGGGGCGAATTCGCCACGCGGGCGACCCTCGGAGCCACGCTTGCTCAGCTCCTCAGGCAACTGATGATCGAAAGCTCAGTACTCGTTAGCCTTGGCGCGACCAGTGGCCTTGGACTCGCCCTCGTTGTTTTGGGATTACTGAAGAGCACAACGGCACTACACCTTCCTCGGCTGGCCCATGCCTCTTTGCGTCCGGCAGTCATCATGTTCGTGATCGCAGTCTCCGCTGCGGTCACTTTCTTCCTCACGCTCCTGCCCGCCTGGCGAACACTGCGACCGGGTCTGCTGCGGGATCTTCAGGGTGTGGGACGAAGTACTGCGGGACGCAGCCTGCGATTCGCCGGACGTTTGCTGGTGGTTGCGCAACTCAGTCTCACCGTGGTGCTTCTGGCCTGCGCGGGATGGATGATCGGCGGCGTGTATCTACTTTTGCACCAGCCGCTCGGCTTCGCGCCGGATCATCTACTAATGTTGAAGGCCGAGTTGGGTTCGGACCATCTGACGAAGCCCGAAGCACTGCAAGCGGAGCTGAAGTTGACGCAGATGGCGGAGAGCCTTCGTCAAATGCCGGGCGTAGTGTCCGTCGCCGTGACGGATCATCAACCGCTCGGACACGCAGTCAATCGTTACGACTTCTGTGCCGATGTGCATCCGGAACGATGCCGGCGGCCGATCCATATCAATCCCAACTCGTATGCCATCAGCCCGGCTTATTTTTTCACCATTGGGCAATCGCTGCTGGAGGGTCGCGACTTTAATGTGGAAGACGATGGCCGCAATCATGTCGTAATCGTCAATCAGGCTTTGGCTGCGCGTGAATGGCCGGGGCAAAGCGCGCTGGGACATCGCGTGCACACGGGGGAGATCCACATCGCAGAGGGCCAGAGCTGGGCTACGGTAGTGGGTGTCGTGGGCAATGTGCACAACTACGATCTGGTCTCGGAACCAGGACCGGACCTCTACATTCCGCGCGCTGAGAACCCCAATGGCTTTGCCAGATTCATTCTGAATGTGAGTGGCGACCCCACCTTGTTAAAGAATGCAGTTAGGACGAGGGTCAAAACCCAGTTTCCGGAGGCGACGGTCTTCGCGTTCGAGACGATGGCCGAAGAAATGTCGAGCGAGGTTTCGGAACGTGTATTCCTGATGGAAGTGGCCATGTCATTCGGCGTGGTCGCACTCTTTCTCTCAATGCTTGGAACCTACGGCCTGCTTGCCTATGAAGTCTCGCTGCGCGAAAAGGAAATCGGCATACGTTTAGCCCTTGGATCTTCGCGGGAGAGAATCGTCAGGCTGCTGCTCTACGAAGAGGGTCGCTGGCTTATGGCGGG
The DNA here is from genome assembly GCA_036514015.1 of Candidatus Sulfotelmatobacter sp. Classification (GTDB taxonomy): domain Bacteria; phylum Acidobacteriota; class Terriglobia; order Terriglobales; family Acidobacteriaceae; genus Sulfotelmatobacter. The sequence continues at coordinate 5,864 of DATBYA010000084.1, forward strand.
CACAATGCTGGGGCTGGCTTGCGCGATTGCTACTGGCTACGTCTTTCGTTCGCGATTCTACGGCGCGCATTCTACATCGCTGTCCGTCTTGCTGGGCTCTGCGTTAGTGCTGATCGGGCCAGCATTGCTTGCAGTCGCTCTGCCCGCACGCCGAGCCGCTCTTATAGATCCAGCCGAAACGCTGCGACGAGAATAAGACTCAGTTGATCTCCGGTGGTCGCACCTTGGTACACCTTGAGATGAGGTCGATTCTCAGTTGACGTTAGCAGGCCTTAGCGCTCAGAATGCAAGTCAGGCTGCTCTCTTGGCGAGAGCGCGGATTGACTTCATCTTGCCTTCACGCAGTTCTGGGGTGAGGGGTTTGTCCGCGACTGGAGTCATGCCCCGGTATTATGAACCCACGCCGTGATTCGGAAGGTGGGGTCGGGCGCTTACCAACTCCCAGCCCGCTAGCCACCTTTATTGATCCTTCGAATATTTCTACCCACAAACTTACCCACAGGAAACTGATTCTTGCGACTCCTTACAGCGACTGGCAACTCCCGCTGAGAATGTAAGTCGCTGAAAATACTGAGGTGCCTAGATTGTCACGGCAGAGGCCGCGGGTTCGAGTCCCGTCGTCCCCGCCATTCTTTTCAAGCACTTGCAACCCTAGCGTCCGGCAAATTAGGGGATGTTAGGGGACGATAAGCGCTGAACGAGAATGGTCCCATTCCCGAACGGTTCCAGACAGCGCTCATTGGATTAGGTTTGTCTTCGGCAAAAGACCCGTCGGCAAAATCGCGTCGACCAATTTGTCTTGTGCCAAGCGTTTGGTCTTCGATGTCGCCTGCAGGTACTTGTTCGTGACGTGAAGGTTGCTGTGCCGCAAGTAGTCGCGGATGTGAGCTGATGCTCGTCCATCTCCGCCAACATGGTTCCCACCGTGTGCGAAAAGTGTGCCAGCCCACGCCTGCGATGCCAATCTTCTTGAACGCAGGTTGAACCTTCTTCTTGAGCACTGACGCCAGATCGAGTGGTTTGTTGCCTTTCAGTTTTTCCGAAGGAAAGATGAAATGCTCCGGTTGGTTGTAAAGACTCTGAGACTTCCAGTCGAGCAAGGCATGTTTCAGGCTTGGATACATCGGCAACAGCTTGGCCGAAGCTTCCGTTTTGGTGCACTTCAGGTGCTCACCTCGACGCCAATAATACGAGTGTTGCGCTATTTCTGAGCCGCATGCAGGATCAATGCCCCAATTTTGCGCAGCATGTGTTCGCCATCAGTGGGGTATCCGGCGGGAGTCTCGGCGCGGCCCTGTCTAATAGCCTTGTCCGCAAGCACGTAACAAATGCAGCGTGGGAGCCGTGCAAGTTCGGGAGTTCCGCAACGGGCCCCCTGGAGCAACGCACACGGTCGTTTATCGAAACCGACTTCTTATCGCCCATCATCGCATCTGCTTTTTTCCCCGATTTGTTACAGCGGTTTCTGCCATTCCCGGTAGCTGGAGCGGATCGCGCGGAGGCGCTCAGTCGCGGTCTAGAGCGAGCCTGGCGAAATATCGAGCCGGGTGGAGAAAATCCCTTCGAGCAGTCATTCCTCAATCACTGGGACCCGACCTCAGCTGCGCCCGCGCTCATGTTGAATATGACCGAGGTCGACAACGGTCGACGTATCGTCATCGCGCCGTTTGCATTTACCCCCCTCAGCGACGCGGCGTCCACTGCGGAGGCGTGGTTCTATGAGACCGACGAAATGAAGAAGTCACTCTTTGCCGGCGGGCAGACTCCGCCAATCACCAAAGACGTGAATCGTAGGCGTTATCCCGATCAGATTCTGTGGCGCTTCCGGCACAATCAACCGGACAAGCGTGGATGTGGCCAATTTCACTTCATGAGGTGTAGCGCTTTCGACGCACACGGCAATTGGCAGACCATGGCTGTCGGCGACAGCCATGATCTTCGTTCCTTTGCCGCGCTTGGTCCTGCCGACCTTCGGCTCCCTTTCTAGCTGGAGCAAAGCTACCGTCGATGAAGGATTCGCGAACATCCAACCGACCTCGAACTTGCAGGTCTTCTGCTAATGCCTCGAGAGCCCCTCGCATGATTCCTGAACGTACCCACTGCTGAAATCGGCGATGGCATGTCTGGTAGGAGGGATAGCGCTCAGGCAGATCCGACCATGGAGCGCCAGTCCGCAGTACCCAAAGGATTCCGTTTAAGACAGGACGACGGTCCTTCCACGGTCGGCCTCTTCCGTCTGGGCGGCGCAATGGTTCAGGAATGAGGCCATCGAGAATCCCCCATTGAGCGTCTGTCAGGTCTCGTGTCGTCTGGGTCATAGGTTCGTCTTTAGGAACCTTGAGTGGAATTGAGGATCTTGCTTGGTCGAATCGGTACTCTAGAAATTGTAGAAGAAAGACAGACACAAGAAACCACGCTTCTTGACGCTGCTTGTTCTGAGGTTCTTCGTGCGAGACCTAGTTGTTCGGCGAACGCACACCACCAAAGCCGCGACGATGCATTAGTCGGCCATTTAGCCGTTCCCGCCATCCAATCGGCCTGCCCTTACTCTCGCTCGCAGTGGCGAAAGGTTGTCCGCGACCTTGAGCCTCAGTGTTTGCATCCGCAAGACTGTAGTCGCAGTCCTCGATGCCAGGATGGTTCTCGTCGCACGGAATTAAAAGCATCGCATAGGAACTGCCGTTAACATCCGTTGCAGAGCCCACAATTTCGCCGCGATCGTTGATCTCGATTGCTCCCGCAACGGAGAGACCCGCCGTGGACAACACAATCGTATTGAGGTCGACCATTGCCCCGTTCTCCCAAAGGAATGCACCTTGCTGACAGCCGTTTTCTCCCCAATTGCCGACTACCTGCTTCTTCGAATTAATCGCAAATGCCCATGAACAGCCGTTGAGCGCTCCAAGGTCATACATTTTTCCATCCCAGAGGAACGCATCAGCTTGGTTGTCTCCGGATAGGTATGATCCACCGACAACCTGACCTGAATCATTAATCATTTCAGCGCCGGCAAAACTTCCACCCAAAGTGCCCAGGTTTTGCATGCCAGTCGTCTTTTCCCAGAGAAAAGGATCGCTTGTAGCGTCTCCGGCCAAGTCCGAATTGCCGACCACCTGACCACGGTTGTTGATCGACTGTGGAAAGCCACAGATCCCGCCAAGAGTGCCAAGATCGATCATCTGGCCGTTCTCCCAAAGGAATGGATCCTGGGTTGGGAGCATCGCTCCGCCTGCGGCTCCGGCGGACGAGCAGCCAGTGATTACTGGATTGGGCGTCGAACCTGTGTACGAGATACCGATGATCTGTCCTCGCTCATTGATCGCTATGGCGTAAGCATCCGTTCCGGTCCCCAACGTGCCCAAATCTTGCATTACTCCTTTGTCCCAAAGGAAGGCTCTGTTCTGGTATGAGTAGGGGTACGGCTCGTAAAAGTTATAAAGCGGCGACCAGTCGCCCATTGAATAAGGATCGGGAACCGTATTGAAGGCCCACCCGACCACTTGCCCTCGGCTGTTGACGGCTTCGGCGCCACTCTCATACCCGCCTTCAGGCAAACTTCCCAGATCAATGATGTTGCCATCCCGCCAGAGGACCGCATGGTTTTCCGGGAAGCCTGGATACAGGGGATCCAACTCGCCGTTTTGCGAAGTCCCCGCTACCAGACCGTTTGCACTGATCCAGGAGGTAGCGCTGTTTTGGCCCCCCGGAAGAACACCTAAGTCGGTCTTAAAACCGTTATGCCACTCGAATGCGTGAGAGACATAACAATCGCCGTTAAAGCAAAAGGGGTTGTAGGGGTCGAGTGTAGACGTATCTGCCCATCCGATAAGAATCCCGGCGCCATTCAGGTTTTGGGCGGCCTCCATATATGGCACGAGAAGATCATCGCCGTTGATATAGTTTTGTGGCCCACCGAAGGTCCCTAAGTTGACGAGCTTGTAATGATGATGCTTTTGGTTTTGTGCGGCCAGTTGAAGTGAAACCGCCATCAAAACGAACGTGGTTGCAGAGACAAAAATCAATCTGGGTTTCATATGAGCCTCCCCTTCTCACACAACCTATGGCGCTACTTGTTCCCGGAAGACACGCCAGAAAAACCGCGATGGCGCGTTAGTCGGCCATGTAGCGGATCCAGCCGTTCAGTCGACCTGTCATTATTCTCGTTTGCAGAGGGCGAAGACTGGGTACGAGCTTGAGCCGCAGTAGCTGCGTCGACGAGGCTGTAGTCGCAGTCTTCAACGTCAGGGTGATTCTCATCGCAAGGGATCAATAGGATTGCATGTGTTTTGCCGTTAGCATCAGTCCCAAGGCCGGCGATTTCGCCCCGATTATTGATATCAAATGCTCCGTTCCCAACCGATATCCCTGAGTCGGAAGAAACAAGAGTAGCTAAGTCGACCATTGGGCCGCCATTCTCCCAGAGGAATGACCCCGTCTCACAATCACCATCTCCGAGATAGGGAGTAGATCCCCCCACGTATGCCCCCCAGTGGCCGATAACCTGACCTTGTGTGTTGATCCACCAAGCATGGGCACAACCGTTGATATTCCCGAGATCGTGCACCGTTCCGTCCCAAAAAAATGCGTCGGTCTGAGTATCTCCCGCTAAATTCGCCCATCCGACAACTTCCCCCGACTCATTCATCTTCGTGGCGATACCCCAAACTCCAGTAAATGTCGTCGAGTCCTTCAGCAGGTCCAGCATGCCTTTGGCCTTCGTCCAGAGAAAGGGGTGCATTACCTGGTCTCCCAGCAAATCGGAGGCCCCAACTACCTGACCGTGACTGTTTATGTCGTGTGGGAAGCCGCATGTGCCTCCGAGGCTTTTCAAGGAGATCATTTTGCCGTTTTCCCAAAGGAACGGCTCCTGCGTTGGCATCAGCGACTGTATGGCGCCGGAACAACGGGTTGCGACTTGGTTGGGCGTCGAGTTGGTGTACGAGATCCCAATTATCTGGCCAGCTTCGTTGATGGCAAAGGCCATGGCATCGGTTCCATCCTTCGTTAGGGTGCCGAGATCCTGCATGACACCGTTTTCCCAAAGGAATGCTCTCGTCTGGTACGGATAAACAGGCTCGTAATTATCGTAAAAAGTGCTGAATACTGCGAGGGAGTAGGGATCGGAAGTGGTGTTCAGAGCCCATCCGGCCACTTGGCCGCGACTGTTGACCGAATGCGCCGAGCTCTCATATCCCCCTTCCGGCAACGTTCCAAGATCCATGATATTTCCGCCTTTGTCCCAGAGGACAGCGCGAACCTCGGGAAATCCAGGATCCAATGGGTCCGTTTCACCGTTCTCGGAACCTCCCGCAACTAGGCCATTTGCGCTGATCCAATGAGCTGCGCTACTCACACCGTTTGTAAGGGCTGGAAGATTGCCATTCTGGTGGTTCGGCCCCCGAAACCCATTCGTGACCAAGCAATCCGGGCTAAAGCAAAAGTTTGGATAAGGGTCCGGCGTATTTGTGTCGGCCCACCCTATAAGAATCCCTCGCGCGTTCAGGTTCTGAACCGGACCGTAGTATTCGAATCCGTTGATGTAGCTCCGCGGTCCCACTTCAATCAGCTTGTAATGATGGTGCGTGGCGTGTTGCTGCTGTGCAGCCAGTTGAAGCGAAACCGCCATAACGATAAACGTGGTTGTGGTGACACAAATTAGTTTGGATTTCATATCGGCTTCCCCCTTCAAGTGGGCGTCGACGGAGTTCCCGTGTCAAAGCGTGCCGGTACTGCCGTTTATTTGGCACTGTGACTTTGCACAAAGGAAAAACGACGTTCAATGCACTGCGTGTGACTTGTAGGTGACTTTCATGTAACGTGGCCAGGGCGCCCTCAATCGCCGGACGCTGGGAATCAGGTGACAGGTGACCTATCTTCTAGAAACGTATGGTGCTACCCCTGAAGACGAGACGATTGGGGATCGCCCTTTCAGCTTTATTCCCAGGGACAGGAATGTTAGACTTCTCACGCTTTGGGGACCTCAGCTTTCACGACCAGAATTCCATTGAACACAGGCTGAACCTCAAGCGTGCAGGTGTATCTCCGTGAGCGAACCTGCCCACTCTCCGTCCCTGGCCCGCTTCGAGTTCTTCGAAGTCAATCTGCGGTCTGGAGAACTCTACAAAAACAGAGAGAAGATCAAGCTGCCAGAACAGTCTTTCCGCATTCTGGCCATGTTGCTGGAGCGGCCAGGCGAAGTGATCTCGAGACAGGAAATTCAGAAACGGCTGTGGCCGAATGACACGGTGGTCGAGTTTGAAAACAGCATCAACTCCGCCATCAAGAAGTTGCGGCTGGCTTTGGGGGATAACGCAGCAAATCCTCGCTACGTCGAGACTCTAGCGCGACGTGGCTATCGTTGGAGGGGACCGATCGAGTGGGCAGAGCCCAGCTTTGCCCAGGCGCAAGCACCGACCGATACGGTTTCCTTAGAAGCCCAGCCAGCCTTTCCATACCTGCTCGGCAAGAGGGTCTCCCATTATCGGGTGTTGGAGATTCTGGGTGGCGGAGGAATGGGAGTCGTCTACAAGGCAGAAGACTTGAAGCTGGGTCGCTTGGTTGCGATGAAATTCCTGCCGGAGGAGCTCGGCCAACACCCGAAAGCGCTGGAACGTTTTGAGCAGGAAGCACGAGTCGTTTCAGCTTTGGATCACCGCAACATCTGCACCATTCACGAATTCGGCGAGCACGAAGGGCACCCTTTTATGGTGATGCCCTTACTGCAGGGAGAAACTTTGCGTGAGCGGATCGCCCGAGAAGCTCCGTTGCCCATTAATGTGGTGCTCGACATCGCCGTGCAGATGGCGGACGGACTTGCGGCAGCGCACGAGAAGACCATCATTCATCGGGACATTAAGCCGAGCAACATCTTTCTGACGAATCGTAGCGAGGCTAAGATTCTGGACTTTGGCTTGGCCAAGTTCGAAGATCCAACCACCGCAAGTGAGAAAGAGGGCTCCGCGACGGCTCACCCTGCCAATCAAGAATTAACCACTGCCTTGCATCTCACCCGCACCGGAACCGCGCTTGGGACGGCTGCATACATGTCACCCGAGCAGGTGCGAGGTGAGAAGTTGGATTCCAGGACCGACCTCTTCTCGTTCGGTCTTGTCCTTTATGAAATGGCGGCGGGACGGCAGGCCTTCACCGGAGATAGTGCTGCGATGCTTCATGCAGAAATCCAGAACGATGCACCGAGGCCAGTCCGGCAGCTGAATCCCAAAGTTCCAGTCAAGTTGGAAAGTATTATCAATAGGGCACTCGAAAAAAATCGGGAGGCTCGCTACCAGACAGGATCCGAAATTCGCAATGACCTTAAGGCTCTCCAGGCATTGCCAAACGGGCCAAGCGGCAACAGCCAAGCACTCGGAAAACTGTGGAGCCTTGTCGCGGGTGGGATTCTGACCTGTCTCTTACTCGCCGCTGGGATTTGGTTTCGCCTCGTCGACCTGCCTTGGTTGAATAAGATTCAATTGACGTATTACAGATCGGAAAATGCGAAGGAAAGTGGTTATCTGAGGCAGCGACGTCTCACTAGCAACTCCAGCGAAAATGCGGTAGGAAGCGGCGTCCTTTCGCCTGACGGCAAACTGCTCGCCTACTCCGACGTCAAGGGGATCCACATTCAACAAATTGATACCGGCACTGTCCAGGACATCCCAACGCCAGCAGATTTCAAGGGGATGGCCCAAAGCTGGATACTCGTCGACCGATGGGCGCGAGATGGATCCGCGATTGTCGCGAATGCAGCTCCGTCTGGGCAGCAACCGAGCATTTGGCTCGTCCCGGTGACAAGTGGATCCATGCGCAAGATTCGCGACGATGGCATGGCTTGGGCTCTGTCTGATGATGGTCTTTGGATCGCGTTCGGGGCGAACTTGGGCAAACTTTACTATCGCGAGTTGTGGATCATGCGGACTGACGGGACCGACGCTCACAAGGTGTTCGTCGCAGAAAGCGATAGTGCGTTCGGTGGCGCCGACTTTTCCCCGGATGGTCGCAGGCTCGCCTACGTCAGACTGCGGCAACTGGCGGACCGAGGGGAAATGACTTTTGAGAGTCGCCCCCTCGAAGGTGGGCCCGCTGCTCTCGCGATTGGAGACTTGTACCCGCGGTTTGCTAACGATTGGGTCTGGTCCCCGGATGGACGCATTATTTACTCTCTGATTGACCGGGACGAAAGAACCTGCAATTTCTGGCAAGTCAAACTTGACACGCGAACAGGGGAGCCAGTCGAAAAGCCCAAGCGCTTGACCAACTGGTCGGGATTCCGCATGGACGACCCAGGCTTATCGGCTGATGGGAAGCGCTTCACATTTCTACGATCTTTCGTCCAGAGCACCTTATACATGGCTGATCTTAGGGCCGGCGGAACACGACTCAGCTCCCCAGTTCGCCTGACCCTGAACGAGGGATGGAATGCCCCCGTCGGATGGACCGAAGACAGTAAGATGATCGTTTACCTCTCCGACCGCAATGGCCATCCCGAACTGCTTCGCCAAGCGGATGGGGAGGAGTCTGTCCAATCAATCGCGATGTTGGAGGATTCCGCCACGGCCGCCCGCGTCAGTCCGGATGGAGCCTGGGTTCTCTATCTGACTTATCCGAACGGCTGGGGTACAGCACAGCCTGTTCGCCTGATGAAGATTCCAATCTCAGGCGGCGAGCCGCAGTTGGTGCTGACCTCATCGTTCGGCGCCGGTCCCCGGTTTCGCTGTGCTCGGCATCCATCGAGGCTATGCATTCTTGCGGAGGAGACTGCCGATCACACCGAACTCCTGTTCACGGAGGTGGACCCAATCCGGGGACGCGGAGGCGCGAGGGCGCGATTTGGAATCGGGCCAACGCCCGCGGCCCAATACGATTGGGACGTATCACCCGACGGAACCCGGATTGCAGTTCTCAAACAGTCAGAATCGACAATCACTTTGCTATCTATGGCTGACAATTCGTCTTTGCACTTTTCCGTCAGAGCTTCATCTAAACTCTACAGTCTGGACTGGAGCGCCGACGGCCATGGATTGTTTGTTTCCGCTTTGGCAAACGGAGGGTCAACGCTTTTACATCTCGACCTAAACGGACACGCACGGAAATTGTGGTACTTCAAAGGAGGCCTCCGGAGGCCTGGCGATCTGTTTCTACCTTCCCTAGCTCCCAGTGCCATGCCTTCGCCGGACGGCCGCCACCTGGCGATTCAGAGCCAAGCCGTCAGTGCCAACATTTGGCTGTTAGAGAACTTCTGAATCGGCGGATTGGTTTTGACGCTTAGCTACGACCGCCTATCTATAATGACGCGATGGCATCGTTAGAGCAAAGCTCCGAGCACGCTCGGCAGGAACAGGCCGCCCGCCTTCTCGTTGACACGATCCCCACGCTCGCATGGTCAGCGCGTTCTGATGGCTCCTAGTGTAACCGCGATTTTGCAACAATCAACTCGGTGAATCGGCTTTCTTCGCGAGGTAATAGGTGTTATTCCCGCTGTCGGCGTGGACGTTAGCCAATGTGAAGCCGTGGTCGCGAAGCACGCGCCCATAAGTATCGGTGCTGTATGAAAAATGCCGGAACTCTACGCCGTTCATGGTGCTTACTTTACCGTGGAAGCAGTCCTCGTCTCCTGACGTGAAAAGGAAAGGTGCACCGGGCTTGAGGACACGCGAGACGTTCGCTATTGCCCTGATCTGATCTTCGGGATTGAGATGGAACATGATGCCCCAAGCGACCGCTGCATCGAAGATGTTATCGATGAATGGGCAGGATTGCACGATTGCCTGAACGACGGGCATTGCCGGGTAGTTGAGTCGAAAATGACGGAGCATCGCGCCGGAACTGTCAAGCGAGACAACGCGGTGTTCCCCGCTCTGCAGTGTTTTGGTGAGTGGAATGCCATTACCACACCCAATATCCAGAACACGGGATCCGCGTGGGAGCGATGAAGCTAGTGCGGTCGCTTCAGGTACTCCTGTTGTATCGGTGCGTACCGATGCATACCACTCTGCAATCAAGTCATACTCACGCACCGTCGCTGCGCCTCACACAGCGCAGTGTATCAGTCCAGACTGTTGCTATCAGATGGGATGAGAATGCCGGTCTCCAGGCGGGATGCGATAAGCTCCCAGTGATAACGCGCTCGAGGCGCAATACAAAAGGAGACCGGCTATGACGAAGAGTATCACTGTGGAAAGGCAGCAGGCCAGCAACTTTGCGGAGAAGAAATATACCGTGGGATTGGATCTTGGGGATCGTTGGAGTTGGTATTGCGTGCTGGACGAACGCGGGGAGGTGGTCTTTGAGCGCAAGGTGAGTACCACGCCGAGGGCGCTCAGAGAGGTGTTCGGGGCGATGCCGCACAGCCGGGTGGCGCTGGAGGCGGGGACGCATTCGCCGTGGATCAGCCGGTTAATGAAAAAGTTGGGACATGAAGTGATCGTGGCGCAGGCGAGCACTGCTGGGACCGATTCGACATCGCAGTGCCCGGGCGCAAGCGGATTTGATCATGATCCGGGCGAGAGCCGGCCTGGTGCGGGCGCGGACGGCGCTGGTCAATGCCGCGCGGGGTTTGACGAAGTCCTATGGGGAACGGTT
>DATBYA010000085.1:0-46611 GCA_036514015.1 Candidatus Sulfotelmatobacter sp.
AACCAGAACGCGCTGTGCGTTTTTCAGTTCGAGGAGATTTTTGACGATGAATGGATTCCCGTTGGTTGCACCCACGTACCCGACTTGCCCTTTCATCCAAATCAAAGGTTTGAAGAAGTGATTCTGACGGATCTCAATATCGCCGGGCGTTAAAGTTGCGCCGCCTCCGCCGAATAAGATGTTTTCGCCGGAAGCCTCCAGAAAGTTGTCCACGATTTTGTAAGGTCCCATCACATCGTTACCGAGGCCACCAGCAATTGCCTGCGCATCGCTGCACGTTCCAGTGACCGAGATGCAGTGAAAGTCCGTAAAGGACGAATCCACGATGGCGATGTTGGTCCCTTCGAGCCCGATGCCCCGAGCGGTCTCGCCCTGGGCCGTGCCATGCACCCATAGACGATCAAATACCAGATGATCGGCTGAACCCTTAAGAAAAATGAGGTTGTAAGCCGGCCCCGCGAATGCGGCTCGCGTCACTTCCAACCCAGTCAGCCGGTAGTAGTTTGCACCTGAGGCAAAGATGATGGGGCCGCTGGCGGATGTTGGTACTACCAGCTTAGCCAGTACGTTATTCGTAGCAGCGCATTGCAAGGCGGGTCGGCCTGGCAGTGACGTCACGCCTGCATAGCAGGGCGTAAGTCGCGAACCCTCCGCCGGCAGCAAGGAATCGTCGGCGTTCGTGCGAACAATGATCCAATTGTTGTCGTCGCAATTCTTGGCCGGGAAGGTGAATGTTCCGACGAAAGTTGCACCGGCTTGTAGCTGAACGGTGTCGCCACAACTGGCGCTGTTCAGCGCGGACTGCAAGTCTCCGCCAGAGTTGACCGTGATCGTTTTACCGGGCGCCGGGGTGTTTGACATTGCGGATTGGATGTAGCCACGAGGTAACTCCGCCGGGCCATCAAATCCGCTGCTCGAGGTCGGCGAGCCTGTCGAACTTGGCGAAACCGTTAGGCTGAAAGCAGCGGTGGCGCTATGTCCGGAAGCGTCGCTCACCTGGACGGAAAGGGGATACGAGCCGGGCGCCGCAGTCATTCCACTCACGACGCCGCTAGAGCTGTTCAACTGGATTCCGGACGGCAGGATGCCGCTTTTGAGATTCCACTGGTATGGTGCCAGGCCACCGACTGCGGAGAGCGAGGCAGTATAGAGCATGCTGGCATCAGCTGTTGGGAGGGCGGAGTTCATAATTGTCAACGTAGATGCAACTGGGGGAGCAGCCACTGTTAAGCTGAAAGCAGCGGTGGCGCTATGTCCGGAAGCGTCGGTCACCTGGACGGAAAAAGGGTACGATCCAGAAAGCGCAGACTTTCCTCCGATGACGCCGCTGGAGGTCTGCAACTGGATTCCGGACGGCAAGACCCCGCTTACGAGATTCCACTGGTAAGGTCTAACGCCGCCGATTGCGGAGAGCGAGGCAGTATAAAGCATGCTGGCATCCGCCGCTGGGAGGGCGGAGTTGGTGATGGCCAACGCAGTAGCAACTGGAGGAACCGTCACTGTGAGGCTGAAGGAAGCGATAGCGCTGTGCCCGGAAGCGTCGGTCACCTGGACGGAAAAGAAGTACGACCCGGGAATCGCGGACTTTCCTCCGATGACGCCGTTGGAGGTCTGCAACTGGATTCCGGACGGCAAGACCCCCTTTACGAGATTCCACTGGTAAGGTCTTACGCCGCCGATTGCGGAGAGCGAGGCAGTATAAAGCATGCTGGCATCCGCCGCTGGGAGGGCGGAGTTGGTGATGGCCAGTGTAGTAGCAACTGGAGGAACGGTCACGGTTAGGCTGAAGGCAGCGGTAGCGCTGCGTCCAGAAGCGTCGGTTACCTGGACGGAAAAGGGGTATGACCCGGGAATCGCGGACTTTCCTCCGATGACGCCGCTGGCGGTTTGCAGCTGGATTCCGGACGGCAGGATCCCGCTGGCAAGATTCCACTGGTAAGGTGCGGCGCCACCGATTGCGGAGAGCGAGGCGGTATAGAGCGCGCCCGCGTCCGCTGTCGGTAGGGCGGAGTTCGTAATCGCCAAGGAAGAAGTCTCGAATGGCATGACTGTCACCGTTGCGCTAGCTGAAGCGGCCGAACCCCCGCCGATGTCCGAACCCTTTCTGACCACATGATTGGCCGGACTTGTCGCCGTTATGATGACACTGGTCGCGCCGGTCACCTGAGGTGCCGTGAAGAATCCGCTGCTCGAAATGGTCCCCGCGCTTGCCGACCAGGTCACGGACGTATTCGTAGTTCCGCTGACGCGTGCGGCGAATTGCAGATGTTTCATCGATGCCACGGTCGCAGTCCCGGGTGAAAGCGAGAGTCCGGTTGGAGCAACAGCCCTGGAGATTCCAGCCCCGTTCTGCAAAGCGGCACCACATCCCGTAATCAGGCAGGTAAGACAGATAAGGCAGAACAAGAGGAAAAAGACGACAAAATTCGGGATAAGGCTTCCATCACTGCGATTGCGTTCTGCTAATTGCAAGTGCCGGACATCGCACATTTTAGGTATCCTCAGAACGGAATTGGGGGACTAATCGTTCGAGCCCTTAGTGATCACTGTAGGGAAAGGAAGGCAAGCAGAGCAGATTACGCTGGGACAAGACCCCCCAGGCCACACTGGTACATACCAAGGGAACACTCACTTCCGGTTTTGACGGAGATAGTTGTAGGCAACGTGGAAATTCCTACACGCCGCAATCGATTACGAGGAGGTGGTGGAGATGCTTCAAGGGAAGAAGTAGCGAATGTCGGCTATCGAGTACCGAGTGAGGAGGCTTCTGTGGTCGCCTTCGTTGTTTGCGACAGTAGGAATCAGGATAGTTATCGGGTAGAGTAAAGGACTCATTTTCGGGACACAATCATCGCCAGTCGAACTGGTTTTAGTCGTAGGTGGGAAACAATCGAGCGGGGATGGGGAAGTATTTTCTTCCGAGGTTCCCCTTCCGAGGCTTGCTACCTTCCACTCTTTGCCCCAGGGCTTACTCCTTCGACAAGCCTAGGGCAGGCGGTGGGCGCTGAATTTTTTTGCTCCTTGGCGGCTTGGCACGAAGCTCATTCAGCGTTGGAAACGCCGGCTATTTTCGGGTCGTGCCTCCGGCACGCAGGAGCATCGATTTGAGTAGTATGCCAAGCGGAAACGTGCTCGGTCATGCGCTCTTGACATCGGTTGCGGAACAGAGGATGAGCGGTGCCGAGGTCGTGTTGGAGGGGCGCACTTCGCGTGTGACCCGAACGGGTTCACGGCGGCTTCGGACAACGCGGTTCTTGAGGGGAGGAACGCCGTATGAGGCGGTTGAGCAGAATCGTGAGGGTGGTGTAGGAATTTTAAGGTCACTTTGACTGCACCCCCTTCCGGTTTTGACCCTCGGGATGAAAAGCCTTAAACAGAGCAAAACGATCGCCGCGCGAAAGCCGATATGCGCACTTATATTTCGCGATTACGCTTATGGGGAGTTTCGAGTCCATACATCATCTGATGACGTGATCCCACTTCAAGCTAGAAGTTGATTGGTCGTATATCTGTTGTTTGAGAAAGACGGGCCTGCAAACACGGCAAGCGGTAATTCTTTCGCCACGATCTTCACCACGGCGATGAGAAGACTGCCCAAGACAAACAGGCGGAAGATGATGTAGTCGATTTTCGTAAACACGGACTGTAAACCATCGAAACAGTTGCCCTGATCGACCGTGATGGAGTTTCCGCGGTGACCAACGTGGGTCCCGGCTAAGGGCTTGGGAACCAGCCTAAGATGTTCTGTTTGATATAATTTCGCGCGGAGATTGTCTGAACTTCGCTTGGGGCCCAAATATGCGCTTTTCTTCGGTGTCGCACCTGGTCTTGGCGATGCTACTGGCCTTCGCCCTGTCGAACTGCGGCGGTGGCAACTCAACACCAATAAACACAGTCACAGCCCCGGGAATTGAGACTCAGCCGGCGGCTCAATCAGTGCAGGCTGGACAGACTGCGACATTCGCTGTCGTGGCGACGGGTACTGCGCCGTTGAGCTACCAGTGGCAGAAGAATACCGCCTCCATTGTTGGGGCTACATCGGCCAACTATACAACCCCTCCGACGACAACAAGCGACAATGGTTCCCAATTTACGGTTGTCGTCAGCAATTCTGCTGGACCGACAACCAGCAACGTTGCACTGCTCACCGTCACTCCGGTCTCACCTCCATCCATTACGTCGCAACCCGCCAACCAAATAGTCAACGTCGGCGAGCCCGCAACCTTCGTGGTGGTCGCTTCCGGAACCGCGCCGCTGAGTTACCAGTGGTCGAAGAATGGCGGCACGGTAACCGGCGCAACCTCGGCGAGCTACACTACTCCGCCCACCACGGCGGTGGACAACGGCTCCCAATTCCAGGTGATGGTCAGCAGTCCTTTTGGAAGTGTTCCCAGCACTCCGGCCACCTTAAACGTAAACAGCCTGACCAGTTCGATGAACGTGGTGACCTACCACAACGACAATTTTCGTTCCGGTCAGGATCTGAACGAAACCGTACTGACGCCACAGAACGTCAACGCGAACCTGTTCGGAACGCTGTTCTCGGATTCGGTCGATGGCCTCATCTTCACCCAGCCCTTATATCTGGCCAACGTCACCGTGGCTGGCGGAAGCGTCCACAATGTTGTCTACGTGGCGACGGAACACGACAGCGTCTATGCCTTTGACGCCGATTCCGCGGGTGCGCCCCTGTGGCAGGTCAGCTTCATCGATCCCGCGAACGGCATCACCACCCTAACCACAAGCGATGTGAGTTGCACGGCAGTTTCGCCCGAAGTGGGAATCACCGGAACGCCCGTGATCGACCCCACAACCGGCACGCTTTACCTCGTAGCGAGGACTAAGGAAAACGGCACGTTCGTGCAGAGGTTGCATGCGCTCGACGTGACGAGCGGGGCGGAGAAATTCGGCGGACCGGTAACCATTCAGGCGACGGTGCCGGGATACGGGGCGGGATCAGTCGGCGGTATGCTCAGTTTCAATCCGCAACTGGAGGGTCAGCGTGCAGCCCTGTTCATGCAAAATGGTTTGGTATACATCGGTTGGGCTTCGCTGTGTGACATCACGCCGTTTCATGGCTGGCTGATGGCGTATGACCCACAGACCCTGATGCAGGTCGCTGTGCAGAGTATGACACCGAACGGTACGGACGGTGGGATCTGGGACAGCGGTTCCGGCCCAACGGGAGATGGTACGGATCTGTTTTTCGCCACAGGAAACGGCGATTTCAAGCTCGGGGCCAGCGATGCGGCCAGCGATTACGGATCAAGTATCCTTCGAATGGCCGCACCGGATGCGGGCGCGTTTTCCGTGTTGGACTATTTCACCCCTTACAACTTCAGCGCGCTAGACGCAGCCGATACTGACTTGGGCTCGGGAGGCGTTATGCTGGTCGACCAGCCTGTCGGTTCGCCGCATCAACACCTGTTATTCCTGTGCGGCAAAGAGGGAACGATCTACGTTGTCGATCGCGACAATATGGGGCATTTCAATGCCAACGGGGATATGGTTTTGCAGTCGATTCTCAACGCCAATTCCGGATCGTGGAGTTCGCCCGCTTGGTGGAACGACGCTTTTTATCTAGGCGGCAATGGCGACGCGATCGAATCCTTTGCCTTTGATCCCATTGGCGGAACGCTGTCTCCCACCCCCAGTTCTGAAACCGCCGTTCTTTTCACCTACCCCGGCGCCACGCCCTCAATTTCCGCCAACGGGGCTACCAACGGTATTCTCTGGGCTCTGCTGGAGAGCAACTTTAGCAACGTCACCGGGAAAGCCGTGCTTTATGCTTACGACGCCGCCAATCTCAACAATCTGCTTTACAGCTCAAGTCAGAACCCCACCCGCGACAACGCTGGACTGTCGGTAAAATTCGGAGTTCCGACCATCGCCAACGGCAAGGTCTATGTGCCCGGCAGAAACGCCATGACCGTATTCGGCCTGCTGCCCTAGAGGCACGGCGGCTCCTAGGGTGGCTAAGTGACCTGAGCATTCGTCCCAGAACCCATTTCACCGGTCGGCCATGCGCGCCACATTGTCGCCCTGCTCCTTTAGTTTGAGACTGGGCGTGATTGCGGAGTAGTTTTCCACCAGAGGCGTTATCAGGATTTCAATGCTTTCGCCAAGAGCCTTTTGGCGAAGGGGAGCGCTCTTACATCGCGTATTGGCAGGGAGCCTCCGTAGTTTGCGGTCTAGTGACGAACTTGGGTTAGGCTGACGGCTGATTCAAAATCTCGGCAGTAGCAAGCCTTCGCTGGTTTTGAATGATTCGAATCTTGTGGGGATATTTCTGTGCGATCTTTGTTGCAACGTCTACGGTTCCATCGGTCGGTCCGCCATCGCAGAGGATGATCTCGTCCGGGAGCCTCGACTGGAACAGAATGCTTTCGAGTTGTGTTTCGACGAAGGCCGCCCCGTTGAACGTACACATCGCCACCGAGACTTTAAATCGTCCTCGCTCACGAGCTCGACTCCATGTCACCGGATGTCAAAATATTATGTACGGCAAAATTGGGGGTGATAGCCTAGCTCAACCGGTAGGTCGGAAGGTCCAATGCTAATGAGCTTCACTCGAGGGCCGAACGTCATAGATTCGGCCGGCTCAGCGGGCTTGCTTTTTGGACAGCAGTACGCCGGCTAACTCCCGCTACGCACTCCGAAAGCTTTTCGCCAAAAATGCGAACGTGTGGCTCGCGCAAAATCTCCATGTGATCAAAATCAACCTCGAAGGTACGGACTCCGCTCGCCGTTCTCGCGCCCCAGCCCATGTGTCGATCGTTGACATAATAAAAAGGCTGTTTTGGCCGCTTGAAGAGAACCACCGGCGCCCGGAAATGCGGCGGGGTAAACCCCTCTGGCCAGTATGCCTGCTGCCAATCGGTTCGTGCCGGCTTCTTGCCGACTAACTGCTGTACCCTGTTTTCTGCGAAGCGTTTATAGGAACCAAGTTTTCTCGTAAGATTCAGTCCTCTCAGACTCCGCAATCGTTCGCCATAATAATGGACCGTCCATAACCATGGTCTCTGACTGTGTTGAAGGACCCAAGTGTCGAAAATTGCGAACAACCCCACCTCTTCTCCTTGGGCTTCGAGACGTAGCACGATCTGCTCCGCGATATGAGTTCCATCGCAGAGACCACCAAGGCAAAACGGTCCGTTTGGCTGCGCCGTCCGCATGGCCGCGATATACTCGTCAGTCAAAGCGCGCATCTCCTGTTCGGAATAGGGACGCCTGCCTCCTGTGATTGGTGAGTGCCCCTGGATCTTGTACACGGTTTGCTCTTGGCCCATGTGCCGCGCCAGCATGGCGTAACCCAAAGACTCTTCTCCTGGCGGAACAATGGCGAAAAAAGGCAACCGGTCACTGTCTCCCTGTTGAATCTCCATCACTAAAGGATCGTTGAAGTTTGACTCTTGCTCCAACGCATCAGCCAACGACTCAACTGTTGCCCCATGAAATAAGGCGGAGAGCGGAATTTGGCGGCCGGTAGCCTCGTGGATCTGAGAGAGTAACCTCGCAGCCAGCAACGAATGTCCTCCCAGATCAAAAAAATTGTCGGTTACGCCGATGGATGGCAGGCCCAGAACTTTTGCGAATATCGAAGCAAGCAAGGATTCCACTTCGTTGCGAGGCGCGATGACTGTCGCTAAATTCTTCTCCTCCAGCGGAGGAGGAGGCAAAGCTTTGCGGTCTACTTTGCCACTCGTAGTCATGGGGAATCGATCAAGCAGCAAAAATCGAGACGGCACCATATGCTCTGGTAATTTCCTTTTTAATTCGTTTCGCACACGGTCCACGTCCAAACCCTGTGCCGGGGCGGCGATAAGATAGGCGACGAGGCGTTTATCTCCGGGGTTGTCTTCGCGCACGACCACGACGGCCTGCAGGGCTCCGGCGCACTCTCCCAGGACTGCCTCAATCTCGCCGAGTTCGATACGAAAGCCGCGAAGCTTCACCTGGTGGTCAATGCGGCCCAGGTACTCAATATTTCCATCCGAAAGAAAGCGAGCCAGATCTCCCGTCTTGTAGAGACGGGCTCCGGGCATCTCGCTGAAGGGATCTGGGATAAACTTCTCGGCCGTGAGATCGGGGCGATTCAAGTATCCGCGAGCCAGGCCAATCCCACCGATGTGCAGCTCACCGGAGACTCCGATTGGCACCGGTTGGAGGTGGGAATCTAAAATATAGATCTGTATATTGGCGATCGGCCGGCCAATCGGAACGATCGACTGCTGACTGTTCGCCCGACACGCCCAGTACGTAACGTCGACGGCTGCCTCGGTCGGACCATACAGGTTGTGCAATTCAGCTCCCAGTCGCTCGAAGAAGCGCTGCTGCAAATCGAATGGCAGCGCCTCACCGCTGGCGAAAACCTGTCTCACGGAACGGCAGCGTTCGAGCCTAGGGGATTCCAGGAAAATGCTGAGCATTGAGGGCACGAAATGAAGAGTGGTGATTCCTTTTTCGGCGATCAAATCTACCAGGTAGGCCGGGTCGCGATGACCGCCCGGACGCGCTACCACCAGCGTGGCGCCGGCCATCAGCGGCCAAAAAAATTCCCACACCGAAACATCGAAGCTGAAAGGAGTCTTCTGCAGGACGCGGTCCTGGCCAGTTAGCTTGTACATGGCTTGCATCCACAGCAGACGGTTCACAATGCCTTCGTGGACGTTGGCGACACCTTTTGGCTTGCCCGTCGAGCCCGACGTGTAGATTGCGTACGCCAGATTTTGTCCACTCAGGGCTACCGGCAGGTTGTCCGTACCTTCCTGGTGCACTAACGGCCAGTCGCGATCAAGACAAAACACCGTTGCAGCGCCTTTTGGTACGCGATCTAACAGACGCGCCTGAGTCAACACGACCGGCGGAGACGAGTCTTGCAACATTGTCTCCAACCGATCCTTCGGATATTCCGGGTCCAAGGGGACGTAGGCGCCGCCCGCCTTGAGGATCGCCAAAAGGGCGATCACAAGTTCCAGCGATCGCTCCGCGCACACAGCCACTAGAATGTCCGGTCCTACGCCGATTTTCTTCAAACGGTGAGCCAGTTGGTTGGCGCGACAATTCAGCTCCTCGTAGGTAAGCTCTTCCGACTCGTAGACCACAGCCACGGATTCGGGTGTCTTGGCCACTTGCTCCTCGATCAACCGGTGGAGCGGCACATCGGTCGGATAAGAAACGCCAGTGTGATTCCATTCCACTAACAACTGGTGTTGCTCGGCCTCGCTGAGCAGAGGCATGCGTGAAATCTCGATGTCCCTATCCTGTGCAGCCGACTCCAATAGAGTGCGAAAGTGGTGCGTCATGCGCGCGATGGTTGAAGCATCGAACAGATCGGGGTTGTAGCTGAACGTGGCTTCCAGGTTGTCCCGGTTCGGTGCCAAGTCCACTGACAGGTCGAACTGTTCCGTGTCATTTTCCACTGTGAACCGACTCACACCTGGGGCAAACTCTGGTCGCGCCAGAGCGTCGTGCATGGTGAACATGATCTGGAAAAGCGGATGACGGCTCATGTCTCGCGCCCGACCCAGTTCGTTGACTAGGGTCTCGAAGGGGACGTCTTGGTGTGAGAAGGCCCCTTGAGTCACTTCGTCGACCCGGGTCAACAGATCAGTGAAACTAGGCTCACCCGATAGGTCCACCCGAAGCGCAAGCATTTTCTCCAAGGGCCCAATCAACTTCTGGAACTCAGGCTTCTCACGTCCCGAAACACGGGTGCCTATGACGACATCGTCCTGCCTGCTATAGCGAAATAAAAGAACACTGAACGCGGCAAGCAGAGTCGAAAAAAACGTTGCATCCTGGCCATGCCCAAGGCTTCGAAGCCGTTCCAGCAAGGGCCTCTCGATCAAAATTCTCTGCCTTGCGCCGGAGAAGGTCTGGATCGCGGGTCTGGGCCGATCGGTGGGAAGATCGATGCTCGACGGCCCTCCCGCAAGCCTTTCCTTCCAGTAAGCAAGCTGTGTCGGCGACGGTGCCGGGTCCCCACTGAGAACCTCTCGATATTGCAACCGAACCCCGGGAACCGCTTCTTCTGAGTTTCCGTTGAGACGTGCTTGATAGCCCGAAATCACTCCGCTGAGCAAAAGTCCGAGGGATGCCTCATCGCAGACAATGCGATGAACTACCACCAGGAGAACGTGCTCTGTCTCAGACAGCTGGAAGAGTATCGCGCGCAACAGGGGACCGCGGTAAAGGCGGAAAGGATTCTGCGCCTCCTGCCGTGTCCGCCAGCGAAGTTCGGTCTCACGATCTTGCTCGGGCAAGCGGCGCAGGTCGACAGCGTTTATCTTAAACGGTGTAGCAGGAAGCACTACCTGTACTGGCGCTCCATCCATCGTGCGGAATTCTGTGCGGAGAATTTCGTTCTGTTCCACGACCGCAGACAGCGCACTCTCCAATGCTCCCCGGTCGAGGGCCGTGAGACGCAGACCCCATGAAATGTTCTGAGCAGAGTTACGGGGATGAACCTGGTCCAGGACCCAGAGGCGTTCTTGCCCAATGGAAAGAGGGCTTCCTTCCGTCAACTCGCCTCGCTCTGTTACGCTAGGATTCATTCCGCAATCTGTCCCACGCTTGGTTGCCATTCGGGAGGGCCATCCCCAAGTGCCGCATCGCCGATCCGCGAACCTTAAAAGCACTACATCTACATTGCCAGCGTTGCTGGAAAGTTACAAGCCCTCACTGGCGAGCTAGGCAATTTTGGCGTTTGGAGTGCAAACGATTGCAATGATTCATCTTGCTAACCAGTTCAGGGCTCGGCGGTGCGATATGGGATCTTCGAGCGGTGAAGAAACGAGAAACCTACCTCGAAATTAGACGGTTTGGCGCTAGGCGTGGGCGAGGCGCGAACTCGTCGACCAGTTTTGTCCCAGGCTGGGGTAAGGTGACTGCAGGATAGAATCCAGGCGGAATTGGCGGATCGATTTGTTTCGCCGTTACTTTCTTCTATTCAACCGCTGCGGCGGTGCTCTTCCTGGTCGAGTTCGCGGAAACGAGCAGCGCCCCACTCTGCTGGCGGTAACTCGGCCATGCCCATTATCTCAAGACCGCCGGAATTTCGGCCGCCTGCGGCGGCACCGGGGACAATTCGTACCCCAAGGTGACCATCAGCGATCCCCAAGCCTTTTCAATGTCGGTCACCGCCTGTGAAGGCAGTTCGGACCTCCAGGTTCCAGCCCGAGCTTTGCGCACAAAGGGTATATCAGGCCGGGTGTTCTTTGTGAGCGACCATTCCGCCCCTTGCGTTTTTTCCAGGTCGCGCATGTGATCTGCGGAACTGAGTCTGACGGCACGTGCCAACCGCTCCGGGGTCGCGGATAGGCTGAGAAAATCGGCCACTTTCACCAGTTCACGCTCCGGATCCGACAGCATGTCTTCATAGCGAAGCAGCAAAAACCTGCGGTTATCCTTCATGGTAAGCCAACTGGCAACGTTGTCATACCACGATCCCCAACTTGGATTGACCAACATCCCTGAGTTGAAGGTCCCGTCCAGCAAAGAAGGAATGACCTTCTCGATTCCCTGGTTTTCCGGGATAATACCCAGTTTGAGAGCATAGTGGTAAGCCGAGACCAAGACATCTCGTGGATCTCGAACGATATAAATAACCGTCTTGTATCGCGGGTCGAAACAGTCGTGGCTCTTCAGAATACGAGGAAGTTTTCGCAGTTTTCGATCGGAATGAACGTAGAGCGATGGCAGAAGGCGTTCGACATTGGCGAAGGTGACCGGCTGGTCCTGATAAATCAGATTCCCGACGAGAAAGCGTGTCCACGTGTTTCCAGATTTCGGATAGGAAACGATAAAAACGTCTCCCGGAAGAACGGTTACATTACGGCCAGCAGGGTGCCGGTCAAGCGCTGTATCCGTCACGTTTCCCAGGTGGTTCATCAACCCAAGAATTCGTCGGGCGACAATGTTCATTCCATCTCCTCTCTCTGACTATAAACCGGCCGGCTCCCGATGGGAACGTGACCTATCGAGAATCTGGCCACCCGAGCATTGGTTTTGTGAGCGGCTTTCGTGCGCGTTCCCCGCATGTCGGACGTCCGCCATCTAGCGTGAGGGCGACAGCGCGCCTTTCGCCTGCAAGGCAAACTCTATCTCGTGCACGAGATTGTCTATGCACCCGGCGATCTCAGCGTAGCATCGGCGTGTGGCATCGACATCGCCAAAGGACGGATCCGGTATTTCGCGGTTCCTTTGTTCTCTGTTCGTGTAACGGCTCAGCAGGAAAGTCTTGTTTCTCGCTTCCGGATAAAAGATCTCTAACTCAGCAAGGTTCTCGAAGTCCATGGCGAGAATGAGGTCTGAGCCGGAAACCAGTTCCAGTGTCGAAAGCTGCGCCCGATGCCCATCGAGCGCAATGCCAAGCTCCCTGGCAATGGCCAAGGCCCAAGGGTGAGGTTCGCGGCCTGCTACGGCGTGCAACCCCGCAGACCGGACCACGATGCCATCGATTCCGCGCTCGGCGAGAACCTGTTTTAACATGGCCTCCGCCATGGGACTGCGCATCAAATTGCCAAAGCAGACAAACAGAAAGGATCTCGCATTCCCCAGCGGGACTTCCTTGACCGCGAGACCGTTTCGCGCTTCCATCCCCAACGCGCTGCGGACGCGAAGGGTGGCATAAGTAGGTCGAGCTTGCCGGTCGATTCTAGACCAGATACCGAAATAAGTGGTCCATCGGCGTGGCGCTACTCTTCGCCAAACAGCCTTGAAAATGGCAGCCCAGAAAGACCAAAGCATTCTGCCGGCCTCGGCAAAAAAAGGGAATGGGTCTGACCAAGACCACAGGGCTTCTTTGACGAAGGGGGAAAACTCGGCCACGGTCTGCAGCAGCTCTCGCGACATCGATCGCTTAGGCCCTACGGCCCTCGCCTTTTCGAACAAGATGCTCTGCATGCGATCCAGATACCCGGGGCTCCAGCGCCAGCGCAAGCCCACTGAATCCTGAACCGGCACCCGGGGCTGCTCGCCATGCAACAGTTGCCAGTAATAGAACGGAAAATCGACTCCAGCCGCGATAGGAAACGAAACCGAGCCCCAAAACCGGCCGTTTACTTCCATTAATACCGAGCTTCCCGTTTCCCGGTCGACCCGGAATTCGACCATCGCTACCCCCTCCCAGTCCAGGGCACGAAGCAACTTCATCGAAGATTGAAGCAATTCCGGATCGGGTTCTTCGGCGACGGCGAGGATGGCGACGCCGCCAGTGGCCGGGGCTTCTTTCAGACGCCGGTGCTGAAACGTCGCGACGCATTCGCCCTTGTGGATCAAGATTTCAACGCCCCACCCTACCCCAGGGCAGTATTCCTGCAACAAAACGCTGCCCCAATCGTGGTTCTTTAGAGCCGACGATAGCTCCGGCAGAGTGCTGAAATAGAAAACACGGAAAGTCGACGCGCCCTTCTTTTCAGGCTTAACCACAACCGGAAAGCGAAGCTGGGGCGCGATCGATTCGAGTGCAGCGACGGTAGCGACTGTACACGTGAAGGGCACTCGAATACCGCAGCTTTGCGCGGTTTCGAGCGTCAGCGATTTGTTGAGTACTCTTTCCACCGAAAAAGGAGGAGGGCAGCCAACCTGGAGCAACGAACCCAGTTCGTCATAGAACTCCGCCAGAGTGGCCAGCGCTAGGTCTCCGGCCGGTAGTATGAGATCGAATTGTCCTTCTCGCACCAAGCTTAGTAAAGCGTCGGCCAACTCTTCGGGGTTCTTTTCTCGTGTCGGCAAGCGATGAAACTGCCGGACTGCCCGGGAGCGGATTTCCGGTTCTTCTGGCTGAAATGACGCGATGTCGACCGGAATGCCGTGACGGTGCAGCGAACGCGCAATCGAGATGCTGATTCGTGGTGACGCGCCAAGAATCAGCACAGCACGATGTTCGGAACGTTCATTCATTCAGTCTTATGTCTCCGTGCCAGAGATCGTTAGGAACGGGGTCAGGCCTCTTGCCGTGAGGTCTCAACCAATTCGACACCAATTTCCGCGTCCTGCTCGTTGTAAGACAATGCATCCATCGTCCAAACCCTTCGCGCCTTTATTGCCCATACAATCCCGACGCCGTACACTGCCATCCCAATCGCAACTTGCTCCGCCAATTGCAATAAATGATGCGGTACGAACCAGCGTCGCAACAGCAGAAGAACCACCACCAGCGGAATCACCAAGACAAACGGTAACAGGAAGGCGTGTCGGACATAGGATACCAAATGAAGCTTCAGAACCTTGCAAAGATGGTAAGGAAGAAACAACACGACGGTGCAACACAACGGAATTGCCGTCCCCACCGCGTCTCCCACGATGCCGAACTTACGTACGAGAATCACGCTTAACACAAGGTTGGCGATTCCTTCGGCCAAGGTTACCTTGGCAAGCATCTGGTGTTTTCCCATGCCAAACAGAACTCGTGAGGAGGCCGCCTGCATCAACGTCAGCGTCGACGGAATCAGCAAAATGAGCAAAACCGGGTAACTTGCGGATACATAGCGCGCACCGACCCAGATTTCGATCACGGATTTGCCGAAAATGATCAGAATCGCAGAGATCGGGAGAGCAGCCAATGCACACATGCGATTCCCCGAAACAAAAATCTGCCGTAGGGACTTCAATTCCCCCAGCGCGTCTGATTGGCTGGACATGGGCACGAAAATCTGTGCCATGCTGGAAACAAAATCAGTTGCATAGTCCACCAAGCGGGAGCCAATCGTGAAATACGTGATCGCCGCGGCCGACATGAATGTGCCGATTACCAAAGCGTCCGTCTTGAAGCGCAGGCGCCCGGCCACGATGATCACGAATGTAGTGCCGCTGTAGCCCGCAATGAGGCGAAGAGTCGACCGGCTCAAGTATTGGCTGCCAAGTCGCAGGCGCAAATGGCGGAAGACTGCAGCGGCATTTATAAGACCGCCGAGCAACGGCAGACTGACGGTGATGAAAGCCACCGTCAGCAGTCCGCCACCGTGCTGCAATGCGATCACAATTAGCAGCGCCCGTAGAAGAGTAGAACCAACATTCACCGTATTGATCAGGTAGAAATGCTGCAGCCCTTCCAGAATGCCACTGAAAACACCGATCGGAAAACCCAACGAGACCGCAGTCCCCACCATAAAAAGCAGCCAGCGCGCCGTCACTACGAACTCTGCGGGGATGCGGAAAATCAAATTGAAGCAGTAGGTGACGATCAAAGTGACGAGCATGGCCAAAACGCCGATGCCGCCATAGCTGAAGATGGCAGTGTTCACCAGGCGATTCAGTTCTTCATGCTCGTTGGTAGCCGAGTACTTGGCGACGTAGCGAACGATAGAAGAGCGAATGCCGAGGTCAAACAGACCATAGTATCCGGTAATAGAAAAGATCAAGATCCAGAGACCAAAGGCTTCGTCGCCCAGGCTATGGAGGATGTAAGGGGAGAGAAAAATTCCTATGAGGACATTTACACCTAAAGCAAACCAACTCGATCCGACGTTTCTGAGGATTTGGCGCTTGTTGAACTTCATGAATCCTTGGACGGCCGATTGAAACAGCGAGGTTAGATTGCCAAGATTAGCGGAAACTTACAAGCCATTACTGGCGGGTCGGCATCTTTTGGGTAGGGCCTGGCTTGCTGTCTTTACGCGGGTGACATCTCCGACGCCTGGGCGAGCGGACGCCGCAAAGAATCGTTCCGGAGCGCCCGGGCAGCCGTTTTCAGAAGCGTTACTTAGACTCTGAGGCATGAAAAGGATCGACATCGTCCCCAAGGCACTCCAGTTCACAGGAAACGCAAACAATTGCAATCTTCGACCGACGCAGCTCGTGGAGGCGTCGAATTTTCGCGAAATCGATCGAATGCTATCTTCATCTGTTACAGTAGGATAGCAGAAATCATCAGGAGGATGTCGGTTGGCATCCGGAGTGCATTCACGCTCAGGGGCATCGTGTGCAAGGGTGGGGGTTGGAGTTCGTGCTAGGTCAAACTAAGCCACAATCCTTAAGGACGGCTAATTCCGCATTCATCCTTTGCATGGGCTTATCGAGTCTGATTGCGTGCAGCAACGGACCGAGCTCCACTCCACCACCCGCGGAGAACTTCAGCATTGCTCTATCGCCGAGTGCTGTTACGACTGGCGCGGGAATGTCCAACTCAACCTTCACCGCTTCGATTACCGGTTTGAATGGGTTCGCCGGTTCAGCAGCGGTGACGCTCTCAGGGTTGCCAACCGGGACTACGACTTCTCCCGCTTGCCCATTCAACGTGGCCGCCGGTAGTAGCCAGACTGTAGCGCTATCCGTTCCGGCGACCGCATCGAGTAGCAACTACACGGTGACGGCGACTGCGAATTCAGGATCTCTAACTCACACGACTGCGCTGACCTTAACGGTCAGTGCTGCGCCGGACTTTAGCATTGCTCTATCCCCGAACGCTATAACGACCGGTCCGGGAACGTCCAACTCAACCTTCACCGCTTCGATTACGGGTCTGAATGGGTTCACCGGTTCAGCAGCGGTAACGCTCTCCGGGTTGCCAGCCGGGACGACAACTTCTCCCGCTTCCCCGTTCATTATCGCCGCCGGCAGTAGCCAGACGGTAACACTATCCGTTCCCGGGAGCGCATCGAATGGCAGCTACACGGTCACGGCGACTGGGGGTTCAGGATCCTTAACCCACTCGACTGCACTGACATTAACGGTCAATGCTGCCCCGAACTTCAGCATTGCTCTCTCCCCGAACGCCATTACTTCCAATGCGGGAATGGCGAACTCAAGCTTCACCGTCTCGATTGCGGGGGAGAATGGATTCACCGGTGCAGTAGCTGTGACTCTTTCCGGTTTGCCTGCCGGAGCGACGACTTCTCCTGCCTCCCCGTTCAATATCGCCGTAGGTAGTAGTCAAATGGTAATGCTATCCCCGTCGACGACCGTGCCCAGCGGCAGCTATACCGTGACCGCGACGGGAAATTCCGGAAACTTAACCCAATCCGCGCCCCTCGACTTAACCATTGTGCCGCCCCTTCAGTCCACGGTGATCACGTCGCACTATGACAATGGTAAGACGGGCGCGAACACTGCCGAAACCACGCTGACTCTTTCCAATGTGAACAGCGCCACTTTCGGAAAGTTAGCTACGTTGCCAGTCGATGGTTTCGTCGAGGCACAGCCACTGTACCTGGGCGGGGTGTACATCTCCGGCCAAGGTGTGCACAACGTTGTCTACGTAGCCACCATGCATGACAGCGTGTACGCCTTTGACGCCGACAGTACCAATCCCTCGCCCTTGTGGATGACAAGCATTTTGACCTACAGCCCGCCAGGAGCGACGTCGGTTCCAGCGACCGTTCAGAAAAATGCGGGGACCACGGGATGGTCCGAGATAGGAATTATTTCTACTCCTGTCATCGATCCTTCTACGGGAACGCTCTATTTGGTTGCAGAGACCTATGAGAACGGCAGCGTGATACATCGGCTGCATGCGCTCGACGTTACCACCGGATTGGAAACGCTCGGCGGGCCCACTACGATTGCCGCAACCTTTACACAGAATGGATGGACGACCACATTCGCCGACACTTTTGAGCTCAACCGGCCGGGATTGTTGCTCGCCAATGGCCATATTTATATTGCCTTCGGATCGAATTGCTGCAATGACTATAGCCAAGGGTGGATGCTTTCTTACAACGAGACAACCTTGCAGCAGGAAGGCGCGATTACTACCGAACCCGGTCAGGCCACAACCGGAAACATTAGCAATACGCTGGCTTCGATATGGCATAAAGGAATTGGGATACCTGCAGACAGCAATGGCAACATCTATGCCGAGACTGGCGAAGGTTTCTATCAAGCGCCCACCAATAATCTATCGATGGGCAATCTATCGATCAGCGTGATGAAGTTCAGCCAGAACGGCACTAGTCTGGGGCTAACGGACTGGTTTACTCCTTACAATCACCAGTACCTCTCCGATAACGATCGGGACTTGGCCGATGGCGTTCTGATTTTGCCGGATCAGCCGGGCACCTATCCCCACGAACTGATCGCGATCGGCAAGGAAGGCACAATCTACCTTTTGAACCGCGATAATATGGGTCAGTTGTGTGCGACGTGCACCACCGGGGATACCCAGATCGTGCAGGAGATTCCACAAGGTGCCGGAAAAGGTAGCGGCGCTCCTGTTTATTGGAACAACACGGTATTTTTCACGGGTAACTCGATCCCACTCTATGCCTACTCTCTTCTGAACGGGACCTTGGTCGTTCCACCCGCTCAATCGCCTCAGAGCCTGGGTGGTGGCGGCCATGCCATTCTCACGGCAAACGGAAGTTCCAACGGGGTCTTGTGGTTCACAAGCGCCGGGGCGGGCATGCTGGCGCTGAATGCAGTCACGTTGCAGACAATCTATACCACCGTCCAGGCGGCGAACGGCCGCGACACCATGCCGCCGCTGGCGCATTTTGTGACGCCCATGGCTATTGATGGAAAGGTTTTCATGGGCACGCAAAGCAGTTTAGTTGTGTACGGATTGCTGCAGTGAGAAATGTGCACCGGTCACGTCAAATGCAGGACCGGAGCGTCGTGCCTCAGGCTCGAAATTCAACACTCTGTTTCCCATCCCGCAGCAGTTTTAGCAATTTTCTCGCCTCTTCGACTGAAAGCTTTTCGAGTTGGATGCGCAATGCTTCCTGGTCTGCGCCCGCAACGACCGTAAAAGGATGATGTTTAAGGCCGAGAGCGTGGGCTGTGAGACTCATGGCGCGCGCCTTCTCGACTTCCATCGCAAGTCCGGCAATCGTGGGCGCTTCGAATACACTCCGTACTGTTAGCTCCACTTCAAACGTCCGCCCGATGCGCGCCGTCAGCTGCATTGCCAAAAGGGAATGCCCGCCCAGCTCGAAAAAGTTATCCTGCCGCCCCACCCGCCCCACGTTCAGAAGGTCCGCCCAAATCTTCACCAGTCTCGTTTCGATCTCACCCTGTGGCTCTTCATATCCGCGCACGGCATACACATCCCCTTCCGGCAGCGGCAGTGCCTTGCGGTCGAGCTTGCCGTTCGGGGTTAGGGGCATCGACGTCAGTCGCACATACGCCGCCGGCAACATGTAACCCGGCAATTTGCCGGATAAATGAGAACGAAACTCCACCGCTCCATTGCGCTGTCCATTCGTATCCGCAGCCGTGTAATACGCCACCAGTCGCTTGTCGCCAGGCGTATCTTCTCGTGCGATCACTACCGCTTCTTGCACCCCGGCGTGCTCTGCCAGCCGAGCTTCAATCTCTCCCAACTCAATGCGGAATCCGCGAATCTTTACCTGAAAATCGTTGCGTCCAACAAACTCAATCGTCTCGTCAGATTGCCACCGCCCCAAATCCCCGGTCTTGTACATCCGCGCACCCGCGTCGGCTGCAAATGGATCCGCCAAAAAACGCTCCGCTGTCAGTTCCGGCCGGTTCAGATATCCTCGCGCTACCCCCGCCCCTCCGATGTACATCTCTCCTGCCACTCCCACCGGCGCTGGTTCTCCACACTCGTCCAGAATGTAGATCCTAAGATCGGGGATGCGGCGGCCAATCAGATTTCCTTCGCCTCCTTCCGCCTGGGTCCTCGGTAATGGCCGATAGGTCACATGCACTGTGGTCTCGGTAATACCGTACATATTGACGAGGCCAGTACATTGCCCGTTGTTCTGTTCGTACCAGGGTTTGAGCGTGGCCACCTCAAGCGCTTCTCCACCGAAAATCACATGCCGCAACTGGTGTAGTTCCCGGCTTGCTTCCTGCGCCGTAACTAGCTGTCGAAACGCGCTGGGAGTCTGGTTCAGAATCGTTACTCCGGTCTGGCACAGCAACTTGTAAAAATCTCCCGGCGAATGCACCACGCTCTTGGAAACCACAATCAGACGGCCGCCGTAAAGCAATGCTCCCCAAATTTCCCATACGGAAAAGTCAAAAGCGTAGGAGTGAAATAGAGTCCAGATGTCACTCCTGCTAAAGTGAAACCAGGCATCAGTGGCAACGAACAGCCGTGTCACATTCCGATGTTCCACCATGACCCCCTTGGGAGTTCCAGTGGATCCGGAAGTGTAGATGACATAGGCCAAATGTTGAGGGGTGAGGCCAACACTGGCACAGTCCGGATTGCTGTCCAGCTGATGGCTCCATGCGGTTGTGTCGGCGCTGACATCCACCAGCCGCACCGCATCAGGAGGTTCCGCAAAGAGTGGTTGCAGGTGCTTTTGGGTGAGGAGCGCTACTGGAGCGCAGTCTTCCAGCATGAAGCGGAGCCGTTCGCCAGGATAGGCTGGATCCAGGGGTACATACGCTCCTCCCGCCTTTAACACTGCCAGCAGGGCGACGACCATCTCCAAGCCGCGCTCCACGCAAATCGCCACTCGTGCGTCCGGCTTCACACCTAGCCCGCGCAGATAATGCGCCAGCCGGTTGGCGTGCCGGTTCAGTTCGGCATAAGTCAGAGAGGCCTCTTCGTAGACCACCGCCGTGGCATCCGGGCAAGTGCGTACCTGCTCTTCGAACAACTGATGAATGCACGGCTGGCTGGGGAATTCGGTCCGAGTATCGTTCCACTCGTACAATAGTTGATGCTGTTCTGACGCAGGGAGCACTTCAAGTTTGCGCACGGCCAGGCTCGGCGTCGTCTCCAGTGCGGCAACCAGAGATTCGAGTGTGGTCTCGATGTATTGGCAGACTCGTCTCGGATCGACCGAGGCGACGGTCTGGGCCGTCAGCCAAAAACCCTCGCCGTCTACATCATCTACCGATAGCGTGAACGGATAGTTGGTGCGTTCTTCAACACGAATCGTGCGGATATCTTCCCATGCACGCGCGGTGCGCCCAGCTCCCGGGCTATGACGGTAATTTAAGAGTGCAGAGAACAGGGGCGCGGGCGCCGGCACCGCACTACAACGTTGAGCCAACGCCAGCGAGGCGTGTTCATGGCGCATAATCTCAGCCAGCAACGCGTGGGTCTGTCGTACACAACTCTCCACGCCTTCTTCGCCAATACGAATCCGCACTGGCAGCGTGTTTGTGAACAGTCCCATCACCCGGTCCGAACCCGCACCGCCTTGCATACGTCCAAACAAAACCGTGCCGAACACCACATCTTCACGTCCCGAAACTCTGGCGAGGACGCGTGCCCAGGCCAGGTGACACAGGCTCGCCGCGCTTATCCCTAGTCTGCGTGCGCGCTCCCGAACTCGCTCGGCAAGCGCCGCCTCCAGTGCCACGCGTGCTTCCTCGATCCCCGTTCCGTCGCTCTGCACATCGAACAATCCGAACGGAGTCGTGGGTTCTTCCACATCGGCCAGCATTTTCCGGAAAAATGCCTCATGTTCCTCTTTGCTCACCCCCAACCGGGCTTGCGCCACGAGGTTTCGAAAGGGCAATGGTGCCGGCAACAGCTCTGCTTGTCCCAGCAGATGCGCCTGGATCTCCTCCTGCATCACTTCCATCGTGGTGTGATCGGCAAGGAGATGATGCAGCAGTTGCATCATCAGCCAGCGATCCTGACCTTGATCGAATGCAATATAAGCCCGCAGCAACGGGGCCTGGCGCAGGTCGAGGCGGCATCGCCGGGGATCGAATCGTGCATACAATTGCTCGCCTACATCGCCGTCGGCCGGATCGAGCTCAATCTCTTGAATCGGTAACGGCGCCCTATGCTGGACAACCTGCACTGGTTGGGAGAGACCTTCCCACATCACCGCGGTGCGCAGGATATCGTTGCGATTGATCACCGACTGCATCGCCTTCAGATACCCGTCCAATCGTTCCCGCGTGTCGAAGCTGAGGAGAGTGGCCAATAGATAAGGGTCGCCTTCGCCGCCCATCAGATGATGAAACAGAATCCCTTCCTGCAACGGCGCCAGGGAATAGATATCCTGCACGTTCGCCACTCCCCCCGGCACGCTTCCCACCACTCGATCAATCTCGTCCTGGGTAAGGGTTGCCAGTGGCAGCATCTCCGGCGTGAGTAGCGTACACTCGGCCGGAATCTGGTTCGGCGGGATCGCGATGACGCTGGCCTTCGCCTCGACGGTGGCCGCCAACTCAGCCAGTGTCGAAGCCGCAAATAGAGCACGCACATCAACCTGTAGGCCTTGGCGGCGCATGCGCTCGATCAGGATCACGGCCAGCAGGGAGTGTCCGCCGAGTTCGAAAAAGTTGTCATGCCGCCCTACCCGGTCGAGTTTGAGAACCTCGCCCCAGATGGCGGCCAGTGCGCTCTCAATCTCGCCCCGTGGTGCTTCGTAGCCGTGTACCGCGTAAGCATCCGCTTCCGGCGCTGGCAGCGCCTTGCGATCCAGCTTTCCGGTCGGAGTGAGGGGCATCGACGTCAGCCGCACGTACGCCGCCGGCACCATGTACTCCGGAAGACGCGCCAGCAGATGCGCCCGCAAATGTTCCGCATCCAACGCTGCTGCATCTGGTGCGCTGGTTTCCACTGCCGTGTAATACGTCACCAGCCGTTGGTCGCCGGGAGTATCTTCCCGTGCGATCACCACCGCTTCCCCTACGGCGGGATGGCTAACCAGTGCGGCTTCGATTTCTCCTAGCTCGATCCGGAAGCCCCGGACCTTTACCTGATGGTCGATACGTCCTAAATACTCGATATTTCCATCGGGCAAGAAGCGGGCCAAATCGCCCGTCTTATATAGGCTTTCCCCCGGAGTTGGGCTGAAGGGATTCGCAATGAACCGCTCGGCGGTGAGGTCCGGGCGGTTCCAATAGCCGCCAGTCACGCCCGCGCCTGCAACGTGTAATTCCCCCGGCACTCCCACGGGCACGACCTGCAGATGAGAATCCAGGACATACAATTGGGTGTTCGCGATGGGGCGTCCGATCGGCACCCGGTTCGATTCGTCCCTCGGTTCACACCGGTAAACGGAGCACCACACAGTGGCCTCGGTGGGACCGTACTCGTTGTAGAGAGCCGCATGCGGTAATCGACGGAAATGATCTTTGACTAGAGTAACGGGACAAGACTCTCCGGCGACGATCGCAACCTTCAGCGAAGCCAAGCGTCCGCTAGGGCTGCTCTCCATCAGGGTTTTGTACAAGGATGGCACACACAGAAGGTGAGACACCTGGTGCTTCTCGACCAAGCGACTGAGGGAGTCCAACTCCCATCGAGACTGATCGGGCGGAAGAACCAGAGTGCCGCCGACGCTCAGAGTCCAGAAAATCCCTGCCAGAGAGCTGTCAAAGGTGAATGATGAGAGAAGCAAAAAACTCTTCACAGCCTCGGGATAAAACCTGATGCGAGCGAATGTTGAATTCACCATTCCCCGGTGCAGAACCCGAACGCCTTTGGGTTGACCAGTCGAACCCGAGGTGTAAATAACGTAGGCGGTATTGTCTGCCTTTACCTCGCACGGTGGCGACGAGTGGACCTTCTCAGAACTTGAGCTAAAGGCATCGACGCAGATTATCTGAGCCTTGCCACCAGCCACTTGGCTCTGCAACTGGCTCTCGAACCGCGAGTGCGTAAGCAGAACCGGCGCCTGCGTTTCTGCCAGCATGAAGGCCAGCCGACCGGCAGGATGGGTTGGATCGAGCGGCAGGCATGCGCCACCAGCCTTCAGTACACCGAGTATTCCGACTACCATTTCGGGGGACCGCTCAAAATAGAGCCCGACCACAACCTCCGGACCGACTCCCAGATCTCTTAAATAGCGCGCAACTTGGTTGGCCTGACAGTTAAGTTCGTCGTACGTCAGGGACTGGCCGTCAAACGCCACGGCTTGGACCCCGGGAGACCTCTCCGCCTGTTCCTCAAAGTACTTGTGGATGATCTGTTCGCCCGGCACATCCACTTCGGTGTTATTCCAGTCGACCACAATTTGGCGTTGCTCATCGGATGTCAATAGCGGTAACTGTGAGATCCTCTGGTCCGGGTCCGCGACCGCGCCCTGGAGCAGTCTTTGCCACTGGGCCGCCATACGAACGATGGTGGCAGCGTCAAACAGATCGGTGTTGTAATGGAAGCGAGCCAGCACTTCTTCGCTGCGCTCATCTAATTCCAGGGAAAGGTCATATTTTGAAGCTCCGGTATCCACGTCCATCTGCGTGAGGCGCCATGCCGGGTCAACCTCCGGCATCGGCGGCTCGAGCGAAAACAGTGCCTGAAACAATGGATTACGGCCGGGAACGCGATCGACTTTGAGTTCGCGCACCAGATGTTCGAAAGGCACGCGGTCGTGATCGAGCGCATC
This sequence comes from Candidatus Sulfotelmatobacter sp., assembly GCA_036514015.1. Lineage (GTDB taxonomy): Bacteria > Acidobacteriota > Terriglobia > Terriglobales > Acidobacteriaceae > Sulfotelmatobacter. Next base: position 24,213 of record DATBYA010000085.1, read on the forward strand.
GATGGTCCAATTTCGACCGCGTCGAACCAGGCTGCGAAAGCTCGGATCGCCCGAAAGATCCGCGGGCATCACCACGGTGTTCAGAAAATAGCCGAGAAGCGCGCTGGTTTCCGGACGATTGCGGCCCGCCGTCACGCTCCCGATCGGAATGCGCTCCTGGCCTGACTGGCGGTACAGCAACGCCGCGAAGCCGGCCAACAGCAGGTGGAACAAGGAAACGCCTTCGCTACGGCAGAAATTCCTGAATGCGGTCTTGAGAGCCGTGTTCAGCTTGAACGGATACATCGAACCGCGAAATGAGCGCGATCTCTCCTCTGGGCGATCGGTCGGTAGGTATGTTTCGGGGAATGTATCAGTCAGCTTTTCGCGCCAGTACTGAATGTCTTTCGCCAACGTCTCCTGGGTGAAGGTTCTCCGTTCCCAAACCGCGTAATCGGGATATTGAATTGCCAGATCGGCCAAGGGAGAAGGTTCCCCCGCCGAATAGGCTTTGTAAAGCGCGGCCAATTCGGGCAGAAAGACTCGGTAGATGGCCACGCCATCGAAAATGATGTGGCTGAGCGTGAGATACAGGCGATGTTCTTCATCCCGCAGGCGAATCAGTCTGACCCGGAACAGCGGGGTCTGCCCCATGTCAATCGGAATCCTGGCATCGGCAGTCGCAATCGCTACTGCGGTCGCCTCCCGTTGCTCATCCGGAATGCTGCGCAGATCGATCACCGAAAGCGAGACGAAAAGATGGTCTTTGACCTCCTGAAAGGGCTGGCCGTCCAGCACCACGAAACTCGTGCGCCAAGCTTCATGGCGCCGCAGAATTTCGTTGAAGCTGCGTTGTAGGGCGCTCACGTCCAATCGCCCGGAGTAATGAATGGTTACGGGTTCGTTGTAAAGCGGAAGCTCAGGCGCCAGTTGCGCATGCACCCACACCTGCTCCTGCGCGTGCGAGAGAGGAATTCGCTCCCCCGGTGGACGAGCTCCAATCCGCTGAGCTTCCGGACGCAGTCCGAACTCACCCTGAAGATACTTCTCCAGCAGTTTCCGTTTCGCGTCGGAGTATTCAGGGCCCATCTCGTCTCGTCCTTAATTCGCAAAACCGAGGTTTCGCGTCGGATCGCTGGGAGCAAACGCAACGGGCAGCGAAGTTAATCCCCGTAGGCCGAGATTATGACGCCACACCAGCGGTCCTTGCGCATTCAGCCTCAATTGAGGCAGCCGCCGCAAAATCGTAGCGAAGGCGATCTGACCTTCCAGCCGAGCCAGGGCTGCGCCGAAACAAAAGTGTGCGGCCCAACCGAATGCCAGGTGCTGATTGTTTTTTCGCGTGATATCCAGCCGATCAGGTTCAGGAAATCGTTCCGGATCGCGGTTGCCCGCTCCCATTACCGCGATTACTGCTTGACGCTTTCGAATGATCTTTCCTCCCAGTTCTACGTCGGTGGGAGCCAATCTCGCGGTGTGCTGACTGGGACTCTCGTAGCGGAGCAACTCCTCCACCGCGGAAGGAATGAGAGAAAAATCCCCGCGCAGGCGCTCTAACTCGGCGGGATAACGCAACAGAGTCAGTACGCCGTTGCCGATTAAGTTCGTGGTGGTTTCCAGTCCTCCCACCATGGTTACAATCAAGTTGGCGATGATTTCTTCTTCGCTCAAGCGGGCGCCCTCGATCTCGGCTCCCATCATTGCCTGGACCAATCCTTCGCGCGGGTGCACCTGCTGTTCCTTCATGGCCAAACGGAAATAGGAGCACAGGTTTTCGACGCTGCTCAACACCCGCGGAAATCGATCGGGGTTGTGCTGGAAATTGCCCAACATCTCGGCAAAATCCTGCGACCACGCCTTCAGCTGAGCATGGTCGCCGGCCGGCACTCCCAGCAGTTCGGCGGTCACAATCGCCGGGGCTGGACTCGCGAAGTCGGCAATCACATCCATCGATCCCCTGGACACGAGCGCGTCCAGCAGGGTGTTCATTACTTCCTGGATGTGCGAGCGCAACTGTTCCACCCGGCGCGGAGTGAACGCGGCAGAGGCGAGCGCGCGCAAGCGAGTGTGATCGGGAGGATCCAGAAATAACATCTGCCGCACCATGACCTCGGCGATTGGATTTAGCGCCGACAGGTTCAGCGCGCTCAATTGCTCAGGCGTCGGCGTGCGATCTGCGGAGAAGTGGTGCAGCACATGAACCACGTCGGAATAGCGGGTTACCACCCACGCGTGCAGAAAAGGATCCCAATGCACCGGGTCCTGGCTCCGCAGCTGGTGATACAGCGGATAGGGGTTCGCCAGCACTTCCGGATCGAGCAACTGGTAAAGGCTCAGCGCTCGATTCTCGGCAGGCTGCACCGACGGAGGCACGCTGGCTGCGGTCATGCGTGGATTCCAGGGGAAGATTCAAGGAGGCGTTGCGCTTCTTCGTCGCTCATCGTCTGCAACTTCGCATAGATCAAGCGCTCGATTTCGGAGGAAATTTCCGCAATGGTGGGATGATCAAAAAGACCTCTCAGCGACAGTTCCACTCCGAATCTTTGCTGCACTTTCGCAATCAGCTGCGCGCCCATTAACGAGTGCCCACCCAGATTGAAAAAGTTGTCGTCCCTACCAACGCGAGATACTTTCAGCAGCCCCGCTAAGAAGCCGGCCAGCCATTGCTCAACTTCCGATCGCGCCGCTTCGAAGTGCTCCTCGTGCAGTTGATTCTCCGCTGACGGTTTCGCCAGCGCGGCCCGATCAACTTTTCCATGCGCGGTCATCGGCAGCTCTGCAAGCATTACAAATGTCGATGGCACCATGTAATCAGGAAGCTGCTCGCCGAGAAATGTGCGCAGCTCTGCCAGATTCGGGCGGCCGTGCGATGCCGCGACCAAATATCCGACCAGGCTACTGTCTCCCGCAGGGTTGGAGTGAGCTGCAACATAACTGGATCGGATTGCGGGATGCCGATTGAGAACCGCCGTGATTTCGCCCGGCTCAATGCGGTAGCCGCGGATCTTGATCTGCTCGTCGATCCGTCCCAGGAATTCAATTTGGCCGTCGCATCGCACGCGAGCCCGATCGCCGGTGCGGTAGAGACGCGCCCCGGCCCTTTTGCTGAACGGATCGGCGATGAATTTCTCAGCCGTGAGTTCGGGGAGATTCAGATATCCTCGTCCGACTCCCGCGCCCCCGATCAGCAATTCTCCAGCACAGCCGTTCGCGACCGGCGTCAATTGCTCGTCGACAATATGGATGTCAACGTTGTCGATGGGAAGTCCAATGGAGGGAGAGCCCTCGGACTCCCCATGGGCTGGAATTTCTCCGGACGTGGCAACCACCGTGCATTCCGTGGGTCCGTAGTTGTTCACCAAGGCAAAAGGCAGATCGGGGCGCGGAAATCGCCGGAGCGTATCGGCGCCGGTCAACAAGACGCGGAGAGCGGTTTGAGCAGGCCATGCAAGATTGATCATGCACTCGGCCACCGCCGTCGGGAGAAACGTAATCGTGATGCCCTTTTCGACGATCCAGTCGCGAAGAGGTTCGGGCGCTGGGCGAATGGACTCGTCCACCACGTAGACGCTGGCTCCAGCTGTCAGGTACGGCCACAACTCCCAAACCGCCGCATCAAAGCCGGGACTCGATTGCAGCGTTCCCCGGTCCGTCGCGGCAATCTGAAATCTGCGCTGGTGCCACTGCACCAGGTTCGCCAAATTGGCGTGCGTAATTTGCACGCCCTTCGGTCGGCCGGTTGAACCCGAGGTGAAGACTATATACGCCGTGTCCTCTGGATGAATCGTATTTCTTGGAGCGACAGAATCGGCTTCCGCACCCTCCGCCGGCGGGCCATCCAATACCATCGTCTGCCAATTTCCCGAGGGAAGTTTCTTGGCTAGGGAAGAATGAGTCAAGACCACCGGCGCGGCACAATCCTCTAACAGCAAGGCGATCCGACTCAGCGGATAACTCGGATCCAGCGGCACATAGGTCCCTCCGGCTTTCAACACGGCCAGGGCGGCAACGGCCAACTCGGATGAGCGTTCCAGAAAAAGCGCGACGGGAACCTCGCTCCGGACTCCGAGCGAACCCAAGCGATGAGCGAGTTGATTCGCGTGGGCATTCAGTTCGCCATAGGTGAGCGGTTTGTCGCCCACGACGGCAAGCGCATCGGGCGCTGCCTCGGCCTGCATTGCTACTAGTTCATGGATAAACATATCGCCCGCTAAAAAAGGAATGGTCGTTCACTCAACATGCAAATTGCGCTGACTGGCTCCATCAATCGTTCTGCCACAACCCTGCTAAGCCGGCTGCTTTCCGTCGGTCACCCGCTGCAACAAATTCTGCAACTCGGTGGAAGACAGACCGTCCAATTGCGCGAGCAAAGCCTCTCGGCTCACGCTGGCAGTCCGCGGACGGCGCTGCAGAATCGGAGTTCGAGCCTTCAGCCCCATGGCTTCCGCCTTCTGGACTTCGACCGCCAAACCCGCAATCGTCGGAGCTTCAAACACGCTCCGCACCGGCAACTCCACGTCAAACATCCGGCGGATTCGTGCCGTCACCTGCAACACCAGCAGCGAATGTCCTCCCAATTCGAAAAAGTTCTGCTCGATCCCCACTTTTTCCACTTCCAGCAACTCCCGCCAGATCTCCGCCAGTTTCTCTTCCACTTGGTTTCGCGGAGCCGCCAGTTCTTCCTGGTCCACCAGCGGCTTCCCGCCGCATCCCGCCAACGCACCTCGATTCACCTTCCCGCTCGACAACAGCGGCAACGCTTCCACTTGCCAGTAACTCGCCGGCACCATGTGTTCCGGCAATTTCGTCCGCAGATAACGCCGCAATTCCCCCGCGGAAGGCGCCGACTTCGTATCCTCGTTGAGCACCAAGTAGGCAGCCAACCTCTGCTGCTCACCCTCTCCGCTGACCATCACCACCGCTTCCCGCACTCCCGCGTGCGCGCTCAGCACCGACTCGATCTCGCCTAACTCGATGCGCAACCCGCGCAATTTCACCTGGCTATCGACTCTGCCCAGGTATTCGATGTCGCCGTTCCAGCGGAAGCGACCCAGGTCTCCGGTGCGATACAACCGCGGCGACCGATCCGGCGCCAGCCAATTACTGACAAAACGCTCCGCCGTCAGCTCCGGCCGGTTCAGATATCCGCGCGCCAGGTTGTCGCCGCCGACAAAAATCTGGCCGCGCATTCCGAGCGGTGCGGGTTCTCCATACTCATCCACCAGGTAGATTTGCGTATTGCTGATCGGCTTTCCAATCGCGATCGAGGAAGTCGACTCCCCTTTGGCAACCTCGTGGTAAGTAACGTCGGCAGCCACTTCAGACGAACCGTAGATATTTAGCAAAGTTGCTTCCGGAAAGGCCTGCTGAAAGCGCTTCGCCAAATCCAGGGGCAGAACCTCGCCGCTGCACGTCCACAGTTTCAGCTCCGGCACACGCCGCTGCAGGTTCGCAGCCCGGTCGAGAAGGGTGCGCAACAAAGAAGGAACCAGAACCATGCGAGTCACGTGTTCGCGCGCCAGGAGCTGCAGCATCTCCTCGGGATCGCGCGCCGCCTCATGCGGAATAATCAGGTTTGGAACGCCGGCCAACAACGGACCAAAGATTTCCCAAATCGAATCGACGAATCCCAAGTTCGTTTTCTGGCAGCAAATTTCTCCCGCCTTGAAGGGATAAGTTCTCCACATCCAGGAGAAACGATTCAGCGAGGCGCGATGCGTTCCTTCCACGCCTTTTGGAGTTCCCGTGGAGCCCGAGGTGTAAATCACGTAAGCGCGTTGATCGCTGGCCACCGATCTCGAAGGATTCGCGGACGGTGCGTCCGCACGATTGCCGTCTCCATCGCAAACCACTACGTTTCGCACCTTCTCCGGCAACCGATCTTGGATTGAGGATTGCGTCACCACGCTCGCCAGCGAAGCGTCTTCGATCAGAAAGTTCAAGCGCTCCACCGGGTAGGCGGGATCGAGTGGAACGTAGGCCGCCCCGGTTTTAAGTACGCCCAGCAACGCCATCACCATTTCTGCGGAACGTTCCACAAAGACTCCGACCAGCGAGCCCGCTCCCACGCCTTTCTCGATAAGCCGGTGCGCCAGCCGGTTGGCCTCGTTGTTGAGCTGGCGATAATTCCATTTCTTGCCCGCAAACAGCAACGCGGTCGCATCGGGGGTGCGTTCCACCTGACGTTCGAACCCGCTCGGAATAGTCAAATCCTTCGGATAGTCGATGGCAGTTAGGTTCCACTCGTGCAGCACCTGCTCCCGCTCCTCGGTGCTCATCAGCGGAATCTTGGACACAGCTAGATCCGGATTTTCCACCACCCCCGTCAAGATCCGCTCAAAATGTTGCGACAACCGCTTCATCGTGTCGGGCTCAAAAAGGTCGGTGTTGTATTCGAATTGGCAGTGCAACTCACCGGCCTCCCACATCACCACCGAAAGATCGAACTTCGCGATCCCGGCCTCGAACGGCATCTCATGGACGGTCAGCCCCGGAATGTTAAAAACCTGCTGGGGAATATTCTGGAAAGTAAACAACACCTGGAACAGCGGATGAGTGTCCAGCGATCGTTGGGGAACCAACTCTTCGACCAGTTTCTCGAAGGGAAGATCCTGGTGGGCATACGCCTCCAGCGCGAAGGAACGCACCTGGCGCACTACATCGCGGAAGGTCTGCTTCGGAGAAATATCCCCTCGGAAAATTAAGGTGTTCACAAACAGGCCGATCACGTTTTCCAGTTCGACGTCGTTCCGTCCGGCGATCGGCGTTCCGATCAGGATGCTTTCCTGGTTGGTGTAGCGCCAAAGCAAGGACTGAAACGCCGCCATTGCAACCATGAACAGAGTCGAACTCTCAGCCTGGGCCAGTGCCTTGAGTTTCGTCAAAGTGGCAACCGATACCTCCAATTGTTCGGTCGCTCCGTGCCAACTGGCGGTGGCCGGGCGCGGATGGTCGATCGGCAACTCCAACAAGGGTTGCGCTCCGGCCAGCTTGCCCTTCCAAAATTCAATTTCCCCGGCGAGCACCTGGCCGCTCATGTACTCCCGTTGCCACTGCGCGTATTCGGTGTACTGCGAGGGAAGGTCCGGAAGGTTCGGGGCTTCGCCCTTGGTCAGAGCGGCGTAGCTTTTCGTCACTTCGCGGAAAAGCAACGCGATCGACCAACCATCCGCAATAATGTGATGCATCGTCAGGACGAGAAAATGTCTCTCCGGCTCCAGTCGGACGAGAACCGGGCGGATCAACGGTCCTTCCCTTAGATCAAACGGTTTCGTCCCTTCTTCTGCGGCAATGCGCAGGGCCTCAGTCTCGCGCTCACTCTGCGGAAATTCACCCAGCTCCACAATCGGGATCTCTGCTTCGACTTCGGACAAAACAACTTGCCTGCCTTCGCCCTCCACGGAATCAAAGACAGTCCGCAATGCCGCGTGCCGCTCGATGACGATCTGGAAGGCCCGAGTCAAATTATCAACGTCCAGCGGACCCAGGATGCGAAAGGCGCGAGGAAGGTTATACGCGGCCGTCCCCGGGTCAAGTTGATCGAGAAACCACAATCTCTGCTGCGCGAACGAGGCTGGGAACACGGATTGGCTCATCTTGTTCGTTCCTTAGAGAGGGTTGGTGGGTCGGAAGGGGAAAACATTGACAGGGCTGCTTGATGTCAACCAGGGGCACCTGGATCTTGTGGCAAACAGCCGTTTCAATGCGCCTCCGACTCACCTCTCAGCACATTGTGTGATCTTTTGCCATTCTGACCTTGGTTCCAGATTCTGGCTAACATGCTGTTCCCCCGGTACTTCCACGGTCATTCAAAACTCTACTCAACTGGGGGGAGGCCAGAGATCAGTAGCGTAAAAGACTATGCTCTAACCAGTGACTGAGGAATATAGGTATTTCACTGTATTCCGCTTTTTCTTGCTTTTGCCATCTTATATTTGTCCGCTGCGGAGCTGGATCGGGCGCGAATGGGACCCGCTTATATTGTCCTATCCGCCGGTTCGGTTCAAGTATATAATTGGGCAAAATTTGGCCTCAGGTGGCTCATCTGGCCGAGTCTCCCTGAGTTCTGGCGTAGAGCCAGACCGTTTCCTCCCCGCGAAGTGGGCGTAGTTCAGGATTAAAGATGTCACTATCGTCGGCTGTCCCAAGGGTCCGCGTTGCTCGCACCGGGCTTGTTTTATCTCGCGCCAAGATCGCTGTATATTGCCCCCAGTCAAGGCTTTGCACTTGCTCGTCTGCTCGAGGCGGCTTTTTCCACATGGAAACGGCAGCCTTCGGGTTGGAATGGAAGTAACCAACATGCCTTACGGAAGCCAACCTCTCGGGACGGACGCGCAAGATAAGAGCCGCCTTGCCGATTTGCTTGCCCAGGCAAGTCCTACGATTTACTCCGCATCCCCGGCGCAGCAGCGTTTGTGGTTTCTACAACAACTGCTGCAAGGAAGCGGTGCGTACAACGTCCATCTGGGATTGTGGCTGAGAGGTGCGCTCGATCTCGCCGCTCTTCAATCCAGCATTCGCGAGTTGGTGAACCGGCACGACAGCTTGCGGACGTCTTTCCGGCTGGAGAGTGACACACTTCAGCAGGTTGTGGAGAGTGAGAATCTCTGCGATGTCCGAATCGCCATCACCGATTTAACCAGTGCCGCGGATCCGACGGCAGAGGCCTACCAGTTGGCCGGCCGCGAAGTTGGCCAACCTTTCGACTTGAGCAAGGCCCCTCTATTTCGCGTACGCCTGATCCGGGTTACGCCGCTCGATCATGTTTTTCTATACACCCTGCATCACATTATTACGGATGCTTGGTCGATGCAGATCTTCGCGAAAGAATTGGAACTGTTTTATACCGCCTTTTCCCGGGGTCAGACACCTTCGCTGTCAGTGCTGCCCATTCGGTATGGCGACTTCGCGGAGTGGCAACTGGAAAGGTTTCAGACCGACAGAGTCCAGCAGCAGGTGGCGTATTGGAAAAACAAACTTGAAGGAGCACCGGCTCTCCTCGAGTTGCCTACGGATGCCGCTCGGCCTCCAGAGCAAACGTTCCAAGGTGCGGTGGAAGTCACACCTATTTCCAGCGACATCATCAACGGAATTAAGAAGGTCGCAGATCGATGCCAGGCTACGTCCTTTATGGTGCAGTTAGCCGCGTTCAAGGTCCTGCTTCATCACTACGTCAAACACGGTGACATAGTCGTCGGGATCCCCGTCGCCGGCCGTAACCAGATGGAAACGGAGGGGCTGATCGGGTTCTTCGTCAACACCCTGGTATTGCGCGATGATCTCTCGGGCAATCCGCGGTTCGCGGACGTCGTCGCTCAGGTACGCGAGACTATTCTGGACGCATTCTCCAATGCGGATGTGCCGTTTGAAAAGATAGTCGAGGTTCTGCAGCCTAAGCGGAATCTCGGTTTCAACCCGATCTTTCAGGTCATGTTCGCTACCGTCAAAGCCGCCGTACGATCTCACGCGTTTGGTGACTTGACCGCATACCCATATATAATCGGCGCAGCAACCTCCATCTTCGACCTCAGCCTGACTCTAATTGAGGACATCGATCAGCACTGGTGGGCCCAGATCGAATACAACACGAACCTCTTCAAGCAGGAGCGCATTCGCCGCATGCTGGCGGATTACACAGCCCTTCTCGAAGGCGTGGTGTCGATTCCGGAAGAACGCATCCTGACATTGCCGCTGCCGAGCACGCCAGAATCTGCCGACAGAGTAGATGTGTCTTTGGCAGACGGGCGGAGCACAAAGGAAAGCAAAACCACGAAGCCGCCTGCGGTTTCAACCCGTAAGGCTTCTCAACGCCGAACCGAGCCCGTTGACCAGGAGCAGAAACTGCTGGTCGAAATCTGGAAGCAAGTTGTGGGCATTCCGGAAGTGGGAATTCGCGATAGCTTCTTCGATGTCGGTGGGCACTCCCTGATGGCCGCCCGGCTGGTTGCCCAAATTCACGAGGTCACGGGCAAGCAGATTCCCGTGTCGGCGATCTTCCGCGCGCCTACGATTGAAGCTTTCGCCCCACTGATTCGCGAGGATAAAGTCCCTCAATTGGATCCGGTTCTGCTGAAACTGCAAGCGGGCGATGACCGAATTCCTTTCTTTGCCATTGCGGCGCCGGTCGTGGACACTTTTGGCTGGGCGTTGCTGGCGCGGCACCTGGGCCCAGATCACTCCGTGTACAAGGTGCAAGCCTCGGGACCGGCGGTACTGGACCGCCCATTTACCAAGCAAGAGTTGCAGACTCTGGCTCAGGAATATATCGCGGCGATGCGTTCGGTACAGCCGCACGGGCCCTATTGTCTTGGGGGAATGTGCGGAGGGGCTCTTATCGCCCAGGAGGTGATTCTCCAACTGGAAGCCCAGCGCGAGGAGGTCGGCTTCTTCGCCATCTTCGACACTTGGGTGCTGGAGAACTCTCAGATCCGCTCCCTGTGGGCGATCGACTATTACCGCCAGAGATTTCAGTTCTTCCGCAGGCTATTGCTGCCGGAAAAGATTGCGCTGATGAAAAGATTTAGCCAGCGCCTGTTGCTCGGCAATGGGAAGCAGGCCGACTCTGTGAACAAGGAGTGGGGTCGAGCCTATTGGCCCGGCAGAGACTTCCTGGAGCCTCGCTTTCAGGCTCCAGTCCTGCTGTTCAAGCGGGCGCGGCAGCCTTACTACTACAGGCGCGACGGCAAAATGGGATGGGGAAAGCGTTCCAGCGGCGGTGTCGAGATCTGCGAACTGAATTGCGGGCACGCAGAGTTCTTACGGCAACCCCAGGTTGGCATCGTCGGCCAACTCCTCGCCAACAAGCTGCAAGAAATTGGGGATCTCGAAACTCAGCAACCGCAGGCTCCGCCCGAGCAGAACATCTATTCGATGCAATCCTTGTCGAAAACCTTGGAAGCACATTGAATAAAGGAGAACTAGGGATAACGGAGCGTTCCGAGGGGGCATCGGATTCATCCGCGGCAGTCTCCACCCCTACGCTGGCGTCCTCCGAGGCGCGGCAATCGGCATCGGTGGCTCGAGGGCATGCGCGCCCGCTAAGAGTAATTCGTCCGCCTGCCTTCACTATTGGTACGATCTTCAGCGGCCTGCAGACTCTCGAGCGCTACTCTGATCTTCTTTGGGTGCTAAGCCGGTTCCGCCTCAAAGTTCGCTATAAGCAATCCATTCTTGGCTGGCTTTGGGCCATCTTTCAGCCTCTCGCTTTGATGATCATCTACACCATCGTATTCACCCGCGTGACCACAGTAACGACAGGAGGCATCCCTTACCCTCTGTTTGTCTTGTGTGCGCTACTGCCTTGGATTTTCTTTTCCAGTTCGATCTCAACCGCCGTCCACGGACTGGTTCTGTACCCCAATCTGCTCACCAAAATGTATTTTCCGCGCGAGATCATTCCTCTGTCTTATCTTGCCGCAGGCTTGGCAGACTTTCTTATCGGATGCTTGATTCTGGCTGCCCTCATGGTCCACTACCGGGTTTCACCGACTTGGAATCTGCTGTATGCGATTCCGATCGTGATTGTGCTGGCCGCTTTTGCTGCCGCCGTCGCCCTTTTGCTCTCGGCAATTCACGTTCGCTTCCGCGACATCGGCTTGGCCCTGCCGCTGTTGCTGCAAGTCTGGATGTTTACCATTCCCGTCGTTTATTCGCTCCAGTCCGTGCCGGTGCGCTTTCGCAAACTCTATTTGCTCGATCCCATCGCCGGCCTGATTGAAAACTTCCGTACCGTATTACTCCGCGGGGTCCGACCCGACGGAACCAGCCTTGCACTCTCTGCCGCGATTGCTTTTTCATGTCTTGTCATCGCCTATGCTTACTTTAAGTCCTCGGAATCCACCATGGCCGACGTAATTTGAGCTCATGATTGACATAAAGGTGGATCGAGTATCGAAGCAATACCGGCTGCGAACCCCGAGCAATTCTCCGAAACGCTGGTATTCGATTCCCGTCAGGAAGCGATCTACCCCGATGTGGGCGCTTCGCGACGTCAGTTTTCAGGTGGAAGAAGGCGAAGCCCTCGGCATCGTGGGACACAACGGTGCGGGGAAGACAACGATCCTTAGGATTCTTTCCAGCATTACAACTCCGTCCCGGGGTGAGATCACGATTCGCGGAAGGCTGGCTGCCTTAGTGGAAATAGGCTCTGGCTTTCATCCTGAGCTAACAGGACGAGAGAACATCGATCTGCACGGCGCGATGCTCGGGATGCGAAGCTCAGAGATACGCCGGAAACTCGACAGTATCATCGAATTTGCGGGAGTCGATCAGTACATTGATGTGCCCGTAAAACGATACTCTTCAGGAATGTATGTCCGCTTGGGTTTCTCCATCGCCGCCCACTTGGATCCCGATATTTTGTTGCTCGATGAAGTGCTGGCAGTTGGAGACGTTGCATTTCAGGCGAAATGCCTGGATCGCATGGCCGAACTCAGACGTGCCGGCAGCACGATCATATTTATTTCGCACGACCTGGCTTCCGTGTATCGCCTCTGCGATCGCGCACTCCTACTGAATCATGGCCGCGTGGTTGCCGAAGGGCCGCCTCGACAGGTCATCGACGAATATCAGCAAATGAGCTTCAACGCGAATACGGAATTGTCCGGCCTCGCCGATTCACAATCACCGGCGCAATGCACCAGCATTTCCTTCTTCGCACCCGATTCTACGCTTGGCGTTCGAACCGGCTATCCGATGGTTGCTCGCTTCCGCTATCGCATACGGCAGACTATTCCTGGGGTCGTGTTTCGAGTTACTTTCTATTGGCCGAGCGGTTATTTGTGCGCTCAACTCAGTACCGACTCGTTGCAGGGAGGCGTTCAGGTGGGGCCGGGTGAGGGCGCCGTCGAGTTCCATTGCCCTATGCTTCCGGTTGTGCAGGGACTTTATCGCGTGGACCTTTCGATTGAGTCGAACGGGCAGGAGATCGACGTGCGGCAGCGCTGCGCAACCCTGAACGTCGGACCGGGAAAATCCGTTTCAGGCGACTTCTACATCGAAAACTCATGGAAATTGGTAGATGGAGTCTCGTCCGACGAAGACCTCCGCCACTAGCCGTTATCCAACTGCGAGAAGCAGCCTCTGGGAAAGAAAAAGAGCCGGAAGTCATCTTCCGGCTCTTTCGTATTCTGCATGTAGCGCAACGAACCTAGGTAAGCTAGTAGTGAGGCAAGGAAGTACCGTTCAAAGCCGCTTCAATCAGGGTTCCAGCATACGCATTATCCACTGCTGCCGAGGTGGTGAACGTCATCCCATAGTGCCAACTGGCAGGAGCCTCGGCATGAAAGCCGACCAGGATCACCCATCCAACTCCAGATTTGCCCTCCACGGCCGCCGGGGTTCCATCCGGGTACTTGGCTACGATGCTGCCCCATCCGGTGAACTGAGGACCGTCCGCCCAGTATTGATCCATCTTGCCGGAGCTTGGAGTGGAAATCTCGACCGCCTCCGGGCCAGTCCCATGGCCTTCATCCGCGTACACGTTGAACCAGACCCCATCGGTGAGATTCAGGCCGTTATAGATGGACTCGCCGCCAAAGAATCCTCCCGCACAAATCCCCAGATAGTGCACCCCACCGCTGACGATAGCATTGTGAATGTTGGTAGTAGCCGTTTCGGTCAGGGAATGGCCAATCGTGATCGAGTTGCCGCCCGGCACAATCAGAAGCTTGAAGGACCTCAACGTAGTTTCGCTCATGGCATTCATCTGCGCCGAGTTCGCTGTCGAATATCTCAGGCCCTTTGTCGAAAGGATCGTTTCGACGTTCGAAACATCGCTTGCAAGCGTACCCGTGCCATTGAAAAGGAGGACCGGCACTGCAGTCGTTGTGGCCGCAGTGGCTGTCGGTTCCGTCGTTGTGGACCCCGCAGTCGTCGATCCCGTAGTTGTGGACCCGGTGGTTGTGGACCCAGCCGTTGTCGACCCAGCCGTTGTCGATCCAGCCGTCGTCGATCCAGCCGTTGTGGACCCCGCAGTCGTCGATCCCGTAGTTGTGGACCCGGTAGTTGTGGACCCGGTGGTTGTGGATCCAGTGGTTGTGGATCCAGCCGTCGTCGACCCAGTCGTTGTCGATCCAGGTAATGGCACCGGCGCTGCCTTAGCAGGCGTTCCCATCGCGGATCCTGGAGTTCCGCATGCGGTAAAAGCGACGGGGATAAGAGCGGCTAGCCCCAAAATTGCCACTCGTTTCAGTTTTTCAGCAGAAATAGAAAATGAGACCACGGATCCCTCCTAAAGGACTAAGTTTTAGGGTTGCAGGGTAAAACCTCTACTCAGACGAACTTCTGGGATACTGCTAAAGTCGAATCAAACCAACGATTCTGCTTGGATTTTCAGATTTTTGCGCAGGAGTGAAAAAAAGGAAAGTCACGTTAGTACATGGGCATGACGCAGAAGTACATGGTGGGTGTACCGAATGCCCATAGCGGGAGATTTGCGTTTCGTTCCCCTCTGGCGAGGGCTCTATGAGAGCGCGCAATTTTGCCAGGAGGGGAGACTGTGGCCGAACTTAGAATCGATTCGCTCCTCGCGCTCCCCATCCCGGCTCAACCCCGAGATGGAGCTGCAGAAAATTGTCGTATTCTTACGTGAACGAAAGCAGTGGGCAGGTCACTTCTTTATGCTGCCCGCCGAGCGCGATACGAATTCCCAAACTCCAGCAGCTGTTTGCCGACCGAGTGCGCAGCCATTCCAAAGATGCCAGTGATCGACCGCATCGCGCCCAGGACTCCCAGGGACGGCTAGCGTTGGCATACGGGAAGGGGACAAAGCCGATTCCAGTTAGTGGCTCCACGCGACGGACCTCGGTATCCAGGTCATGCAATTTGCTGGGGATGGCTGTGACAAGTTGCAAGTGGAATGCGCGTCCATCTTCGCTATGGGAGAGAGATCGAAATTCATTCCTGCATTTTTCGTCCAACAGCGTTTTCGATAATTTTTCTGGCTTCTTCAACGGAAAGCTTGCTTAGCTCGAGAAGGAGTGCCTCTTGTGTCGCATCGGCAGTGACGGAATGATGGCGGTGTTGGAGGACAGAAGTGCGCGGTTTCAGTCCTGTCGCTCGCGCCTTCTCCAACTCCAGCGCTAATGCCGCAATGGTCGGCGCCTCGAATACACTGCGCACCTGCAATTCCACTTCAAACGTATAACGGATCCGCGCCATCATCTGCAGCGCCAGCAACGAATGCCCACCCAACTCGAAAAAGTTCTGCTCGATCCCCACCTGCTCAACTTGCAACAGCTCCTGCCAGATGTCCGCCAGTTTCGCTTCCATCTCGTTCTGCGGAGCAATCAGCTCGGCTTCTTCCCGCAACGCAGTGGCGGACAACGCAGCCAGCGCCCCACGGTCTACCTTGCCAGTGGCCCCGAGCGGCATTTTTTCTATCCGCCAGTAACCGGATGGCACCATGTACTCCGGTAACTTCGCCCGCAGATGGCGGCGGAGTTCGCCGGCGGACGGCGCCTCCTTCCCATCATTGACTACCACGTATGCGGATAACTTCTGCTGTTCGCCCTCGCCCGTGACGTTGACTACCGCTTCCTGCAGGGTCGCGTGCGAAGCCAGCACCGACTCGATTTCCCCCAACTCAATCCGGAAACCGCGCAGCTTGACCTGGTTGTCCACCCGGCCAAGGTACTCAATCTCGCCATTGAAACGGAACCGGCCTAAGTCGCCCGTGCGATACAACTGGGAAGACTGGTTCGTACCCAGCCGGTTTGCAACGAAGCGCTCGGCCGCCAACTCCGGACGGTTTAAATAGCCGCGCGCAAGCCCGTCGCCGCCGATGTAGATCTCTCCGGCGACATTGACAGGCACCGGGTTTTGATTGGAATCCAGTATGTAGATCGAGGTGTTCGCGATGGGACGGCCGATGGGGATCGAGCCCTCCTCTTGGCCAGTCACGCGATACACGCTAGACCAGACCGTAGTCTCGGTTGGGCCATAAACATTCCACACGGATTTGCAGCGAGGCATGAGTTCGAGGGCAAGTTTCGCCGGTACCGCTTCCGCACCACAAAGAAGCTTGAGATCTGGCGAACCTTGCCACCCGGCTGCGAGAAGCAGCCGACACGTGGCCGGGGTCGCCTGCATAAACGTAACGCCTTGCCTACTCATTAACTCCCTGAGCCGGTTGCCGTCGACCGCATCTTCCAGGCTCCCAATCACCATTCGCGCTCCCGAGATCAGAGGCAGATACAACTCAGGAGTGGCCATATCGAATGAGATGATCGCCAGCGCGAGCAGCACGTCGTGGCAAGTTATCCCGGGTTCGCGCTGCATGGAGCCCAGCAGGTTGACTACGCTCCCGTGCTCAATCAGCACTCCCTTCGGTCTGCCAGTTGACCCAGAGGTGAACATCACATAAGCCAGCGAATCTGAACTCAGCTTTTGATGGGGATTCTCCGTACTCTCCCGTGCGATGACGTCCCAATCCCTATCCAGAAGAACCGCGTCGGCTCCAAATACGCCGCGCTGCATCTTCTGGTCCGTGAGCACCATGCGCGGCTTGACGTCGGCCAGCATGAAGCTCAGCCGGTCGTCGGGTAGCCTCGGATCCAGCGGCACATAAGCTCCCCCGGCTTTGAGAATGCCTAGCAGAGCGACCATCATCCCGAGTCCACGGTCAAGGGACATACAAACAAGGACTTCAGGTCCTACCCCTCCCTTCAGCAGGTACCAGGCCAGCTGATTGGCGCGCTGGTTCAGTTCGCGATAAGTCAGTTCCTGCTTTCCAGAAACTACCGCGACCGCGTCAGGCGATTGCTCAACTTGCGATTCGAACAGTTCGTGAATGCAGGGCTGGGTGTGAGCTCGGGAATGGTCCGTCGTCGTCCGATTCCACTCGACCAGGACCTGCTCCCGCTCCTGCGCACTCAGGATCGGCAGTTGAGCTAACGGAAGGTCAGGGTTCGCCAGCGACGCCTGGATCAGCGTGACAAAGTTTCCGAGCATCCGCTGTATCGTGGATGGCTCGAACAGATCGGTGTTGTATTCGAACTGGCAGTGGAGCTCCGTGTCCTCCCACAGTTCGGCAGACAGGTCGAACTTGGCGATGCCAGTCTCAAAACTCATCTGCTTGATGCTGAGCCCGGAAATCTCGAAGACCTGGGGTGGAATGTTCTGGAAGATGAACATTGCCTGGAACAGTGGAGGCGTGTCGAGTGAACGCTGCGGCACCAACTCCTCGACCAGTTTCTCGAAGGGCAGGTCCTGATGCATATACGCTTCGAGCGCAAACGAGCGCACTTGGCGAATCAGATCGCGGAAGGTCAGGTTGCTAGTGAAATCCGCGCGGAAGACCAGGGTGTTCACGAACAACCCGATCATGTCTTCAAGTTCGACATCGTTGCGCGCCCCAGTCGGGGTCCCGACGAGAATGCTTTCCTGATGGGTGTAACGCCAGAGTAAGGCCTGGAATGCGGCCATTGACACCATGTACAACGTGGCCATCTCATTCTGCGCCATCGATTTCATCTTGCCCAGAGTGGCGACATCCAGGGTGATTGCCTTCCTGGCGCCGTTCCAGGTCTGGGCAGCCGGACGAGGGTGGTCGGTGGCAAGATCAAGCACGGTTTGCGCTCCCGCCAGCGTCTTCTCCCAGTGTTCGACTTCCTTGCTGAGCACCTCTCCGCTCATGTACTCCCGCTGCCACTGCGCGTAGTCCGTATAGTCAATCGGAAGGTCGGGAAGCTCTGGATCCGTATTTTCCAGAAATGCCGCATAGCACTTCGTCACATCGTGGAAAAGACGGGAAATCGACCAGCCGTCACTGATGATATGGTGCATGACGATCAGCAGGATGCAGCTTTCCGGTCCCAGGCGAACCAGCAGCGTGCGGAGCAGTGGCCCTTCCCGCAAGTCAAACGGCTTCTTGCCTTCCTCGCTGGCAATGCGAAGCGCCTCGGATTCGCGCTCTCCCTCTGGAACCTCGGTTAGATCGATGATGGGGACCTTTACCTCCAGGTCCGGCAGCACCACCTGCCTAGCCTCCCCATCGACAGAGTCAAAGACCGTACGCAGCGAGGCATGCCGTTGTACGACGGCATGGAAAGCCGGGGTCAGGGCGTCGACATTCAGCGGACCGATGATCCGGAAGACGCAAGGCATGTTGTAAGTGCCGGTTCCGGGCTCGAACTCGTCGAGAAACCATAGTCTCTCCTGCGCGAAAGAAGCTGGGAACGCCTCCCGACCTGCGCCCGCACTGCGGGCATGATGGCGATGTCGGAAGATGCGGGTGCGCGTTTTTAGTCCCTTCCCCCGTGCCTTCTCCACCTCGAGCGCCAATGCCGCAATTGTCGGTGCTTCGAACACAGTCCGCACCGGCAATTCCACTGCAAACTCCCGCCGGATCCGCGCCGTCACCTGCAACGCCAGCAGCGAATGGCCGCCTAACTCGAAAAAGTTCTGCTCGATTCCCACTTGTTCCACGTGTAACAGGCCCTTCCATGTCTCCGCCAGCTTCGCTTCTATCTCATTTCGCGGATCCACGAACTCCGCATCTTCCCGAAGAGCAACGGCTGGCGAGGCTGGCAGCGCCCCGCGATTTACCTTACCACTGGGCAGCAGCGGCAATTTTTGTACTCGCCAGTAGGCGGCCGGCACCATGTGCTCCGGTAACTTGGTTCGCAGAAACCGACGGAGTTCGTCGGCAGTAGGCGCCTTTTCATCACTCACCACCA
This sequence comes from Candidatus Sulfotelmatobacter sp., assembly GCA_036514015.1. GTDB lineage: Bacteria > Acidobacteriota > Terriglobia > Terriglobales > Acidobacteriaceae > Sulfotelmatobacter. The sequence goes on from DATBYA010000085.1 coordinate 42,869, forward strand.
CGTATGCGGACAGCTTCTGCTGCCCGCCCTCTCCCGACACGATCACGACGGCTTCCCGTATGCTTGCATGCGAGGCCAGCACCGACTCGATTTCGCCTAACTCAATGCGCAAGCCGCGCAGCTTGATTTGGCTGTCCACGCGGCCCAAATACTCAATCTCGCCGTTGGCGCGGAAGCGCCCCAAGTCGCCAGTACGATACAACTGGGAAGACTGGTTCGGGACAAGCGGGTTGGCAACGAACCGCTGTGCCGTTAGCTCCGGACGGTTCAGATACCCGCGCGCCAGGCCGTCGCCGCCGATATAGATCTCTCCAGTGATATTTTCCGGCACGGGGTTGTGAAGGGAATCCAATATGTAGATCGAGGTGTTCGCGATGGGGCGGCCGATCGGGATCGTGCTCTGTTCCCGCCCAGTTACGCGATGGACAGTAGACCAGATCGTAGTCTCGGTCGGGCCATAGACATTCCACACGGAATTGGCACGGGCGTTTAGTTCTTTAGCAAGTTCCGGAGCTAGGGCCTCACCACCACAAAGAATCTTGAGATCTGGGGAACCCTGCCACCCGGCTCCCAGCAGCAGCCGCCATGTGGCGGGAGTTGCTTGCATACATGTGATCCGGTTCTCATTCAATAAATCCCGGAGTCGATTTCCGTCGACCACATCTTCTGAGCTTGCAATCACTAGACGCGCGCCCGAGATCAGCGGGAGATATATCTCTAGGCCGGCGATATCGAACGAGAGGGTCGTCACCGCTAGCAGCACGTCGTCACGATTCAGGCCGGGTTTGTCCTGCATGGAACGGAGCAGGTTGACGACGCTCCCGTGCTCAATCGGCACTCCCTTCGGTTTTCCGGTTGAGCCGGAGGTGTACATCACATAGGCCAGTGTCTGCGGGCTGAGCTTTTTGTCGGGATTGTCTTTACTCTCTTGCGCGATGACTTCCCAATCCGAATCCAGAAGAATCGGGCCTGCGCCGAAAACATCGCGCTGCAGCTTCTGCTCCGTGAGCACGAAGCGCGGCTCGGCATCAGACAGCATAAAGCTCAGCCGGTCGTCGGGTAACCTCGGATCCAACGGTACATACGCTCCCCCGATTTTGAGAATGCCGATTAGTGCGATCACCATTCCGGGCCCACGATCGAGGGACAAACCGACAGGGACCTCAGGTCCCACTCCCCGCTTCAGCAGATACCATGCCAGTTGATTGGCACGCTGGTTCAGCTCGCGGTAGGTCATTTGCTGGTTTCCCGCAACCACCGCTACGGCGTCTGGCGAACGCTGAGCTTGCTCTTCGAACAGCTCGTGAATACACGGTTGGGGGTGCTTTCGCGAATAGTCCGTCGCCGTCCGATTCCACTCGACCAGCACCTGCTCCCGCTCCTCGGCACTCATGATCGGGAGTTGGGCAAAGGGAAGGTCGGGATTCTCTAAGGCTGCTTTAATCAGCCTTTCGAAGTGCCCGAGCATCCGCAGCATCGTGGAGTGTTCGAAAAGATCGGTGTTGTAGTCGAATTGACAATGGAACTCGGTATCCTCCCACACTTCGGCAGACAGATCGAACTTGGCGATGCCGGTCTCAAAGTTCATCTGCTCGATACTGAGTCCGGAAATCTCGAAGACTTGCTTAGGAATGTTCTGGAAGATGAACATCACCTGGAACAGCGGAGGCGTATCGAGCGAACGCTGCGGGACCAATTCCTCGACCAGTTTCTCGAAGGGCAGATCCTGATGCGTGTACGCTTCCAGGGCAAACGAGCGCACTCGGCGAATCAAATCACGAAAGCTGAGGTCACTCGTGAAATCCGTGCGGAAGACGAGGGTGTTCACGAAGAACCCAACCATTTCTTCAATTTCGACATGGTTTCGCGCCGCAATCGGCGTCCCGACGAGAATGCTCTCCTGATGGGTGTAGCGCCAGAGCAAGGCCTGAAATAGCGCCATCGACACCATGAAAAGCGTGGAATTCTCCTTCTGCGCCAACGATTTCAGCTTGGCCAGAGTGGTGGCGTCCAGGGTGATTTGCTGGCTAGCGCCGTTCCACGTCTGCATCGAGGGACGCGGATGGTCGGTGGTAAGGCCCAGCAGAGTTTGCGCTCCGGCTAGCGTATTCTTCCAGTGTTCAATTTCCTTTCTGAGCAGCTCTCCGCTCATATACTCGTGCTGCCACTGCGCATACTCCGTGTACTGAATCGGAAGTTCGGGAAGCTCTGGCTCCGTATTTTCCAGGAATGCCGCATAGTACGTCGTCAAATCGCGGAAAAGACGGGAAATCGACCAACCGTCGGCGACGATATGGTGCATGACCAGAACCAGCATCCAAGTTTCCGGAGCCAAGCGAATCAGACTTGCGCGCAGCAGTGGCCCTTCACCTAGGTCAAATGGTTTCTTGCCTTCCTGGATCGCAAGGCGAAGTGCCACGGATTCGCGCTCTCCCTCTGGAGCCTCGGTTAGATCGATGAGGGGAACCTTAACCTCTAAGTCGGATAACACTACCTGTCTGGCCTCGCCCTCGACAGAGTCAAAGACCGTGCGCAGCACGGCATGCCGTTGTACGACGGCATGGAAAGCCCGGGTCAGGGCATCGACGTGGAGTGGACCGATGATCCGGAAGATGCGAGGTATGTTGTAGGCTGCGGTGCCGGGATCAAACTGGTCGAGAAACCATAGTCTCTGCTGCGAAAACGACGCTGGGAATGCGGTTCGACTCATCTCTTCAAATCCGTGGAAAGGGCTTGGTGGTGACCGATCTGGTCGTGCTCTAAGGCCAAACTTCGATGCTCATTGTCTCATAAGAGTGGTTTTAATTATGCCTTCTGCAGCCAGCCTCAAACGCCCACGCATGCGACTCTCATGCCACGAGTTCATCTCGGAAATGCCGAACCAGCTTGGTCGCCATTAAGCCCACAACATGCGGGCTCCGGTGATCAACAACAAGGCGCAGAGCAGTCGCCGTAGCCATAGCATGGGGACCCGCGTGGCTAAATGCGAACCGAGCAACCCGCCGGGGATAGAGCCGATCAGCAGCGACAGCACCAGTCCGGAATCGACGTTGCCCAAGCGGAAATGAAGCAAGCCCGTGACTCCGGTAAGCACGACTGCATGCACGATGTCGGTTCCGACGTTCACCTTGGGGGGGAAACTATAGAACAGCAGCAGCAACATCATGATGATGCTGCCCGAGCCTACCGAGGTCATGCCCACCAAAAATCCGGCAACCAGACCGATCAGCGCCATGCCCAGGAAACCCTTTGCGGTGGGCGGTCGATTGGCGACTCGGTCTTCGATTTTTTTCTGCAACAGCAGCAGCGTGGGAATCACGATGAGCAGTATGCCCACCGTGGTTTTGATAAAGCTGTTTACTCCATCCCCGTAGAGGTGGCGGATGTGCATCAGCAGCTTGACTCCAGCGATCGAGCCGGGAACGCTCCCGCAAGCCAGTGCGATCACGACCTTACGACGCACCGTATCTTTCTTCAGGTGCAACAGGCCGGCCGGAATTTTCGTGAAGAAATTGAACAGCGCGTCGGAACCGACGGCCACAATCGCCGGCACCCTCAAGCCAAAAATCAGCACGGGCAGCAGCAGAACGCCGCCCCCCACGCCCGTCATGCCAATGAGCACGCCGACCACAAAGCCCACCAGGATTTTGGCTGCCAGCAAGGGCATAATCGGTCCGCTTTATTCTCCCGTCCGGTTCACTCCGATAAAGCCTTCGCGCTCCAGATGCAAAATGATTTCCTGG
>DATBYA010000086.1:0-18166 GCA_036514015.1 Candidatus Sulfotelmatobacter sp.
CCTTTTCGACGGGAGCGGCCTTGCACCCGCGATGGAGGCGCGGTACGCATCGTAGGCAGCGGAAATGCCGCCGAGGTCGGCGAGGTTTTCATTCAGTGTCTGCTTACCATTCACGGCAAGGTCGGGAAAAAGGTTTGTAAGAGTCGTACTGTGCGGCGAGTCTGGCGGCGGCCGCCTTGAAACGCTCCAGGTCAGCGGGTTTCCACCAATTGCGCACACGACCAATAGGTTCCACGGAGAAATGAGCGGACACCTTAGGCCTCGGCGATCACCGCGATGGACACTTTCATGCCGGGAATGCGAACGGGTAACTTCGCTCCTTGCCGCGCAGGCGGGTTCGTTGGAAACCACTTGATCCACTCTTCGTTCATTCCGGCGAAGTCTGTTTCCTCAAGAACGATGACGGTGGCACTCACAACCCGTTCGAGCGAAGTGCCTGCAGCTTTGAGAATGGCAGACACATTTTCCAGGCATTGTCGGGTCTGCTCCTGGATCGTATCCCCAACAATCTTTCCGGTTACTGGATCGTGCGGGCCCGTGCCTGAGACGAACACAAGACCCGCTGCCCGTACCGCTTGGCTATATGTGGGTGGCGGAGACGGGGCGTTAGGCGTTCGAATGATGTCCCTTGCCATAAATCCCTCCAGTGTGACTGGTAGACCTATTTTGCCAACTTTAATACCTCTGGCTCGGTTTATGGCAGCCCTGTCATTTGCCTCATTCTGCCGCGGATAAGTACCGGTAAACACGCCAGGGTCGGGGGAATAAGGTTGCGCCCGGGTCGCCTGTAATCCGACCGGAGCAACCCCAAGGTTTCGGAGACCGATCGCGATTCCTGGCCGACTCAAGCTTCTGAGACTTGCATCATTCGACCCTTATTAGCGCGAGAAGACAACTCCGTGTGGAAGGCCCGATCCCTTCCACCCGTGCGGCCAATCACGATCCGCGAAATTAAAGCCGGCCTTTCCATCCGCGTCATGAAAGGTATCGTCCAGGGTGAGCGCTCCGGTTGCCTGGTCCAGCTTCAGCAAGTAAAGGCGCGGCTCTGACCCCGTCACGACCACTCGCTGCATCTTTTCGTCCCATGACGTCCAGTGTGGAGAAAACGAGTCGCTGAGCTTCAACCGCGATACTTCCACAGGTTTGTTCCCGTTGGCAATGTCCACCACAATCAGGCCATGCGTTAACGGCGCGCTCTGGATCAGATAGTGGCCGACGATGGTGGGCACACCGCAGAAAGAGCCGGGAAAGTTATAAACAAGTTTGGAAGTTGGCTCTTCCTTGTCTATGTTGCTAATGCGCTCGATGCCGCAGCCGAGAGTTTGAACGTAGACGGCACCATCGGGGCCAATACGCGGCTCCTCCGGGCTGACATGTCCATAGTGATTGTCGCCGATATCCAAATTGGCCGTCTTGAGCAGTTTCAGGTCCGAGAGGCGCCACACCTGGTACGTGACACCGCTAAAGACATTGTCCAGGTGCATGGAGGAGTTTGTGGACACGACCCTGTCGATTTGGGGAAGAACGGCAAGGCTATATGGAGTTAGCAACGCTCCCGGAAACGCGGGGTCCGACGAGCTAGCAGAACGAATAACCTTGCCCTGATCGTCAATCTCCACCAGTCCGCCACTGCCGCCCATTTGACCTTCGACCATGTCGTGATGGGAGTGCTGGAAGCTGGCCAGCACATGGCCATTGGGCAGCCGCAGATAGGAGTGCGGATGCATATAGCCCGCCATGTCGGTAAAGGAAGTCACGATCTTCGGAGAGAGGGGGTTGCGCACGTCGAATATGAAAGTTCGCCCGGCAAGATGGTCGTTGGCGAAGAGCATCCCGCTTGCGGGCATCACGTATTCAGTGTGATGAATTTGCATGGTCGGCTGATCGGTTACAACGGTCGTGATCAATTTTCCATAGGACGCGGAAGCGGGGTCCGCATCGATCACCGCGAGAAAGTCATTGCCTTTGTGACCAAGATCGCCAGTCCAGGCAAACATGAAGTGGCCGAGCGAGTTGCTTTCCTGCCCCTGAGACTGCGCGGAAAGAGCGAAGGCACAACAGGCAATCGCAATCACCAGCAACGACCGTCGCATGGATACCCACACAAATTTCGATTTCATTCGCAATCTGCCTTTTCGGGACAGGTTCCAGGGAATTGTACGCTCCTGAGACAGATTGCGAGACCACAGGAACGTTTGCGCAGAAAAGGCCAGCTTTCCGGTAAGTTCGGCCTGTCGTGCCATAGCCCTTGTCACTCATCCAGGCCCGACCCAGGTGAGAATTCGAGTTCCGGTTGTATCGTCGCCATCTCGGACGTTGGTGGCGTTCAGCTTCCATCCAGGCCGCGATGAAAAGGAGGCGCAAAGGGTGGACGTGACGTTTTCCCCCGTACCCGAAGGCGCAAGAGTTGTGCTCACCCACAGCGGCTGGGAGAAACTGAGCGCCAACGAGCAGAAAGCCCGCGATAGCTACAACCAGGGATGGGAAACTGTATTTGTCACGGCCTACCGCGAATACGTTCAAAACGCGAAATAATTTGAGGAGGAGTGATGCGAGCCACTCTGCTCTTGCTGCTGACTACAACAACAATTGCTATGGACTATTTTTCGCGGAGCAGGACCACATCGGAGGTGTTCTGGGCGCGGGCTACGGCGAGGTTTTTTCCATCCGGCGACCATTGAAATTCGGCGATGTGTTCAGAGGTGAAATTGGTGATCTGGTGCCCAGGCGAGCCGTCGAGTGGTTGCACCAAAATGTTATCCACACCCTGATCGCGAACGATGTAGGCCACGGATTTTCCATCGGGAGTGAAGGCAATAGCATTGGTAAAACTAGTTCCGCCTCCAGTCGCTATCCGGGGGTCGGGTTGGAACAAGATGGGAGAGGGCTGCGAGCTTGAGTCGAAGTTTACCAGGGCCAGTTTGCTGAAAGCTACACTGTTGGGCCCACTTATATCCACATTGAAAATCAGCCGCTTGCCGTCGGGCGAAATAGCTTCACCCGCGCCAAATCCGTACGAATCACGAACCTCGCTCGCCGGCACCGGCTCCGGTTGTCCGCCTTCCAGTGGCGCTCTCATGGAAAAGTGCGGGCCTACCCCGTCGGAGTAGTAAACCCATTTTCCATCCGGTGAACAAACCGGAAAACGATCAAAAGGTCCGTTGGTGAGTTGCGTCAGGTTCGAGCCGTCAGCGTTGGTTCGCCAGAGATGGACCTGATTCGTGCCTCCGTGGAACGCCCACGCAACCACGATGTAGCGGTCTCCGCAGCGCGCAATGTCGGGGATCCAGGAGTTCGAATCACTTACGATCGTGGATTGCTGCCCGCCATCGATATTCATTTGCCGCACGCTCTGCCCGTCGGATATGAGCAGCTTGCTGTCGTTCGCCCAGGCGACGGACTGCACATCCTGGGCTTGTGCCAGGGGTTGGACGGTACTATTTCCCTGAGTTCCGGCGCCGGGAAGCAGGCTGAGACTGTACGCGGTCCTTTTCTGTACGGTGGCCGCGGTCTTGCCGTCAGCGGACAGGGTTAGCGTGTCATACTCGTTCGTATCCCGAGTGACGGGCTGGATTTGCCCTCCGCTGTGAGAAACCATGCCGATTTGCGAGCGCACGTAACTCGGCCCCTTTTGGTTATACCTGGCGAGAAGCCATTGGCCGCCTGGCAGCCAAACGACCTCGAACATAAGTTCATTCTTGAAAGATGCTAAGGGCTCCGCTTTCTTCCCGGCGACATCAAACGATTTGATGGTGCCCAGCACATCGCCAAGGGTGAAGAGGGTGTAAGTAATCTTCTTGCCGTCCGGCGACCAGGCCATGCCACGAGGGAGAGCGCCTGCCACGTTGGCGGCGATTTGCAGGATGGTTTCATCGCTGCCGTCGGAATTGGCGGTGAGAAGGCGATACTTGCCTACCTCTGGATCATTGGCGCGAGCGTAGGCGATGCGATGGCCGTCGGGCGAAAATGTAATTCCGGTATCGAGGTCGCGGAGAAGGAGCTGCGGCGTGCCGCCCAGCACCGGAGTGCGGTAAAGATCCCACTCGCTCTGCGTGCTGAGGCCGGCTTTTCGAAAGTAAACGTAATTCCCGTCCGGCGAGAAAATCAGGGTGCGATAGACCGCCGCTGCCGGAGGGACGATTTGAGTATCGCTGCCCGTCGGCACGTTGCGCAGCCACAAGCTCTGCAGGCCATTATCGTTCTGCACGTTCAAAACATATTTGCCGTCGGGCGAGATGGCGGCCTGTAGAGCCTTGCCCGTGTTCGTGATCTGGGTGATGGTGAAATTCTGAAATGGGGTGGGCCCGCTGCGGCTCAGCAGGGTGTAGACGCCGAAGCCACCGGCGGCGAGCAGAACCAAAGCCACCACGACCGTGGCCGCTAGGCCAAATTTGTGCTCCCGCGCCACGGCGCTTACGCTCGAACCGCTGGCCATGACCGGAGGCACTGAGGTCTGCGCCGGAGCCGAGCCAGCTCCGGATGATGGTACCGGTCCCGATGTCGCGCCCGGCTGGACCACGATTTGCATTATGCTTTCGGAGCTTTCCTGGGTCTGCGCCGCGGATCGGTGGCCAGAACCGCTGTCCCGCTGCAGCCGCTTTAAGTCGCTGCGGATGTCGGAGGCGTGCTGGTAGCGCATGTCCCGGTCTTTCTCAAGAGCCTTATTGATGATCTCGTCGAGCCGGGCCGGTACATCGGGATTGAAGCGCAACGGCGGTAACGGAGCACGATTGAGGATGGCGTCAAAAATAACGGCCGAAGTGTCTCCTCGAAACGGCACGGTGCCCGTCACCATTTCATACAGCACGGCGCCGAAGGAGAACAGATCGGTGCGCAAATCGAGCTCTTTGCCCCTCGCCTGCTCCGGGGACATGTAGGCCACGGTTCCAATGGCTGTGCCCGGGCTAGTGAGGTATTCCAGACTGACGCCAGCTGTGACATCGATTTCTCCGACCGTCACCGCTTTTCCCGTCGCCGGCGTCAGTTTAGCGAGGCCGAAATCGAGGATCTTGGCGTGTCCGCGCTTGGTGACGAAGATGTTCGCCGGCTTGATGTCGCGATGAACAATGCCCTCACTGTGGGCGGCATCCAGGGCATCGGCAATTTCAATGGTCAGAGACAGGATGGTCTCGATCTCCATCGGCCGCCCGTCGATGCGGTGTTTCAGCGTCAGGCCGTCCAGAAACTCCATGGCGATGAATGCCTTGCCATCCTGCTCGCCGATGTCGTAAATCGTGCAGATGTTCGGATGGTTAAGAGCGGATGCCGCCTGGGCTTCACGTTGAAAACGGGCCAGCGCCTGCGGGTCGCGGGCAACTTCCTCGGGCAGAAACTTGAGGGCAACGAAACGGTGTAGCCGCGTGTCCTCGGCTTTGTAAACCACACCCATGCCGCCGCCGCCGAGCTTTTCTACGATGCGGTAGTGCGAGAAGGTTTGGCCAATCATTCTGAGGATGAGTAGGTTTTAGGTCGCTTCATATTACGGAGGCGCCATCGGGGAGTCAACGAACGAGTCCTTTATCGCCGTCCTGTGGAGCCCAAAGCAGCATCACGACGGGGAGTAACCGCGGATGCTGCGACAAACTGCTTCCCTACAAAATCGCTGGGTTCGCCTGAGCTCCGGTGCCAACAGGCAGCGAACGACTGTCGAACGGCCTGCCTGTAGGCAGCTAGAGACGGGCGACTTCGCCCGTCTCCAGCTGATGGGGAACGCTGATCGCTCAGTTGATATCGAACTGCTGCTGGTGCACGGCCGGATCGCTCTTCACGATGATGGTGCGCTTGGTCATTTCTTCCATCTCGTTCAGCAAGCGGCCATTGTTGGCCTTCAATTCCTTGCCTACATCGGGATGCACGCGCAGCATAACGTCCTGGTGTTCGAGATGCTTGGCGATCTTCCGCATCTCCACGTAGATCTCATTGCAAACGGTGGTGACGGACTTCACATAGCCGGTGGACTCGCAGTACGGACAGGGTGCGCCGATGGTGCGTTCGAGCGACTGCTTCACCCGCTTGCGGGTGATGGCGACCAATCCGAAGTCGTTAAACTGCAGCGTCTTGGAGGGCGCTCGGTCGCGGCGAAGTTCCTCTTCCAGAGCCTGCATCACACGCTGACGGTTGCGGCGTTCATCCATGTCGATGAAGTCGATGATGATGATGCCGCCAAGATCGCGCAGCCTGACCTGACGCACGATTTCCTTGACCGCGTCCACGTTGGTCTTGACGATCGTGTCCTCCAGACGCGCGGTCTTGCCCACATATTTGCCGGTGTTGATGTCGATCGCGACCAGCGCTTCGGTCTGATTGATAACGATGTAACCGCCGCTCTTGAGCCACACCTTCGACTTGAGCGCCTTGTTCATCTCCTCGGCCAGGCCGAACTGCTCGAACAGCGGCGTCTCCTTGGTATAAAGCTTCACCCGCTTGACCATCGCCGGCTGAAAGCGGTTGAAAAAGCGCAGCACGCGTTCATACTCCGGTTCCGTGTCGACCCAGATCACGCTGAAGTCGGATGTGACCTGGTCGCGCAGCACGCGCTCCACCACGTTCAAGTCGTGGTAAATCAGCGCGGGCGGCTTTGAACTCTCGGCGCGATTCTTGATGTCCTGCCACAGGCCTTTCAGGAAACGAATGTCGGCGCGAAGCTCTTCTTCGCTGGCGCTCTGCGCGGCTGTGCGAACGATGAAGCCTCCGTGACCGTTATCGCGTTCGCTTAGAATGATGCGCTTCAAGCGCTGACGTTCTTCCTCGGAAGAAATTTTGCGCGAAACGCCGGTATGGTTCACCGTGGGCATGTAGACCAAGAAACGACCCGGCAGCGCGATGTGGCTGGTGATGCGCGCGCCTTTCTTGCCGATCGGTTCTTTCGCGATCTGCACCAGAATTTCCTGGCCTTCCTTGAGCAAGTCGCTGATCAACGGAACCGAGGAATTTTCGCGGCGACGGAAACGGCGGCCGCCTCCCCCGCGGCGCTGACGATCGCGCGGGCCACCCTGGCGGTCCTGTCCCGGACGCGGTCGCTGGGTGCGCTGCGTATAGCCTGCCGTCCCCGCCGGAGCACGAACTTCTACTCGAGCATCGACCGTCCCGGTGCCACGGGCTTCGGCGTCGAGAATGGCTTCCGCCTCGGCCTGGGCCTCTTCGAGTTCCAGTTCCTCGCTATCCTCCTCGCCTTCCGCAGGGGCAGATTCCGCGGCATGCCCGTCGCCGGATTCGGAGATCGCTGCCCGATGTATTTCGGAAACAACTTCGCGGGCATCGCCGTTCAGGTGCGCAGGCTGGCCGGCGGCGTGAGTCTCTTCTTCGAATTCCTCGTAACCTTCATCGGAAGAAGATTCGTAATGCACGGCATCCGCCTCTTCTTCGTCAATGGTCTCTTCTTCCAGGGTGCCAGGGGCGGCGAAGACTGGGGTTTGCTCTTCGTGCAACGAATGTGCGAGGGGATCGGTTTGCTCGTGAACGACCGCACCGAGTTCGCCCTCTGCTGTGTGGTCGTCTTCCTTTCGGATGTCTTCTTCGCTTGCTTCTTCTTCAACCGTGACGCGTGACTCCCCGGGCCAGCCGAGAGCCGGTATACTCGCGGCTTCGGGCCGTCGGAATTCCTGATTCCAGTCTGTCGAAGTCGAGGCCGACTCCATTTGCGGCGCGTGCTCCTCATGGGTTGCCCGAACGTCATCGTGCTCCTCATGCAGAGGCTCGGCGGCCGACTCGGCGGCGGCAGAAGCAAAGATGGGCTCATCCTCCGGGAACGTCGCAGCCAGAGGCGCAACAGACTTTGTCGGAGCCTCCGATGCTCCGGCAGCGATCGCTTCCCGAACCGGCGGCTGCTGCACGGGCGGTTGCTGAGCATAGCGCTGGTATTTGGAAATCGACTCTCCGGGCAGGAGGATTGGCTGGTACCCCGGGGGCGGCCCCGACGGCTGGTTTCTGCCGGAATCTGCGGTGCGGGGGGGCTGGGTCTCGGCTGAACGTGCGAAGTGCGGGGCCGGCACGCGATCTGAAGAGCGTTCGGAAGTGCGTTCCGAACTCCGCTCCGAAGTTCGATCGGAAGTTCGATCGGCACCGCGATCCGGGCTTCTCTCCGATCCTCGATCACGGCCGTCGCGACGGCCGCCGCGGCGGCGGCGTCGTCCGCGCCAGCTTCCGCGTTCGCGACCCTGCGAATCGCCACTGGGTTCTTGCGCCACTCCGGCCGATGTCGCAGGCTGAACCTCACTCTGCTCTCCGGCTTCGAGTGGCTCCTCCTCGGATTCCGGCTGAAGATCGTTCTCTGATCCCTCCGCCGTCTCCATGGCTTGAGAATTGTCGGCAACGCCTTCGGCCGAAGCCGGTTGCTGTCGCAAATCCTGCACGCCGCGGCTTGCCGGAACAACGTCGGTTAAATCGTCGTCGTGCTCCTCCAACTCCATAAAGTCGGAGACATAGAGAAAGGCGTCGCGCTCCAGACCGATGTCGACAAAAGCCGACTGCATGCCAGGCAGCACGCGCGTGACGCGTCCTTTGTAGATTGATCCGGCTAAGGTGTACTCGTTCTCGCGCTCCAGATAAACTTCCGCGAGGAGATCGTCTTCCACCAGACCCACTTTCGTTTCGTGAGGGGTGGAAGAGACAAATAATTCCTTGTTCATCGAACACTCCGGTCCCGTCCGACCTAGTTAAAAGGCCGGGCGAGCTTCACCGGGATGGAGTCAGTAGGGCTGTGGGAGGATTGAGCGTCGCGATGCCGCCCCAAATCGGGGACAGACTGCGCCCCAGAGTTCTTCTCTGAGTCGAGTCCGCTGCGCAAGCTTGGGAATCTTTTGCACTTATCGCTTTAACTTCTGCCGAGGTTTGTGACCGCACTCTCAGACCCAATGGGGTCGGGGGGCCGTTCCCTGCCCGGCTAACTTCTTAGCTTCAATCCTGCCCGGCCTTTCGACTGCTCGGCTAGCCGGTGAAATGCCCCCTTTACGCGAGGGCGATCGATATTTTTGGGGCTGCGCCTCCAAGCGCAGCAAACTGCTTCCTGCCGTCTTCCCCGTTCCTGAACCTGTTGCTTCTGAGCTTGTTCGGCCGAACCGGCCGTCTAATTGGCTTGTCCTAACTGGCTCGCCTTAATTGACTTACCCCAGCTAGTTCACGAAGCGGCGCATACGAACATTCATCACCATTCCCAGCGCCAGGAACATGAACAACACGGAAGACCCACCATAACTCATCAACGGCAAGGGTATTCCGGTGACTGGCATAAAACCAACCACCATGCCGACATTGACCAGGATATGGAAGCTAAGCACAGCCACCACACCCATCACCACGAACGTTCCAGCGCGGTCGGGCGCTGTTTGCGCGTTCTGGGTCAAACGCATCAGCACTATGAAGTATAGCAGCAGAATCCCGAGCGCGCCTACGAATCCATGTTCCTCGGCGAAGGCGGCGAAAATGAAGTCGGTTTGCGGAACGGGAAGGAAAGCACCGTGTGTTTGCGAGCCTTTACCGCCCCAAAGCCCCCCGGACCCGACCGCAATCTTGGATTGCTCAACTTGGTACCCCGAGCCCTGCGGATCCAGTTCAGGATCGATAAAGCTGGTCAAACGCTGCTTCTGATAGGTCTTGAGCAGGTGCACGCGGGGAGTGAAGAATACGGCTCCGACCGCGACGGCCGCCAGCAAGGCTACGACCATCCCTTGCTTCCACTGCAAACCGCCCAGAAACACCCCGATCACGGCGATCGGGACATAGGTGAGGGCGGTGCCCAGATCCGGCTGAGCCAGAACCATGAGCATGGGAATCCCGACAATCGCCCCCGCCTTCATAAAATCGGACCAGGAAAGTTCTCGCTGCCGCATCTCGGAAAAATACTTGGCCACGGCGAGGATCAGGATCAGCTTTACCCATTCTGACGGCTGGAAGTGGTTTCCCCCCGGCATCTTGATCCAGCGCCGCGCCCCCAGATACTTCTGGCCGAAAACCAGCACGCCCATTAAGGCGCCGACGGCTGCGATATAGAACCAGTGGATCTGATCGAGGAGGGCCTGGTAACTGACCAGACTCATGAGGAACATCGCCCCTACGCCGCCCAGCACCCAGTAAATCTGACGCACATGCGCCCCGGCAAACTTCGTGTGCACGGTGGCGCTGTGGATTTCCATCACGCCCAGGCCGCAAATGACGAGCACGAAGCCCAGCAGGACCCAATCAAAATCGCGATATGAAACGTAGCGTGACATCGAACCCCAGTTCTCAGTTCTCGGTTCTCAGCGGTATTGCCGGCGTTTCGCCGGCTGTCGCGAGGGCATTCCCGCCCCCCTCGCGATCCTAGCCATATCAGCGCACAGCCATTCCCGGCGCAGCCGTTGCCAGTGCCAGTGGCTTCTTCGGCAGGTCGAGAACGAACCGTCCGCCCTGCAGCTTTTCCTCGCCGCCGTCAGAGTCTGGCGCGGTCCACAGACCGCCAATATCTACGGCTCCGTCACTGTTATTCTTCGGCTTCTCCACCATCTTGGTGGGAGTGCGGCGTTGCTTGTCGACGTAGGCCTTGATCACCTGAGTCGCCAGGCGTGCCGCTAACTTGCCGTGTTCGCCGCCCTGGAACAATACACAGACCACGATGTCCGGATTGCGCCGCGGAGTGAATCCCACGAACCAGCCGTTCTGCGCCAGATCATCGCTGTTTTTGAACCGCGCGCGCGTTGCCAACGAAACAATCTGAGCCGAGCCCGTTTTGCCCGCAATGTCGATCCCCGGAACATGGGCGGAGGGAGCCGTCCCCTCCGGCAGAAGGACCCTGGACATGGCGTCGGTAATAAAGTTCCACCCATTCGGATCAATGGTTACGTTTTTCACTTCCGTATAGTGTTGGGCCTCGACATAGCCCGGAGGTACATCCGTGGGATTGATGACATGCGGCACAACCATCCGGCCGCCCATCGAGATTGCGCTGATGGCGCGCAGTAATTGCACTGGCGTAATGGCCACCGCGCCCTGTCCAATGCCCACCGAGATCGTTTCCCCTGCAAACCACTTCTGCTTGAAGTTCCGGATCTTCCACTCTTCCGACGGCATAATCCCGTTCACTTCGTTGGGCAGATCGATCCCGGTCTTTTGTCCTAATCCAAGGTCGGTGGCATATTTTGCAATCCGGTCAATCCCCAATTTCTCCGCCAGCGTGTAGAAAAAAACGTCACAGGACTGGTAGATCGCTTTTTCCAGATCCACCGCCCCATGGCCGCCTTTCACCCAGCAGCCGAAGCGGCGGCCGTAAAACTCCGCGCTGCCGGTACAGTTGACATGCAGAGTCTGCGCAATCCCTTCCTGCCATCCAGCGACCGCCATGATGATCTTGAAGGTCGACCCGGGCGCCAGCTGCGCCTGAATCGCCTTGTTCATGAGCGGCTTGTCGGGGTCGGTGACCAGCTTGTTCCATTGATCGCGCGACACATGCACCGCAAAGTCATTGGGATCAAACGTAGGCCCGCTCACCATGGCCAAAATTTCGCCGGTGCGCGGATCCATGGCCACAATGGCTCCATTCTTCCCGGCCAGAGCCTCTTCGGCAGCAATCTGCAAATCGATGTCCACCGTCAGCCGAAGTTGTTTGCCCGGAACCGCTTCGGTCTCGCCCAGCCGTCCCACTTCGCGGCCGTGACTGTCAACCAGAGCCTGGCGCGAGCCGTTCTGGCCCATCAGCAGCGTGTTGTACTGCCGCTCCACGCCGGAAATGCCGACCACGTCGCCCGCGTTATAAAGCTCGAACTGGGGTTGGTTCAGCATGTCTTCACTAACTTCGCCAACATAGCCGATCAGGTGCGCCATGAACCCATTGCGCGGATACAGGCGGCGGTGCGACATGATGGTGTCCAGTTCGGGCAACTCGTTGCGATGCGCTTCGATGAACTGCAGCTCGTCGGGAGTGATATCTTCCTTCAGGAAAATCGGCTGGTATTGCGGCATCGAGGCGAAATGCCGGATGCGCGACCGGACTTCATCGGGATCAAGGTGCAGCCCCTGCGCGATCAAGTTGACGTCGGCAGCCAGATCGCGCGACGAGTCGCGCATCATCAACGCGGAAAATGACGGATAGTTGTCGACAATGGTGCGCCCTTCGCGGTCGAGAATCTTGCCGCGCGGCGCCAGCACGGGCACGTTGCGAATGCGATTTTTTTCCGCGGCCAGCGAATAGAAATCACTCTGCATCACTTGCAGGCGCCACAGCCCGTAGGCCAGCACCAGGAAGATGCCGAGGATGACGTATTGCGCCGCGGTGAGGCGGATCGCGGAAACTTTGTCGTCGCGTGCGACCATCAGTTCTCCGTTCTCAGTTCCCAGTTCTCAGCCGCCCCTACAAAGCTGCGGTGCCGGCCGAGAGAGGGGAAAACTGCGAGTATCGTGCGGTGATCGGTGCTTCAATTCTAATCCCAGCCAGGCTGCCAGCTCTGGCTCAGCTAGTAACGGAAGTCACAAGCCGGCTGGTTCTGAGGACTGGGACTGGGAACGGTCTTCACGTTCTCTGCTTAAATTTATCGAGCAAGAAGTACAGCAACACTCCAAGGAAGGCATTCGCCAGGCCGGCCACGATGCCGTGGGGCCAGCTCCAGGTCTGAGTCATGTTGACCATTCCCCGTGCTACGGTGAAATAGACCGCGGCATGCACCAGATAGAAGGCCAGCGTCACCAAAAACCGAGCGCCGGCGTTCTCTACATCGAGTTTCACTCCCAGCGAGGAAGCTCCATAGCCCACCACCGTCTTGGCGATTCCGTAGAGTCCAATCGGATTGTGACCCAGCATATCTTGCGCCAGGCCGATGACGGATCCGGTGAGCAGCCCGGAAATCGGACTGCGGCGCGCCATGGCAAAGAAAATTGTAACCAGCAGCGGCAAATCAAAATAAACCGCGAAACGGGGAAAGCGCAAAGGCACAAACGCCTGTACAAACAGCGCCAACAAGGGAATGCCGATCGTCACCGGAAAACTGAATCGGTAGACCTCAACCTGCTCCCCGGAAGTGTAGGTAATGGGCACGCTATTGTGGACTATTCTGATCGACCGGCGGCTGTGAATTGGGCGGCGGCGACGACGGGGTTGACGGCGAGCCCGACTTCGTTCGGGGGACCGCGGGCTTGATCTGGGCAGCGTCCGGTTCTGCGGCCGTAGTCGGAGCGGTCGTTGGAACAGCAGTACCATCCGATTTCCTGGATGGAGTGGAAGCCGCGACCGCGGGTTCGGTCCGGGGCTCCGGCAGTGGAGCAATGTGAACACTGCTGGCGCCCGATGAGTTCCTTGCAGCCTTTGTAATCTGCGGTTTGCTCTGTGTCTGGGGTGGCGTTGCCACGTTTGCATTGCCAGTTCCGGCGGCAGCGGCAGCAGACTTCGCATCCGCTGCGGGCTTGTCGGGCACGGACGGCAAACGTTGTGCCAGAATATCGGAAGCTCGCAGGTGAACCGCATCTTCCGACTGAGCGGGCTGTTCCTGTTTCTCGATCAGCACCAGCACTTCTTCCAGTTTGCTGAGGTCGGCGGCGGGCTTGATCTTTATATTCAGAAACAAATCTTTGCCATTTCCCACCTCGGTCACCTTGCCGACAGGCAACCCCTTGGGGAAAATCTGGTCTCCGCCACTGGTCAAAATCGTTTCGCCGACCTGAACTTGCTCATCGCTCATCACTCGTTCCAGTGCCACCTCGCCATTCGGAGTTCCGCGCAGGACGCCTTGCAGCCGCGTCTTCTCGAGCATCGCACCCACGCCGCTGCTTTGATCGCTGATCAACAGCACTTGCGCCACCGACGGGTAGACCAGCAGCACTTTGCCCACGATGCCGTCTGAGGTCATGACCGCCATGTCGGGTTCGATCCCTGCATTCTTGCCTTTATCGATATAGATGATGCGGGACAGGTCGCTGCCGCTGGAGCCAATCACCTGTGCGGCCACGGTGCGAGAGATAAATTGTTCTTTGAAGGCCAGCAGGATTTGCAGGCGCCGCGCCTGGGCGGCATCGTCGGAAAGACGCACCTGCTCCAACCGCATGTGCTCGATCTGTTCCTTAAGCTGGCGGTTCTCGGCGCGCACGCCGCGCAGATAAAAATAGTTGTGCCAGAGACTGCTGCTGCCATTCTGGGCCCAGACCACGGCGCGTTCGAAAGGAGTAACCGCATCTACCGCCCAAACGCGGATCAGACGAGTCTTTTCCTCATCGTTGCCGCTCTTTTTTACCTGCATCGCCAGCCCGAGCACTTGTAGAAACAACACTCCCACAAGAATGATCAGGTTGCGGTAACGGCCGAGCACAGATTCCATAACGTCAGTTGGAAGTCCCCAGGACCGAGTTCTGAATACTGGATAACGCGACGAGGCAGGTTGTGCTCGTATCGGTGATCCGCAACCCAGTACTCGGGACTGGCGACTTACTCGATCGAAATTTTCCGCAGCAGCTTGAAATCGCTGAGCATCTTGCCCGTGCCCAGCACCACGCTGCACAGCGGGTCGTCGGCAATCGAAACCGGCAGCCCGGTTTCTTCGCGGATGCGTTTGTCGAGGTTCTTGAGCAGCGCGCCCCCGCCGGTGAGCACGATGCCGCGATCGCTGATGTCGGCCGAGAGTTCCGGAGGCGTCCGCTCCAGAGCCACGCGGATCGCATTCATGATCGTGGAAACGCATTCGCTGAGCGCTTCGCGGATTTCACCGTCATCCACCGTAATCGTTTTGGGCACGCCTTCGATCAGGTTGCGCCCCTTGATCTCCATGGTCATCGGTTTGTCGAGCTGGTGGGCGGAGCCGATCTCCATTTTAATCTGCTCGGCGGTACGCTCGCCGATCAGCAAGTTGTATTTCCGCTTCAGATAGTTCATGACGGCTTCGTCCATCTGGTTGCCCGCCATGCGCACCGAACGCGAATACACGATGCCGCTCAGCGAAATCACCGCAATGTCGGTCGTCCCGCCCCCGATGTCGACCACCATGTTGCCGCTGGGCTCGGTAATGGGCAGTCCCGCGCCGATGGCCGCCACCATGGCCTGCTCCACCAGATGCACTTCACTCGCCTTGGCGCGATACGCGGAATCCATTACCGCACGCTTTTCCACCTGCGTGATCTCCGACGGCACGCCAATCACAATGCGGGGATGCACCAGCATCTTGCGGTTATGCGCTTTCTGAATGAAGTAGTTCAGCATCTTCTCGGTGACTTTGAAATCGGCAATCACGCCGTCTTTCATGGGCTTGATAGCGACGATGTTGCCGGGCGTGCGGCCCAGCATCTCTTTCGCCTCTTTGCCGACCGCCTCCACTTCGCCCGTGTTCTTGTTGATGGCGACGATGGAGGGCTCGTTCACCACAATGCCCTTGCCGCGAGCATAGACGAGCGTGTTGGCGGTGCCGAGATCGATGGCCAGATCGCTGGAGAAAATGCTGAACAGCGACCGGAGGTTGTGACTGCGGGTTGGACCTGAATGATATCCGTTATTTGACATGACGAATGTTCTCGCGTGCTGATCTTCCGGGAATTCCCGGGTATCTATTTTTCTTGTCGGGTGGGGCTGCCTTCATTCTACGGGATACACGGCAACCTGCTCCGACCGAAAGTCACTTGCACCACACCGGGGTACCTTAACTGTGGCTGCAACCACCCTATTGAATAATGATCTTCTGCTGCTGCGTATTCACTCCGCCCTGCGCCGTTTGTGCCGTCACCGTAATCACGGCTTCTCCGGTGGGCAGCGGCGGCGTGAAGTAATGGAAACCGCCATCTGCGTTTACCATTGGTACTTCGCTGCCATTCACCATGACCCGAGCCCCGTTCTGGGTCTTACCCGTCACCTCGATCACGTGCCCATGCTGTATGAAAGGATCCAGTTCGAGTTCGATGGACTCGGTCTGCTTGCCCTTGGAAATGATGGTGAAGCGGTTTTTCTCGCTCTCCACCGATTCTTTCCCTGCGGTGTCATACGACTGCACCATCCAGTAATAGGCGCCTTCACCCAGGCTGGTGACCGTTACCGCTGCTGTATTAACTTTCTTATCAACGAGTGTAGAAGAAAAATAAGGGTTGCGGGAGATGCGGAGACGGTAACCAACTGCATTCGTCATCGGCGTCCAGGAAAATGCCACGTCCTTGGTGGCCTCGCCCGAGGAAAATAGCGGAGCCATGTTGGCGGGCGCGATCGGCGTCGGCGGACCAATCTCCTTATCCTTTTCCAGCCGCGATTGTTGTCCTTGGAAGCTTACCTTCTCCCAGTTGGCCAGTTTCACGGTCTCGCCATTGCGCGTTACCTCGCCCGACCCTTTTTTCATCAGGATCTCGTGCTCGTTCGCCTTGGGATCGTTGTGCACCTGCGCCGCCGACTCCGGAGACAGCGATGCCGTCGCCCCCGCCACAATCACCTGCGACTTCGACCCCTGACTATACGTAGCGGTCGACAGGTCCACCGTTCCTGTGCTCACCGCCACCGACACATTGGTCTGCTGCTGGTCGTTGGCGGAGTTCTCTTCAATCACAATCAGCGAATCTTGTTTCACGGTATAACTGGTGCCGTCGTTAAAGACGACCTTGGCCATACCTTCCGATCCGGTCTGGACGATGTCACCTTTTTCCAAAGGAATGCTGTAGTCGCCGGTCAGCCAACTGTTGCCGTTACTCTTCTTCACGCGCACCGTGCCATCCAGGGCAGTGAAGTGCGCCTGCTGGGCGGTCGATACCCCCGAACCCGCCGCCGGAGCCATATCTGAAATACGCTGCAGTACTTTACCGGCTACGTTTTCACCGGCCTTCAGACTGTTGTCGGTGAACTGAGGAAACGCTATATGGAGAACAATGAAGAACACGACCAGGGCTGCCAGAATCATCAGCACGACGCTGCGGTAAGTGACGGTCGTCCACGCAACGTGGATATTCGATTTGCGGTTTGGTGAAGACACTTGGACCGAAAAACCTCAGTAAGTGTGCGGTAGCTAAAACGTTAGCACAAGCAAAAGAGAGGGAAGAACAGGGAATCAGTTGGGGACGTTACCTTGGTGCGGGAACCCCTTTTG
Source organism: Candidatus Sulfotelmatobacter sp. (assembly GCA_036514015.1). Lineage (GTDB taxonomy): Bacteria > Acidobacteriota > Terriglobia > Terriglobales > Acidobacteriaceae > Sulfotelmatobacter. The sequence goes on from DATBYA010000086.1 coordinate 17,004, forward strand.
GCTGGTGCAATTGCTGCACGCTTCAGGTTCTCGAAGCAAACCTGGAACAGGCCTCTGAGAGCTCTGCGAGTCCTTCCCTTGCCGCACCTTCCTCGCGGGTTGTAGCATCAACTTCTTAGGGATTCATAAGGAGAAACCATGGCAACTGACACTCTGACCCCTCCGGCCGCGCTCAGCTTCGGCAATACTAAAGTTTTCAAGAATTTTATTGACGGCGAGTGGGTCGCTTCCTCGACGGGAGAGACCTTCGAAAATCGCAATCCTGCGGATACGCGCGATCTCGTCGGCATTTTCCAGAAATCCGCCAAACAGGACGTGGATATGGCCGTCGCCGCCGCCAAGCGCGCCTTCACCAAGTGGCGACTGGTCCCCGCCCCGCGCCGCGCAGAGATGGTTTTCCGCGCCGCCGAGATTCTGATCGAGCGCAAGGAAGACTATGCCCACGAAATGACCCGCGAAATGGGGAAGGTTCTCGCCGAGACGCGCGGCGACGTGCAGGAAGCGATTGACGCCGCCTACTACAACGCTGGCGAAGGACGCCGCCTCTTCGGTCCCACGGTGCCCTCGGAAATGCCTAACAAGTTCGCCATGGCGATACGACAGCCTATTGGCGTGTGCGGCATGATCACGCCTTGGAATTTTCCTATGGCAATTTCTTCCTGGAAATTGCTGCCGGCGATCGTCTGCGGCAACACCTGCGTCATCAAGCCCGCGCAGGACACGCCGCTCTCCACTTTCAATCTGGCGCGCGCTCTGGCCGATGCCGGCCTGCCCAAGGGCGTGATCAACATTGTGACCGGATTTGGCGCTGACGTAGGCACTCCGCTGGCGGAACATGCCGACGTGCGCGCGGTCTCGCTAACAGGATCGTCGGCCGTGGGCCGCATTATCGGCGGCATCGCTGCAAAAAGTTTCAAGCACTGCTCGCTGGAACTGGGCGGCAAGAATCCGATGATCGTTCTCGACGACGCCAACCTTGATCTGGCCATCGAAGGCGGACTCTGGGGAGGCTTCGGCACCACCGGACAGCGCTGCACGGCGACCAGCCGGATCATTGTGCAGAAAGGCGTCTACCGCCAATTCGTTGATCGCTACGTCGATCGCGCCAAGAAACTGAAAGTCGGCAATGGTCTCGACGAAACAGTGCAGATGGGGCCGGCGGT
>DATBYA010000087.1:0-9784 GCA_036514015.1 Candidatus Sulfotelmatobacter sp.
AGACAATCCAGAGGCAAGACGTGCGCAGCGTCAAACTCATGGCGAATAAGCATCGTTTGCGCAATGCGCTCATCGGCAGCGCAGTAGGTGCGGGCGCTGGAGCTGGAATAGGAGCTGCGGCGTACCAACCTTGCTCGCCTATGAGTACCTTCTGCGTGGCGCCGGGTGGGAGAGGCCTGCCAACTGCGATTGGCGCGGTGGTTGGCGCCGCGGGCGGGGCTGTAGTAGGAGCGCTGTGGCCGAGCCACGAAACCATTTACAAAGCCCCATAGGCCCCAGTCCCACGGGCCAGAGCCGGATAGGCTGGGTGCGAATCAGAGAAGATCGGAAACGCCTAGTGATCGTGCCAATCCGGACTCGTCAATTCAATCCGCCAGCTGGGGCCACCGGGGTAGAGCGGACCCTCTGACTTGACGAAGGTCGGGGCATCGCCGCCGAGAATCCAGACGTGGGTGTCTTGGGGCTGCTTGCCGACGATTGGCGCCACCACTCCGGCGACGCCTCCGATATCGACCTTTATGACATAACGCGTAGCTTTGCGGGCGGACCCTCCGGCCGAGAAGGAGTCCTCACCCTCGGCAGAGATCAAGAGTTTCACAAGCCGCGGTTTTGGCGCGGCTGCCGCCATGGAAAGTGTCGTCAGCGGAACATCGGGCCGGATGTTTTTCAGCAGCGTAAGAATCATGCCGTTCGAGACGACGTCGGCGGGAAGTTTGAGCCGGTCGGTCGCGGTCTTCTCTTTGCCGCTGTCGTCCGTGTAGTGGACCGTGACCTGGCCCGTCAAACCGTCGACCGAGAGATCCATGGGTTGTTTGAAGGCGGGGCCTTTTTGCACCAGGTGATCGCTTACGAGGCGGAAATTATGGCGCTGGGAAAAGACCGTCGTTTCTTCATTCACCGAGCCGTCCTTGAAACGAAGAATCATGTGGCTAGTCACGCGATCGCCGCGGACGAACTGCGCTACATCTCCCTCGGCGAGGGTGTTGCCTTCCAGCGTGCGCAGCACAAGGAACCCGTGGACCAAACCCTCGGTGTATAGCACCGTCACCGGCGACTGCGACAGTAGCGGGGAAGGGAGCAGCAGGGTCCACGTGAGCAGGCTGGCGAGCGCGTAAGACCGGATACGTTTTAGCATCACAGCATCATACACTCACTGAGGCCCTCAATCGGCAGGAAGCGGGCTTGTCAAACCCCCGGACGGGTGGTGCCAGCTCAGCCGGTCGATGCAACACCGATCCCGTGCATTGAAAGTGTCGCTGAGCGCAGTAGAGATTTGGCGCCAAACTAGAATTGCCTGGCTCCGAGAGAACACGTGAGAATGTCTGGGCTGCAGCGTAAGCCGCAGCCCAGTCGGCGTTCGTCGAGAGTTGACCGCGCTTGCTGCTGGTATTAATCCATTGGCGGCGCAACTGTATTAACATGCAGTCGGGCCTGGTGTTCTCGCTGGTTCTTTCTAGCAAGAGGTCAACGGTAAGGAGAAGGATTATGAAGTTCAAAATGACGGGAGCGGCAGGTTTGGCCGGGGCGTTTGTTGCGGGGATGCTGACTGCGACGGCGTTGGGTGGGGGGATGGCAGGGGCGGGGGCGGCGCCGCGGGGGCAGCAAGTCAAGGTGGAGAGGGTGATCAGCCCGACCGTGACCGACGAAGACATTGCATTGCTGCGGAAAGATCTACGTGCCATGAAAATGCAGGTGATCGGGCAGAATATGTCGCTGTCGGAGGAGGAGGGGCAGAAGTTCTGGCCGATCTACAACCATTACGTGAAGGACTTGCAACAAGTGAACGATCGGAAGTATGCGCTGCTAAAGCAGTACGCGGAGATGTGGGCAACGATGTCGGACCAGGATGCGATGATTTACGTGCGGAACTGGCTCGAGGCAGACGGGCAGGCGCAGGCACTGCGCTTGAAGTATGTGCCGGTGGTAAGCCAGGTGTTGCCGGGAAGGAAGGCGGCGACGTTTTTTCAGATAGACCGGCGCCTAAACATGATGATCGATCTGCAATTGTTTTCGCAGATTCCATTGGCGCATGTGAAGGAGTAGGCGGGGAGCAGCGCTAACAACATCCGATGCTTGATTCTGCAATGCAATTTAGACCTCAAGCGGCGTGCGCTTCGAATTGCTTAGAGGGTGCGCACAGCCGAGCGCAGTTGTTCATGAAGCCATTTGTGAGCGGGTTCACAGGTGAGTCGCGACGCCATGCCATGGTATACGGAAATGACTTGATCTCACGGGGGCGCTTCGACGACGCGCACGCCAGCCATGCCTGCAGTAATTCTTGCCGACTTGCGCAGCGTCGGCATCGCTTCCGTGTACGTTGGTAAGTGGGTGACCAAAAAGTCGCATGCGATGGGAAACGGTAATGAATTCCACGTTGGGCCACACATCATGATTGTCGGACTCCGATCAAGAGATGTTGCGGACAATGAACCATGACGGCTCGAATGGCGAGCCTTATGTCAACACTCTTCCGTATCTGGTAATCCCGATCCGCGAATGGGACGAGCAGCGCGGTCCTGAATGAGTTCTTCGCTCTGGTGCCAGCCGTCTGCGGAGGCGCGTGTGGCTTTCGCAACAGAACGGGAACCATGAGGCGAACCTTGACTGTCCAGAGCGGATTACGGCCGCTGATCGAAAGCAGGACGGGATGACGATGCGGACCACCCGCGCTATGCGGGACCATTTGAATCCATGAGCTGCATCATTAAGTAAGTGAAGTACTCCGCATCGGTGCGCGCTGCTTGCTTGTTGTCCGCGCCTTCGCCGTGACCGCCCTCGGTGATCTCGTCATAAAAGAAAGGCTTGTGAAATTCTTCCAAGCGGGCGGCAAACTTGCGCGCGTGAACTGGGCCGACGCGATCATCCTTCGTGGTGGTGAAGATCAACGGCTCGGGATAATTCCCATCTGGCCTGAGTTGGTTATACGGCGAAATGGAGGCGAGGAACGCGCGCTCCTGCGGCACAGAGACCGAACCATACTCGCCTACCCAAGATGCGCCCGCCGACAAATGCTCGAACCCCAACATGTCGAGCAGCGGGACCTGGATCACCACCGCAGTCCACATTTCCGGGTGCTGTGTGAACTCGACGCCCATCAGTAGGCCGCCATTGGAGCCTCCGATAATTCCCAGCCTGCGCGAGCTGGTGATCTTGCGAGTGACAAGATCTTGCGCCACTGCATAGAAGTCATCGTAAATCCGCTGCCGGTGAGTCTTGAGGCCGGCCTCGTGCCATGCCGGACCAAACTCGCCGCCGCCCCGGATGTTGGCCAGCACATACACGCCGCCACGCTCGAGCCACAGCTTGCCGACCACGGGCGTATAGCTGGGCGTATTCGCAACCTCGAATCCGCCGTAGGCTGTCAGCAGAGTGGGGTTCGACCCGTCCCATTGCATATTCTTGCGATGCACGACAAAGTACGGAACCTGAGTCCCGTCCTTTGAGGTGGCCTCCCGTTGTTCCACCACCTCGTTGCTGGCGTCAAACTGCGGCTTTTGCGATTTGGCCGCAGCGAATGATCCGTTCGCTGCATCGCCAAGCCACAGCGACGGCGGCGTCAAGAAACCTTCCAGTCCCAAAAAGAAAAGGTCGTCGGTGTGGCTGGCTGTTCCGGATTTAATCGTCAGATTGTCCGGCACCGGAAGGCGCTTGCGCGTCCAATTGCCATCGCTTCCCACTGTGTAGACGTACGCGAGTTGCTGCACATGTTCGAGCGTGGCCAGGATCATGTGGTGCTTTGTGGTCATAGAAAACTGCTCAAACTCCTGTGCGGTCGGGGCGAATATCACTGCCGGTTTCAGTCGCGTCTGATCTTTTTGGATCGCGGCCAGCTCCAGAGCAATCACTGAACCTGCGGCAATTTCGGTGGTTTGTCCCTGAGGCGTCCAATTCTCGGCCAGCGTCACAAGCAGCTGACCGCTCACGAGGCCAGTTACCCTGGCCTTCAGCGGCAGCGCGAGTTTTTTTGCTCCGGCGGGCAAGAGCAGATAATTTTCATGCGCGAAAGTACTCAGGTTGCGCTGCACGATCACTGCGCGGTGGCCTTGTCCATCCACGAATACGATCGGATCGTTGCCATAGCCGTTATCCTTAATCTCTCCGCGAAATACTTCCTGGGCGCTTTGCAACGGTTGGCCGCGCTTCCAGCGCCGGATGGTGATCGGATAACCGGCCTCGCTCATCGTCCCCGGACCCCAATCGCGCGCAATCAGCAGTGTGTCCTTATCAACCCACGTCACGTCCTGCTTGCCGCGTGGCAGCACAAAACCGTCCGGGACAAAATTGCCCGTTTTCAGATCCATCTCGCGCAGGGTCTCGGCGTCTTCGCCTCCGGCCGAGAGCTGGACAAGACATAGCTCATTTTCCGGTTCCAGACACGTGAGTCCTCCGCCCACCCAGCTCTGCTTGTCGGCCTTGGAGAGCGCATCATAGTCCAGCACCGTCTGCCACTTGGGTTCCGCGCTGAGATAGTCCTTCAGCGTTGTGCGCCGAACGATTCCGCGCACGTGCTCGGCGTCACGCCATGTGTTGTAGACCGCGCCGTTGCGAACCTCCGGGCGCGGGAGGCGGTCTGGAGACTCGCGGACTTTTAGCGCCTCTGCTTCGAGCGGCGCGAAATGACTGTCCTTCTCCAGGACTTCCGCGGTCCGTTCATTTTCTGCTTTTACCCAAGCCAATTGGCGCTCGCCGTGGATGTCTTCGAGCCACGTGTACTTATCTGGCTGCTCGGTGGTTAATTGCTGAGCGCGAGCCGGGTTCGTATTCAAGGCCGCTATAGCGGCTGCAATGGTCACGAGCATACCGAGCACGCATGCTGGCCTTCGTGTCAAAAAGGTTCTCACAACACACGCTCCTTGCGTACCTCGTTCGCGCGTCGCTTATGGCCTTGATGATGGTTACCTTATGGATTATATCCGGGTATGCGGACGACTCGTGATCCTATGCCGGCGATGGTTTCGTGCTTTGCTGATTCTGAACCGACTGGTGGCGAGTCGCGATCGCGTCGGCGAATATCCAGGTAGCGCCGACTAAAGCCAGGTTGAATGCGTTGCCGCCCCAGGCAGCGTGGTCCCTGGGATCGGCGAAAATGAAAGGCGGCAATGATGTAGTTTTGGTCGCCGATATTTCCCTCAATTGTGCCCAAATCGATGAAACCGACGGACTTGATTTCGATATGGGACATACGATGACCTCCTCGAAACGTTCCGCTGGGCCGAGCTCGACTCGCGAAATGTCTAGCGCATTGTCGACCTTTCGCACCGGCCCGCCGGCTTTCGCCGCGAACAGCTATTGCGAAAGAGTCTTTCCTGCAGCTTCCAGAATTAGGTCAACCACGGCCGCCGGCGCCGAATACATGGGCGTGTGATCGACGGAATGTGACCTCACGGTTGCACCCATGCGATCGGCCATGAAACGCTGCGTCTTCGGATTGATCATGCGGTCTTGTTCGGCGACCAAGTACCACGACGGTTTTGATTTCCACAGTGGCGCCGGCGCTGGCTCTCGAATGCACTGAACCGAGATCGGCCGCTGCACGGAGGCCGCGATCTTTGCCTGATGCGGCGACGCGTTCTGCGCCAGCGCCCGGCTGAACGCGTCGTCGGGCATCCATACATAGCCGTGGGAATCGGGAACCATCTTGGGTTGTTCCGGACTCGATGTGTCGCGATAGAAGACTTTCTCGACCGTCTCGCCCTCATCTGGCGCAAGAGCCGCGACGTAGACCAGCGACTTGACGCGCTCTTCCTTCACCGCGGCGAGCACGGCACCGGAGTAGGCGTGTCCCACGAGGACCACTGGGCCGGTGGTGCGCTCGATGGCCCAACTCAAAGCGGTAGCGTCGTTGTTTAGGGATGTGAGCGGGATTGGCGCACAGATCACGTTGAGACCGCGCTGCTCGAGCGGGAGAATGATGTTGCTCCAACAGGAGCCGTCGGCCCAGGCCGCATGCACCAGAATTATTATTGGGTTCTGGGGAAACTTGCCCAACTTGGCTGGCTGCCCAGGCGAACTTGCGACAGCTGGTGGCGCATTTTGCGTTCGCGCAGATTCGGTGAAAGCGTCGTTGGGCGCGGCTCCTTGAGTTGCGACTGTGAGCGCACTGAGAAAACTACGACGTTCCATTTCTTCCTCTTGGATCCAATCCTCGTTGCTGAAAAACGAACGGATGACAGGCACGTCTGTCATTTGCCTCCTCGCCGACCCGTCGCCAAGACGATCGTCGAGTTAAAAGGCGAGGGGGTCATCGCTTGGCCGCGCTTTCGGTGGCGGGCCGATTGAGGCCATTCGCGCCGAGGAACGCTTTCATCGCGGATGCAATTTCAACGACGTGCGTCTCTATCGCAAAATGGCCGGTATCGAGGAACTGAACTTTCGCGCCGGCTATGTCCTTCCGGAACGCCTCCGCTCCGGCGGGAATGAAAAAAGGATCGTTCTTGCCCCAGATGGCTAGCAACGGCGGCTTCGCTTTGCGGAAATATTCCTGGAATTTTGGATACAGCTTCACGTTCGATGCATAATCCAGAAACAAATCGAGCTGAAGCTCTATGTTCCCTGGGCGTTGCAGCAGAGCCCAGTCCAACGTGTAGGATTCAGGCGGAACGGTCTCTGGATCCGCTACGCCGTGGGTGTACTGCCAGCGCGTTCCCTCTAGGGTCAAGACGTTCTTGCGGATCACATCGCGATTTTCGGCTGTGGGTGAAGCCCAGTACTTGCGGATCGGGCCCCAGGCATCGCCCAGACCTTGTTCGTACGCATTCCCGTTCTGCGAAACGATCGCGGTGACTCGCTCTGGGTGAGCCATCGCCAGGCGGAAGCCTGTCGGCGCACCATAATCGAATACATAGATTGCGTAGCGGTTGAGACTCAACGCTCGGGTGAATGCTTCTATCGTCAAGGCCAATCCGTCGAACGAGTAAAGATATTTTCGTTCAGCCGGAATCTCCGTAAAGCCGAAACCGGGGAGGTCTGGGGCGATGACCCGGTAGTCATTCGCGAGGCGCGGGATGAGTTCGCGGAACATGAACGATGAGGATGGGAATCCGTGTAACAGCAGAACAACTGGCGCATTCGGGTCGCCGGCCGCGCGATAAAATACCTGAACACCGTCCGCTTCCACCTTTTGGATAGACGTAGAAGGGACGGGGACGCCGAATTTAGGGTCGGCCGCACGGGAAGCAACTTCGTGTTTCGTTTTCGCTGGTTTTACTTGGCTCATAAAGACTCCTCCTTGCCTGCTGAAATAGTTGTTGCTAAGCAATCTGACGGCCGGCCCCCTGCCGATAGGGAAGGGGATACCCGTCACTATGATTCACAACTTCCAATCCGCCAAAGGCGAAGTGCTCACTACTGAGCCGCCAGAAATTTCTGCAATCGCGCCGCAGTGTCTGTCGGATTTTCTTCAGGGAAGAAATGTCCGCCCTGCATCGCTTGTCCTGTTACGTTGGGCGCCCACTGTCGCCAGATTTCCAGTGGGCCACCGACGCTTGAGTAGAAAGTATCGAGCGGTCCGCCGCTGGCCCAAAGGTGGAGCGTCGGGCATTTGATTTGGCACTTGGCGTCTAAATCCTTGCGGTCGTGTGCGACGTCAATCGTCGCTGCGGCTCGATACTGTTCGCAGACTACGTGCACACGAACAGGATCTCGAAACATGGCGACATACTGCTCGCGTATCTCTCGGGCGAAAGTGCCCGCGCCGAAGGGGTTGTCGAATACCGCATCGGGCGCGCCGGACAAATATCTTTCAGGAAGGGGATTCTTCTGCGAGAGCAGGATCCAAGGCCAATACGTCTGGGCAAACCTGGCGTCCGTGCGAGCCCAAGCCTCCAGGATTGGAATCACATCGAACACGGCAAGTTTTTCGATTTTGTCAGGATGGTCAAGTGCCATGCGATAGGAGACTCGTCCGCCACGATCGTGACCGACAAGGGAGAAGGTTGCGAATCCGAGTTGTTCCATGACTTCAACCAGTTCGCTCGCCATCGCGCGTTTGCTGTAGGGAAAGTGATCGTCGGTGGAAGCAGGCGAGCCGCTGTTTCCGTAGCCGCGAAGATCCGCGCAGACTACCGTATAACGATCCGCCAATCGGGGAGCTAGATCCCGCCACATAAGACTGGTGCGGGGAAAGCCGTGCACCATGAGGAGGCCCGGGACCTTTCCCATAGACGCGGATGAAAACGGTGTTGTCCTTGGTCTTCATCTCGGTTGATCGGAATTCCGCCGGATTCATTGTAGTTGTAGACCGGGTTGCGGCGTGCCTGGCCGCTACAGCTGACAATAATCCTTGCGACAGAACGGTAACGGATGCGGCTGTGAGCCCCTCGAGTGCAGTGCGACGTTCCAAAGCAACCTCCTTTACCAAATGGATGCAGCGGCGGGTTCTGGCGCGTCAGGGACCTGAATGTTCATCGGCTTCGTTTCCCGCGCGAGGCAGTTTGTTTTCTTGCCCACACCGAAAGCTTGAAGGAAACTCGAATTTACGCCCAGCCCAAATGCGATAGTTCCTGGCCTACATTTTTCTAGAGCATGGCGATTTCCTTTTTTGGCTGAGGAAGGAGGCAAAGTTCGGGTTTGAGAGGGCCGCGGCCGCTGCGTGTTCGCCGAAATGCGAGCGCAGGCTATTTCCCACGCCGCGCACCTGTCAAGTAAAATCCGTTTGGGCAGGCGTGTGGCGCTCGCCACACACGGCGAACTCTTTTAGATATTCGGGTGTTCGCTTGCAGACAGGGCGCTGCGATGCAGCGATCTTGTCCGCCAGCTGTTTGTGCGCGGCGCGGTCGAAGGGTCCTTCGTGCACCGGCGGGAAAGGCTTCCGCGCTACAAATAACGGTATGAATCCGGTAAAATTCTCTGCGGGCGCGCCGACTTGCATAGGGGCGCATCTCGGCTCTGCTCTGCGATTTTCTCGTGCGACGGCGAAGCTTGGCTCACGAAACTCTCAGGTCATCATAACAACCATCTAATAAAGGAGCACCCAAATGGCAGCACGCGCAAAGTCTGCAGTGAAGTCAGCTACTAAGGCCAAAGCCATCACGCCTCTTACGAAACGCAAGGCGTGGAAGGCTCTGGGCACGCACTATAAGAAGATCGCGAAATTGCATCTGCGCAAACTTTTCGTGGACGACCCCAAACGCGGCGAGCGGCTGACGCTGGAAGCCGCGGGCATTTTCCTCGACTACTCCAAACAGCGGATTAACGATCAGACCATCAAACTGCTGCTGCAATTGGCCGACGAATCGCGTCTGCGCGAGCGCATTGACGCGATGTTCAAAGGGGAGAAAATCAATATCACCGAAAAGCGCGCGGTGCTACACGTCGCGCTGCGTGCGCCTAAAGGTTCTTCCATCATGGTTGACGGCGAAAACGTGGTGCCGGGGGTCCATGCGGTGCTCGACAAGATGGCCGGCTTCTGCGACCGCGTGCGCAGCGGCGCCTGGAAAGGCCACACCGGCAAACGCATTCGCAACGTCATTAATATCGGCATCGGCGGCTCCGACCTGGGTCCCGTGATGGCTTATGAAGCCCTGAAACATTACAGCGATCGCTCGCTGACGTTTCGTTTCGTCTCCAATGTGGATGGCACCGATTTTGCCGAAGCCGTTCGTGACCTCGATCCGGCTGAAACTCTCTGGATCGTCTCGTCGAAAACTTTCACCACGCTCGAGACCATGACCAACGCGCACACAGCGCGCGATTGGACGCTCGCTGGCCTGGGCGGCGATGAAAAATCCATTGCCAAACATTTCGTCGCCGTCTCCACCAACGCCGCCGAAGTCACCAAGTTCGG
>DATBYA010000088.1:0-46919 GCA_036514015.1 Candidatus Sulfotelmatobacter sp.
CGCCCCGTCGCTGTCGGGGGGGGCAATGCGAACGTAATAGCCCGCAACCCCCAGTTGCTGGGCCAGGTCGCCCCCGGTGGCATAGACCCAGCGTTCGATGTTGTCATTCCAAGCATCCGCCGTATCCCGCATGGTGGGTGCCTGTTCTCCGTGCCCTGTGAGCTCGGCGATATCGGCGCCGGCGAGGAGCGCGGAAATCTCGGCGGCGAGCGTGAACGGAGAATAGCCGGCGTCTTCTTCCCAACGATCTTGTTGCGTAACCGGCCCGTTGCGAAGAATGAAGGTGACCGCTTTGCGCACCATCGGCCACCATCGTTCAAGCTTGCCCAAAGCTTCGGGTGCCTCGCGGCGGAGCAGATCAACCAACAAGACGGGGAACGCCGTTTCGTCCATCTGGATTCCGCTCCAGTAGGGGCGTCCGTCGAGCCAAAGATTCTGGGCCCAGTTGCCGTCCGCTTCCTGAGTGGTTTCGAGGTAGCGCAAGACGCGCACCGCATCGGTAACCGCTCCGGCGGCCAGGAGCGCGCCAGCGGTTTCGACCAGGTCCCGCGGCCAGACCAGGTGGTATCCGCCGAGGTCTTCGTCGCCCTTGTTGAAACCCCAGGGAATCGAGAGGCTGGCAATGATGCCGCCAAGAAAATCTTTGGACTCGTGCGTCCGCAGGACGGCGGTCGAAGCGCGATACAGATCGCACTGGCGCAGCGGTTGGTCGAGTTTGAGCAACTGGGTTTGCCAGTTTCGCCACTGCGAGACGTAATGCTGGCGAATCTCACCATAGTCTTCGAACAGCGTCGATCGCGCCTGCTGTCCCGCCTCGGTCCAAATGGATCCAAAGCCCAGAGCGAGCAGGAACTCGCCCTTGCAGGCCGCAAGATCGACCTCCCCGGTAAAGGCAATGTTGCCGTTTTCCGCCCGAGTGTATTCCCACTCCATCTGGAAATGCTGGGAAAGATCCTGCCAACCGTCGGAAGCGCCGACGAAGCCCACCGATGTCTTCTTCCAGGGAGCCGAAGATGCAAGCGAGAGATTGACCCCATCCCGCTCGGCAAAGAACATGGGAAAGCCTTTGTACTCGCCGATCCAGCCCGTGTTACCGTAGCCGCAGTTGGCCAGATGCGGCGAGAGCAGGGCGTAGAGGTGGTAGTCGGAGAGCGGCCCCTGCAAAGGCTCAAAGCGTATCTTCTGCAGAACCACGTTGCGGTACGGGTCGGTGAGAACTTCCTTGTGGAGGCGGTAGTTTCCGCTGTTGTCAGTATTGATTAGCTCATAGGCGGGCACACCCGGTTCGAATGGCCGGTTTTCAAACGTGCAGTGACGCTTTTCTTCGGAAAAGAAATCCCGGCCGTTGGTGACGATGAATCCCAGGTCGCGGGTGCAGGCCTGGTCTACGCGGGGAAAATAAACTTCATTGAGGATGCCGTGACTCAGCGTGAACCAGACTTTGCTGTGCTGGTTGAGTGCGGTACCGGCACCGGTCTTGGCGCTGGATGTCCAGCGCGGCGGGATCCCGGGCCAGCCCGGAGCATCGCGCGGGGAAGAATCGGTCATAAAAGATTTGTCCTCCGGGTCGGGAGTCCGCCCCCGACGGAATTGACAATTTTATTGCAAATCGGAAAGCGCGCGTTGGCCAGAGAATTCATCGAATCGGCAGCGGCCTAGAGCCGCGCAAAATGCAACTAAACTGGGATCGGTGATCATGGTTGATCATCATCGTCGATCACCAATCGACAATATTTAGGTCCCACAACGGGCCAGGATGGCTCACATGATGGATGCCCGAGCGCGGATCATAGTAACAGCCTTGTGGGCGGGTTGGGCTCTAAGTCTGATGGCGGCGGCCGTGGACCTTCCGAGATCAGTCCCCGCGTCCACCCTCGACCGCGGATTCTTCGGACTCTACAATCTCGATTTCGCGGGGGCGCAAAGGGACTTCTCGTCGTGGCAAAAACTGCATCCCGACGATCCGGTCGGCCCAGTGAGCGAAGCGGCGGGCTTTTTGTTCGCCGAGTTCAACCGGCTGGGAGTGCTGGAGTCGCAGTTTTACGCCAATGATGCAGCGTTCGTAGGACGCCCGAAGCTGACGCCTGATCCAGCGCTTCGGGAACATTTCATGGCTGCGATCGGGCGGGCGGAGAATCTTTCGCACGCGCGATTGGCCAAAGACCCGCACGATCGCGATGCTCTGTTCGCCCTCACCTTGTCGTCGGGCCTCGAAGCCGATTACGCGGCCCTCATCGAAAAACGCAATTTGGCGTCTCTGCATTTCACCAAGGAAGCTTCCGCTTCGGCGCGGCGGCTACTTGCAGTCTGTCACGATTGCTACGACGCTCTGCTGGCCACCGGCTTCAGCAAATACATCATGGGAAGCATGGCAGCCCCCGTGCGATGGATTCTGCGCATGGGCGGCCTGTCTTCCGATAAGCAAGGCGGAATCGCGGACCTCGAAACCACCGCCGAACATGGACACTATCTCGCGCCCTTCGCGCGAATCCTGCTTTCGATTGCTTATGTCCGGGAAAAGGACAACTCGCGGGCGCTGCAGTTGCTGACCGGGTTGCGTCGCGAGTTCCCGGCAAATACGCTGTTTTCCCGTGAGATTGCACATCTGCAGTCGGCGCCCTAGCGCGCGCTGTGGAATTTCCTTCCTCCTCGAATTCTGGCCTCATTGCGATGCGCTCGCCCTTGGGGCCTTTCATCAGAAATTTATCCGTTTGTAACCCTCCTGTAACACACTGCCGATAGAACGGGGTATCTCTCCGAGGAGGAATGATCTGGTGATGCGCAAAATCGGGCTTCTGTTGGTGTGTCTCCTTCTGGCCATCGAGGTAGTGGGACAGACCACGCTGAACGGAGCAGGCGCCACTTTTCCCAACCCGATGTACTCCAAGTGGTTCAGCGAATACCACAAGATTCACTCCGAGGTTCAAGTCAACTATCAGCCGATCGGCAGCGGGGGCGGGATTCGCCAGGTGACGGCGGGTACGGTTGACTTCGGCGCCAGCGATATGCCGATGACCGACAAACAGCTACAGGAATCGAAAGCAAAAATTTTGAATATTCCAACGGTCTTAGGCGCAGTGGTCCCGGCTTATAACATTCCTGGGGTCGGCGGGGAGGTGAAGTTTACGCCGGAGGCGCTGGCCGGGATTTTCTTCGGCAAGATTTCCAAATGGAATGACAAAGCGATTACCGGGTCAAATCCCGGGATGAATTTCCCCGACAAGGACATCATCGTCGTCCATCGTTCCGACGGCAGTGGAACCAGTTTCATCTGGACGGATTATCTTTCCAAGATTAGTCCGGAGTGGAAGGCCCAGGTGGGCAGCGACACCTCGGTGAAATGGCCAATCGGCATGGGGGCAAAGAACAACGAAGGCGTGGCCGGCATGATCCGCCAGTTGTCCGGTTCGATCGGTTACGTCGAACTGATCTATGCCGTGCAGAACAACATCCCCTACGGCAGCGTGCGGAATGCCGCGGGAACCTTTATCAAGGCGTCATTGGACAGCGTAACCGCGGCGGCCGCTTCCGCTCCGAAGATGCCGGCGGATTTTCGGGTGTCGATCACGAATGCCCCGGGCAAGGATGCCTATCCGATTTCCAGTTTTACCTGGCTGCTGATCCCCGCCCAGTCGAAGGATGCGGCGAAGGGCAAGATTCTGTCGGATTTCTTGAGCTGGATGGTCACCGACGGTCAGAAGATGACCGCTGCGCTGTCCTACGCACCATTACCGGAAAATGTCGTGGCGAAAGTGAAAGAAGCAATCAAGCAGGTCAAATAAAAACCCTGCAAGCGCGGGGATATTCATTCATCGCGGGACCAAAAGGAGAGGACGATGAAGTCTGCGTGGAAGTTGTGTGCCATTCTGTTTCTGGCGACGGGACTGGTCGGACAGACCAGCACGCCGCCCAAACCCAGGAAAACACGGCCAGCGTCTGCGACCGTGACCGCAGCCGATGTCCAGGCGCTGAAGGACGCGATCGCCTCGCAACAGGCGGCACTGGCGCAGCAGCAACAACAAATTCAGGCACTGCGCGATGAACTGCACAACCGGGATCAGGTCGTGCAGCAGGCACAGAGCGCTGCGACGGATGCTGCCGGCAAAGCCGACGCGGCTCAGGCTCAGGCGACTCAGCAGCAGCAGACCGTCAGCGAATTGAAGGGGGATGTGACTGACTTGAAGAGCAACATGGCCAGTACCGTCGTGAGCGTCCAGGAAACGCAGAAGATGGTTTCCGAACCGCCGATGGCGATCCATGTGAAAGGAGTCACCATCACACCCGGCGGCTTCCTGGCGGGCGAAACGGTGTATCGCCAACGCGCTCTGGCGTCGGACATCAACACTCCCTTTAACTCCGTACCATTTCCAGGCAGCTCAACCTATAACACATCCGAATTCTTCGGTTCCGGACGCCAGTCGCGAATTTCCATGTTGGTGGAAGGTCGGCTCAGGGGCGCAAAGTTATCGGGCTACGTTGAAGCGGACTTCCTCTCAGCTGGGGTGACCTCCAACAACAACGAGAGCAACAGTTACTCGCTGCGGCAGCGGCAAGCCTGGGGCAAAGCCGAGACCGATGGCGGCTGGAGCGTTACTGGCGGACAGATGTGGAGTCTGGTCACTGAAACCAAGCATGGCGTGGACAATCGCACGGAAGCCCTTCCGATGACCATCGATCCGCAGTATACCGTTGGCTTCAGCTGGGCACGCCAATATGGACTGCGCCTGGCAAAGAACTTCGGCAACAAGGTTTGGTTTGCGGTTGCGGCGGAGAACTCGCAGGCCACGCTCACGTCCCACAACAATGCCGCCAATTTCCTGGTGGGCGCGGCTGGAACTGGCGGCGGTCTCTATAACCTCAACGCGAATTACTCGTTCAACCCGTCGCCGGACATCGTGGCGAAGCTTGCTTTCGAGCCGGGCTTTGGGCACTACGAGATTTTCGGCGTCTACAGCCGCTTCCGGGATCGAGTTTTTCCTTGCGAAGACGTCGCCACAACCACTGTCTGCGGCAGCGCCACCAAGGCTGGCGCGAATGCTACCGGCGCATTTAACAGTTCAAAGAATGGTGGCGGCTTCGGTGCCAACGCACGCTGGTCGTTTGCCAACAAGCATGTCGACTTCGGATTGCATGGTTTTGGAGGCAGCGGAGAGGGCCGCTACGGCACGGCAGGACTGGCGGACGTTTCCGCCCATACCAATGGAACCCTTTATCTGGTCAAAAGCTTGCAGGGTCTGTCGACTCTGGAATTCCACAACTCGAAGTCTGACATCTACTTCAATGGCGGAGCAGAGTACGCGGGTCGTGCGGCGGACTATGACCCGGTGCAGAACAAGTACGTCGGCTACGGATCGCCGTTCTTTAACAATACGGGCTGCTTAACCGAAACTGGACCGGGAGCGGGCGGATTCCTTCCCGGCGCGCTCGCGAACTGCACGGGCGACACTCGCGTTGTCATCGAAGCAACCGGGGGTGTCTGGTTCAAGGTGTACGACGGAGCCAAAGAAAAACTCAATTGGGGCCGAATCCAGTTTGGTCCGCAATACTCGGTCGTGATCCGCAACTCCTGGTCTGGTGCAGGTTCCCCAAGCTCGGCACAGGGAATCGAGAATATGGTGATGACATCGTTCCGTTATTACTTACCGTAGCGTGCACTGGCGCTTTGGCCTGAAATGCCGGCATTCGGACAGAACCGTTGTCCGGGTGCCGGTTTCGGTTTTTGCAGGGATCAAGCATGGCCCCCAGCTTTGACTCCGGTTCCTGTGTACGCTTGAGGGATGCTTTATACTAATCTTCCCGTACGTCGTCGGAGCTTGGCTCGAGGGATTTCGTTCGGTAAGAAAATTCACACGGATAAAAGCGTCAAGCGCTTCCTCATGGCTCGTACCTCGCTCGACAATCCACAGTACTTTTTGAATCGCGACACGTCCTGGCTCGCGTTCAATCGCCGGGTGCTGGAAGAAGCTTCAGACGAGGGCAATCCGCTGCTGGAGCGGCTGAAATTTCTTGCCATCTCCGCCAGCAATCTGGATGAATTCTTCGAAGTGCGCGTGGCCGCCATGATGCAGCAGATTGAGGACGGCTACAACGAGGCTGGTCCCGACGGTCTGACCTTGACGGAACAACGCGATCGGCTGAACACGCTGACCCACGAATTCGTCGATGACCAGTATGACTGCTGGAACGGGCGACTCCGTCCGGCTCTCGCGGAGAACGGAATTCGGGTGCTGGGATTGCACGAACTGGATCCCGACGCGCTTCGCTTTGTCGAGGAATACTGCGAGAAAGAACTCGACCCGCTTTTGACTCCGGTCACGGTTGACCCGGCGCATCCCTTTCCACGAGTCATTAACAAGGCGTTGTGTCTTGGTTTCCTGCTGCGCCGGCGCCGGCGCTCGGCGCTCACTTATACGGGTGTCGTTTCTGTCCCCCGGGCTTTGCCCCGGCTGGTGCGCCTCCCCGCGGAGGGCACAGCGGATTTTATCTTCCTGGCGGATCTGGTGGCCCATCATGCCGTACGCATGTATCAAGGATATGACATTGTTTCATCCGCTCCCTTTCGCGTCACCCGCAACAGCAATCTCTATCTTGCGGAAGAGGAGGCGCGAAGCTTGCTGGAGTCGGTGCGCGCGGAACTGCATAACCGGCGCAAAGGCGATGCCGTCCGCATGGAGATTGAAGCCGACGCCGATCCCGAGATTATTGAGCGCTTACGAACCGTGTTCGCGCTGGATCCGTGGCAGGTTTTTCCGGTGAACGGACCGGTCAACCTTTCGCGCCTGTTCAATGTCTACGAACAGGTGAAGCGTCCGGACCTCAAGTACCGCGCGTTTTCCCCGCGGGAGTTGCGGTTAACGTCGAAAGCAAAAGATTTGTTCGAAGAGCTGCGCGGGCACGACATTCTATTGCATCATCCATTTGATTCTTACGACGCCGTGGTTGCGTTTATCGAGTCTGCCGCGAAAGATGAGAATGTACTTTCCATCAAGCAAACTCTCTATCGGACCAGCGAGCAGTCCCTGATTGTTTCTTCGCTCATGGACGCAGCGTCGCGCAAAGAAGTGACGGCGGTAGTGGAGTTGAAGGCGCGCTTCGATGAGGCTTCGAACATACGCTGGGCGCGCGACTTGGAAGACGGGGGAGTGCAGGTCTTCCACGGTCTTGTGGGGCTCAAGACGCATTGCAAGCTCACGCTGCTGGTGCGGCGCGATCCCGATGGACGGACGCGGAGTTATGCCCACATCGGCACCGGGAACTACAACGCGACCACGGCAAGAATTTATACCGACCTGAGCCTGTTCACGGCCAATCCCGAGATCACGCGTGCGGTGCACGATGTTTTCAGTTTTCTGACCGCCTATGCCGAGAATCCCAGTTACGAGCCGCTGCTGGTGGCGCCGCTCGATTTGGCGGAAAAATGCATCGCCCTGATCGATCGTGAGGCGGAGCACGCCCGCCAGGGTAAAGAGGCTCGCATCATTGCCAAGATGAACGCATTGCTCGATAAATCTCTGGTGCAAGCCCTGTATCGTGCCTCCCAGGCTGGAGTGCAGATCGATCTGATCGTGCGTGGCATCTGCGCCCTGCGTCCGGGAGTGCGGGGGGTCAGCGACCACATCCGCGTGCGCAGCATCGTAGGCCGCTTTCTGGAACATAGCCGCATTTTCTATTTTTCCAACGCTGGCGAAGAAGAGGTCTACATGGGCAGTGCGGACTGGATGCCCCGCAATCTTTATGAGCGCGTCGAAGTGCTGGTACCACTGCGCGATGAGTTGCTCCGGGAACGGGTAAAGCATGAAATCCTGGACGCGTATCTGGCCGACAATCGCAAGGCGCGCATTCTGCTGAAGGATGCGACCTACCTGCGGGCATGGCAGCCTCTGCACGGGGCGCGGAATCGGCGGAGGCCGACGGGAACGAGCGCGTTTAGCGCGCAGGATTTCCTGATGAGCGTGGCGGAAGGGAAGGGGCCCGCCGCAATTCCTGCGCCGGTTGCGGCGCGAAAGCGTAAAGTGGTGGGAAAGGAACGATAAGCCCAGATGATCCTCTATTTTCTACGCCACGCGAGCGCGGGCGACCACCTTGCGAATCCGAAGAAGGACGAAAAGCGCGCTCTCGACAAAGAGGGAATCGAGCAGTGCGGCTATGTTGGGCGCGCCCTGGCCGCGCTGGATGCTCAAGTGGATGCGATCATTTCCAGTCCCTTAAAGCGATGCACGCAGACGGCATCGCTGGTCGGCAACGAATTAGGCTACGAAGGCAAATTGCAGATCGACGCCGGCCTGCGGCCTGCGGCCGGACTTGCCGACTTTCGCAAACTCCTGGAAAAATATTCTCGCCAGGAAGCCATCATGGTGGTTGGTCACAATCCGAACCTGAGCCAATTCCTGGGAGCGGTGATCAGCGATTCCGGATGCGAAGCCTCGCTGGAACTGAAAAAGGGTGGGGTGGCCAAAGTTGAGATGCGGCGGACTTCAGGAATTCTGCAATGGTGCGTCACGCCGAAAGTTCTGCGAACTCTCTACGAGACGGCGGTCGAGAGTTCGCGTCCAAAGACTTCGCGGAAATAATCGCGTTCTTTCTCAATCGCCCAGAGTTCCAGATCCACTCCCATTCGACGCCGGGGAACCAGCGTCAACTTCACTTCCGCCGAGCGCACGCCGACGCGCACTTTCTCCACGGCGCGGCTGCGGCCCAGATTCAGGGCGCGGGCGAGTCGCAGCAACAGAATCGCCTTTTGCACGTGGGCCCGCTCTCCCGGATCCAATAGCTTCATGGGACCATCTTCCATCGCGGGACGCGATTTACCCAGGTAGCGAGCGATGGCTGCAATCGTGCGCCGCTGTTGCGGGGTGTAACCCAGAATCTCGGAGTTGGAAATGATGTAGTGGGTATGACGGTGGCGGCCGTTACGATTCACGTAGTCGCCTACTTCGTAGAGCATGGCCGCGGCTGAGAGCCACTCGCGGTATTCCGGCGGCAACCGGTGCAGCGAACGCAGCGCCGAGAACAACAATGTGGCGGCGTCGCGTACATCCAGAGCGTGCTTGCGATCGACACGGTAATGGTCGACCGCGCTCATGATGGATTCCCAGCGTTCGAATTCGACCTGCCTGCCGGAACGCGTGCTGCGGTCGTAGTCGGCCGCCATCTGCGCCAGGATTCCGTCGCGCAGGCCGAGCGGCGAATAGCGGAATCCTTTGAGGTCAAGTCGGTCCAGCAGTTCTTGATAGACCGTAGCGCCGGCCACGATAATCTCGGCTCGCCGCAGGCCAATGCCTTCGATCTTGCGGCGTTCCGCTACGGGAAGGCGCGCCAGGCGCTTGGCAATGCGGGTCATCTCGGCGCATGAGACTAGTAGCCGCTGACGGCTGGTACCTCGGCGCAGATGACTGGCAACAGCGGCCAGGGCCGCAGCCGTTCCCGAGGTCGCAATCACATTCGTAACCTTCGCCATCGGGAGACGGTCGATGATGCGATTGACTTCGCGAGTGATGAAGCCCCGTAATCGCTTCAGTTCGCCCTTGCGGGGAGGATCGTGGCGCAGGAATTCGTTGGTCAGGCGAACGGCACCCAGAGGAAGGCTCACCGCGTCGCGAATGTGTCCGCCCTGCGAGACGGTTAGTTCGCAACTGCCGCCCCCGAGGTCCATCATGAGCGTGGGAGACCGGTCCGCTCGCGGGCTGGAGACTAGTCCCAGATGAATGAGACGCGCCTCCTCCACACCAGAGATGATCTCGACACGCCAGCCGGTGGCCGAACGCACCCATTCCAGAAACGCCTGTGAATTGCGCGCATCCCGCAGGGCGCTGGTCGCAACCACGCGCACACTGTCGGTCACAATCTGTTGCGTCGCGCGATGAAACCGCCTGAGAACCTTCACCGTCTCGGCGATGGAATCGGGAGTAAGGAAGCCGGAACCAAAAACGCCTTCGCCCAGGCGAGTGACTTCGCGGTCTTCGTGGAGAGCGTGGAGGCGGCTGGCTTGCAGGCGCGCAATCTTCAGCCGGACGGAGTTGGAGCCGATATCAACCGCGGCAAATGTGGGCATGGGGAAGGCACACAGTTTACATGCATGCGGCTCAGCCCGTCACCGCCGAAGCTCCGAATGGCTGCGTATTCGCTTTTGGCTAAGAGACAATTTGGCTAAGAGACAAAAGGTAAGCCCATGGCTGGCTACGCAGCAGACTCGATAAGCTCCACCGGCGTCGAATTCTGGGTAAGGACTTTGTGCGATGGTTGGGGCGAGATGGGGACTGGTTTTGCCGGGTTTTGGATGGTTGGCGAAGCTGAGAGGGCAGAAACCGCGTGCCGGAATTTGCCCCCGGTCACGTTATGGAGGGCAGCGACCAGCGAGGATTGGTTGACATCGCCAAGTCGTTTGGCAGCAGCCCGGGTCAGGGTCCGCCAGTCGTGCCAATTGCCCACCGCATCTTGTAGGCGCTTAAGCTGGGCGATGAATTGGGTGGCCTCAGCGGATTTTGGAGCAAACTCGGCTGCATAGCGGGCGCGCTTCACCATCCCGCGGTAACGGTGCAACAGGTCTTCGCTGACCGGCCCAGCCGGGCGGACTACTTCGTTCAACATCGAGCGGGCGACGCTCAGAGCGTCGCGGCTGGTTTCGGGGCGAACCTCTTTTGCTCCCCGCTTAAGGCGCTTCCGAATCTCGCGGATCATCTCTTTCGTCAACAGCCTGCGAAGTTTCTTCTCGTGTTTGACTCGCAGCTCGATCAGCCCCTGCACCAGTCGGGTCTTGCGACGCGGCTCCTGAGGAACCTTGAGACTGCGCAATGCCGCAAGTTGAACATCCAAGTCGCGCACCTTACCCGCACGCCTGCGAATCCGGTTCAGCATCTTCAGAAGTTTCTTCTGGTTCCGCTCGCGTTGGGGAAGAAGTTGTTCGAGCAACACTTCGAGCCTGCGGCTGTTTGTGCGGAAACCGTGGACGCTCTCGGGGCCCTGCCCTGAGGAAAGCTTCAGTAAGGCCCGCTCGGTCTTTTGGAAGGCAAGCTTGCTACGGTCGGATGTAATCGACATAAAGAAAACAAATCCTGATAGCGGGAGAGAATCAATACTGCGTTAATTCATGGTCTTGCAGACAGCTCGATTCAGGTTGACAGATGGTCCCCGGCGGAAAAGCCGACTTCATTTTAACACTTTTGTAACACGTCTCTGCTACGGTTAAGCCGAATGGCCAATCCAGCTTTCTCTCGGCCTGATATGCCCGGACCGCAACCCATTGGAGGGACGAAAGTTACCCCGGTTCCGGTACCCCGGGCAGCCGCCCTGGAGCTAGCGTCCGGCGGCGAAGTTCCCGATCGCATTTTCAAGTCCGCCATGACCTTGTGCGGCTTGGCCGTGATCGGAGTGCTGGTCCTGATTGTGGACGAACTCGTGTCGGGTTCGCGCCTGTCCTGGCACGCATTTGGTTTCAAGTTTTTTGCGGGCAGCGACTGGAACCCCGTCAGCGAGCAGTTCGGCGCTCTCCCGTTTATCTACGGGACGCTGGTTTCGTCTCTGGTTGCGCTCATCCTGGCAGTTCCGCTCGCGGTAGGCGTCGCCGTGTTCACCACCGAGATGTGCCCCAAGGTGCTGCGCGGCCCGCTTTCGTTCTTTGTGGAATTATTGGCCGCAATTCCCAGCGTGATTTACGGCTTGTGGGCCATGTTTATCCTGGTGCCGCTCTTGAGTGGATACGTCCAGCCATTCCTGGCCAAGACTCTTGGGTGGACCGGCCTGTTTGCAGGCCCCCCGTATGGAATCGGCATGCTGGCGGCGGGGATCATCCTAGCCATCATGATCGTGCCCATCATTTCGTCGATCACCCGCGAAGTACTCATGGTAGTGCCCCAACATCAGCGCGAGGGAGTACTGGCCCTGGGCGCAACGCGCTGGGAGATGATCCGGGTGGGCGTGTTGCGCAACGCGCGCGCCGGGATTGTCGGCGGAATCATTCTTGGATTAGGGCGCGCGCTGGGAGAAACCATGGCGGTCACCATGGTGATCGGGAATCGGCCCGAGATCGCGAAGTCGTTGTTCGCTCCCGGGTACACCATGGCCAGCGTGCTGGCCAATGAGTTCAGCGAAGCTACCGGAAATGTCTATCTTTCCGCCTTAATTGAAATTGGCCTGGCTCTATTCCTGGTCACGATCATCGTGAATGCGCTGGCGCAGATACTGGTTTGGACAGTGACGCGCGGTCAGCCTGCGAGGGGACATGCCTGAAATAGCTGGCAGCTCTTTCCGGCAACAGGGTGTGCCTTCTATTAGCTGGCGTCGGCGGATTACCGATCACGTCATGACCGGCGTGGCGGTCTTGACCGTCGTTCTGGTGTTAGCTCCGCTCGTTGCTATCTTCGGTTACCTGGTGTACCGCGGCTCGGGCTCGATGAATTGGGCGTTCCTGACCCAGACTCCCAAGCCCGTGGGCGAGCCGGGGGGCGGCATGGCGAATGCCATCGCGGGATCGGTGTTAATCCTCGGCATTGCCAGCGTCATCGGCGTGCCCTTCGGAATCGGTGCGGGCATCTATCTGGCCGAATTTGGACGCAATCGTTTGGGCAGTGCCATTCGCTTCACCGCGGATGTTCTGAACGGTGTGCCTTCGATTGTGATTGGCATTGTGGCTTGGGCCATCCTGGTTCGAGGTCATGGATTCTCAGCGCTTGCCGGCGGAGTGGCACTGGCGATCATGATGGTTCCGACCATCTGTCGGACAACCGAAGAGATGCTGCTGCTGGTGCCGCAAGCGCTCCGGGAAGCAGCCTATGGACTCGGCGTCCCGCGCTGGCGAACCACCCTTTCGATCACTCTCCGTACCGCGGCCTCCGGTGTGATCACCGGAGTCATGCTGGCCTTTGCGCGAGTGGCGGGCGAAACCGCGCCATTGCTCTTTACGGCTCTGGGCAACACGTTTTGGAATCTCCGCTACGATCAACCCACGGCGGCGCTGCCCCTGCAGATTTACCAGTATGCCAATTCGCCCTATGATGACTGGCACCGCCAGGCTTGGGCAGGATCGTTCGTGCTGATCGTCCTTATCGTCACTGCCGTCGCGGCGGTGCGCTTCGCGGTGCGGCGGGGCACCTTCGGAACGGCATAACTTATGGGCGTTGGAATCCAGGTCGAGAGTCTGAATGCCTGGTATGGCAAGGGCCAGGCACTGTTTGACATCAATCTGAAAGTGGGTGCAAACCGCGCCACTGCGCTCATTGGTCCGTCGGGATGCGGCAAGTCGACCTTTATCCGCTGCATCAACCGCATGCATGAGACCATTCCCGAAGCGCGAGTCGAGGGCCGGGTGCGGATAGGCGAAATCGATGCCTATAACGGGACCTCGGCGACGCAGCTCCGTCGACGCGTCGGCATGGTGTTTCAGAAGGCGAATCCGTTTCCCACGATGTCGATTTATGACAACGTCGCCTCCGGCCTGAAGTTGAATGGATTCCGCCACCGTCGCAAGCTGGATGAAATCGTAGAGCGGTCGCTGGATTCGGCGGCGCTATGGGATGAGGTAAAAGATCAGGTACACAAAAAGTCCGGGGCCAGTCTGTCCGGTGGCCAGCAGCAGCGCCTGTGTATTGCGCGCGCCCTCGCCGTCGAGCCCGAAGTTCTACTGATGGACGAGCCCTGTTCGGCACTGGATCCGATTTCCACGGGCAAGATTGAAGAGTTGATCTTCCAGCTGAAAGAGCGATATACCATCGTTATCGTCACGCACAACATGCAGCAGGCGGCGCGGGTGGCGGAATTCACCGGCTTCTTCCTGCTGGGCAAGTTGATTGAGTTCGACAAAACGGAAAAGATTTTTACCAAGCCGTCGGACAAAAAGACGGAAGACTACATTACCGGCAGATTCGGATAAGGCCAGATTCGGATAGGAAAGGTTCGGATAATGCGCACGCGTTTTCAGCAAGGGCTCGACGATCTGCGGCAGCGGTTGCTTCGCATGGGAGGACTGGCGGAGCAGGCGGTGGATCGCGCTCGGCAGGCGTATGTGGAGCGCGACCTTACCCGTTGCCAGATGGTGCTCGAAGGCGAAAGCCTGATCAATACCGCAGAAAGAGAAATCGATGAGGCGGCCTTTGACCTGCTCGCCATGCAGCAGCCCATGGCCGTAGACCTGCGTTTCATTCTGGCGGTAACGAAAATTAACTCCGATCTCGAACGCGTGGGCGATCAGGCGGTAAACATCGCAGAGCGCGTGATGGATATGGTCGAACTTCCCGCCGCGGAGTTGCCGGTGGATATCGCGCGCATGGGCACTGCTGTGAGCGCGATGGTGCGCCGGGCCTTGGAGTCGTTCATTGAAGGCAAAGTTGAGTTGGCCCAGGCTGTACTTGAAATGGATAACGTGATTGACCGCATGCGCGACGACGCTTTCATCCAATTGGTTAAGGCCATGAACGAACGCCCCGAGGTCGTGCGCCAGGCCCTGGACGCCCTTCTCGTGGCCCGCAATCTCGAGCGGGTTGCCGATCACGCCACCAACATCGCCGAGGACGTCATCTTCTGGGTGCAGGGCGCCGATGTCCGGCACAACGTACATCCCGGGGACTCGGAGAGCCCGGAGCAGGAGCGGTCGAGCTCGAGGCTGTCAGGTCTTTGACATCCTCCCCGCCCTAAAGAGCGGGGATTCCTTCTCAGGCTACGCATGGGCCTAAATCTCCCTACGTTAGCGCCTGAAGGCCCTGCCCGGGCCCACTTGTGCTTTACCGCATTCGCCTGGTTTTTAGACAGAGACTAGCTCCGTCACAGCAGACGTTTCGGTGCGCGGTCTTCAGATCCAGCGAATGTACGAAGAAGATTTGCTGTAGCTTCCACAAAAAGGCAAGCCTTATATCCACTCCCTGAACGGATTGTTTTTACGGCCCAAAAAGGATAACGGCGCTCCTCCGCTTCATGCTGTCTTCGCGGACCACCCATGTGGGGACAGCCGCACCCGGCTGTCCGGTCAAGCGCAGCTCGACGCCCATCTCGGCCCCGCCCGGCAAACTGCCACGTGAGTTTCGCAGCTTTGACCCTCCACCCCGGCTTCGATTAGGCTCATCTCTTCTATCGTTTCTGAACGTCAATTTCCGAGGAGGCCCTGTGACTCGTCCTCGCCTGTATTGGCTTAGCACTTTGCTGTTGGCGGGCACCACGGTGGTCTTCGCGCAATCGCCTTTCCCGGACCCCTCGCCGGTGATGCTGCCCACCAGCAAAATGCTCACCGTTCCCTCGCCAGGCCGCATTGGCAGCACCAACAGTTTTCCCGCAACCATGGTGCTGAGTCCGGACGGCCGCTATGCGGCGCTACTGAACGATGGCTATGGCACGCAGGAAAGTTCGGGACATCAATCGATCTCAGTGCTGGATCTGAAGACTAATCAGATCGCCGACTATCCCGACGCTCGGCTGGGCGACGATTCGCAGCAAAGCTATTTTCTCGGGCTCGCTTTCAGTTCGGATGGCAAGCATCTTTACGCCTCGGTCGGATCGCTGACCGATCCAACCGGTGCGAAGGCGGGCCATACGGGCAACGGGATTGCTGTGTACGGCTTCGCTGCGGGCAAGGTCGCGCCCCAGGGATTCATTCCGATCGCACTGCAACCACTGTCGACCGGGAAGAAGCTTGCGGTTGGATTAACGGCGCCGCCGCACATGGCGATTCCCTATCCAGCCGGTTTGACGCTCATTGCTGATCGCGGCAAAGATAAGCTTCTGATTGCGAACAATCTATCGGACAACGCCGTGCTGCTGGATCCGGCAACTGGCAAAGTGCTGCAGACGTTCGATCTGAGCACGAGCGATTTGGTGCCTTCATCCTATCCTTACACGTGCGTAGCCACGCGTGATGGGCGACGAGCCTGGTGCAGTCTGTGGAATGCGTCTGCAGTTGCTGCCCTGGATCTGGTCACGGGCAAAGTGTTACGAACATTTCATTTCGACTTTCCGCCTGACCCACTGGCTCCGGGGTCACATCCCACGGCGATGCAATTGAGCCCGGATGAGAAAACGCTCTACGTCGCGTTATCGAACTCTGATGAGGTCGATGCTCTATCGATTGGCGCAGACTTCGGGCCTGAAGTGCACTACCAGACCATTCTTGAGAATCGCGTTATTGCAGGATCGTACCCGACCGCGTTAGCTGTTTCTAACGATGGGAAAAGATTATTCGCGGCAATGTCGTCCCTCAATGCGGTTGCCATCTTTGACGCCTCGCCACAGCCGGGAGGGTGGAAGGAAGTACAAAAAGGCTGGAAAGCTTCGGCTCTCGGTTTCATTCCCACTGACTGGTATCCCAGCGCGCTCGCCGTTCAAGGGGACGATCTGCTCATCGCCACGGCCAAGGGAGAAGGCACGGGCCCGAATAATGACGTAAGCAAAACGGCGCCTGCGACGATGCGGCATGGTCATGTATACATTGCGACGCTGCTGCGTGGTTCCATCGCGCGCCTGAACATTTCCGACACCATAAATCGCCTTCCCGGCCTCACGCAAATGGTTGAGCACGACAATCTTTTCTCAACCGACCCGGGCACGATTTCCTTCGCCGGAGGCAAGAATCCCATCAAGCACGTAATCTATGTCATCAAGGAAAACCGGACCTATGACCAGATTTTTGGCGACCTAAAAGTAGGGAACGGCGATCCTTCGATCACTATGTACGGTGCGGACATCACGCCCAACGAACACCAGCTTTCAATGCAGTTCGGTGTGCTCGATAACTTCTACGACAGCGGAGAAGTCTCCGGCGATGGACATCTCTGGTCCACGGCCGCGATCACTTCCGATTACAACGAAAAAACCTGGCAGATTGCCTATCGAGGAAAGGAACGCACCTACGATTTTCAAGGTCAAGTGGCGGAGGAATACCCGCTGGAGAACAATCAGCCCGACATTGACGATCCTTCCACGGGATTTCTCTGGGACAATCTCGCTCGCAAGGGCGTCAGCTTCCGGGACTACGGCGAATTTGTGAACGCCGAGTGGTGCAACAAAAAGCCAAAGGCGGCAACTCCGAAGCAAGGAACTCCGTCCGGACAGGAAGCTCGTTGCCCGCGAACCGTAGTTCAGCAAGGGGAAACCCTTGCTTCAAATGTCGGCGATCCGCACGCCGGACCCAGTCCCTTCCCGTGGGCGGTGCCTCTGTTTGGAGGGGTGAAACCGACGAAAGCGGTTTTGCGCGATCACTTCGATCCGCTATATCCGGATTTCAATACCGAATATCCGGACCAACTCCGGGCCGACGAGTTCCTGAACGAATTTAGCGCCTACGTTCGCGCCGGTGACGCGCACGAGGGCCCGCAGTTTGAGTTGCCGGCTTTCGTGCTGCTATATCTGCCCGACGACCACACGGGCGGCACGCGTCCTCATTTTCCACGGCCTGCGGCGTCCGTTGCGGACAATGATTTGGCGCTCGGCCGAGTGGTCGATGCGGTTTCCCACAGCTCCTATTGGGATGACACGGCGATCTTTGTTCTCGAAGATGACGCTCAGGACGGAGCCGACCACGTAGACGCCCATCGCTCGATCGCTTTGGTCATCAGCAAGTATTCGCCGGGAACGGCGGACCAGCCGAACGTGGAACATCGCTTCTACACCACCGTGAACTTGATCCATACCATGGAAACGCTGCTAGATCTTCCACCCATGAATCAAAACGATGCGTACGCGCCGGTGATGGGAGGGTTATTTTCTGGAGCCGGCAATCAACCGGCGTATAAAGCCGACTATCGCAATCTGAAGAATGGACTTATTTACGAAACTAATAAGCCGGGCGCGCCGGGTGCAAAGATCTCGTCAAAAATGGATTTCTCGCGTCCCGATGCCGCGCCAGCGGCCCGACTGAATAAAGTGCTGTGGCGCGACCAAAAGGGTTCGGCGCCCATGCCCGCTCCGAAACACACCGTGTTACCTTCGACTCCTGACGATTAGTATCCCAAGCTTGACGGGCGGAGGGGAGGCTTATCTCCGCTCGGAACGCAGTAGCTTCCGTACATCTGAGGACCGCAAGTGAGCCGCGTTTATTGGGACCCAATGCTCTTCATCTACTGGTTGGAAGACCACCCACAGTTCGCCGCGCGCGTGGACGCAATCCATTCTCGAATGAAGGAACGACGCGATCAGTTGATCACAAGTGCCTTTACTTTTGGCGAGATGTTAGCCGGAGTCTACCGCAAAGGCCCCGAGCATCGCGCGGAACAGGTCCGGCGTCAATTGCAGGGAATCGTTGCGGAAGTCCTGCCCTTTACCATTGAAACAGCGGACCACTATGCCCGGATCAGGGGCACTCTGGGCCTTCCGCCTGCAGATGCGATTCAATTAGCGTCGGCGGCGCAGGGCAGTACCGATCTTTTCTTAACCAACGACAAGAGACTTGTTGGTAAGTTTGTGCCGGGAATTCAATTCGTGGCGTCGCTCGATGATCACGTCCTCTGACCTTACAGTTCATGAATGCAAACTGATCCAGCGGTCTGCTCACCGGGCGGGGTTCGTGACTCTCTATTTCAGGATGACTGTTTCCTTCAGCGGCAAGCTCTGCGACGATCCGCCGATCATGAAGCCGTATTCTCCCGGAATCAGCTGCCAGCCGTTCCGCTCGACGTTAAAGATGGAGAGATATTTCGCATCCACTTCGACCGCTGCCTCTTTACTCTCTCCGGCGTTGAGTGTGACTTTGCTCCAGCCCACCAGGCGCTTCGGCGGCTCCGCCGCTGCGGCCGGAAGAGAGGCGTAGACCTCCGCGACTTCGGCTCCAGCCCGGCTGCCCGTATTGGTGACGGTGAAACTTACGCGCGGATTCTTTCCGGGCGTGACCTTAAGATTCGAGTAGGAGAAAGTTGTGTAGGAGAGACCAA
The DNA here is from genome assembly GCA_036514015.1 of Candidatus Sulfotelmatobacter sp. Taxonomy (GTDB): domain Bacteria; phylum Acidobacteriota; class Terriglobia; order Terriglobales; family Acidobacteriaceae; genus Sulfotelmatobacter. Next base: position 18,843 of record DATBYA010000088.1, read on the forward strand.
ATCCGAAGGGAAATAGCACAGCTTTGTTTTCTGCGTCGTACCACTTGTAGCCGACTTTGACTCCTTCGTCATAGTTGACTTGAAATGCTGGCAAGCCTGCAGCGATCCGTTTCCAGCCTTGATGGTCCGCCTCCCGGGTCACCCGAGGTGGTTTGACGACCGTGGCGTGCGGCAAGTCGGCTTCGCTCTTGGGGAACGTCATGGGCAACTTCGCGCTCGGATTCACATCTCCAAAAATGATATTCGCTACCGCTTCGGCCCCGCGACTGCCTCCATACCATGCTTCCAAAATGGCGCTGACCTGATCGACCCAGGGCATGGTCACCGGACTGCCCGACTCGATCACGACCACCGTATGCGGATTGGCAGCCGCGACCTTCGCGATCAGATCGTCCTGTTGTTCGGGAAGAGATAAGCCGTTCAAGTCCATGCCCTCGCTCTCCCATTGGTAGACGAATACGATGGCGACATCAGCGTTTTTCGCCAGCGTCGCTGCCGCGGCGGGGTCCGCACCCGAATCGAATTGAACCGTCGCGGCCGGAGCCTTCGCCCGAATCGACTTGAGCGGCGAAGTCGGAAACCAGATCTTCTCCAGCCAATGGGTCTGCCCTTTGCCCGGCGGCATGATCGCGTTCCCGCCCGGAGGATCGACCTGCGCCGAACCGCCGCCGGAGATCATTCCCACGTCCGCATGGGGACCGATCACAGCGATGCTGCGAATTTTCGAAGCATCGAGCGGAAGCTGCGCGTGCTCATTCTTGAGAAGCACGGCGCTCTGTTCCTCGATTTTCTGCGCTACTGCGAAGCCGCCTACCACGTCCACTACACTTTTTCGAGGTGGATCGTCGATCACTCCGGTGGCGAACATCGACCGCAGTATGCGATGAACGTGATCATCCAGTTCCGCCATCGGCACTTTCCCCGCCTCCACCGCTTTCTTCAAATCGTCTCCGAAGAAGATCCAGCCCGGCTCCTCATGATCCAGGCCGGCCGCCGAGGCTTTCTCCGTGCTGTGCGTGCCTCCCCAGTCAGAAACTACAAACCCCTTGAAGTTCCAATCTTTCTTCAGGACATCGGTAAGCAGATATCTGTTTTCGCAGGCGTAGTCGCCGTTGACGCGGTTATAGGAGCACATCACGGCTGCGATCTCGGAGTCCTGCAATCCAATCTCAAAGGCCAGCAGGTCAGTCTCGCGCGCCGCCCGCTGGTCGATATTCACATTGACCGCGTTGCGGCCGCTCTCCTGATCGTTCAGGGCGTAATGCTTGATGTCGCCGATGACATGCTGAGCCTGCAGACCTTGCATGACCGACGCAACCAACTTTCCAGCCAGGATGGGATCTTCGCCCAAGTATTCGAAGGTGCGGCCATCGCGGGGTTCGCGGGTGAGATTGGTGCCCCCGCCGAGCGACATGTTGTAGCCCTGGGCGCGCAGTTCACGTCCAATCAGAGCTCCGTATTCGTGAGCGGCATCTAGATCCCAGCTCGCGGCCGCGGCCACGTCGGCCGGCAGCGCCGTCGAGTAGCGTCCATTCTCGCCGCTGCTCCGAACTCCATACGCGGCGTCCGAGATCTGGATGGCGGGAACGCCCAGGCGGGGAATGCCAACCACGTATCCCGCACCGCCATTGGATTCGACGGCCAGCGGACTCATCGGACTCAGTCCGGCCATTCCCGTTCCGTGGAGCAACGAGATCTTTTCCTCCAGCGTCATTTCTTTGACTACCATCGATGCGCGCTCGTCTGGCGAGAGACTGGAATTGCTCCACGGATGATCCCGGCCGGCTGTCTGTGCGAAGGACTGAGATAGGGCGCCGCTGACAATCATGGTCAGCGTGAAAAATCGATTTAGCGAAGAGAGGCCGTGCAGGGGCATTCGTGTTTTCCTCGAATGAATGGGATTGCCAAATCGTTAATGTTACGCCTTTTCGCAATATTCCAACTGGTTAATTTTGGCCGATTAGGCAGGCGAACCTCTCCTGACGCCCCGGCTTCTGTCCGAGAGGCGTGCGGCCCGCACACGCGCCAGAAAGATTGCCCCCGGACAGCCGATGCGCTGTCGACGCTGCCACCGGCGTCGCCTCGTCGCTTGGCCCCTATCGTCGCCGGCTTTACACTAGAAGGGTGAAGATTGCGCTAGGCCAAATCAATCCTACGGTCGGAGACTTCACCGGCAACGCGGCAAAGATTGTCGATTTTTCGCGTCGCGCCCAGGCCGCCGGCGCCGGCATGATTCTGTTTCCTGAGTTATCGGTGTGTGGATATCCCCCGCGCGACTTAGTTGAGCGACCGTCCTTTGTGGCCCGCAATCGTCAGATGGCAGAAAAGATTGCCACGGAAACTGGCGGAATCGCGGTGATCTGCGGGTTGGTCACCGCGGCTCACTCCGACGCCGGCAAGGCAGCCATGAATTCCGCCGCTCTACTCATGGACGGTAAGATCGCTTTTATCCAGTCGAAGATGTTGCTGCCGACTTATGACGTCTTCGATGAGATGCGCAACTTCGCCCCCGCCAAGAGTCAGGAATTGTTTTCATTCTGCGGCCAGCGCATGGCGCTCACCATTTGCGAAGACGCATGGAACGACAAGCGATTTTGGCACAAACGTCTGTACACCGTCGATCCTGTGGAATCGCTGATTCAGGGGGGCGGCAATTTTGTGCTGAACATCTCCGCCTCGCCGTTCTGGATCGGAAAACGAGAAATGCGCCGAGACATGCTCGCCAGCATCGCGCGCCAGCATAAAGTTCCGGTGGTGCTGGTCAATCAGGTAGGCGGCAACGACAGTCTGGTGTTTGATGGCTCTAGCCTGGTGCTCAATCGGGAAGGAGAAGTCATCGCGCAGGGGCGGTCCTTTGAGGAAGATCTCATCTATTTCGATGGGCACGCGTTGTCCGGTGAAATGCACGAGCAGATTGCCGGGGAGGAAGCCAGCGTATATGCCGCGCTAGTGCTGGGCACGCGCGACTACATGCAAAAATGCGGTTTTCAAAAAGCGATCATCGGTCTCAGCGGAGGCATCGATTCTGCCCTCACGGCGGTCGTCGCCAGCGATGCCGTCGGGCCGGAGAACGTGATTGGTGTCGGGATGCCCGGTCCCTATTCGTCGCCAGGCTCGATCGAGGATGCGCGTTCTCTGGCGCAAAATCTCGGAATTCGTTTCGAGTTGCTTTCCATCAATCCCGCGTACGAAGCCTATCGCCGCACTCTCAAAGACGTTTTCGCGGGCACGAAAGAAGACGTCACCGAAGAAAATATTCAATCGCGCGCCCGGGGAACGTTGCTGATGGCGCTCTCCAATAAGTTCGGAGCGATCGTGCTCTCCACCGGCAACAAGAGCGAGTTGGGCGTGGGTTACTGCACACTCTACGGGGACATGGTCGGGGGGCTGGCGGTCATTTCCGACGTGCCAAAAACGCTGGTATATCGCCTCAGCGAATATGTGAATTCGCGGCGCGCGGTGATCCCACAAGCCACGCTCAAAAAGCCGCCCTCGGCAGAATTGCGGCCCAACCAGAAAGACAGTGACTCGCTGCCGCCCTACGAAGTACTGGACGCCGTGCTTGAAGATTATGTAGAGGACTCTCATTCCGCCCAGCGCATTGCGGCAGATCGCGGACTCAACATGGAAGTCGTTCAACGTGTAATTCGCATGGTCGATCGCGCCGAATACAAGCGCCAACAGGCCGCACCTGGCCTCAAAATTTCTCCCAAAGCCTTCGGCTACGGACGCCGTTTTCCCATTGCCGCCAAGGGCGAAGCCTCCAGTGCCTGCTTTGAAGTATCCTGATAGATCGCTTTCCTAACTCAAGGTTTAATACTGTGAACTCGAAAGGAAGCCATGCGCACTTTTCTCAACTCGATCTGTATTCTTTTTCTGGCCGGGACTTTGCCGGCTCAGACCGCATCAAGAATGGCGAAAGCCAAGGCCTCAGAGACCCCGGCGGAAAAGTCCGCAGTGGCGGCAGCCAGCGGTCTTCCCTCGGAAGCCACAGTGGACTCTTTCCTGCATCAGCAATTTGGCTACGAGACCGATCTCACCTGGAAGATTTCCAGCATCAAGCCTTCGGCAATCGCCGGATTGGCAGAGGTCACCGTCGTTCTCGCCAGCCCCAGGGGCCAGCAGTTGTCCTCTTTCTTCGTCGCTCCCGACGGACAGCACGCCCTCGTCGGCGAAATTATTCCCTTCGGTGCCCGGCCATTTGATGTGGCGAAACGGTTGCTGGACAAGGGAATCAACGGTCCGGAGCGCGGGCCTAAAGATGCGCCCGTCACGATCGTCGAGTTCGGCGATTTGCAGTGTCCAGCCTGCAAAGCGGCGCAGCCTACGATTGAGGCGTTGGTGGCGGCGGAGCCCAATGCCCGTTTCGTCTTCCAGAATTTTCCTCTGGAAATGCACAATTGGGCGGCAAAGGGCGCGGCTTATGCTGACTGCGTGGGCCGTGCTTCGAATGATGCCTTCTGGAAATTTGTTTCCCAGACTTACCAGACTCAGTCTGACATCACCGCCGAGAACGCGGACGAGAAACTTACCACCATCGCCGATGGAGTCGGCGTTAAAGGTGCTGACATCGCAGCCTGTGCCGTCCTGCCGGAGACCAAGGCGCGCGTGGATGTTTCCCTGGCGCTGGGCAAATCTGTGGACGTAAATGGGACGCCCACGCTGTTTATCAATGGACGCAAGGTCGGGAGCTTTGATCCGCGGCTTTCGGATGTGTACAAGAGCCTGGTTGATTTCGCCGCGAAAGAAGCGAAGTAGATCGGAATCCGGCGCTCGGCTACCGGACTGGTCGCCGCGACGGGCTTCGGGGCCCAGCCGGCTGAAGCGGGCAGCCGGACTGGGGGAAAGTCGGAAGCCTGTTTATTTCTCGCTGAGCCAAATTTCCGGAGTCGTGCGCTTGAAGTTTGCCAGTACATGCGGAGTAATGACGATCATGAGTTCGTCGCTTTCCGATTGCTTGGTATTGTTTACCATCGCCTGATTTAGCAGCGGTATGTAACCAAGTCCCGGGATCCCGGTCATCGAGAGCGTCTCGCTTCGCGATACTTGGCCAGCCACTACCGCCGGCTCGCCATCCTTCAGATTGATGCTGCCTTGATATTCACTGTTCGAGATGACCGGAATTCCGTTGTTCGACTGCCCAGTGAGCGAGCGCAGTTGCAACTCAATACTGAGGCTGATCGAGCCGTCGCCGTGGACCACCGGTTTTGCCTTTACGTTCAAGCCCAGATCTTCATAGGTGATGGAAGGGAACGGCGGAACGTAACTTTGATTCCCCAGGACCGCTGAGATTTGCGGCGAATTATAAATGGGCGCGTAGCTCGCATTCTCAATCGGATAACGCTCTCCGAGATGGAAGGTAGCGTCGTCCCCCTGATTGGTGCGCATCGTCAGGCTTTCCAGGCTGCGCACCCAGGATTCGTTGACCGAAAGATTTGCGGCAAACTGATCGAGACTAACGCCACTGAACGTCAGCCCGCCTCCGAACGTGGCCAAAGGTTGGCTGAAGATGGAATTCCCCTGTCCTCCGAGCTGAGCCAACAGCCCGGAGAGGGCCGAACTTCCCGCCTGGTTGATGCCCCCCGAGGAGATCAACTGGTTGACGAGTTGCTGAATGTTCTGGCCGCCGAGCCCTGCCAGCCCGGCCAGGGCCACAGCCGGAATGTTGTACATGTTGAAGGTGTCGGGGATATGCACGCCGATGTTGCGCGTCAGTTGATGGTCGATCTGCAGCACGCGAACGTCGAGCATGACCTGGGGGCGCTCATTGCCAAGCTGTTCCAGTAACTTGGAGCAGACCTCGAGAATCGGCGCGGGTCCGCGCACTTCCACGGTGTTCGCAGCCTGACCGGAGCTGATGAAGCGCAGGTCAAGTATGCTCTTCATCGTGTTAACCAGGTCCGTGGTCTCCTGCTGCGTAGCCGGCACCGGCAGGATGAAGGTCCGCAGCGAGATACGGTCGAATTGCTTGTGGTTGTCGGAGCTGTCGGCGGCGATCAGTAATTGATGGGTATCGAGAGCTGCCCACATGGTCTTGCTGACCTGACAGGCCAGCTTCAGCGCGGTGAAGAATTCCACATCGTCAACGTTGAAACGAACCTGCCGGGTCGGGACCGAATCGTCAAACTTCGCGGTCACTCCATAAGCGGCGGCCAGTTCGGCGAACAGACCGCGAACGTCCCCGGTGTAATGGAAAGTGGCCCGGTCACCCCTGGGCGCAAGGTGAATTTCGCCGGAATCTGCAACCTGAACCGGCCAGGCTCGGGGCAACGCAGGCCTCCATCCTCGATTGGCCTCCGCCAGTCGCTCCTCGGCGTATTGATTCCCCGCATCGAGATCGAGGGCAGAACGAAATTCGGAAGCGGCGCGGGCGCGCGAGTTCTCCAGGAGCAGCCCATTCCCGCGCTGCATGTGACCGAAGACCAGTTGAGCCTTCAGCACTTCGCGGGCCGTCAAAAACTGCACATTCTGCGGCGCCAGTCGCGTAGCTTTGTCAAACTGCGCCAGCGCTTCTTCCAGCTGGCGATGATCCTCAAACTTCACGCCGTCGCGGAAAGCGGAGCGCGCTTCCTTGAGTTGTTTCTTCGAGACCAGACAGTTCACCCCGCCCGGGATTCCGTTTCCACAGGAAATCAGCGGAGGCGAAGAGGGATTGTCGTCCGCGGCGAACGCAGTTGTGCCGACGATCAGTAGCAGAAGTCCTACCGCCAGGGTGAATGCTTTCTGATGCATTGGCTGTGATTCTAGTGTAGTTTCCGGATCTTTGGGACAGGCCAGTAGGACCTCGTACCTTCGGTTGCAATGGGCACCTGAGTTTCTCCGTTACGAGAACGAAAGACGGCCGAAGACTTGCAAGCTTTCGCTACTCGTAGAGACGTAGCTACGGCTGGCAGCGCGGCGCAAGCACATCGCTAGGACAACATCAGCCGCTCTATTTTGTTTGCTTTGCCAGTGGCATCGTCGCAATCGATCACCACCGCGCACAGGCGCGCGTCCCCGGTGGCGGCTTCGAACCGCACTGGCATTCCGTTCAGGAACTTGCCCACCACCAGTTCTTTTTTTACCCCGATCACGCCGTCGTAGGGCCCGGTCATGCCCACATCCGTAACATAGGCGGTTCCCCCGGGCAAAACCCGCTCGTCCGCCGTCGGCACATGCGTATGTGTGCCCACGACCGCAGTAACGCGGCCGTCAAGATACCAACCGAGGGAAATCTTTTCCGAGGTCGCCTCGGCATGGATATCCACCAGAATCACTCTGGCCTGAATCTTCCGCAGAAGCTGGTCGGCGGTGCGAAAAGGATCGTCATTCGAGGCCATGAACACTCGTCCCTGCAGGTTGATCACCGCGTATGGAATTTCCCCCTTGAACCCCTCATAAACGCCGGACCCGGGCATGTCGGCGGGAAAATTTGCCGGCCGCAGCACACGCCGCGCCGGTCCATGTCCATTGCCGGCCACCATCTGAAAGTAGTCGACGATCTCGCGCTTGTCCCAGACATGGTTCCCGGTGGTGATCACATCGATGTTGAGCTCGAAGAGCTCTTCCGCCAGCGCCGGAGTGATGCCAAAGCCAGCCGCCGAATTTTCCCCATTGGCAATGATCAGGTTGATGGCATGCTCGCGAACGATTCCTGGCAGTCGGTCTTTCACGATGTTCCGTCCCGGACGTCCGAAGATGTCGCCAATAAAGAGGATTCGCATAGCCGCGCCAGCATCCCGATGTGCGGAGGGCTTCTTCGCCCTCGGCTCCAAGCTGTGATGGTAACACGCTAGTTTTGATCGGCGACGTCGGGGCTCGCCAACTCTGCCGTTCGCAAAAAGTCGAAGTTACCCGCAGGATTCAGCTTGAGATTCCGCACTCGTCGGGTATGCACCACCACGTTGTCGAGATACCACAGATCGATGTACGGCAGATCATCCGCCAGAATGCGCTGCACCTCGGCATAGAGCGGCTTGCGTACATTGGGATCGTTCTCCCGCCGAGCCTGGTCGATAAGCGCGTCCACTTTGGGATTCGAATAGTAGCCACGGTTGGCCCCGTTCGGCGGGAACTTCGCCGAGTCAAACGCATATTCGAAAATGTCGGGATCCTCGTTACCTCCGATCCAGCGCAGCCCGTACATCTGAAACGCGCCGTGCTGCACGTCCGAAAAAAACGTGGCGAACTCAAAACTGCGGATGTCGAGCGCGATCCCCGCCGGTCGCAACTGCTGCTGCATGACCGCCACCATAAGACGAGTGTTCTCGTCAGTCGAGGTCTTCATCGCGAGGTGGAAGCGAATGCCATTCATCTGGGGATAGCCTGCGGCATCGAGCAACTGATTGGCCTTTCCGAGGTCGTGCTCGGATGCGGGCACGGCTCCGTTGTACGCCCAACTCTGCGGCGGCAGGACGCTGCGCGCCGGCTGCGCCTGTCCGCGCCACAAATAGTCGATCATCGGCTGCCGATCGAGGGCATAGCCAATCGCCTGCCGCACCCGGACATCTTTCAAAATAGGATCACGCAGGTTGAATCCCAAGTATGCCAGCCGGGTCCCGGCCGCGCGTTCCACTTGAAGATTGGGATCGCGCGCCAACGTAAATACGGTGTCGGGTGTGAGGGAGTTGATGGCGACGTCGCCGCTGCCTTTGCGCAGTTCGAGCGCTTGCGTGGTCGCGTCGGGCACCACAGCAAAGCGAACGCGCGCCAGTTTGGCTCTGCCACCCCAATAGTCGTCGTTGCGTTCGAGGATGACTTCGCGGTCGGTCTCCGCGCTGACAAAGCGGAATGGACCGGAGCCGATCGGATGCTGCGTCATTTCATCGCCGCTGCCATTGGGTACAACGCCCATCGCGCCGTCCGACAGATTCCAGAGCAGGGTTGCGTCCTGCTCTTTCATGTGGAAGATCACCGTAGCATCGTCAGGCGCATCGATACGGTCCACGAAGCGGTATACCGCTGCCTTCGTGCTGCGTATCTTGCCCTGCAGCAGCGAATCAAACGTCCACTTCACGTCGCGCGCAGTCAGCGGCCGCCCATCGTGAAATTTAGCGCCGCGATGGAGATGAAAGACGTAGGTCAGGGGATCGGGAATCTCCCAGCGTTCGGCCAGCCCCGGAGCCACATTCAGATCCTCTCCGCGCGATAGCAGATCGTCGAAGATCAGATTGTCAATTCGTTCCGACTGGGCGTCGATCCCCACGCGAGGATCGAGATTCGTCGGACTCGACTCGATGATCATGACTAAGGTGTTGGGATCGGGTTTGGCCGAGCAGGATAGCACCGGGAACATCGCCACAATGATCGGGATTAGGCTGAACAGGGTGAACAGTCCAGCCGCGACGCCGCGACCGACCGCAGATCGGGGATCCTGGCGGCCGAGGTCCGAGGCCCGAAGTCCGGGGTCGGAACCGCCCTTACGCATAGGAGATCTTTCCCAGAACCGCCGCTCGTTTCGCACCGGTTGCGGAGGGAACGTTCGAGGTACGCCGGTGCCAGGTTTCATAAGCCAGCAGGGCAAACGCCATGGCCTCTTTGGCCTCGGCAGGCAAGCCGAACTCATCGGAGAATCGCAGCCGGATTCCGAGGGGCGCCAGACCTTCGGCCAGCATGGCGACGAAGGTGGCATTCCTCACACCGCCTCCGGAGAGAATCATTTCGGGGAAAGAGTTTTTCGAAGCTGCGGCCGATGCCGGCATCACGAATCGCCGCACCGCATCGCCGATCGACCTCGCGGTCAGGGCGGTGGCCGTGGCCACAACGTCTTCCTTGCGAAAGCCTGCGCATCGTTCTAAGAAGTCGCGAACAAATTCGCGTCCAAATTCCTCGCGCCCCGCGGTCTTCGGAGGTTTCGCAAGAAAGAACTTGCGCTTTAACACTTGCCCTACTACGCGCTCCAGCACCATGCCGGACGCGCCAATTTGTCCACCGCGATCAAACTTTTTCCCAAACAGTGCTTGAGTAACCGCGTCCATCACCATATTTCCCGGCCCGGTATCGAAAGCCAGCACGCGCCCGTCGACGCCCGCCGGAACCACCGTAAGATTCGCAATCCCTCCAACGTTCTGCACAATGCGTCCGATCTTTGGGTCACGGAAGAGCAAAGCATCGAGATAAGGAACCAGCGGTGCGCCTTTGCCGCCAGCGGCCATGTCGGCCGGACGGAAATCGGAAACCACCGGCAGGCCCACCCGCGCCGCGATGACAGCGGCCTCTCCCGTCTGCCAGGTTGCGGCCACTGTGCGTCCGAGGAACGACTGCCCTGTGCCCTGGTGGTAGAGGGTCTGCCCATGGCACCCCACCAGCCCTGCTTTTACTCGAAACTGCCGTTGCGTGGCCATCACCGCATCGGCGTAGAGCTCCCCGAGAAGAAAATTGAGCCGGGAAAGATCGGACACACGGGCACTTTCTGCATTCATCGCGGAAAGCACGGCGGCCCGCACCTTCGAGGGATAGGAATATTCCGCGTGTCCCAGCAATTTGATCATGCGGCACGGACATTGTTGTCCGCGAATGCTGGAGCGCGGAAGAATGGACGATTCAGAGGAGTCCCGGTGCCGTTCGCCGATGCGCACCAGCGCCACATTAATGCCATCCGCAGACGTCCCACTCATCACTCCAGCTACGACCATTGCCGCCCGGCTCATGAGCGCGACCGCCGCTTGTCCGCTCGTCGGCCAAAAGGATCCAGACGTACTTCCTCCCCAAACTCCCACAGTCTCCGCGAAAGCTTCTCAACGGTTGCAATCGTAGGCGATGTTCGCGCACGCAGCATCTGCGCATTCTTTTTCTTAAACGCCAGCACGCGGCGCGACGCCTCGGCCACCCGTCGCGCGAACTTCGTATCCTGTTGCTTGGTTTTGATCAACGCTTCGTAAGCCTGCACGATGGAATCTTCTTTATGGCAAATCAGGCACAAATCCCCGCCTGCCCGAGTAAACTTCACAGCTGCCTCGCCAATCGGCGCCGCCGAAAGCACCCCACCCATTTCCAAATCGTCCGACACAATCAAATTCCGGTAAGCGATGCGTTTGCGCAGGATGTCCGAAATCCACATCTTCGAAAGCGACGCCGGCGTCCGATCGCCGGTTACCTGGGGATACGCCGCGTGAGAGATCATCACAAACAGGAGCTGTTGACGCAGGGTTCGGTAGGGAAGCAGATCCTCGGCCCACAGTCGCTTCAGTGCTTTGTCAATCACCGGCAGTTCATGATGGCTATCCAGCTTGCCCTCGCCGAGGCCGGGAAAGTGCTTGCCGCATCCCATTACCTTCGCGGCCCGAAGCCCGGCCAGAAACTCACGCGCGTAGGCGATGGTTTCCTGCGGATTGGGTGAGACCGCCCGCGACTCCATCACGCCCCGGGAAGCCTCAAATGCCAGATCCATTACCGGAGCGAAGTCAACGTTGAATCCCAACGATCGGCAGTTCTCGCCCATGATTTGTCCCTGCCTCCGGAACAGCTTTCGATCCTGGGTGGCGAACACCTCCGCTGCCGAGGGCGCCGTTCCCAGCGCATCGCGAAAGCGATCGACGGTTCCTCCTTCCAGATCAACGCATGTGAACAGCGGCGCTGCAACACACTTTTGACATTCGCGCAGCAACCGCCATGTCTGTTCCGCACTGCTGATGTTCCGCGCGAACAGAATTACTCCCGCCGGCTGCAGCCGCGTCAGCAGGGAAGCGACCCGCGGCGTCATCTCCGTGCCGTTGATGCCAACGACCAGTAACTGTCCGATTTCTTCGATACTGCGGGGCCTGCGTGGATTGGTCATTTCGTGGCGGTGAACTTTTTCCCTGGAACGATGCGCTCCCTATTAGATTTCCTTTTTCAGTTCCGCCAGTAGATTCAGTGCGTCCAGCGGCGTCAGCCGGTCCAAGTTCACTTCCCGCAATTTCTCCAGCACCGGCTGCGACAGCGGGGTAAAAATTGTCAGTTGCGTTGCTGGCGGAGTTGTTCCCGGCAACCCTCCGGGAGAAAGATGCGCGGTCGCCTGCTGCTCGGCGAACTCGTGCTCAGCCAGCACCTCACGCGCCCGCAGAATGACTTCGTTCGGCAACCCCGCCAGCTTGGCAACTTCGATACCATAACTGCGATCCGCCGCGCCCGTTTCCACCCGGCGCAGGAATACAATTCCACCGCCCGTTTCTCTTACGGAGACATGATAATTTTTCACCGCGGAGAGCTGCTCCGCCAGTTCGGTGAGTTCAAAATAATGAGTGGCGAATAAAGTCTTCGCCCGCACTCGCGCATGTAAGTATTCGACCGCAGCCCATGCGATCGCCAGCCCGTCGTAGGTGGAAGTACCGCGGCCCACTTCGTCGAGCAGGATGAGCGATCGCGCCGTCGCGGTGTGCAGGATCGCCGCCGTCTCCGTCATTTCGACCATGAAAGTCGAGCGACCGCGCGCCAGATTATCGCTTGCCCCAATGCGGGTGAATACGCGATCGACGACGCTGAGCCGCGCCGATCGCGCCGGCACAAACGATCCCATTTGCGCCAGAATCACGATCAGCGCGGTTTGCCGCAAGTAGGTTGATTTCCCACCCATGTTGGGTCCGGTGAGCAACATGATGTTGTGCGTTGTGCCGTTCAAATAAAGATCGTTGGGCACGAAACGGTCGCTGCCGCCAGCCACATCTTGCTGCTCAATAACCGCATGGCGTCCTTCAATAATCTCCAGTTCGCTGGCTTCTGCGGACTCCACGAAAATGGGTCGACAGTAATTACGCCGAGCGGCCATGTGCGCCAAGGAAGCGAGCACGTCCACTTCCGCCAGCGCCAGGGCAGTCTGCCGGATGCGCTTGGCTTCGGCCGCAATTGCGGTGCGCAGCTCGGTAAACAACCGCCGCTCGATCTCGATGCTCTTTTCCTGGGCGTCGAGAATTTTGACCTCGTACTCTTTCAGTTCCGGCGTGGTGAATCGCTCGACCCCGACCAGCGTCTGCTTTCGTTCGTAGTCCTGCGGAACCAGGTGCAGATTCGCTTTCGAAACTTCAATGTAGTAACCAAAAATGGAATTGAATTTCACCTTCAGCGAGGAAATGCCGGTGCGCCCCCGCTCCCGCTGTTCGATCTGCGCCAGCACCTGCTTGCTGTTGCGCGAGAGTTCCCGCAGTTGGTCCAGGTCGCGGTCAAGGCCGGTGGCGATCACGCCGCCATCCGCAAAACTCAGGGGCGGCTCGGGCACGATGGTCTTGTCAATGCGTTCGCGTGCATCTCCCAACTCATCAAGCGACGCATGCAGAATTCGGAGTCGCTCCGTGTTTAGCCGTGCCAATGCGGCTCGGACGGACGGAATCCTTCTCAGCGACGCCGCTAGCGCGAGCACGTCCCGGGGATTCGCGGTCTCCAGCGTGACCCGACTTAACAGCCGCTCCAGATCCAGCACACCATCGAGCGCTCGCCGCAACTCCTCGCGCGCCACAACCTCCCTCACCCCTGCTTCGACCGCATCGAGTCGGCCGCGAATCTCGGCCAAATCGAGCGACGGTCGCAGCAACCATGCCCGCAGCAACCGTTTGCCCATAGGCGTGACCGCAGAGTCGATGGAGCGGAACAATGTGACGCCCGCATCCGTGCCCGCAAACAGCGGTTCGATCAACTCCAAATTGCGAACCGTGACTACGTCGAGCACCAGGCAACTCTGTCGCTCGTACCAGCCAATACGGTCGACGTGATCGAGCGATCCACGCTGCGTCGAACGCACGTAATACAGAATCGCGCCCGCCGCAGCCGCGGCCGCGGAACGTCCAGCCAACCCGAACCCTTCCAACGAGAGAACGCCAAAGTGATTTTCCAGCAGCGGGATCGCATGATCCGGCGCAAAGATCCAGTCGTCCAGCGGAGTCTCCGTGCAGCTAGCTCCTGCTGCCCGGGAGGGCAAAATAGGGGGGGACAGCCGCCCCCGGCCGTCCTGGGAAGCAAAGCTCGGCGGCTCTGGTATCGGAGCTCCGGCTCTCTCAAACAGCGGTGCCGCCGAGCCATACAGCAATTCCTTGGGCCGCAGTTGCTCCAATTCCTCCTGCACTCGCCGCAGCGCCGCCTCGCCTGAAAATTCCGTGGCCCGGAATTCACCCGTCGACAAGTCCAGAGCCGCAAATCCCACGCGATCTCCAACCTGCGCTAAAGCTGCCAGAAAATTATTCTCATCCGACCCTAACGATGAATCCGCCGCCGTTCCCGGAGTGACCACCCGCGTCACTTCGCGGCGCACCAATTTTTTCGCTTGTCGCGGATCTTCCATCTGCTCGCAGATGGCCACCTTGAAGCCCTTCCGAATCAGCTTCCCGATATAACCCTCGGCCGCGTGATAGGGAACGCCGCACATCGGAACGGCGATTCCTTTTTCTTTATTGCGCGAGGTCAGCGTGATCTGCAGCTCTTTGGCCGCCAGGATCGCGTCATCAAAGAAAAGTTCGTAGAAATCCCCCAGGCGAAAAAACAGGAGTGCCGTGGGATGTTCTTTTTTGACGGCGGCATACTGCCGCATCAGCGGAGTGGACGGCTCGGTCATCGGGACGGGCTTCGGCGGATTATAACAAAGCCCGCCTCCGGTCTTCTGCCGCTTTTCGCATTGGCCGCATGAACCCGCGGGAAATTACAGCAAGAAATCGGGGTTGACTCCGGTTCTCTCCCGGTGTTCTCCTTCCGCATGGAACTGCGCAAGGATCCCATCACCCGCTCCTGGGTCATTACCGGCGATGATCCGGCCGAAACCGGACCGCGAACCGAGTCTGCCTGCCGCTTTTGCGGTGGCTCCGCCACATCCTTGCAGGTGATCGCGAAATCGCCCAACGCCCCCGGGGTGCCCTGGTCTGCGCGATCGGTCGTGCACCCCACGCCGCTCTACCGCATCGAAGGCGAGCCTGGCCGCCGCGGCGATGGCATCTATGACTGCATGCACTCGGTGGGTGCGCATGAAGTGCTGGTGGAGAACCCGCGCCACGACCGTCATCTGTGGAACGCCAGCGACGATGAGATTGCGCACTTTCTCCGCCTGGCCGCCGAGCGCATCCTTGACCTCAAGCGCGATCCCCGCATCAAATATGTCAGCCTGTTCAAGGACTACGGCAAGAGCGCTGGGCAGGAATTCAGCCATCCGACTTCCCAGATTACAGCGACCATGTTCGTTCCACGGCGCGTGCTCTATGAATTGCGCGCCGGCCGGGAATACTTCATCGGCAAGGAACGTTGCGTTTTTTGCGACATCATTCAGCAGGAGGAACGTCAGGCCCTGCGCGTCCTCGAGGCTCGCGGCGACTATCTCGCTCTGGGTCCCTATGCCCCGCGCGTTCCCTATGAAACCTGGATTGTGCCGCGCAACCACGATGCGTCGTTCGAACGGACCGGACTGAACAAGCCCGGATTGCGCACCAACCTCGCCGCCCTGCTGCGCCGGACGCTGCAACGGGTGCGTTCCGTAACCGAAGACTTTCATCTGGTGCTGCACACTTCACCGAGCAGCAGCCATCCCTCCAAAAATCTGGGCTACTGGAAGACGATTGACGACGACTACCACTGGCACATCGAGATCCTCCCTGTCTTGAGCTCCAAGGCGCGGTCCTACACCTTTAAGGAGGTGTACTATTCGCCCGTTAGTTCCGAGACTGCCGTGAAGCAATTGCGGGAAGCAAAAATCGACGGCTGAACCCGCGCCGGAATGATTCGGAGAGAATGTTCTATGTGGGGAGAGCCGCCCACCTGTGTCCGCCGGGCGCAGCTTTTGCCGGACCATGCTCCCGGGCTGCTACAATCCCTGCCGTCAGGAGACTCGTCCCGTGAAGCTGTTGATCTGTTGCGCTCTATTGCTGGCCACATCCCTGGCCCAGACCGCCGCTCCATCCCCCGGGAAACAGAAAGTTCTCTGGCAGAAACTCGAAATCCAAATTCAGGATGTCGACCAAAGACTTGACGGCGTCATGGGTGTGGCCATCGAAGACCTCACTACCGGCGACCACTTCTTCCTACACGAGGATGAGGTATTCGCCCAAGCCAGTTCCATCAAGATTACCGTTCTGGCCAATCTGTACTTGCAGGTGCAGCAAGGCAAGCTCAAGCTGACCGATCCCTACACGGTGCAATCATCCGATCTGGTTCCCGACAGCGACATCATGGGCGGACTCACGCCCGGCGTTACGCGTCTCACAGTGCGCGATCTGGCAACGATGATGGTCGCTGTCAGCGATAATTCGGCGGCCAATGTGCTCATCGACCGGGTTGGCATGGCAAATGTGAATACCATGCTCGACTCGCTCGGCCTCACTCACACCCGCCTGCGCCGCAAGATGATGGACCTGGAGGCCGCCAAACAAGGCCGCGAGAACATCTCTACTCCGCGCGAAATGATGACTCTGCTCGACGCGATCTACCACGGCAAAGTTCTGGACGAGAAGTCGACCGCTGATTTCTTTACGATGCTGAGCACGAACAAGGATTCATTTCTCCCGCGCAACCTGCCCGCCGATCTCAAGGTCGCCAACAAACCGGGCGAGCTCGAAGCAGTGCGCAATGACTCCGGCATCGTTTTCGTCGAAGGCCGTCCCTACGTGATCTCGGTCATGACGTCTTTTCTTCGCAATGAACGCGACGGGGAAGAGGCCATCAGCAAAATATCGCTTGACGTCTGGCGCATGTTCGACCGCCTCAGCCGCGCGACGGAGTATGGCAGAGTAGTTTCGCCAGGAAATGGCGCGCGCTAGCACTTCATGTGGGAGGACATGCTGGTCCACCGCCGTTGCCTTCGATTCTGCCTTTGCCCGTGATTCCGCTCTTGTTTTGTCCTGATTTTCTTGATCCTCGAACGCGAGCCGCGGACGTACTCCTTCGCTGCCCGCTGACTGCCTCTCGAGGTAAGCTGCTGCAGCCTGCATTGCAGCGCTGCCTTCGCTTCCCTTAGGAGGCTGCAAAAGATTGAGTAAGTGAATCGGTAAGGACAAACCGGCAACCACCATTGCATAATGTCCCCGTGAGTCCCAATCCACCCCTCCGACGGCTGAAGACTTATACCGGCGCTCAAGGCTACGTCTATCAGTACTACTTCGTCGGGAAACGCCCCGCGCTACCCGACGACCCCGCGGCTCCAGCCACCGAATTTATTTTTGACGTCACCTCCGACCGCAAGGTGACCTACGCTGTGAGCGTTTTCCTACCTCACAGCACGTGCGATGTCTGGAGCAAAGCCCACGGCCGTCTGTTGAACGAAGCAGAACAATATGCCGCAGCTAAGCTGCGCGTTTTCGCCGCCTTCGATGAACTCGAAGACGTAAAGGCCCAGGGTCGCCGCCTCACGATTGACTCCGAATCGCTCGAACAGTCGCTGCGAAGTTTAGGTGTGGAATAGCAGGTATGGAATGAATGCTGGAGCAAGGTGATGCACTTTTTCGGCGATGCACCTCGACGAAACTCGCCCTGCCCCTGCGGAAGCGGGAAGAAATTCAAGAAGTGTTGTATGGAAAAAGGGGGCGGAAGTGGCCTTTCCTCGGTCGGGGGCCCAAGGGGGGAGCCCCAAAAACTTTGAAGCCTCAAGCCCGTTTGCCGGCCGACGAAAGCTTCGAAACTGACTGACAGTCGTCTTATAGTGTCTGTTTTACCGTTGTCTGCAACTCCCGTGCGCGGTGGACTCGCTTGTTCAGTTTCCCTTCGATCGATGCATCGCCGATGTGCTCATGCTGCAGCGCGCCATCGGCGTCAATCGTGAACGTAGGCCGAATCTCACGCACCCCAAACCCCTTTGGCCATCGGCCCCATAAGCCATCGTCGCGATATTGCAGCCAGGTCATTTCGTTCTTCGCCACGAGGTCCTTCCACGCCCGCTCATCGGTGTCCAGGCTGAGGCTGAGCACAACGACGGGCTCTCCCTGAAATTTCTTGGCGATCTCCCGCACATGCGGCAGGGCTTCCCGGCAGGTCCCCGCACCAAGTCGCCCAGAAATCAAGCAGTACGATTTTCCTGCCAGATCGTCCAGCGAAACCGGCTGTCCGTTTGGAGTCGTTAGGGCAAAGGGCGGAGCCATTGTGGCCCACGCCCGTTCCGGCTGACTGAGCTAGCGCAGGGCGCGTTGACGGTCGGGATCGTTCTCCGGCTGCAGTTTCACAAACTCCTCAAAACGCCCCTTGGCCGCGTCATCCTCTTTCAATTGCGCCAACACCATGCTATCTGCGTAGATCGCGGATGGAAACTTGATCCCCGCAGCCCGCCTTGCCCATTGCCAGGCAGGAGCGGGTCGGAGCCATCAACTGGGGATTCGTCGCCGGTAAAACGCAAACGTATTATCCTTGGGAGTCCTGGCAACACCCCCAAAATCTCGACCCGCCACCGGTATGGTTTCACGAGCTGCTGCGCCCTGACGGAACTCTCTACCGGCAAGCAGAAGTGGATCTCGTCCGACAACGTACGAGAAAACAATAGTAATTTGCCTTAGGATGGTCAATGCGCAACCCAATGGGAAATTGGACGACCCGGCGCATAGCTTCGCGAGATTAGAGTAAACTCAGGGGGATTGCGAGACTGTTAAGGGCCTATGTCTCTGCTTTGGCTGCGCTTCGCGCTGGGTGCCTATTTCATCAGCCTGATCTACGCCTTCGTGGCGCTCACGCGCACCAGCGACCTGTTCAGCCGCATCGCCCTCCATGCGGCCAGCCTGGGCATGGTTTTCCACTTCGTCTCGCTGACCGAGCTTTTTCTTTCCGGCCATGTCGTCTGGGCGTCGGTGCACAACGGAGAGTCGCTGCTGGCTTTCCTGTCCATGAGTTTCTTCATGCTCATCTATGCGATTTACCAAACCACATCGCCGGGCGTGGTCGTTTTTCCCGTGGTGTTTTTTCTGACCTTCGTGGCCGCGGTTGACGAACAGCCCGTGCTGCTCACCCAGTACGTGTCCAGCAAAGGCTGGCTGGCTGCCCACATCTTTCTGATTTTCATTGGATACGCCGCGCTGCTGGTCAGCTTCGGTGCCAGCCTGCTTTATCTCTTGCAGGAACGTCGCCTGAAGGCCAAGAAACCCACCAGCCTCATTTCGTTCCTCCCTGCCCTGGAAGTAATTGACCAGATCGGCTACCGCTCGTTGTTGCTTGGCTTTCCATTCATGACGCTTGGGCTGCTGACCGGCTCCGTGGTCGCGATCTCCACGTACGGGCACCTCGACTTTCTCGATCCCAAGATTCTGTTGTCGGTACTGATGTGGGCCGTGTACATGCTCATGGTCTTCACCCGCTGGAATTCGGGATGGCGCGGACGCCGCGCCGCCTTCCTCGCGACCTTCGCCTTCGTCGCTGCGCTGGCCGCCTGGGCCGCCAACTATTTCTCAACCATCCATAGGTTTGCCGCCTCATGAGATTTCAGCTCATTGGCGTGAATCACAAAAGCGCTCCGCTCGAAGTGCGCGAGCGGATGGCGATCCCTGAATCGCGTCTGCCCGACACGTGCCGCGAGCTCGCTGCCTATCCTGGGATCGAAGAGGGGATCGTGATCTCGACCTGCAATCGCGTCGAGATTGTGACCCACACCAGCAACGGCACCGCCGACCTCCGCGGGTTTCTGCGCGATCATTTTCATCTGGAGACGAAAGAACTCGATCCGCACCTTTACGAATTCCGCGGGAAAGATGCGGTCCGCCACTTGTTCCGCGTGGCTTCCAGTCTGGATTCGATGGTAATCGGTGAGGCCCAGATTCTCGGCCAGGTAAAGGAAGCTTATGCCACCGCCCGCGCGGTAGGCGCCGTGGGGGGACAACTTGATCAACTTTTCAGCCGCGCCTTCGCGGTAGCCAAGCGCGTCCGCGGCGAGACCGCAGTTGGGTCTTCTTCAGTGTCGATCGCCTCGGTTGCGGTAGAGCTCGCCGAGAGAATTTTCGGAACCTTGGAAGGGAAGACCGTATTCATCGTCGGCGCCGGCAAGATGAGCGAACTCGCCGCCCGCCACCTGATGGCCCACGGCTGCGCTGCAATCTTCGTCTCCAACCGCACCTTTGAACGCGCCGTCGGCCTGGCGGAGAAGTTCAATGGAAAGGCCATCAAGTTCGACGACTTATATAACTCCTGCGACCGCGCCGACATTGTGATCACTTCGACAGGCTCGCCCCATGCCATCTTCCGGCGCGAACACGGCGAGCAGTTCCTCGCGCGCCGCAAAAACCGTCCCATGTTCTTCATCGACATCGCCGTCCCACGCGATGTTTCCCCCGAGATGGGCAAGCTCGACGGCATCTTTATCTACGACCTCGACGACCTGCAAGGGGCGGTCAGCAGCCACGTCGCGGACCGCCGAAAAGAAGCCGAACGGGCCGAGGTGATTATTACTGGTGAAGTCGAGCGTTTCGAAGCCCGGCTGCAAACCCTCGACGTAGTGCCGACAATCGTCTCCTTACAAGATCATCTCGAAACCATCCGCCAAGCCGAAATCGACCGCGTCCGCGGGCGCATGGGCCGGCTGACTCCAGAACAAGAAATGGCCATCGAAGCCTTGACTCGCGGCATCATCAACAAAGTCATGCACACCCCAATCACGACGTTGAAGAGTGCTGCCAAAGAATCTGAGGCCACGACGATCGTTGGTGTGGTCCGCCGCCTGTTCAACCTGCCGGAGAAAGAGAAAGAGTCCCTATCCCGGCCTGCGGCGAAAGAAACAGAAGTGGGGCCGCGCGAGTGACGCCCCGAGCACACGACCGGACTCTCTCTCTGGTATTCTGCACGAGAACGTGGAATTATAGGGCGAGAGGATGCCATGGATTCGGCAGAACAAATCGATTGATCAGGATGCTGGGGAGGTCCAACGGACTGCACACAGCGACGCGGCCGTACGGCGGAGACTCGCATGCCGGTTAGCGCGATTGTGGACAACTCTGCTTATGACCTGAGCGTCGCCGAAATCTCGGAAAAGTTCGAAATGTTGCAGGATCGAGTCCAGGCAATTCTGGCCTGCGCCGCGAGCCACTGCGTTGCCCATCCTGTTCAATAAGAACCTTCCGGTTGGAGTGCGGCGCTCCCTCGCGCGGCATGAAGTCCGTACTGTCCTCGACAGAAACTGGGCGCCTCAGTTGCAAAATGGTGAACTCCTGAGGGCTACCGAATCGGCTGCGTTGGTGCAGATCACGTCTGACTGGAACATTCGTTATCAGCAGAACCGGGCGGGCCGCAAGCTTGCGTTGAAAAAACTCGCTTCGAGTATCTGGCCCGTTGTCGGCAACCATGCGGCAGCAATAGCCGTTGCCGTTGATCGATCCACTCCGGGCAGCTATCACTTCATCGAAATGCCACTTCCGCCGCGGCCTCGAAACCGTCCAAAATGAACACCCCCTCCAAGGGCGCCGCTAAACTCCGCATCGGCTCCCGCGGCTCGCAGCTCGCTCTTTGGCAAGCCAATCACATCTCCGCGCTCTTGCGCGCCCGCGGCCACGAAATCGAAATCGAAATCATCCACACCAGTGGCGATAAGATCACCGACATCCCCTTGGCCATGGTCGGTACGAAGGGTGGGCTCGGCAAAGGAATTTTCACCAAGGAAATCGAAGAGGCTCTCGCCGCTGGCCGCGTCGATCTCGCCGTCCACTCGTTGAAGGATCTGCCCACCGATCTTCCTCCGGGATTCGAAATCGCCGCTATCACACAACGGGAAGATCCGCGCGACGCTTTCTGCTCGTGTCATTACGCCAGCTTTCGGGATTTGCCCCAAGGAGCGCGCCTCGGCACGTCCAGCCTGCGCCGCCAGGCACAACTCAAAGCGGTCCGCCCCGACCTCCGGATTCATCCTCTGCGCGGCAACGTCGACACCCGCCTGCGCAAACTCGAGCAAGGAGAATACGATGCAATTATCCTGGCTTTCGCCGGCCTGAAGCGCCTCGGCAAAACGGAACTCGTCAAACAGATCATCTCCACCGAAATCATGTGCCCCGCCGCCGGCCAGGGTGCCCTCGGCATTGAAATTCGCAAAGGCGATGGCGCCGCTCGCCAGCAGTTGGAATTTCTGAACGACTCCGCTGCCCATGCCACTACCAGCTGCGAACGCGCATTGCTCAACCGCCTCGGTGGAGGCTGCCAGGTTCCCGTCGGCGCCTTCGCGGAAATGCGCAACGGTAAACTGCATCTGGAATCTATCGTCGCCGACCCCGACGGGTCGAAAATTCTCCGCGACTCGCGCGACGGGGATGATCCCGAGCAACTCGGCAGCGATGCCGGAACAGCTCTTCTCCTTCGCGGCGGCGACCAGATCATGGAGGCCGTCTACGGCCGCGGCCTGACCTTGCCGCCGCAACCGTGATGGCCATGAGTCGCAGCGTCCTGCTCCAATTTTTAGGTGGCGCCCAGTCATCGCACCGATTGCGTCGCTGGATCCATCTCTGGCCACCATTCCTCGGCGCGGCCATCCGCATCAAACACATCGTTCCCGACATGAAGGCCATGGACGTCGAAATGAAGCTGAGATTCTGGAATGCCAGCTACGTCGGCTCCCATTTATCCCTCTTTGCCATGACCGGCCCTTTCTATATGCTCATGTTGATGGCAAACCTGGGCTGCGACTCTATGGTCTGGGTTAGGTCGGCAAGCATCCGTTACCGCAAAATCCAGAAAGGGACGGTTCGCGCCGAATTCCGCTTGACCGACGCGCAATTGGATGACAGTCGTGACAAACTGAAGACGCTGCCTAAAATAGGAACCGTGTTTCAGATTGCGGTGATGGATGACGCGGGAGTCGTGATTGCCGAGGTCGAAAAGCTGCTGCAGGTGCGTAAATAGCAGGATGTCCCACCGACCGAGCCACGAAGCGGCGAAGGAGTGCAGCCCACCGCCTGCGCCGTCGGAGGTCAGCAAGTTGGAATCAAGCCCGATGGGGCGAAAGAGAATGCAGTGTATATTCCCGAACACTTCCGCGTAGATGACCACGCCGACAAAATCGCATTCATGCGCGAGAATCCGTTCGCCATCCTGATCTCGTCCACCGACGAGGGCCCATTCGCCACGCACCTCCCGCTATCGGTGCACGCAGGGGAAGAGCGCCTTATCCTTCGCGGCCACGTCGCCAAGGCGAACCCGCACTGGCGCCATTTGGAAAAGCATCCGAACAGCCTGACCATTTTCCACGGTCCACACGCTTTTGTTTCCACCGCAAACTACACCACCCGCGAAACCGTCCCCACCTGGAACTACGGGGCGGTGCATGTCTATGGCAACGCCCGGGTGTTCGCATCTCCCGAAGAATTGCAAGGCATGCTGCACGAATTGATCGCTACCTTCGAACCCCACTTCGCCGCGCAATGGGCCAGTCTAAGCGAGTCCTATCGCAATCGCATGCTAAGCCACATTGTCGGGTTTGAAATCACGGCGACAAGAATCGAAGCCAAGTTCAAACTCAGCCAAAATCGCAGTCCAGAAGAGCAGGCCAACGTAATCGCCTCTCTGGGGAAGGCCGAGGACACGGCTGTCTCGGGCGTATCGCGCCTCATGCGAGAGCAGGGCCTGGGCGTGCAGAAGACGAGCGAATGACCTTGTAGGTGGGGCGGCACTTTTGCACGCCAACTCTGACCATGAGCGAAAAGTTCACATCAGCAAAGGCTCGGCCATTGAGTGGAATCCGGGTGCTTGTCGGGCGGGCGCGCCACCAGGCCGGGGCTCTCTCTGCCGAACTGCGCAAGCGCGGCGCAGACGTGATCGAAATCCCCTTCATCGAGATTCGCAAGCCGCGATCGTTCCACCCGCTCGACGTGGCGCTGAAGAGTCTCAGCACCTATGACTGGCTGATTTTTACCAGCGTCAACGGCGTAGAGGCGATGTGGGAGCGAATGAACGAACTGCGATTGTCAAAATCCAATCTTAGGCAAATGCGCATCGCAGCGATTGGTCCCGCCACCCAGAGAGCCATCGAGCAGCGCGGCGCAAAGGTCCAGGTGGTTCCCAAGGAATACGTCGCCGAGTCCGTCGTGCGCAGCCTGAAAAACAGAGTCAAAGGGAAGCGCGTCCTGCTGGTGCGCGCCAGAGTGGCTCGGGACGTCATTCCGCGCGAGTTACACAAGGCGGGAGCGCGTGTTGACGTGGTTGAAGCCTACGAGACCGCCGTGCCCCGGTCGTCCCGGGCCCGCCTGCGCGCCGCTTTGCAGAATCCGAAAACGTGCCCGCACGTTGTCACCTTCACCAGTTCTTCGACCGTCAAGAATTTCCTGGAATTGCTGGGTCCGACCCGGTCGACGAAAAAGCGCTACACTGCCCTTGCCCAAATTCAGTTGGCCTCGATCGGCCCCGTCACTTCGTCGACCCTGCGCGAACAAGGCCTGCCTGTCGATATCGCAGCGAAAGAGTTCACCATCCCCGGCCTGATCGCAGCCATCGAGCATGCCTTCGCTACGCCACAATGAGAAAGTGGTTTTCCTCAATACCCTCTGTGGTTACGCTGTCGAATTATTCGGTAACCGAGCAACTGCAATCGGCCGGAACAACATGCGCCAGCAGGAAGTCGGCTACGCGCTTGTAAGCGTCGATCTGGTTTTCCACGCGCGCGAAGCCATGCCCTTCGTTATCGTAAATCTTGTAGTCCACAGTGCCCCCGCGGTTCTTGATTGCTTCCACGACCTGCTGGGTCTCCGACTTCGGGCAGCGCGGATCGTGCCCTCCCGCTAACAGCAGCAGCGGGGCCTTGACCTGGTCCATAAAATTGATCGGCGAGCGTTGTTCATAAAGCGCCTTATTTGTTACCGGGTCTCCCATCGTCGCCAGATCAGATTGCTGCAGCACCGGATCTTCATTTTGAATTTCAGTAAACCAGTTCACGAACGGCACAATGGGCACGCCCGCAGCCCACACCTCCGGCGCTTGCGTCACCGCCATCATGCTCAGATAGCCGCCGTAGCTTCCGCCCATGACCGCAATCTTTTTCGGGTCGAGATGTCCGGTCTGCTTCATCCAGTCCACGCCCGCCAGCACGTCCTGCAAATCGCCGCCGCCCATGTCGAACCGATTGGCCTGCTGGAATTCCTTGCCGTATCCGGTCGAGCCGCGATAGTTCGGAGCGAGCACCATGTATCCCTGATTGGCGGCGTATTGCACGAATCGGTTGAACGAGTTCATGCTCTGCGAAGCCGGTCCTCCGTGAAGGTAGACGATGGCGGCATTCTGCCCGTTGCGCGCCATGTTGAAGGGTACATAGAGAAATGCAGAAATCGTCCACTTACCGTCGCGGCTGGGATAGTGCACCAAATAGGGCTCGACCATATCCTCCGATCGCAGGCCAGCCACCAATGAATGCGTGACCTGCTGCGACTTTCCGTTGCCGAGATGGTAGACCCATAGATCACCGGGCGCCCCCGGGCCATTGTGGTTGTAAAGCAGGCTCGAACCATCCGCACGGAACGCCGAACGCCCGCCCGCAGGTTCATTTACTCCCTGGGGGATCGGCAATGCCGTGGATCTTTCGGTTGCGAGGTCATATAGGTAGATGGCTTCATTCCCGTCAACATTGGCGCTGAGAGTAATGTGCTTGCCGTCAGGGGAGAAATTTCCGCCGCGAATTTCCCATTTGTCGTGGGTGAGCCACTTTATCCTCCCCGGGTACACGCCCACAACAGGAACGTCCATTGTCCGGATGAAATCAAGAATACCGACGTTATCGTAGCCGTTTGCCGCATTTGAGGTAAATAATATGCGGCCAGCGTCTGGATTTGCGCTCGGGACAACGTCGTTCGCGTAATAGAGTTGCTCGCCTTCATGGGGCGTAAGCAGTTTGCTCTTTCCGGTCGCGTAATCGGCAACAAAGATGTTCGAATCCGTGCCCTTCGCTTGCTCCTGTGTGTAGACGATGTACTTCCCATCTTTGGTCCAGACGGGATTCGAATTACGCTTATCCTGGGGCGTCCTGCTGGTGAGGTGCTTCACGTCGCGCATCACCATGTCGTAGATGTCGATCTCGTACGCCGCCGACGTTTTCGGCTTTACTTCATAAGCCAGGTAGCGCCCATCAGGCGACCACGTCGGATTGATCTCCGCGATCTCGCGGGTCTGCGTCAAGTTCACAACTTTGCCTGTCTTCGGCGATACGAGAAAGATGTCCCACTGTTCGTCGCCGTCATAGTCAGACTGGTATGCGATCCACTTGCCGTCCGGCGACCAAGCGGGCGCAGTCTGCCGTTGGTCGCTGACCGTCAACTGCACCGGCCATCCGCCGTCGCCAGGAACAACCCACAGATTGTTGCGTCCGCTCATGTTCGAGATGAATGCAATGCTCTTTCCGTCCGGCGACCAAGCCGAGCGCCCGACTTGCCGTGTCATCCAGAGTTTCTCGACGGTCAGGCTGCGCGCCTCAACTTGGGCATTGGGCTTGGACGAGACTGTCTTGGGATCGGTAACAGCCTGGGGCGCAGATAAAGTTTGAGCGGCGGTCTCGGCAACAACAGTGCTCATGAGGATCACGAAAAAAAACAGAATATTTGTGCGCATGGGAATTGTGGGCCTCGGGGCCGGCAGTCCGTCAGGCTTTCGCGTGCTTATGCATCTCCACCGTGCTCCAGGTTTTGTCGCCGGCATGGCACACGTTCTCCAGCAGGCACTCCGCGCACTTGGGTTTGCGCGCGATGCACAGCTTGCGGCCATGCCAGATGATTTGATGGGAAAACAGAATCCACTTTTCCCGCGGAATAATCTTCATCAAATCCTGCTCGATTTTCTGCGGATCATGCTCGGTCGTGAGCTCAAGCCGGCGCGAGATGCGGTGCACATGGGTATCCACTACCACACCCTCCGCCATTTTGAACCACGTCCCGAGCACGACGTTGGCAGTTTTCCGGGCAACGCCAGGAAGGGTGAGAAGTTTTTCCATCTCTTCCGGAACCTCGCCGCCGAACTCGGCGACAATCTTTTTCGCCGCTCCCACCACCGACTTGGATTTATTGCGGAAGAATCCGGTGGAGCGGACGTCGGGCTCCAGTTGTTCCGGAGTGAGGGCGGCAAATGCCGCGACCGTGGGATATTTGCGGAACAACTCCGGCGTAACCCGGTTCACATTCACGTCGGTAGACTGCGCGGAGAGGATCGTCGCAACCACGAGTTCCCAGGCGCTCGCGTGGGTGAGCGCACAGGTGACGTCGGGGTAGAGCTGGTCGAGACGTCGCAAAATCTCGACCACGCGTTCCGGCGCCACGGGGTTGTAGCTTTTGAGCTTAGGGGCGGGAGCATTTTTCTTTGCGGTTTTCGGGCGCCCCTTGAGCGCTGCCGCCGAGGCTTCGCCTCGGCCTGGAGCCCTCGACTTCGCTCCGCGCAGTCTGGCAGACGTTTGCGTCCCGACACCAACCTTGTCTTGACGGCCATTGCGAGCGGCTTGGCGCGGCACCACACCACGAGGCATGAGCGTCTCCTTGCGCCAAATCTTAACAGAGGCAGTCTGGAGGGGTTCATACTGACCCTAGGTAACCCCTTCGGGAATTGACGCCTCCCGCGCTGCCCGG
Organism: Candidatus Sulfotelmatobacter sp.; assembly: GCA_036514015.1. GTDB lineage: Bacteria > Acidobacteriota > Terriglobia > Terriglobales > Acidobacteriaceae > Sulfotelmatobacter. Next base: position 46,247 of record DATBYA010000088.1, read on the forward strand.
TAGTCTGGAAGTACTTCAGCAAGAGTCAGGAATATCCTGTGGCGGTCAATTCCATTCAACTCGGACAAGTTTGGCGCAGCGATGCCGATGGCCAGGACTACCTCGTCACTAAAGTCTACAACGAAGTTTTCTCGCAGTACGCCATGCTGCGACCGGCTGGAATTAGCGCGCCCGACGCTCCCACGGTCCGCGTAAAGGTCACCAAGTCTCCGCAGGGCGCCACCCTGCCGGGTTACGCCTTCACCCAGGAAGGCTCCTTCTAGCCGCTGCATTGTCGCTGCGAATTTCCGTTACACTGGACCAGCAAGTTTTCAGTTCTCAGTTCTCGGTTCTCGGTTCTCAATAAGAGCTGAAAGGTCCTTATTGGAAGCTGGTAACTCAGAACGAAGAACTGTTCTTATGACTGAAAAAATTCTCGCAGTCCTGTTCGTTTTCATTAGCAAAGTGATCGCCGCGACGGGCTACGCCGGCATTGCTTTTCTCATGGCGATTGAGTCCGCCTGCATCCCACTGCCTTCCGAATTGATCATGCCTTTCGGCGGGTATCTCGTTTTCCAAGGCACATTCAAGCTGCTGTGGCTGGCGACGGCGGGGGCCGTCGGCTGTAACCTGGGGTCACTGATCGCCTACGAAACCGGATCCTATGGCGGCCGCCCGCTAGTCGAGCGCTACG
>DATBYA010000089.1:0-27868 GCA_036514015.1 Candidatus Sulfotelmatobacter sp.
GCGAGCCGAGACGACGATGATGGGAATTGTTCGGGGATGAGATATAGGCATATCACTGCAGTTCGTCGCAGGAACGTTTCCGTTTCCCACTCCGTCTTCACCAGATGCTCCTCGCCCAATCGCCCTTATAGAGTGTCCTGAATAGAGTGTCCTGATCCTTGGTGCATTCATGCTTGGTTGAGCCGCGCTCTCACTGCTAGTTGTACTGTACAGGAGCTTGAATAGTGCCTGCGGACTGAACAACTCCTTGGGTTAGGTGCAGAGTATTGCGGAACGAAGCGGCTCGGCGGACGTCAATGTCGCAGGCAGACCCCGGCTAAGATCCTGCTACCACCCGGTAATCGACAAGAATCAAATCCAGAGGCTAACTAGAGAGCCACGAAGCACCAACATTTCGAGTAGCCGGGCCACCTTTGGCCATCGACATGCAAAAGCCTTTTCAGATCAATTCCTGTGAAAAACCATGTTTGACTCGACAGCCTGCATGCGGCTAATGAGTTGCGGGTCATCCCGAGCTGCCGTAGCTCACACACGTTGCAATAGGAAGAGCGGTCAAACCAACAAAGCAACCTGAGGGAGAAATGATGAAGGTAAAACCGACGACACAGCCGATCATTGGCATCGCTGTAATTGAAGATGATCCTATCCGATTAGTAGGTTTACGTTCCATCTTGGATTTGGTGCCCAATTTCCACCTGTTCGCCACGTCCATCTCCGACATGGCAATGGCTCAAACGGTGGATATCGTAATCCTTCGCAGCTCGAGAATTAAGTTTCTTGAGACCCTGGCCACGTTGAGAGTTTTTCGACCGGACTCGAGAGTCCTCGTGACCGGAAGCGGCGCGGACGACGAAACCATTCTGAAGGCCATCGCCGCGGGAGCGAAGGGTTATGTTGACGAGGCTGCTCCGACATCCGAGTTCGTAGAGGCGATCTACACCTTGCATCGCGGCTCCATCTGGATTCCGCGCCGCATCATGTCGATGGTCATCGAACGTTCAGCGGGGATGCTTGGCCGTGAGCGTCAGGCTGGCAGTTTCAGACTCACAGCCCGGGAGAAGGAGGTCCTGGAAATGTTGGTGAAAGGCCGGTCCAACAAGGAGATCGGAAATCCCCTGGGAATCGAAGAACGAACGGTCAAGGCACATGTGGCGAAACTGATGCACAAGGTGGGTGTCAAGAACCGCGTCGCACTGTCCGTCCACGCTGTCCGCCATTCGCTCGTTTCCGCCCAGTAACCGCTTAAGTGTCCAAATGACCAGCGGCCTTCCTCGGTAGAATGCCCCTCCGCAGAGCGTCCGCCAACGCCAACGCAATCGAAGAGGATGCGCTGTGGCTCCGCCGTAGCCTCAAAGAGCCCTGTTGCCATCTAGGGATAGGGGTACTCAGGAGCAAGTGACAGACCTGAATCGAGTCTGATACGCTCACGAACAGACAGAATCATCGAACGTGTCAGGGTTCCGTATATGCCCGACCCCAAGACTCCCAAACTCCTAGCGATTGACGACGAGGCGCAGAGCCTAGAACTAATCACAGACGCGCTGTCGAATGCTGGCGTGGAAGTTCTTACCGCAGGCGATCCCCATGTCGGCCTGGAGATGTTCAAACGGATCCGTCCCCAAATCGTCCTCCTTGATCTGATGATGCCCGGGATTCAGGGGCTGGAAATGCTGGAGCGGATTTTGGCCGCAGATCCAGGGGCTGAAGTGATACTCATGACGGCGCACTATTCCACGGAATCAGCGGTTGAGGCCATTCAGAAAGGGGCGTGTGGTTACCTGAACAAGCCGCTCAGTGTGGAAAAACTCCGGCGGCGGATCGCTGAGCTGTTATCCGAGGCTGCGAACCGGCGTAGAACCCAAGAGCTTGAGCACGAGCTACTGGATGCCTGTCGATTTGCGGGGATTGTTGGGCGTAGTCCACTCATGCTGGACGTGTTTTCGAAACTGCGAAGGATCGCACCGCATTTTCGGACTGTGCTTGTGACCGGACCGACTGGGACCGGGAAAGAACTCGTAGCTCGTGCCTTGCACCACCTCAGTTCGGTTGCTTCAGGTCCGTTCGCAGTTTGCAACTGTTCGGCAATTGTCGAAAGCTTAGTTGAAAGTGAGTTGTTCGGCTACGTGCGAGGTGCGTTTACCGGCGCCACCCAGGATAAGATGGGTGTGTTTGAGTACGGGAATCATGGAACGGTCTTCTTGGATGAGGTCGGCGAGTTCTCCTTGACCGCGCAGAGTAAATTGCTCCGCGTTTTGCAAAGCCAGGAGATACAAAGAATCGGATCTCCGGTTCCGCGATCGATTGACATCCGCGTAATCGCAGCGACCAACCGCAACCTCCGATCAATGGTAAGAGAGGGGACGTTTCGGGAAGACCTTTATTACCGCTTGGCGATGGTAGAGATTCCACTGCCTCGTCTGATGGACAGACGAGAGGATTTGCTTCTCCTGGAAAGGCACTTCTTGGAAAAGTTTGCTGCTGAGTACAAGAAACCGGTGGCCGGAATCACGCGCCGAGCACAAACCAGAATGGCGATCTATTCATGGCCCGGCAACATCCGAGAGCTTGAGAATGTCATTGGCAACGCTTGCATGATGGTAGACGGAACAGTCATTGACATCGGAGATCTGCCGGAGCCGGTGCGAGGTCAGTCGGGGGACGCAGCTGGAGAGGATGACGTTCTGATCTCCGTACAAGAATTGCAAAAACGTCACGTGATGCGTGTTTTGGAACATGTTGGTGGAAACAAGACGCAGGCCGCAGAAATCTTGGGCATATCGCGGGCAACAATTTACCAGTTTTTGGCAAATGCGAAGGTCAGGGACGGAAGTTAAGCTCCTAGCGTAGGAACATTTAAAAAAGCGAGTTCTGGAGAAGGGCTCCTCGGGGGGATTCTGGGCGGCGCAACGGCTGTATCATTTCGCCTAAACCGGAGTGCTTCGGCGCGGGCTTGATTGTCAGTAAGCTGTTGACTCTTAACGGTCCTAAGACTTGAAAGGCGGTATCCCCCTGGCCTACTCTTAATCCGTAGGTTGAAGGTTCGTTCGTTCCGCGCTCACCCACTCTGCCAATATTCCGCATTTTTCTCAGCCACGGACCCAGTCGGTAGCAGCGTCTCTTCTATTATCCTTCTCGAGCAACGACTGAACTCCGCTCGCGATCCGCTCCATGGCAGGGCGCGTCTGCACTTGCCTTTCTGTGGGAAACAGGAAGGACAAATGAGCTCTCAGCGCCTGGGCCGTGGCATAGCCATACATCGGAGCGCCTTTCGTAACTTTCGCTTTGTCGGCTTTGTTATCACACTACGTACTATATGTTCTCATCGAAATGGGTCGGTCTTGAATAACGCTCGACCGAAGCTCCATCGCACCAGACGGATGCGACAAGTCGAAGCACGCGAGTGGTGGCTGTGGGGATTTGCGGTCACTGTAACCTTAGTATTGACGGCAGGCCTCGTGTCGCTGACCTTCCCCGAGAATCATCTCTTACAGAACTCCGAGTGGATTGATCTCAGAGAGTGGGTTCGCGGGCTGGCGTTCCTCGTCCTCCTATTCGACATCTACACGGTCTATCAGCAACTCCAACTGCAGCGAATCCGCCGCGAACTGACTCAGCGCAATCAGCTTTTTGAGGTGATCACTGAGAACGCGGCCGATATGATCGCAGTCGTCGATTCCGCTGGAAATCGGATCTATAACAGCCCGGCGTACCAAAAGGTTCTCGGATATTCGTCAGAGGAATTGAAGTTGACTTCTTCCGTGGAGCAAATCCATCCCGAGGATCGGCAGCGCGTTGTGGAAGCGGCGGAGAAAGCAAGAATCACGGGGCGCGGCGAGAGGCTTGAATACCGCATGCGCCACAAGGATGGGACATGGCGGATTGTGGAATCAGTCGCCACCGCGATTCACAACGACGAAGGTGTGACGGAGAGCCTAGTCATCGTGAATCGTGATATCACGGAGCGCAGACAGGCGGAAGAGACGCTCGCGCACCATACGTTGCATGACGCTTTGACCAACCTGCCAAATCGCACACTGTTTCTGGATCGGGTGCGACACGCGCTTGCCCTGTCCCAAAGGCACGCAAACTATAAATTCGCTGTGTTGTTCATTGATCTCGATGAATTCAAGATTTTCAATGACAGCTTGGGCCACGCGGCAGGGGACGGGCTGTTGAAACAAATTGCCAGCCGATTGATCGCTTGTATTCGAGGGATTGATATGATTTCGCGTCCCGGTCGAACCGAGGACGCAAGCACTTTTGTAAGCCTGGCAAGACTCGGGGGAGATGAATTCATCATACTGCTAGAGGAAATCAGAGATTGCGGCGATGCCATTCGAGTAGCCGAGCGGATTCAAGAGCGATTGGGCATTCCTTTTGTGGTGCAAGGGCAGGAGGTGGTGACAACGGCCAGTATCGGGATCGCCTTTTGCGCAACTTCTTATATCAATCCGGAGGATTTAGTTCGCGATGCTGAGATAGGGATGTACCGCGCCAAGCGGGAAGGGAAAGCTCGCTCTCAGGTTTTTGACGCCGAGATGCATAACGTCGCGGTCAAGCGACTGCGGCTTGAAACTGAGCTACGTCGAGCACTAGAACTGGGCGAATTCCGAGTTCACTATCAGCCCATTGTTTCATTACAGAGCGGAAAGATTGTTGGATTCGAGGCACTCAGCAGATGGCAACGGCCCGAAGGCCTTCTCTCACCTGCCCACTTCATCCAGATCGCTGAAGAGATTGGAATCATCTTACCCATGAACCGTCTGTTGCTGCGCGAAGCCTGCTCGCAGCTTCGCGCATGGCACTCTCAATTTCCTTACGATCCCCCGTTGACGATGAGCGTGAATATCACTCCAAAAGAGTTTGCCCAGCCGGACCTGGCGGAGCAGATCGGGAGTATTCTGGCCGAAGTTGGAATCCACCCAAGCAGCATCAACGTCGAGATCACGGAAACCATCGCGATGGCCGATCCTCAAAGGTCGAACCTGGTTCTCTCAGAACTCAAGCGGTTGGGGGTTCATATAAGTATTGACGATTTCGGGACCGGATACTCTTCACTGAGCCGATTGCAGGGATTCCCAGTGGACACCCTGAAGATTGATCGTACTTTTATTTCACAGATTGACACGAACCGCGAAACCAGTGAAATCGTGCGCATCATCATCAAGCTCGCACACAACCTTGGATTGAAGGTCGTAGCCGAAGGCGCTGAAACAGGGGAGCAGGTCAGCCTGCTCAAACAGCTGAAGTGCGAACTTGTGCAGGGGTACTTCTTCGCTCGACCCGGAGACCACGCCGCTGCTCATGCGCTTTTGAGCAAGGAAAGGGCAGCGGAAGCCCAGTCTTTTCAGACCGCAGCGACGTAATAGCTGGACCAATGCTGCAAAAAGATACCGAGACGACCAGCAGGCGCACGAATTGCTCGGGCGTTACATTCATTCACTTGCGACTGCCGCAAAAACCCTTTCGGGCAACCTGCGTTTCCCGAAAGAGCGCCAAAGCGCGGCGGAATTTCAGCCCAACGAGCGCTCTTGCCACCGCCACTTGCGGTCTGTTGTCCGACTTGTGGTGCGATTCTGGGATGGAAGTGGGAGGCCTTGGTACGGGCGCCCCCTGCGCAAGGATTGCTCGCCGCTCGGTGTGGGGACTTCTTAAATGATCCGCAAGTCTAAGAGCGGCCTTGAGCTGAAAACGACAACCCGCTTAGTCCACTCGTGGCTGGTGGTTCTCCAAAGGCTCGCACGATCCAGCAGACGGTGCAACCCACAAAGTAGGGATGGGTTTTTCATGGGAATTGCGCTCGAGATCGATGATTGATTGACTCCCGCATAATATAGAGATATTCGGGGCCACAAAAAAGCTTGCTGCCAGAAAGCGGAGATTAGGTCGGGGGCGGCGACGCATATGGCACAAGGTACGGTGGGCAGGTTCTCGAAGTTGGTTGTAATCCTTGGGACAAACGTAGCTCTGAGCCAAGGGCCTGTGGATTCAGTCTTTCGCCAACCATTCCAAAGCTTCCCCACGGGTCTCAAAAACGTGAAAGTCGCGGCGGGAGAAGGCTCCCAGGCTCTCCGCCAACCCCTGAAGAAAGTTCTCCGCTCCCGTCCATGCGGATTTCTTGACATAGAGCTTGTCAAAGACAGCAGTTTCTTTCATGATCCGAATACATTCCTTGTCAATGGATGCGCCGCTGAAATCGGAAAGTATTAAGACCGAACCGCGCGGACGGCTCGTCACCAATTCGGGGACCGCTCGGAAAATCTGTTCGACCTCAGCAGCCGAACAATTTGATATGTCGATCAGAAGAATCTGCTTACCCTGATGGGTGATGAACCGAATATGGTCGCTCAGATATTGAACTTGACTGGTAGCAGCGTACCGTTTGGCGCGGGACGCCTCACTCACTGCAGACAACCGCGCGCCATCATCGTCCCTCAGGGGTGTTGTGGGTGGTATCACTCAGGTACATGCTATGCCAATAAACGATGCTCCGGGACGTACCATAGGGTCAATGACCTTTCACCTTGGAGGCAGCTTTGTCAAGACCGGGCCGGTTTGGGAGTGGGTCAGTTTCAGGTGGACACAGCGCTATCGGGATCGCTCTTCATGTAAAACTTGCGATCATCCTCATGTGTAGTTCGGAAGCCGAGTCATTCGTAGAGCCACAAAGCAGGGTTGATTTTCACGACGGCCAGGCGCCAGGGGCTTGTAAACCAGCATCGTCCGTGCTACGGGATAAGCCAATGCAGATCGCACTTCGTTCCGCGAGCACTCAAGATTTCGACTATTGCAAACGTCTGTACTTCGCCGGAATGAAGAGAATCATTGAGGAATTGCATCTGAATATGGCTGCTCAATCGGTTAGTTTTCGCGAGCCATGGGCGTTGACGCAGGTCCGCATCATCACCGCCGACAGTTCCGAGGTTGGTTGGTTGCAGAGCACAATGCAAGACGATGGTCTTTTTGTTGCTCAGATCTTTATAGATGATCCTTTTCAGCGGAAAGGCATCGGCACTGAGGTAATGCATCGCCTAATCGGCGAGGTCGCACGTCTCAATCAAGCTGTGTGGTTGCTGGATTTTAAACTGACCCACTACCCCCGGTTTGAGGCGCACAACGGCGCCAACGGCCGCAATCAAACGCTCACTTCGTTTTCGGATTATCGTTCCCGTAACCGTCTCGGACTTCATCCTTGTCCACTGTCCGCACTTCATCACTGTCGACGTCCACATTGACATCTTCGTGGCTCACCACGGTGGAGCCATGCGGAACCACGACCGCCCCATCCTTGGGCACGGTCATCCCCACGTTCGCCAGCCCCGTCAGACTCGCTTCCAGCGCGTGCATTTCCTTGATGGTTTCCTTCGCTCTCGCCAGCGCATTGGTGTAATCCTGCACTTCCAGATAGCTGCTTATGAGCTGTAAATGGCTGGTCAGTCTGTGAACCGACTGCTTCACGGCGTTCAGCATGTCCAGTTCCTCCTTCCCGTTCCACGAAGTATATGATAAAAGCTGAAGACATTTGTCCGTCGTCTTATCGATGAGCCACAAGCGAACAGCTTTGCCGTGCCGCATCGTCAACTCTCGGTTCACCAAGAGAAGTCTCTTACAGATGGGCCCTCGGCATCGCACTCCTGCTTTTTCCTTCATGGCAGGCGATCCGGAGCACAGATGCCGGCGATATGAATGAGCTGATCAAACAGAGACAACAATCCTGTGGCTTAGGGAGGAACCATCGCCTAAGACCATGCGCACCACGGGGACACCTTTCCTGTAAGCAAAGGGGGCGATATCATCGCGAGAATGTCCTGCTTTTGCGAACAATCACGGAACTCGAGACCAACCGAATGTCGCTCATGAGCCAACAGCGGGCCCGAGTGTTCTGTTCTCTTTCAGGATTGCACCTACAGGCTTTGATCCGATCTCGCTGGTCTTGTGTGATTTCCAGTATCGATAGCGGACCGGCAAAGGGCAAGCAGTGCCCCCCGCGCGGAACTCGGTCGGGCTAGTCAGGAAGTTTCGTTCACGACACAGCTGAAGAGTTTTCAGCGGAATAGGAAACATCGCCAATTTCATAGTAAAGTTCGCTGAACCAGGCGCACGACCCGTAAACTTTTACGGGTAGTTAAGGTTCTCGCTCGCGCTGGTTTGAAGGAAACGCAAGATGGGCAATTGGCTCCCCAAATCGCTCCTGTGTTTCAGGTCTTACACGAAACGTACGTTCGTGGCAGACCTTGTGGCGGGTATTACCGTCGGCCTGGTGGCGCTTCCCCTGGCAATGGCCTTCGCGATCGCGTCGGGCGTTCCACCCCAAGCGGGCTTGTACTGTGCTATCGTCGCAGGTTTCGCAATCTCTGCTTTTGGCGGCTCGTCTACCCAGATCGGAGGTCCCACTGGAGCGTTCGTAGTCGTCGTATTTGGAATTGTTGCGAGATATGGTCTCGACGGGTTGTTCATGTGCACCATGATGGCTGGGGTTCTTCTATTGATATTGGGAGCGACCGGTTTGGGCACGTCGGTAAAATTCATCCCGCGCCCGGTGGTCGTGGGGTTCACCAATGGCATCGCTGTCATTATCGCCAGCACTCAAATCAAAGATTTCTTTGGTCTAAGGATTGATAAGATTCCGGGTGACTTTGCGTCGCGCATGGTGGCGCTGGCACACAATTTGTCATCGTTTTCTCCTCTGGAAACAGCTCTAGCGGTCAGTGCCCTCATGGTGATTATTTTGTTCATGGTCTTGGTGAAGAAAGTCCCTGGCTATATCATCGCTCTATTTCTGGGGACAGCGGCGGTGGTCATCTTCAAACTTCCTGTCGCAACGATTGGCACCCGGTTCGGTGGTATTCCATCGGGATTCCCAACCCCCAAGATTCCGCATTTTCGTTTGGACCTGCTACGGCCGCTGATATCGCCCGCGATCACCGTTGCTATGTTGGGCGCGATTGAATCCCTGATGTCCGCCGTGGTATCCGACCGCATGAGCGGCGACAAGCACAACCCGAACGTCGAACTGGTGGGACAAGGGATCGCCAACATCCTGTCCCCTCTATTCGGCGGCCTACCGGCTACGGGAGCCATTGCTCGAACGGCGACCAACATCCGCTCTGGCGCCAAGACTCCGATGGCGGGGATTATCCACTCGCTGACTCTTTTGGCAATTGTTCTGTTCGCGGCGCCTCTTGCTCGATTTATTCCGCTGTCGGTTCTTGCCGCCATTTTGTTGGTTGTGTCTTACAACATGGGCGAATGGCGGGAGATTCCTGAACTCCTGAGACTATCCCGCTTCGAGATTGGGACTTGGCTGGTGACCTTTCTTCTCACAGTCTTTGCCGATTTGACTGTGGCGGTGGAGGCGGGAATGATTCTGGCTGCTCTGGTGTACATACGTAAAGTTACGCAAACCACCACCGTGTCAGAAGTGACGGCGGAATACATTCGAGAGGGTCACGTTCACATATTGCAGCACAAGGAAATCCCCTCCTACGTCAGCATCTTCAGAATCCATGGCCCGTTCCTGTTCGGCGCAACCGACAAGCTCGACACGCTTGTTTCCCGTCTGCACGAGCTTCCACCCATCATTATCCTCCGGCTCCGGAACATGACTGCAATCGATTCTACCGGCCTTCAGGCATTGGAAAAAGTCGCTGACCAAGTCCACCAATCGGGCCGGGAGCTCATTCTTTGCGGAGCCCGAGAACAACCAGCGAAGAGAATGCGAGAGGCGGGATTTCACGGCCATCTCGGAATGCAGAATATCTGCTTCAGCGTAGCGGAAGCCCTCGACCGGGCCCGGAGCATGCGCCCAGAACCCTCGGAGCAATTTCCGGAAGGATCCCACTTGGGCCGAAGACGTGGCGACATTTCTCCTCTTAACAAATGACGCTTACCTTCAGGACTGGCCCTACCAGCCCTTAACAATAAGAGCCTGTAACAAAACCCTCCTTGAGATTCGTAGCGATCCCTTGTCTGTCTGTTTTGCTGTTTTGCCGGTTTACCAAGTGGGCTCCTGATTCGACCGGAATGACCCACTCAACTTCCCGGAAGACTTCTGACCCGGAGTAACTTCTGCTTAGCCGGTCGCCGGGACAAGGTGCAATTTATCTGAGCCTAAGTTCAATATCGATGATGCAGGAATGTACAATCGGCGCGTTCTAGATTTGACGAGCGGGAGGGTGTATGCGCGTTCTTCTGGCGGGTCCGGACTTTGAGGAGAATCTTTCCATCCGATATTTAGCATCTTCACTGCAGGCGAAGCGGCATGAGACTTCATTGGCAGTGTTCAATTCGGCGGATGATGTGGAGGCGGTCGCCGAACAGGCGGGCGAGGCGGAGATCGTCGGACTGTCGGTTTGTTTTCAATCGCGCGCGCAGGAATTTCTCACCTTGGCACGCCGGATCAAACAACTCCACCCTGGAAAATTGATTGTGGCGGGCGGACATTATGCTTCGTGCGCAGCAGAGGCGCTGATGGAGCACCATGCCGAACTCGACATCATCGTGATTCACGAGGGAGAGCAAACGCTGGCGGAGATAGTCGCGGCAGCGAATCTGAAGGATGACTTGCCGAAGATCACTGGAATCGCGTACCGGGAAGATGGCCAGGTTCGATTCACACCGAAACGCCGCACACTGGATGACTTGGATACTTTGCCGTTCCCCGAGCGGCGCGGGCGGATTCACTCCATTGCCGGAGTGCCCACCAGCTTTCTGATGGGAAGCCGCGGATGCTACGAGAACTGCGCGTACTGCTGCATCACAACCCTGCACAATCTGGCGCCGGGCAAAAAATTTCGTCAACGCAGTGTGGAATTGATCGCCGATGAGATGGCGGAGCTGTATCGCGATCGGGGGACGCGGCAGTTCGTATTTCACGACGACAATTTCCTGGTGCCGTCGGTGGCGCACAACCAGGCGCGAATCGAGGGATTCGACAAGGCGTTCAAGAGCCGCGGCATGGACGATATCGCACTGCTGATCAAGTGCCGCCCGGCAGATGCGAATCGGGACGTACTGGGCCGATTGAAGGAAATGGGACTGGTGCGCATTTTCATGGGGATTGAATCGGCCACGGAGGCGGGGCTTCTCACATTGGATCGGCACCAGACGGTGGGCCAGTCGATCCGCGCTCTCGATATCTGCGGGGAACTGGACGTTTCGGCCCAGTTCACAATCATGACATTTAATCCCGACGCGAATTTGAACACGTTGCGGACCGACCTTGCCTTCATGCGAAGGTTTTCGGGAAACCCATTGAACTTCTGCCGTGCCGAAATCTACGAAGGTACGCCTCTGGAGAAGCGGATGGTCGCGTTAGGACGTGCGCGCGGCGACTATCGCGCGCGGGAATACAGCATGGACGACCCGGTAGCGGACCTCGCGTGTACCATCTCGCTCGATCTGTTCTACGACCGCTCCTGGGGCGACGGCAGCCTGATGCAGAAGACGATTGGACTCGATCACATGATCGCGGTGCGGAAGCGGTTTCACGGCCGTGACGACTTGTGCGAGCGGGCACACGCTTGGGTGCGGGCGGTGAACCTCGACACGCTTAACCTTCTGGAGGAAGTGATCGAATTGAGCGCGTCGGGGCTGGGAAAGATCGATGCCGACGCCCTGCGAAAGGTCCATGCGTTGAGGGAGCGCGAGGTGCGCGGGAGAAATCAGTTTCTATTGCAGGGGCTGCGATTGAAAACCGAGCTGGACGAATTCTGTTTGCCAAGTCGGACCATTTCAGCAGGAAGCGCGCCGCGATTCCGATTGGGTCGCCAAGTTGCGGCAGCCGTACTGGCGATCGGAGTGCAAGCCACTTTGTCGACCGCCCAGGGGATGGCGGAGCAAACGCCTGCCCCGACGCAACAAACAGGAGGCGATCAGGAAAAATGTTGCTCGCTCGGCGGGACCGTGACCGACGCGTCCGGGGCCGTCGTGGCGAACGCGTCGATCACGATCACAAACATTGCCACGAATCATGCCATCCCCGTGAAGACCGACAAGTCTGGGCAATTCACGGCGCAAGATCTGGAAAGCGGCAAGTACGACGTCACGGCTCAGGCGAACGGGTTCAAGACGACGGTTGTGAAGGGTGTCGAAGTCAATGCGGGCGAGGCGGGGCGGCTGGACATCCGCCTCGAAATGGGCAACTGGGGTGGATGCTGCGAATACGCCGCGGCTCCAATGAAAGCACTAGACGACTACCTCCTCAGAACGAAGCCTTTCACCTATAGCGTAGGCGAAGCCCAGGACGGCGGCACGCTGAGGGGACTCGCAAAGCTGGTGTATGGCGACACAAAGATGTGGATACAGATCTATGCGGCTAATCGGGATGTGGTAAGCGACCCGAACGTGCTTCGATACGGATTGTCGCTCACCATTCCGCCGTCACACCAGCCGGCGCCGAAGCTGGAGACGAAGGTTCTTCCGCTCTATCCTTCCGAGGCTGCCAGCCAGGATGTGCATGGCGACGTAGCAATGGATGTGACGCTCAACAACGACGGCACCGTGCAAGAGGTGAAAGTCATTGAGGGCAATCCGTTGCTCAATAGCGCAGCGACCGATGCCGTGAAGCAATGGAAGTACCGGCCGCTTACGGTGCACGGCAAGCTAGTGAATAGGATCGTCGTCGTGCTCACGTTCGACAAGAACGGAAAGGTGCGTTAAGTTCGGGTCAAAGCCAATTGAGGCTCCTATTTCTGAGCGGCGTCTTTGACCGCAACGGGCCTTATGCACGCAGTACTATCCAGACGGGCTTCTGGGAAGCCAAAGTCGTTCCGTACCCAGCGTGATCGCCCCAGCCCGCTACCATGCTTCGTATTGCGCATTGCGAGCCGAGGCAAGATTTTGGCGGCTAGGCAAAGCACGTCGAATTCGCTCGGCATCGTACGCCCTGTCCCCCAGCACGCTGTCCGGGCGACAGCGCGGCCGACCACGCGGCCCCTGGAGCAGCGGAATGCGATCGAGCAAGGGTAGAGCCTGGGTTGAAAACGTGACAGTTGGCTGCCGTGAGTTTGATTGCCAACGGAATGCCGTTACCATCGCAAATCAAACGGCGCTTGCTACCCCGCTTAGCCCTATCAGTCGGGATTTGGCCCAGTCAGCAGCCCCCAAAAACTGCGCGCACCGAATAGCTGTCGACGACAGCACACGACCAGTCGATCTGACCATCACGCGAAAGCCAGTCCAGCAATGCGGAATGGATGAAATCCCAAATTCCATCCTGCTGCCAGTCGCGCAACCGCCGCCAGCAGGTCATGCCGGAGCCGCAACCCAATCTTTTTTCGGTAGCATCCCCCAGGGAATACCGCTTCGGAGCACAAAGATAATGCCCGCGCGGCAAGCGCAGTCTGTCAGGCGCGGTCGGCCACGTCGCGGCTTGGGCAAAGGCATCGGGAGAATCGGTTCGATCAAACCCCATCAGGAATAAGCACGGCACCCATGTGAAGATCTCCTCGAAGCAACTACGAACAATAGAATGCCGGAGAAGCCACCGCGCTAACAAGGGAGTTTTGTTACAGGCTCTAAGGCTGGTTGTCGTGCCCGGAGTCATTGTTGCGCCCTTGTCAAGCTTTCCCCTTTTCTCGCAGCGAGGTGGTCCCGTCCGGTCAGCGAGGGACCTTGGTATCGGCATTATTTCTGCAGCTGTCCTACCCACCTACCAACGGGCTTGAGAGATTCAGAGACGAGGCACACCCTTTTCAAAGTAGTCATGCTGAGTGCGGGTCTAACAGTCGTTGTAGGTTATGAACGTGTCCGGGCCGCAATGTGTGGTTGTGGCGTACATGCCTCAACACTACGCTTCATCGATGCGCGGTGCTGAGGGCATTGGTACCCCACCTAACGAGGCTAACTATCAACCAAAAGGCGAAACTAATCGACCTGATACGGGAAGACATCGTGTACGCTTTAGTTATTATGTACCGCATTCGTAGAGACGGCAGGGTTACGCACACGGTCTGTCTTGCCTGCACTCACACAGAGCGCGTCCGCGAGTTTAAACGAGGCTTTGCGTGCGATGGCATGGTGATGGAACGGCAGTGCTCACCCGGTAGGTTTAGGACGGTTCAGAGGAGAACCTGCCTTTGGACCATTCTTTAGAAGGACACCTTACATGCGAAACGTGTTTGTAGAGAAGTGGCCGTCACTGGTGAAGGTTGGGCTAGTGATTGTTGCCGTGCTGTTCGCTATGATTCGGTGGGCTTGAACAAAAGCCATTCGACACCGACCCGGCCACAGCTCGGCCCTCGCACCGAGGAGCTGAATTTGCCGAACCGACACAGCCGGTCCGGGAACTGTTGGCAACACTATTCCCATTGTCCGTGGCTCTGCGATCGATCATCAGGCTGAACTCCCCGGTCAAATTACCCAGCCTCTGACTGTCCATAAACTGGAATCGTGTCCACGCTAGCGAAAACCGGGCGCCTTCCGGGTTTCTTCGTTTCCGACCGAGCGAGTGGGCTCAATGACATAGCCGGGATGTAAGACTGGACCTCGAGATGCATCTCGAGTCGCATACCGCCCGGTGCAGCGTCAGCAAAATCCGCCGCCCTGAGAATTATGTTCAAGCCCTACTTCCTGACTCGAGTTGTTTGCTACGCGACCGTTCTGCTCTTTCTTGCAGCGGAGAATGAGTATTTTAAGCACAGTGGCGTTTTCGGTTTTCCCACTTGGTTGTCACCGATTGCCGCACTCTTGCTTTGTGCTTCCCCGGTTTTGCTACTGAGCCTTGGAATCGCCGTTGATCTCAGAAAGCTGGGCCAATCCGAGGAGGGCTTACGGGCAAGTGAAGAACAGTATGGGTCGTTGATCCAGAGAAGGAGCAGGGAATGGTTCCGGGCACATGATAGTGCTTCTGTGGCTTGTGACGAAACCGAGGCTCGAGCTGCCGCTGGGCTTCTTTCAGAAATCACTCCGGGGAAGGTCGGGGAAGAAACACTGCAGAAGCTCGCGTCCATTGTGCAGTTCTCGGAGGACGCGATTATCGGAAAAGACATAACTGGGGTGATCACCAGCTGGAACCGAGCAGCGGAGGCAATGTATGGCTACACCCCGTATGAAGTGGTAGGACGACACTTCTCCTTCCTGTTGCCTCCAGAGAGAGAGGCTGAAACCGGATTCATCATGGAGCGGGTACGAAGGGGACTTTCGATTAAGTCCTTGGAAACTCAACGACTCACGAAGGCAGGGTCACTACTGGACGTGTCCGTGTCCATCTCGCCGATTAAGGACGCGACCGGGCTCATCGTGGGGGCTTCGGCGATTGTTCGGGACATCACTCTGCGAAAACGTTCGGAAGAGCAATTGAGCTTGCAATCAGCGGCCCTGGAAGCGGCTGCCAATGCCATCGTCATCACAGACTATGAAGGCAAGATACTGTGGGTGAATCAGGCGTTTACTGCGATGAGTGGCTTCAGCGAGCAAGAAGTCTTAGGCAAGAACCCTCGCATGTTCAAATCCGGAAAGCAGTCCGAGAGCTATTATGCCAATCTCTGGTCAACGATTTCATCGGGCAAGGTCTGGCGAGGAGAGATCGACAACCGGCGGAAAGATGGCACAACGTACACCGAAGAGATGACCATCACGCCCGTAACGCGAGACCGTAGCAATCCTGCCAATCGATTCTTTATCGCCATAAAGCAAGACATTAGCGGGCGCAAGCGGTCCGAGGAGATGCTACAAAACAGCGAGAACAAGTATCGCGTGTTGTTCGAGGACTCGGCCGATGCGACCTGGCTGATGGACGAAAAAGGATTTCTGGATTGCAATTCAGCTGCCCTGGAGATGTTCGGATACTCCGCCGGGGACCCCATGCTGCACCCGGCCGATATCTCACCCCCGAACCAACTGGACGGCACGCCGTCTCGCACGGCGGCAGACCGGAAGATTGCCACGGCGTTTCTCAATGGCAAGGAACGTTTCGAGTGGTTGCACCAGCGCAAGAACGGCGATGTGTTTCCGGCTGAAGTATGCCTGACGGCATTGACGCTGAGCGGGCGGCCTACGCTGCTGGCGACCGTTCGCGACATCACCGAGCGCAAGCAGGCAGAGGAAGCCCTGTTGTTCAAAACTGCACTGCTGGAGGCGCAAGCCGAGACGACAATTGATGGCATCCTTGTCGTCGATGACGCAGATCACATCGTTCTGGCGAACAAGCAGTTTGGGATCCACTTCGGAATACCCGATGAACTGCTGAGCACGCGCGATGACCTGATCGTACTCAAGCACGTGACGGATAAAGTCGAAGATCCGGACGCCTTCGTCGCGAGGGTCGAGTATCTCAATGATCATCGGGATGAAAAGAGCAGGGACGAGATTAAGTTCAAGAATGGGAAGGTGTTCGACCGTTACTCCGCACCTCTCGTCGATTCAAGAAGGCAGTATCGCGGCCGGATCTGGTACTTTCGCGACATCACCGACAGCAAACTCGCCGAGAAACGAGTCCAGTTCCTAGCCTACTACGATGCTCTTACGGAGTTACCCAATCGGACCCTTCTTCAGGATCGATTGGCGAAGGCACTCGCAGCCGCTCGTCGGAACAAACATGAAGTCGCGGTCCTGTTCCTCGACCTGGACAGGTTCAAAGACGTCAACGACTCTCTGGGACACTCGGTCGGCGACCTTGTTCTGCAAGAGGTGGCAACACGGCTCAAGGCATCGGCCCGGGATCAGGACACCGTCGCCCGTTTAGGTGGCGACGAATTCCTGATCATGCTGACGCACGTAAGGGACTCGTCTGAGGCAGAGGATGCCGCTGGGCGGCTGATGGAGGCGGTGACCGCCCCATTCGCCATTCAAGGGCACTCCCTCAATATTAGTTGCAGCATCGGCATCAGCATTTTTCCCGAACACGGTGCGGACAGCGAAACGCTGATCCGGAATGCGGATTCGGCCATGTATACGGTAAAGGAGCATGGACGCAACTCCTTTCGGTTCTTCGCCGAGGACATGAATACCCAGGTCGTGGAGCGATTGACCTTGGAAAAGAGCTTGCGGTCCGCACTGCAAAAGAAGGAACTGTTCTTGATGTATCAGCCGCAAATGGATATTGCCACAGGGAGGGTTACCGGGCTGGAGGCGCTTCTTCGCTGGCAACACCCGGAATTGGGTCTTGTGCCACCCGATAAGTTCATCCGAATTGCTGAGCACAGCGGCCTGATCGTGCCAATCGGTGAGTGGGTGCTTAGGACAGCTTGTTCTCAGGCTCGGCAATGGCAGGATGAAGGGCTTCCTGCGGTGACGGTCGCAGTCAACGTATCAGCGGTGCAATTTCGCCGACGGGGCTTCTGCGATTTCATCAGAGAAGTGCTCGCTGAGACTGGCCTTGCCCCGCAATATCTTGAACTTGAACTGACAGAAAGCCTACTTCTGGCCAACGCAGACGTGATGCTATCAGTGGTTCAGGAATTAAAAGCTATCGGGTTGACGCTGGCGATTGACGACTTCGGGACCGGATATTCCAGCTTCGCCTACTTGAGACAATTTCGGGTCAGCAAGCTTAAAATCGACCGCTTATTTGTCCGGGATGTCGCGGTAAACCCTGACGATGCGGCGATCACAACTGCGATCATCAGCATGGCGAAAAGCCTGAGTCTCAAGGTGATTGCCGAAGGGGTCGAAGACGAAGCACAATTGTCGTTCCTGCGGGCACATCAATGTGATGAGATTCAGGGCTACTACTTCAGCCGGCCATTGTTGGTTGACAAAGTTGCCGACAGCCTGCGTGGCGCCTCGGGATGCGCCTTGTCCGCTAACCTAGGGGCGTGATGGTGGCGCGATGCAAGAATAAACTGCGGTGTTGGGTTCTCAACGAATCGATTATGAGGGGTGCTCTTTGACTACGGCAATCGCTGTTGCGCTTCTGGTGTCCGCTGATCCAGTCACAATTCAGCAGATCGGCCACGCCTTACAAGACCTATCTATTTCGCCCGATGTCTGCCAGGAAATGCCAGCGTCGATTCACTTGTTGAACTGCCGAAAGTTCGATGCCGTTGTTGTTGATCTCCAGCTGGGAGAACAGTCCGGTCGTGTTCTTAACGAGGTACGTCTCTCCCCATCAAATCGAACGGCGGTAACGTTTGCCATCAGTAGCAGTGACCCGAGAACTACGTCCGCCTTGCGTCAGAGATCAAGTTTCGTCTTCGAAAGACCTCTCTCGGCGCTGTCCATCAGCGGCACTCTCAAGCCCGCTTACGGATTGATATTGAGGGAACGGCGGCGCTATTTCCGTCACCCGGTCGCTGTTCCCGTCACCATCCTGAGACAGAGCATGCCGGAAGTTCTCTGCCATAGCGTGAACATCAGCGAAGGTGGCATGGCCGTGAATACGTTCGTTCCGCTCGCTGCCGGGGAAGACGTTGGGGTTCGGTTCACCTTACCCGACTACGCAGAGCCATTCGTGGCAGAATCGAGAATCTGCTGGTGTACAACCGGTCATCTTGGTGTTC
Organism: Candidatus Sulfotelmatobacter sp.; assembly: GCA_036514015.1. Taxonomy (GTDB): domain Bacteria; phylum Acidobacteriota; class Terriglobia; order Terriglobales; family Acidobacteriaceae; genus Sulfotelmatobacter. The sequence goes on from DATBYA010000089.1 coordinate 18,441, forward strand.
GCTTTGTCTCTTTTTCGCAAGAGCAGAGCTCTGAATTACAGGAGTGGCTCTCAAGAAGGCTGGAAGAGATGCTGCCGGAATTCGTTACCGAGAAATTCCAGACAATGGAACGCTCTTCTATAACGGTCTTGAGCGATTGAAAGCAGGACAGGAGGACGGGCGAGGCGTCATGGGTGAGACCAGGGAACGGCACTGAACGCGATACCGCGATGTTCACTCTTGAACACTTCTGGTCGTTAATCTTGAAGGAAGAGGCAAGACCCAGTCCGCGACACTCCGACGATTTATTTGCAGACTGTGCAATTCTGAACAGACCTCCCACAAGGGCGATCATAAATTGGAAAAATTGTAGGAGAGGCGGAGGAACTGATGCGGCCCCCCCAGCGTCCGCCTGTTCCTTTAGTGGCGCAGCCTAAAGGGACCGCTGCGCCACTGTTTTGTTGAGAGGGTTATGCTGGTGAACAGAATACTCTCGCCGATCCGTCGTCCGATCCGAAAAAGCGCGCTGACAAACCCAAGCCGCCTGAGCCTATCGTCACAAAACCGAAGCCTACGTCCCAGTGGCGGCTCGATTGTCCTTGGCCGTTCGTTGATTACAAAGCCGACAGCGAAAGGTGACCTCCAGCAGGGCGGCTTGCCTATTCGTGAGGTAAAGCTTGAGTCGTACTCCCAACTACTGGTTCGTCATCCCCTCGCTGCCGCTAGCAATCGGGTGGATTTGATCCCCAATTCCGAGTTCGAGAGCTCGAGCCCCTTGGCTGGTGGTTGCCGATCATCGCAGTCTGCTTCCGGCCCGGCGCCGCGAGTTGCAAGAATCGACAATCCAGCTACGCATTTTGCGTAGAAGGTACGGTCACCACATCCCGGCCGCGCTCTTTGGATTCATAAAGGCATTGGTCCGCGATTTTGAGCAACTCGCTGGATGTTGAACCGTTCTCGGGAAATGCGGCTACGCCCACCGAGAGCGTGAGCTGCCCCAGCGACTGCTTCTTATACTGCAGCCGCAGACTCTTTACTTCCAGGCGCAGCATGTTCGCACGGGTAGCCGCGTCCTTAGAAGTTGCCTCAGGCAGGATAATCGCGAATTCCTCGCCACCATAGCGGCAGCATATGTCGGTGGCGCGAAAGAAATTGCGAAACTGATCGGCCAGGGACTGAAGTACCAAGTCTCCCGCATCATGGCCGAAAGTGTCATTGAATCTCTTGAAGTGGTCGAGGTCGAGGAAAAGGACGGCGACCGATTGCTTCTTGCGATCTGCCAATTGCAGCTCTCTTTCGAACGATTCCTCCAGAAATCGCCGGTTGAACAAGCGAGTCAGCGGATCACGAATCGACTGCTCACGAAGGGTTTCGCGCAACTGCAGACTTGCCAGCGAAAGGGCGATCTGTGAGGCTGCACTGATGGCTAAGGGCTGGTGCGTGTCCCGAAAACTCTCGTTGGCAAACTCGTATCGATGTTCCGGTGCGCTCTGGAATTCCAGAAGCAAGACGCCAATCGTGTTTCCCTGCGCCACCATGGGAACGCATAGAGACTCGTTCGTTGTACTCTCGTTCAAATGTTGGCAGCCGATATCCGTTCCCGGATGCCCACTCCAGTGAGGTCGACCTCGACGAAGAGACCAGCATGCGTCGGGAGGAAATGTCGGCGCTAATATGTCTTTTTGCCCCCACCGAGCTGTTGCTTCGATAAGATCTCGCGACGATCTGAACAAATAGAGCGCTCCAAAAGGAGCGGCCGGGAAAAGCTTCTGCATGGAATTGGCAACGACGGCGCTGGCCTCCTTGACCGTTCCACTGCAGGCCAGCAGAGATCCCATTTCATTCAACAAGGCCGTCTGCTTTGTGCGGAGTTCCAACTCCTGCACCAGGCGGTGCAACGACTCGGCATGTTGCCGCTGCGCTTCCGCCGTCCTGATCTGGTCCGAAATGTCCTCATAGATCAAGTAGGCGCCCCCTACCTCACCGCCGACGAACAGCGGAACTCCATGAAGCGCCAGGTCAAGAGTCTTTCCGTCCCTTCTTCGCTGCCGGACGGTTTTGTTCAGGGCCTTTCCGGCAAAGATCTGACGAATCAGTTCCGTGGAATCGGAAGCCTCATCGTCGGGTACACCTACTCGGTTGATGTCAATCGAGGCAAGTTCGTTCCGCTCATACTGAAACAGCCTCTCGAAAGCGGAATTTGCCAGCTCGACCGCGCCTCGCCGGTCAAGCACGATGATTCCCAGCGGGCTATTTTGTATGAGGGAATTCAGAAACGTAGTCTGTTTATTCAGATCAATGGTCAGGCGGTGTCGCTCGCTGACTTCGGATCCCACGATGAGTCCCACCGCGGACAGCACCATCATAAGCAGGGCGACTCTGTTGAACACGATTGCGCTGGGTGGGAACAAATGCATCGCGACGACAATTCCGAAATTCAGGGCCAACAGACCGGTGACGACGCGCCGGATTCCATGCCGCATCGCGATCCAGACGATCGGAATAAAACTCAGATAGAAATGATCGTAGCGCCCCCCCTTGAACCCAAACATGATCAAAAGGACGATGAGTATCGACAACGCTTGGCCGGAAGCTTCCGCGATCACACCAAAAGTGGCTTTCGGTACGGTGGAACGCGCTCTGGCGGGTTGCGGCAGGAAAGGGGTGGGTGCGAGCCAACTCCGAACATGTGGAAAGACATGGACGAGAAGAAACGGAGCGATACCTACCAGGCCGATTGCGTCACCCAGAAACCAACCGACAGCCGAAGACCTGTATTCACCCCGGGCAATGCTGTGATCGGCGATCAGGGATACGACACCAAAAATCGTTGCTCCTGATGCCGCGGCCGCGCTCAGGATAACGTAGCGGACCACATCCCGACGGCGGCGCAGCCCCAGATCGATTTGCGTGGGCCCGCGCAATACGTAGGCTGCCGCGCCATAACAAAGAGCGCTCCCCGCGGCACCCAGGGTATTGCTGAAGGATATGAGCGGCTGTCCGTAAATAGCCTTGCCAGCCAGAGCCTCGGAGAAAAAGACCAACAGGGCGTACCACGGACTTACACCCAACAGGAGCGCCATGACCAGGCCGATGGCCGGATACCAGGTAATGAATCCAAGCCGAGAGATAAGAATAACCTCCGGCCGGTTCAGCAGCAGGTATAGCAGCACGAACGAAAGGGAGACCAGCGCGTGACGAAAGATCAGGCGTCGAGCATGCATGCGGAGAATCTCGGTGAAATCAGTGCCATCGGCTTGAAACTATTCGTGACGTTCGCCCAGATGACCATCCTAGACGTGGAGATGACTCTCAATCGTGCGGAAAGGGATAAATGCTTGCTGTTCAATAGCGTTCACAATCCCGCTGCCGCGGTAGTCGACGATACCGTCGCGCGCCCGCATCCTACGGGATCAAAAACGGTGGATGTTCGGTCGGCTGAGCCGAAACTGTGTCGATTGTCGAGTTGATATCACCATAGCATTCAGAGGACCAATTCTCAATGATGGAATGGACATGAGGGAAATGGCTGCTTTACCAGGCAGCGACGACGGAAGGGCTTGCACTTGAATCACCATCGCCTCTTCGGCGCTAAGGGATTTGGATGGAGAGCGTTCTGTTGGAGAAGGACCGAAATGTAGGATCGGGACCGTCCTATACTCGGATTCTTTTCGTTATTCATATTCCGCATCCGGTGCTCGTCGCTCCTTGTGCCCGTTGCCGACGCGCACGGCAGGTCCGAGACTTCCGCTTTCTTGCCTTCTCCTTACATGCCTCATACTTAGATCCATGTTCTCGCGCAAGGTCATTAATGTCTTAAGGATTTGCGGTTGAAACGGTCTCTAGCGGTCGCGCTATCGGTGTTGAGTTTGGCCGGGCCGGTCGCTGCTTGGAAGCTTGCCGCCAAGGCCACGCTTCCCTTGCGAACCAAACAAGTACGCTTGCACGACATCGCTCACCGACACCTCGACCCATTCCAGCAGTTTCCAGAATCCTTCCCGCTTCAGGTCGCGGTGCTTTGGACCCGTCCCGACCCCGATCCTGAAAATCCTCTTGCACTCGTGCATTCGCTGAAGGAAATGGGCATTCCTTTTTTTATCACTCGCGATTTTGCACAAGCTCTCCGCCATCCCTTAGTCATTCTCTACCCCAGTGTGGATTCACACACTTTTACCCAGCCTCAAGCCGAACAGCTAACGACGTTCGTACGACAAGGGGGATTTATTTTCGCGCAGAACGTGTTTTGGGGAGGCATTCAGTCGCTCTTCGGTTTTCGCACCTTCGCGCCTTCGCGCAAGCGTTATCACCTCGCGTTTTCTGGCACGACGGATCCGGTCATGAAGTATCTGAATCGCCCAGAGGAACTCGAAGCTAGTTTGGGAAGCGATCACTTCCCTGAAATTATCTGGAGTAACGGATATGTTCCCGATACCGGTGCAGAGGTGCTGGCGCACTTTGACGACGGCACCGCCGCGCTGTTGACGAACTCGATTGGCAAAGGAAAGGTATACCTCCTCGGACTGAGTCTGCTTGATGTCGTGCTGCGTAGTCAGAACAATCGCGACTATGAGGCCCAGCGCCACTATGTGAATGCTTTCGAACCCGGCGCGGACATTTGGCTGCTGATCCTAAGGGCCTGGTACGAGAACTACGCCCAGGATTGGGTGCGCCTGGCGACAATCCCCGGAGGCCAGCAGTCCGCCCTGCTGCTCTCCCATGATGTGGATTGGGAGAACTCGTTTGCTCCGGCTCTCGACTTTGCGCGTATCGAGAAGGCGAATCAAGCCAAAAGTACTTTTTTCATACAAACTAAGTATGTCGATGATGCCAACAGCAAAGCTTTCTTTTTCGAGCCCAACCTCGAAACTCTTCGACAACTGAAATCAGGTGGCTCGACTGTTGGCAGCCATTCCATCATCCATTCGCGAGGCTTCAACAAGTTCGAACTGGGCTCGGGTCATGAAATCTACCCCAGCTACCAGCCTCGCGGATTGGGATTCGATACCGCCTCGGGAGCCACCGTGTTCGGCGAAGTTCGAGTGAGCAAGGAATTGTTGGACGGAGAAATCCCCGGTCAAGATACGATATTTTTTCGTGCCGGGCATCTGCGCGTCCCACATTCTCTGCCCGAGGTTCTTGAACGGTCCGACTATCAGTTCGACTCATCGTTCACCGCCGATGATGTTCTCTCCAACTTTCCTTATGCGCTTCCGCGCGACATGGGTTTTGAGGAAGACAGCGAGATCTATGAATTTCCGGTGACGATCGAAGACGAGGAATCTCCCGGCTTTGCTAAACGAGTGCCGCAGGCTTTGAAGGTGATCCTGGCCAACGCTGAAAACGGAGCCGTAAGCGTGGTGTTGATTCACTCCAACGAATCCCCCCTGAAAGCTGCAGCCGAGGAAGAGTTACTTCGCCAACTCCCTGCCGATATCCTAAAAACCGACATGGTGAGTTTTGCAACATTCTGGCGCGCTCGTGATCGTCTTCAATGGACCGTGACCGCCGCCTCCATACCCGCGCAAGTCGTGCTGCAAGTGAAGTCCCATGATTCTGTGACCGGGCTCACCTTCGAATTCCAGCGTCCCATAGCGACAGTTACAGGCGGTGCGATACTGTCCCCGGATAACCGCCACGTTGTTCTGCAAGAACTCGGGCCCGACGACAGCGTTTCGATTCGCATTCACTACTTGTACTGATCTGCTCGGGGCAATTGCAGGAGATCGGAACACTCCATCTTCCTGCGCACGTAGGTCTGTTGGGCTTGTGTAACTTACGCTGAAAGCCACTTAAGGCCACAATCACTGAAGAGAGTAACGACGGTGCATTGCCGCGCCTGGCTACGTTCCACCCGTTGTGTCCTTTCCTGAATTGACTTGCTCCCGCCGGACCAGAGGCCGTGCGCCAAACCCGCTGGCTTCGGATCGACAGGATCAACTTCCGTTGTTTTTATCGTGACAGTGTCTAAAAAGAAATCTATTCACCAACCGCTCGAGCTAGCTCAAAGGACTGCTATCGCGGTCTTGCTGATACTCGTTTTCGTGCAACTTCTTGCCGGGCAAACCATTGACGAATGGCAGATACGAGTTCGCAATGAAGTTGAGAATCAGCACATCGATGCCGCGCTTAGCATCGTAGAGCAGCGCCTGGCCAACGCACCTGAAGACCTGGAGGCTCGCGGTTGGCGTGGACGATTGCTGGCCTGGAAAGGCCGCTGGTCGGAGGGAGAAGCCGATTTTAAACTTGTCCTGGATAAATTCCCGAATGATACGGAGATTTTGACCGCCCTCGCGGACGTCCTTCTGTGGCAACAGAACTACATCGAAGCTTTGCGGACACTCGACGATGCTAGGAAAATCTCCCCCGCGGATCCTGAGATTCTTTCCCGCCGCGCTCGAGTGCTGGCGCTGTTGGGCCGCACTCCCGAGGCGCGCTCGGAATACCAACAGACTCTTCAGTTCGATTCGCAAAATAAGGATGCGAGAGCCGGTCTGGCAGGCCTGAGCGAAAACACCAAACACGAACTGCGCATCGGGGAAGACGTCGATTTCTTCAACTACGCCAACAGCGGCCAGACCCAGGGCCTTAGCCTAGCGTCCCGGTGGAACCAACGATGGTCCACCGTCTTCGGCGTCAACACGTATCAACTATTTGGCCAAGATGCCGTCAAGTTCCTAGCCAGCGGCACCTTCCACGTCAGGACGCAGGATTCGATCAGCGTGGGCAGCGCCGTTGCCAGTAGTCAGAGCGTCGTGCCCACCAACGAAGCGTTCTTCGCATATGGGCACGGCTTCCGAATGGAAAATCGTTGGCTCCACGGACTGGAAAGTTCCTACCAGCAACATTGGTTCTGGTATCAAGGGGCGCACGTGCTTACCCTGAACACAAGTCAGGTTGTCTATCTTCCTCGCGACTGGACTTGGTCACTGAACCTGACTGGCGCTCGCACCGGTTTTGTGGGCACTTCCGTCGGGTGGACGCCATCCGGCTGGACCAAACTGGCATTTCCTCTGCAACATCGAGTCACTGGCAACCTTTTCTTCGCGGTGGGCAGTGAAAACTTCGCCCAGATTGATCAGATCGAGCGCTTCTCCGCCCACGCGGTTGGGGGTGGGTTGCGTTATCAGTTTGCCGCCCGTCAAGACATCAACGGATATGTCGCCCGCCAGAACCGCAACCAGGGTCAAACGGATACCAGCCTCGGACTGAGTTATGGAATCCATTTTTAAGGCAATCGAAAAACTTGGGCCGGCGGGCCTGGTCTTACAAGCGATTCTAGTCTCGCTGCTGGGAATCTTTCTCCTGGTTGGATTCATTGTGCTGCGACGATGGTACCGCGCCCGCTACTTCCGCAGAAGGAATGAGCGCACCGTCGCTTTGCGCTCCCACTGGGACGAAATTCTCTCAGGCAAGATCTCCGCCGAAGAGTGGCGCTTCGATCCGCTCGATTGCAACATCGTCGAATCGATTCTGCTCGACAGCATCGAGATGTCGTCAGCCGATAAACTGCCCCCGCTGCTGGATTGTCTTCGCGTCAGTGGATTGCTCGATATGCGAATTTACCAAGCGCGAACCGCCCGCGGATGGAAACAGCGAACCGCGTTACTGACCTTGGGCCGCACTCGCGCGGTGGAAGCAATCCCTGCTCTCGCCGAAGGATTGGATTCGCGATTGCGGGAAACTCGTATTGCCGCGGTCCGTGGCCTTGGGCGCACCGCCCGCACGGAAGCCGCCATCCCGATTCTCGACCGCATCTTGACCGGTCAATTCGACGCGCCGGAACGTTCTTTGAAAAATGCTCTGGTAAATTGTTGCCGTGCCCACCCCCAGGTACTGATCAACTATGTCGAGCACGCCAACGGACCAGTTCGCGAGTTGCTGGCCCGCGTGCTCGGTGAGTTGGCCTCGCCTGAACTGGGCGAGGAGTTACTGGTGCTGGCAGTCGATCCTTTACCGGAAGTGCGCGCTTCGGCCGCCCGCGCTCTCGGTAATACCAACACTCCCTACGGTCTGCCTGCGCTCCACACTTTAGCCTCCGATCCAGAATGGTTTGTTCGTCTGCGCGCCGTGGTAGCGCTGGGACAGATCGAGAACATCGGCAAGATCAAGATCCTGGTGCGCGCCCTCTGCGACGTCAACCGTCACGTTCGCCAGCGCGCCGCATGGGTACTGGCTCGGATGGAGCCGCAACTCGAGCAGATCCTCGAGGATGTCGTTGCCACCAGAGACGATTATGCCTTGCAATCGTTTGTCTCCGAACTCGAGCGTTCGGGTGCCATCGAGAAAATTGTCAGCACCTTCGATGGTTCCGATTATCCGTCCGAAGAGACTACCTTAATGGAAGTTGTGACAAAGGCAAGAAAACAAGTGGAACTTACCGGCCAAGCGGCGGCATTCGCGGCTGGGGCGCACTGACCTTGCATCTTCTCGCCATCTCGAACGATACTCTGTTCCTCTACTATGTGCTGTCAAACGTTATTTACCTGGCACTACTCATTGTTGCGATTGTCAAGAATGTCCGCCACAGTCATCGTCTCGGTAGTCAGCGTCTGGAGTTGGTGAAAGCCTCTCCCTTTACTCCGCCCATCACTCTCATCGTTCCCGCGCACAACGAGGAGCGTTCCATTGTCGGCAGTGTCGGAGCTCTGCTCGGACTCGAATATCCCAGCCTCGAAGTTATCGTCGTCAACGATGGATCGAGCGATGACACCATGGAAAAGCTGAGACAAGCCTATCGGCTGCAGGCCGCCCGCATACTCTACATTGCCGACATCGCCACCGCACCGCTTCGCTCCATCTATCGCAGTCCCGTGGACTCACGCCTGTTTGTTCTCGACAAGGAAGCTGCTGGCTGCAAGGCTGACGCCATCAATGCCGGAATCAATGCCGCCACCAGTCCCTACATTTGCGTGGTCGATGCCGACTCAATTCTCGAAAAAGAATCTCTGATCCGTATCATGGCGGGAGTCTTCGCCGATCCGGGCCGCATGGTGGCGGTGGGCGGCATCGTGCGCGTTCTGAACGGTTCCCGCGTCGTCAACAACCAGATCGAGGAAGTTCGCCTGCCAAAGAGTGCGATTGAAATCATGCAGGTCATTGAATACCTCCGGGCGTTCCTGGTCGGCCGCGAAGCGTGGGCGGGCTTCAACATGCTTCCCATAATCTCCGGAGCGTTCGGAGTCTTTCAGCGTGATCTGGTCATGCAAGTCGGCGGCTTTCGCACTCACGCCGTCGGAGAAGATCTTGATCTGGTGGTTCGCATGCACCGCCGGCTCCGTGAGCAAAACCGCTCCTACCACATTGACTTTATCCCCGATCCGACTTGCTGGACTGAAGTGCCTACGGACTTGAAATCGCTTGCCCGGCAGCGCGCCCGCTGGCACAAAGGTCTTATCGATACGCTCTGGCCCAATCGCGACATGCTTTTTCGCGCCCGCTACGGACGCGTC
>DATBYA010000090.1:0-104860 GCA_036514015.1 Candidatus Sulfotelmatobacter sp.
CGCGCCGATATTTTTTTTCCAGGCCGAGAACGATTATGACCTGTCGCCGAGCAAGGTCCTCTCCGCAGTGATGAAGGACGCGAGGAAACCGTACGAGGTGAAGATCTATCCCCCCTATGGGAACTCCCCGCAAGACGGCCACGCGTTCGGTTACTTTGGATCCGCCGTCTGGGCCGACGATGTCTTCCGATTTCTCGACCAGCATTGTGGTAAGAAGTAGTAGATCCTCCCTGGTCGCCCAGTGTTTACCCATCCCGCGGCCCCCGCCGTGGTTCAATGTGGTGCTCCCAGAACCCTCATTAAGATCCTTGACGGTCTCTCCGAAGGGGCACAGCTCATCGGGGCGGAAACGCGAACTGGGCCTCGGAGCGGTTTGTGGTAGAGGTTTCGTCGCCGCTCGCCTCCGCGCCATGGAACTGATCACGATCTTAGACCGCTGCCATCGTTTTCGGGGTTTTGTCTACCAGCACGCCCACTTCGGTGCCGACGAGAAGAGCATCGAAGTCGCCGTGCGACCGCGCAAGGGTTCGACCGCGGTCTGCTCGCGCTGCCATTTACCGGCGCCCGGTTACGACCAACTCTCTGAAGCGGCGCTTTGACTTCATTCCCCTGTGGGGTTTTCTCGTCTTCACTTCTGTACACCGTGCGGCGCGTTGACTGCCGCCGCTGTGGCGTTGTAGCTTTCGAAGAAGTTCCCTGGGGCGACGGCAAACGCACACTGACCAAAGCCCACATGCTCTTCCTAGCCCGTTGGGCGAGGCGACTGTCATGGAAAGAGACGGCGGAGGCCTTTCGCACCTCCTGGGACAAGGTCTTCGACGCAGACGAACCTAAAAATTCGGTCAGTTTCACATTTCCACGGTAATTCTAGGCAATGTTAACCATCCTTAAAAGTTCGGCCAGTTCGGATCTCGTGGCGCGCTGACCATCAATGTTTCCGCGGGTAAAGCAGACTCTTTGGAGGATTCACACCAGACGGATTTGGACTCGCACGCTACAATCGCTTCAGCACCGGATAGCTGCTGGTAGATCCGTCAGGGAGTTGTCGTTACGTCCGTTGCTTCTCGTAATTGCGCTTTCGCCGCAGTTTTGAGCCGCTAGTCTGCCAATACTCTCGTTGGCGTTGTTTTCTGGAACACTCCTCTGAGCAATACTGTTGGCCTTCCCGATCGCGCAGGAAGAACTGGCGGCAGAACTCATTTGCACACTTCTGTGCCCCACTGTGCAGATACTCTAAGCGCAAGAGGTAGTACAGAACGGGCCGAACGCCGAAGACCAGAGCGTACCCAGGGGGCGCTTCGCAACGAGTATTTCCGAAGTGGGTCACTTCAATTCTGAATGCATTGGCGAGTGCGCAAATTACCTGATGTCCAGAATTTAAGGGGCTACCACCCCGAACCAACCGTGAGAGGGCGTCGAGGTCTGGAGGTTGTCTAGCTTGTACGCTCAGGCGGACAAGGTTTTCCCATTCCGATTCCTCGAAATGCCAGCTTGGAGGGAGGTGGCCCTGCGACCTACGCCACGCCCGTTCCCTCCGCCATTCTGACGCCCAATCCTTGCACCCGTCGACGATGTCGGAAACGTACGCTTGAATACTCTGAGGAGTAGCCGCTTTCTCCTTGTCAAGTTCAACCAATAAATTCAATGCCGCTGCATACGTTCGCCGTTCACGGCGAAGCGTTTCGAGAGACTGTTTGGCAGTACGAACCACGGAATCGTCGGTGTCGCGTTCTGCAACAGACTCTGCGCAAATGGGTCCAAACGCTCTCACGAAGGCAATCAGCCGCTGATCCGTGTCAGCATTGCCGAACCGAATGTGCGGTGCGTTCAGGCCGGTGCGCTTCGTTGTCTTAGCTACCATCCAGTCGCGATAGTTCCGGAACAGGTCTCTCTCGGGTTGCTGATCTGGAAACGAAGCATCCCCGTGGACTGACAGATCTCGACCTGACACTTCAACCTGGATATTAGAAGCCCACGTCATCGGAGGGAAATCTGGAGAGATCATCGAGTGCCTTAAGTGCCTGCTCTACAATTGTTATCGTAGAAAGTAGAGTACATATTTTGCTAAGGTGTGGCAAGCGGCAAAATTGCTGAATGCTGAATTAGGAGGCTGCCCCGATATATGAAACTCAAACAAATGCGCGGAATGGCGGACCTGACCCAGTTTGAGCTGGCTCAGCGATGCGGAGTTAGCAGAATGCGATTAAGCCTAGCGGAGTGCGAGCAGCTACAGCTACGCCCGGATGAAGACAGTGCTGTTCGCAAAGTGTTGCTAGAGATTATCAAGTCCCGAGCGGCCCAGATTGAGCACGTGCTTTCGAGTCGGGAGCCGGTGGCCGTCTGAAATCAGAAACAACAATGGCGAGCCCGGTCAAGGAAACTCGCCACTTAGGAGCCGAAAATGGAATTGATACAGTCGCAGATTAGGCCTAATCCGCTCGAGCCGTCAAGTCCAATTCATTGGATTGTCCCCACAGGGCGCTTTCTCCGCATGCTGGAAGTCTCGGTCAACGCCTTGCGTCGGCGGCAGAAAGAAGTGCAACTAGAGCTCAAAGAGCCCGGCATTGGTGGGAACAAAAAACGGCTGCGTGAACTGCTGGCGGAACTGGAGCGAATCGCCCGGGCGTTGCGCGGGCAGAGTGCTCCGGGGGCGGCGCTGTGAGTTCTCACGCCACTCAACGCGATGAGATCCTAAGCCTGCTGGTTGGTGCTCGCGGCGGCTGGGTTCCCCTCCCAAAGATCACTGAATGTGCGGCCCAATATAACGCCCGGATCTTTGAACTTCGGCGCCTGGGCTTCCGAATCACGAACCGAACCAGCGAAGTGGGCGGACGTCGCTGCTCTTGGTTTCGGCTCGAGTCCCAACCGGCAACCACCAGCACCCCTGACAGCAAAGAGTCGGTGAATAACGAAGGCGCGAACTCATTTCCGGAGTTCGGGAACCTTGCGCCGGCAAGCTATGGTGTGGACTGATGCGTAGATACGCCAAAATTAGTCCGCAGTTGTGGATCGGAGATACTGGCCGGCAGTTGCGTGAAGCGGGCAGTGAGGCGCTGTTGGTCGCGCTCTATCTTCTCAGCAACCCGCACGCGAACATGCTCGGCCTCTACTATCTGCCCACCTCGCTCATCGCACACGAAACCGGCCTTGCGTCGGAAGGGGCATCGAAGGGGCTTCGATGGGCCATCGAAGCGGGTTTTTGCTCCTACGATGAGTCATCCGAGATGGTGTTTGTTCATGAGATGGCCCGCTATCAGATCGCGGACCAGTTAGTGCCCACCGACAAGCAATGCGCCGGTCTACAACGAGACTATGACGGACTGCCAAACAACCCTTTCCTTGCAATGTTTTATGAAAAATATGCGACCGCTTTTCATCTAACGAGCCGACGCGAGAACAGGAGGCCCTCCGAAGGGACTTCGATGCCCCATCGAAGCCAAGAACAAGAACAGGAACAAGAACAGGATCTAAAAACCTTTCCGCAAATTCGTTTGCGGACCTGCATGACGGTCCCTCGCACGAACGAAGAAACTCCAAACCAACCGAGGCGCAGACCGACCAGCTCTACAGTCTCTTTCCTCGGAAGCGTGACAAGCTTGATGCCAAGAAAGCGATTCGGAAAGCGGTTGGCGTGGTAATGGCCGGAGATGCGGACCATCCAGCGATGCAACTCGATGATGCGCTCCATTACATTGCCCAGCGCATAACGCTCTACGCACAGTCCGTCCAAGGTCGTGATCAAAACTTCATTCCGTATCCGGCCAGTTGGTTCAATGCAGGATCATTCTGGGACGACGAAAAGGACTGGTGCGACCGATCGCGCGGATCCATTCCTGAGCGACTCTGCGCACCCGTGAACATTCTCACCGACAACCCAGCAACCCGCGCCCTGGCGCAGATGGAGAGCGACTAGATGGAAGCCCTCACCCACATCGACGCCGAAAAGACGATGCTCGGCTGCGTTCTGTTGGATTCCGGATGCCTTTACCGCGTGTTGCCGCTGGTGAAAGCACAAGACTTCTCGTTGGATTCTCATCGCCGTATCTACCACGCCATTGCAGGGCTCGCTGAAGCCGGCAAGCCAGTCGACGATATGACCCTGACCGACGCCTTGATCGCAAAGGGGCAACTGGACGCCGTCGGCGGTGTTGCATACATCGTGACGCTCGGTGACAACGTCACTTCCGACCTCGCGAGGATCGCCAACGTCGAACACTATGCGGAGATGATCCTCGATAAATCGCGACGGCGCCAGGCCCGGGCCGCCGGCCAATGTTTGGTCAATGCAACTGACGACATCTCGGTACCCACCGGTGACTGTATCGAGCGGGTTCAAGAATCTCTCCTCGAGATCGAGGCTGCATCAGGGCGAACGGCCGCCCGGCATGTGAGAGAGTTCATGTCCGAAGTTTTGCGCGAGCTTGAGACGCAGTCACAAAATCAGGGCTTGGTCGGAATGACCACCGGGATACCCTGCTTAGACTTGACAACCGGTGGGATTCGCCAGGGCGACTGTGGACTATCGGCGCACTGCCGGGCAAGGGCAAAACCGCACTCGGCATTCAGATCGTGTTAGCGAGTGCTTACGCGCGAACACCAACCTATGTCTTCTCGCTCGAAATGCAAGCCCTTGAGATCGGAAAGCGATTCCTTGCCGCTAGGTCCACCCTGCCGGCGATTCAAATACGCAACCCTCAAACGATTAAGAACACTCGCTGGCCAGAGCTTCTCCGGGCCGCGGGCGAGATTGCTGAGTGTCCGATCTACGTGGACGATCGGCCATCTCTAAAAGTTCAGGAATTGCTTGCCAGCGCTCGGCTCTACATTCGTCGCCACGGCGTGAAGTTGATTGTCGTCGATTATCTCCGCCTCGTGGAAGGTCAAGGTCGCGAGTTGCGCGACCGAGTGGGCTACGTGGCCAATGCTTTGCGGCAACTGGCAAAGAGTGAGCGCGTCGGAGTCGTGCTTCTTTCTCAGCTCCGGCGCCCCGAGGGCGGGATAAACGCTCGGCCGTCCATGCTGGATCTTAAAGAGAGCGGTGACATTGAGGCCCACAGTCACGTCGTTCTGTTGCCTTATTTGCCCGTCGGAGATGATGGCAGGCCAATCCCTGAGGACGAGCTGTTGATCATTGGCAAGAACCGGAACGGCGGAGTTGGGTCGCTTCCGGTTTACTTCGATGAAAAACGGCTGCAGTTCTTTGACCGAACAGATTGCGCGGACAATCCCGCCATGCTGGGAGCGGCAGCCAGCCAGTGAAAATAAATTACAAAGCGACTTCTCGATACGGTTGAGATTTGGTAACGGAGGACTGAGCAATGGCAGGACTACTGACGGTGAATGAAGCTGCGGAAGTACTTAGCGTAAAACCATCCACGGTGTGGGCCTGGATTCATCGAGGGAAAATCTGGAAGTTGTGAAAGTGGGACGTGCTGTCCGAATAACCTCAGAATCGCTGGCTATTTTCGTCCTGGCAAACACACGATCGCCGTTCTCTCCTGAGGTCGCAGTTGGAGGGCGAGTGGAACGCGATCGGCGTGTTCCAATAACCCGGCGGGAGTGGGGCTTGTAGGCTGTTGAGCCTACGCACCCGTCAAAGGGCAGAAAGGTGTTCGAGAAACAGATGATTTCGGAACAGCAAAACTCGATCAGATGCGAACCGCTCATAACTGCGGATCGGGCTGCAGAACTGCTGAAGCTGCATCCGAAAACAGTTAAGCGCTTGGCGCAAGCGGGCGCACTTCCGGGAATGAAGATCGGTCGGGTCTGGCGGTTCCGAGAATCCTCGCTAGACGCCTAGATGTCTGCACAGTTACAGTGTTCGGGCCACCCGAGTCCAAAAGGAGAATTGCTCCAATGAGGACTCGATATCAGCACGGAAACTTGCAACTCGACAAACGCAAAAACGGGCCAGATGTGTGGGTATATCGCTGGCGCGAGTATGGGGCCAATGGCAAGATGAATCGCCGCGGCGAAATGGTTGGCGCGATCGACCAGTACCCCACGAAAGCGGAGGCTCTCAGAGCATGCGAGCATCTGCAGTTGACGGCCAATTCTGAAAACCCTACGTCCCGGGCCATTGGGTTCGGGGCTCTCTTGGATCGCTACATTGCGGAGGAAATGCCAGAGCGTCACTCCACGAAGTTGGCGTACCGGTCCTACATCGAAACGCACATCCGGCCGAAGTGGGAGGACTGGACCTTGCGCAAGCTAACGAGCAAGGGCACCCCGTTCACGATCGAGCAGTGGTTAAAAACGCTCGCGCTTGCGCCGAAAACCAAAGGCAACATTCGCAATGTCATGGCGGTGATCTTCAACTGCGCAATGCGCTGGGGTCTGCTCGATCTGGGAGTAAACCCTGTCGCCTTGGTTCGGGTGAAGGGCATTAGCCGAAGGCAGACAGAGCCGCGCATCTTGAACAGCGATGAGATTCAGACGCTAATCTCCGGTTTGGCAGAACCCTGTCGGACCGCGGTGATTGTCGCCCTCAGCACTGGCTTGAGATGCAGTGAGTTGTTCGCACTCAAGTGGCTCGATTTCAACTGGGAACAAATGACGGTGTTGGTGCGACGAGCGATCGTGGACGGCGTAGTCGGGGACGTGAAAACGAAGTATTCAGAATCCGGGCTGCCTCTCGATCCCGCACTCGCCGAGGTGCTGTTCACCTGGAAGCGCGCGTCGATGTTTGGTCATGAAGCGGATTGGGTCTTCGCTAGTTTCCAGAAGGCTGGCGAGCTTCCCTTCCGGTCGAGCAAGATGCTAGAAGACCAGATCAAGCCAGCAGTGAAGGCCGCAGAACTGGGAGAAGGCATCGGCTGGCACACGTTTCGCCACACCTACTCTTGCATGCTGCGTCAACTCGGGGTTGACGTGAAAGTTCAGCAGGAACTTTTGCGCCACGCCGATATTTCGAACCACCATGAACGTGTACACTCAGGCCGTCAGCGAGCAAAAGCGGAGTGCACACTCTAGTGTTGTCCGGATCGTGCTTCCTCTGAAGACCGGAAGCGAAAGCAAGACAACTGGACATTTCGGGACATCGAAGGCGGGGTAACTCTTTTATGCTCAGAAGTTTAATGGTCGGGGCGATAGGATTTGAACCTACGACCCCCTGCGCCCAAGGCAGGTGCGCTACCAGGCTGCGCTACGCCCCGACATAACTAGCAGAATTGATTCTAAAGCACTTTCCAACTTTACGACCACTCCAATTGATGATTTCCGGCCGTGCCAAAACCGTGCCAGATCCGCTCACTGCACGGTGAACTCTCATGCCAGCCAAATGGAAGCGCAGAATGAATATTCGGTATTCAACCAGCATCTGAGAGTGGGTTTTTCATTTCGAAACGACCTCTGTACTTTCGGCCGGATGCAGTTCGAGAGATCCCGACCTGTTTTTCTGTATTCCATCGCACCGGCCCTGAGACTTTGAAGTTGTCTCCGATGTGCCAGTTGATGTAACGGTCGTCCATTGGTCCGCGCGTGTCGACTCTGCGATACATTCCGATCGCGGATGCGGCACTTTGCCATTGGTGACTGAGATGGAGTAAGCCACGAGGCCAAAGAGTTTTCGCCCGGATGCCACGAACTCAGATTGACGGATGAAGAGGCAGAGAAGATCGTGGACCATCGCGGAAAAGGTATTCGATCGGATCAAGAACCTTGTTGTTGCGAGGGAAGGGGATGGCGACTGCTCTCGTTCTTCGGTGAAATGTAACAACGTCGAATTTGAAATGGCGCCAAAATGCGGCGAGAATTACCGTGAAAATGGACTGCGAGAGATAACTGATACTCCGAAGCGATGAACGGCTAATCCCGAGCGCGTCGATGAGTGCGGAGCTCTGTCTGAACGTCTGCCAGGTATTTCCTGGCCTGCTCGCGCGTCTTGATAGATTCTACCCGCTTCAAAATCTGAGTTCGTTGCCCTGGTGACATTTCGAGGTCTTGACGAAGCGCGGAATTGACGATCACCGGCAGCGTTCCCTGATTGACGGTTTCATCCGGCCGGCTGGCCACAGCCGTGTTCAGGTCTCTGACCGCCATGCTCATCACCGGGGTTGCAGCAGTCGCCGCAGGAGACGGCAAGGTCGCCGGCGCATCCTGCCCGGCGGTCTGTAAGGAAAGCAACTCGTCCGGACTGTTGGCATGAGAGTCGCGGGCGGTGAGGGGGCCGGCCCCGAATACTGCTTTGATCATGGCCGGGATGGAAGCATGATCGTACAACCGATGATCGATCGTATTCTTCGGGATGAATGGCGAGATTACGATCGCGGGCACGCGGGGACCATATTGCTCGAACGTGAAGCCGTATTGGTTATATTTTGGTTGTGAGTCCCCGGGCGCCACTGCGGCAGGTGGACTCACGTGGTCGTAAAATCCGCCGTGTTCATCCCAGGTGATAATCAAAACACTCGTTTCCCAGAGAGCGGAATTTCGGATGGCTTCATAGGTTTCTTTGATCAATGCCTCTCCCAGAGTTATGTCGGTGAGAGGATGCTGGGACGTGCTGTTCCGATACTCGTTCAACACATCGTAGCTGGGCTCAATGAAAATATAGCCGTACGGAAATGCGCCCTGACTGAGATCGGCACCAAGTTCGCTATAGTGGTGAATGTCGAACAGGCTGATTCCCTTGATTGCGGCCACCATCGGAAAGTCATCCCCCGCATAGAGCCGGTGAGCTACTCCTTTGTTCTTTAAGGCGTCGAAAATACTACCCGCCTTGAACTGAAACCCTCCAACGGTCTCCCATCCTACGATTTCTTGGTTGGTCGGACTATGATCGAGGCCGCCGGACGAGCCTGCGTGGACAAACATGCGATTCGGCCAGGTGGGGCCCGGCATTGACGCATGCCAGTTATCGCAGATCGCGAACTCCTGCGCCAAAGCCGTAAGGACCGGAAGTTGCTCGGGCGCGAAACACTTCAAGATGTCTCCCGGAGCGGCGCTTCCTCCACTGGCTGCATACGAGGCCACGAATCCGCTTTTGTCGATAGCCGGGTAGGCACCGCCCGGCGGATAACTCGCAGCCGACCCGCAGAGTTGTTCGAGGACGTTTGCGAACTCGTGGCCGGGGTCGGTCGGCATCACCATGTCGGCACCCTTTGAAACCGAGTGAGTCAAACCGTGAAAGACATTCGATTCGCTTCCCGTCAGGCCACTCACTTGAGTCGGCAGGCCGGTTTGGGCGTCACGACCGTTAATCATCGAGAAGCCAAGCATGTGGTCGAAGGCCCGGTTCTCAAGCATGAGCACGAAGATATGTTGTACTTCTGACATTGGGGAACCCGTCCAGCAGGATACTCCTATGGGTCCGGATTCATGTCAGTGTCGCTGCGAATTCTCTGCAGCCCTACAAAACCGCTGACGACTCACGCGAAGTTATGCCGCATCTGCAAATTCTCTCGCAGACGTTCAGCGACGAGTGCGTGTTGGCCATGATCGGCGGATCGGTCAAGCAGCCTCAGCCAGCCAGTCAGTTCCATCGGCCAGTTGCCAACGTTGTCGAAATCGATCACATCGTCCCACACCGCCATCCAACTTTTCGCACCTCCAAGCGGCGGTTGCAGCTCTCCTCGGCACTCCGTCCACTCTGACGCCGCGTTCAGCACCTCGATGCGCTCCACCAGGATTTTTGCGCGGATCGCTCGATTGGATGGCTGGTATGAGCCACGCCACGCGCCATCCATGCCAACGTTCCGTGCCACATTTGTGCGGTCTGCGCTGCTCCGAGGTAGGCGCCGGAAGGATTTGGGGATTCAGCATTCGCAGACTATGGAAACGATTCGTGGGCCTTCCGTTGGGCGCCTGTTCTTGACCATGGGTACCTCATAGAAATGGCAGTAGTCGACGCGAGGACTGCCTTCCAGCCAAACGAAGCGGAGGGTCGAATACATTGTCCTTAGGGACGCAATGTGGTCGGCGCTCCATTGGGCGGTTGTACACTCCCGCTATCTACATCGGACAGTTTGCCTGCATGCAATATGGGAACTTGCCGGCGGGCTGTCGGTTCTTGGGCAAAACCGTTGAAATGTCCGAGTCTTAAAGACGGATTACAAGCAAGACGGGAGGTTACAACGCAAATGATTACTCGACGAGATGCTGTTCGCATGTTGAGCGCGGCCTCAGCCGGAACGTGGTTCGCGGCGACCCAGATCGGCTTCAACTTCTCCGTCGCACCACATGCCTCCGCGTCGAAGCACGATTCCACTCCTCCTTTCGCGCCTGGTGACCCTAAGTCGCCAGAGAGGGTCGCATTGATTGAGGCGTTCAAGACGCGATCCGAAGGGCTGCAAGACAAGTTCGAGGCGCGCACTCACAAGGGTGACTGGGTGATGCCCTATCGCTTGTTTCGGCCAGCCACGACCCGAAGAGTGCCCTTGGTCATTTATCTGCATGGCAGCGGAGGGTTAGGCGACGACAACCTGAAGCAGCTGACTCTCGGCAACCGGTTCGGTACGCGCGTCTGGTTGCTTCCGGAAAACCAGAGGCGTTTCCCCTGTTACGTCGTCGCACCGCAGACCGATCGGGGATGGATCCGATACGATTTTTCCCAGCAGCCGGCGCTGGAGCTCCCCGGATTCGGAGACGCGGATCGATTAGCGCTGGAGATCGTCGACGCTCTGTGCCGCGAGTTCGCTATCGATGAGCATCGCATCTACATAGCGGGCAACTCTATGGGAGGCGCGGGCGTGTGGAACATGCTTGCGAATCGTCCGCACTTTTTCGCCGCCGCGGTGATCACTTGTGGAGGCGTCTCTCCCGATGATGGCACCGGGTCGGTTGAAACGCCATTGTGGAACTTCCACGGAGACGCTGACGAAGTCGTTCCCGTGTCCTCCGCCCGCGATCGGATAGCGGCCAGGCGGAAAGCTGGCGGTCGTCCGCTATACACCGAGTACCCCGGCGCCGATCACGATAGTACGCCAAGATTGGCCTTTACCGAACCGGCGCTGGTGAAGTGGGTTTTTTCTCAACGCCGTGGCAAGCATGTCGATGGGTGAAGATGAGTGGGCATGCGAGCGTGAAGGAAAGAACGAAATTGGGAGTTGATTCCATGAAGAACGCGGTGGCGGAGCCCAAAGGACATGAATAATTTGAAGCGGGCTGTGGTTGCTGTTCCGGCGCTGGCATGCTTATTGGTTGCTAGCGGAAAGAGCATACGAGCGTCCGGTGCCAAGAACATGGGGGATGATCACAGAACCAAGATGCCGGTCTTGACGCTCCTGTTGGACTCGCTGGATGGGTTGGAAGTTCAGGGCATAAATGAGGACGGAGCACACCCGGTAAGAATTCAGACGAAAGTCGAGAGCTATCGCGGTCGCCGCGCAGTTGGGATTGTCGATGACGACGGCACCACCGCGACCGCAACTGGGGGCCAGGTTCTCGCAATCGTGAAGAACTCCGATTTCGGAAATGGCACCATTGAAGCCGAAGTGGCTGGCTTTCCGCGCCAGAGAGCTAAGCCAGACACGCGTGGGTTTATCGGCATTGCATTCCGTGTTCAGGATCACGGCTCGCGGTTTGAAGCGTTCTACCTGCGAATGACCAACGGCCGGGCGGACGATCAAGTGCGGCGCAATCACGCGACACAGTATGTGTCCCACCCGGACTTTCCGTGGCATCGGTTGCGCGACGAAAAGCCTGGGGTGTACGAATCCTACGTCGATCTGGTAGACGGGGCATGGACCCGGATTAAGATCGTAGTGTCCGGTACCAAGGCCCAACTCTATGTGAATAACTCTGACCAGCCCTGCCTGATTGTGAACGACCTGAAACTAGGCGAGACTCACGGCCAGGTCGCGCTTTGGGCTGGCTCCGATACTGAGGCGTACTTTTCGAATTTAAAGGTTGAGTAGCGTCGGAAGCGTGACGAAGCTAGGAGAGCTTCGGTCGCAGAACCCCTGATTCGCCGCTTGAAGGAGTCTAAATTGATGCGCAGAAATCATCCCGGCTTGCTTCCGCCATTACTTCTTTCCCGAGTCTTCTTGCTGCGCCATCGGCCCTAACTACTTCAGCGGTCTTCAGACATCCTTATTAGGTGGACGAGAGTTCACCGAGCACGATGCTGGAGCGTCCCCGCGGGTTGCGGTTGTGAGTGAGAGTCTGGCCAAACTGTATTGGCCAAATGAGAACGCGCTGGGCAAGCGATTAAAGCCCGGAATGCGAGCCGGCGACTGGTAGGTCGTGGTTGGATGGGTCGTTCACCCGCTAGAACGCCAACGAGCGTCGCTGCAACCGGCCCTAAGGCCTGCAAGCCCGCGCCTATGCGGTTGCCGAGGCAAAACAAAAACAAGTGTTGAGCGTTTTCAGTGTTTCCTTTTCTTCCGCGCATATTTCTCGGGACCGGCGAGGCGTCACAAAGTGAATCGGCTAAGAAGTGAAGCTGCGATGTGGACCTGGAGATGATGCACGTCATGGTTCGGCGGGAATACTACATCGAGTCATCGAGTGCTCATGCGGGGGCTGCGCGACGGAGCCTGCCGAAACTATGGCGCGGGGGGATTGTCTTGAGATTTGCGTGTGCAAGAAAACAAACTGTCCAATACTTTGAGCACTCGTTGGTCTTCACCACGCTTTGCAACAACTTCTACGTTTCATAGATTATTCGATGATTGTTCCGCATTTCGGTATTTCTGCGCTTGCGGCCCATACAAACTGTCTAAAAACAAAGCGTTTTGTCAATTCTGTGTTTTGGGCCGTTGTTTGCTCTAAGACGTTGTTCTAGTAGTGTCCCGCTCCCTGACGGGAAAGCCCTCTAGTAAATCGATATAGTTTGAGGAGATCAGGAAATGCGTCTTACCATCCGAATTGCGGCAATCCTGTTAGCGCTGAGCGGCGTCATCGTTTCCGCACAGGTTTCCAAAGGCTCCATCTCTGGCACCGTCATTGATCCTTCAGGTGCGGCACTCCCTGGTGCCGAAATAAAGGCTACGGCCTTAGACACAAACCAGTCTGTCACCACCACCAGTGGCAGCACCGGCGCGTTTAAAGTGTCGTTGCTACCGGTCGGCACTTACACGATGGAAGTTTCGAAATCGGGCTTCCACAAGGCTTCGATGTCGAGTGTCTCGGTGACGCCTGGAGTAGACACCGGTTTGGGCGGAATCAAGCTCGAGATCGGCTCCACCTCTGAGACAGTTGAGGTTTCCGCTTCTACGCCGCTGGTAGAAACCACGCAAGCGCAGATCACGAATACCTTCGAATCCGCCTACCTCGATAACATTCCGGGGATCCAGGAGAACCAGGGGTTGGACGTCCTTGCGGTGCTGCTTCCGGGCGTGAGTTCCACGCGCGACGTGGGCTTTTCGAACACCAACGGAATGGGCTTCAGCGTGGATGGGTTGCGAGGGCGCAGCAACGATCAACAGATCGACGGACAAAACAACAATGACAATTCGGTGGCCGGCCCAGGGATATTTATCGGTGATGCCGAATTTGTGAACCAGTACCAAGTGACGACCAATAACTTTGGGGCTGAGTACGGACGAAATGCTGGGTCGGTGGTGAACATCATCACAAAGTCCGGCGGGAACAAATTTCATGGCTCGGTTTACGGCACCGAAAGCAATTCCGTGTTGACCACTCTGACCAATCAGCAGGCCAATACGGTTTGGGGCGAAGGACTCACTAAGCCTCCGCGATTTAACGATGAGTTCACCGGAGCGACCATCGGCGGTCCATGGGTCAAAGACAAGGTTTTCTTCTTCGGCGGCTTCGACGACGAAATCATTTCCTCAAAGGCAGTCGACGGAAATGGGGCTCTGACGCCGGACGCGACTGGGCTGGGACAACTGGCCGCCTGCTATCCAGGAAGCGCGAGCGTGGCCGCGCTGCAGGCCTATGGTCCTTACTCGATTGGGGGCAACCCGACGCCTCTCGGAACTCCGCAGGTGAAAAACTATCCCAGTAACGGATACGCAGGTTTCGTTCCGAATGACGGCGGGACGGGTTGCAACGTGGAACTGAACGGAGTTCAGCGCACTCTGGGGAACGGTTCGCACGAGTACAGCTGGGTTTTTAGGAACGACATTCAAACTTCGCGGGAGACAGTAAGCGCGCGCTACATCTTCCAAAAGCAGGTGTTCTTTAATGTTGACGAAGGACAAGCGGCGCAGGGATATCCAGTAAACGTTCCTTCGTTGGCGCAGTCGCTGGGACTCAGCTGGACCCACAAGATCACAAACCAGATGTTGAACGAATTGCGCTTGAACGTTGGCCGCCAGAACGTGCAATTTGGGGGGAACACGCTGGGGACAGTCCCGCTACAGGGCGCTCTGGAAAGCGGTTTGGCGAACGTGGCGTTTCAAAGTGGCAGTCTCTTAGGTTTCGGACCCGCCACGAACTTTCCCCAGGGGCGCATCGTCAACACATACCAGATCCAGGATAATTGGAGTTACGTGCATGGCAAGCACCAGTGGAAAGCGGGCGCGAACTTCACCTATCAGCGCTCGCCCAACAAGTTCCTGCCGAATGCGAACGGTGCCTTCAGTTTTGCGGATTGGGGGACATTCGCGGCTGACGACCCCGCCCTCACTTCAGTAACACTGGGAAACCCAGATTTGGACTTTCGCGAGTACGACAGCTTCTATTACCTGGGCGACGACTGGAAAGCCACGAATCATCTCACCCTGAATCTAGGCCTGACGTATTCGTATTATGGTCAACCGGCTAACCTGTTCCATAACAATGACACCAAGCAGCAGACCGGCGGTTCGCCGTTCTGGAGTCCCAATTTGCCCGCTTCGGTGACTACTTTTCCTAGCATTCCTGCTCCCAAGAACAGTTGGGGGCCGAGCGTCGGATTTGCGTACACGCCGGATTGGGGCGGGTGGCTGTTTGGCAGGGAAAAAACTGTCATCCGTGGCGGATACCGGTTGAGCTACGATCCGCCTTTCTACAATATCTACCTCAACATTGCGAGTTCAGCCCCTCAAGTTCTGGCCCAGACGATTGTTCCCGGCCAGCCGCTTACGGCCAATCCGTTCGGGCCGGCGGTGCGCAGCGAATTGGCTTCCTTTTTGACCCTTGGCGTTTCCGATCCGCGTTCTTTCAGCGAGACTGCTGTGACCCCGAACTTTGGACCGGACCGGGTTCATTCCTGGAGCTTCGGCATTCAGCGTGAACTGGGAGGGCACGCGGCGACGGAGGTTCGGTATGTGGGAAATCATGGGCAAAACCTATTCCAGTCGATTAATGGCAATCCGTACTTGGGGTGCGGCGACGCAGGTTGCACAAACCCAATCACGGGCGGCGCAGAGGCGCCCGGGCTGGTGGATGGAGTTGCCGCCGGTGTTTTCTCCTCAGGCCTTTTGCCCGCGGGGCTGACGCCTTGCCCGGCGGCCAGCGCGGTTGTGCCGTCCGCGGTAGGCCGCGAGAACTGCAACGAAGGCGTTCTTCGCAACCGCACCAACACGGCCTATTCCGACTACAACGGATTGCAGGCGGAGTTTCGGACTACCAACCTCTTCAACCAGTTAACGATGAAGACGAACTACACGTGGAGTAAGACAACCGACAACGCCAGTGAGATTTTTGGTACCTTCGAAGGGGGAGGCACGTATGCTTTCGCGCAGGATCCGCTGAACTTTAAGGGCGCAGAACACGGGCTCTCAGCTCTGGATTTCCCACAAACTTGGACCGTGTCGTTCAACGAAGCGATCCCGGTATTCACTCGGCAGCATGGTATCCTCGGGCACATGTTTGGGGGATGGTCTGTGGCCGCTACCTACATTCTGCAGTCGGGACAGACAGTTACACCGGAGCAGATTTTCCTGAGTTCGAGTACCAGCCCTTACAACACGCTCGATAACAGCTTCAACGCTGCCTTCAACAGCGGCTTCGAGACAGCCCGACCCTTCGTGGGTAATCCCTCAGCTCCCGGCACCGCGATTGGAATCTATGCGGTGGATGCGTGCAACACGTACGGGAACCCCTTGAGTTGTGCGGCCGCGCCAAATTCTTTGGTCGACTTCACTCAGTTGAATGCAAGCAACGGGGCAACGACAACGGCCGTCCAGGCGAGTCAGGTGCGCTTTATCGCCAACACGAACGAGGCGCAAATCCTCAACGGCACGCCCTACGGGAACGCGGCTCGCAACATCCTGCGCGACGCCAAGACGAACGTCGCGAACTTTGAAGTCGCCAAAACCGTAGATTGGGGCGAGCGGGCTCGCATCATCTGGCACATGAGCATGGTCAACGCCCTTAATCACCCCAACTACACTACCACCGACCCGTTTTTGGAGGACGCCGGCTTGGTTCAAGAAGGCACCGGTTTTGACAATCCGACCGTGCAGAATGGCGGCAACCGGGTTATCCGATTCGGTATGAAAGTGACGTTCTAAGGTCGAGTATTTCAACCAGGGTCCAGGCTCAGAATGCTCGGGCCAAGTTCAACTCATAGCAGAATCATTTCAAGGGGCCGGGAAACCGGCCCCTTAGTTCTTGCCGCACGGACGGCACTGCAGAACCCGCGGACTGAGGGCAGTGATTCTAGCTATCCTTTTGCGATTAGCGATACTGCCTCAAGTGGATTCTTGCGTTCTGCAATTCTTCTTGTTCGAAGAACCATTTCCTGGGCTGCAAACATCGGACGGTTAAACAGCACGGCTAGAAGCCGCGCCAGCCATCAGGATTGACAAACCCAATTTTAATGCAGACCGTGCATTGTCAAAATAGAGTGCCAAAGCCATCGGCCTCGCCCTAGCACGAGCACCACAGCCAGAGCCCAAAGAACAACAACCCCACGCAGCCCACGAAGATTTCTTACTCATAAGCAAGTGCCTCCCGCACCGTTAGTTTTGCTGCGAATCGTGCGGGCAGGAGACTGGCGGCGCCGGCAGACAGGGCTGAAAAAGCAAGCCAGATCCATAAGCCCTGAAGCTCGAAAACAGAGTCCAGTCTGCTTTTGAAGATGAGGAAGGTCAGGAAATTCCCGGCAACCCGGCTCAGAGGCCAGGCAGCCAGGGCCGCCAGAATCCAACTCATCACGCCGATTACCACGCCCTCGGCCACAATGATGCCCATCACAACGGAAGGCGAAGCTCCGATCGCCCGAAGTACTCCCATTTCACGCCGGCGCTCCATCACATTGAGACTCATCGTGGTGGCCAAGCCCAGACCACCAACCGCCGCGATGATGCCTGATATCACAATGAGAAAAACGTAAATCATCATCAGGTGCTGATCCCGACCATATCTGAAATCAGCTTTACTGCGGCTGCCTGCCGCGCGTATTCCTTCTTGCTCCAAGTTGTTATCCAAAGCAGACTTGACCGCGTGCATCGAAGCAGCATCCGTCTTTTCCAGCGTGAGACATAGAGTGGTTCTCATTACCGGATAGCGCTGGCCTATAGAAGCCTGAGTTATATAAGCCGTCGGAGGGAAAAACGGTTCTCGGGCAATGCCCACCACATGCCATGAGGTCAGCCCTCCGTGGAAACGTAGGGTGATCGTGTTGCCCGCTCTGATTTGTGATTCTTCGGCCAGGGTAGTGTTAATCACGAGCGCGTCTCGGTCTCCGGGCAGCAGGTTTCTGCCGTCCACAATTTCGAGGTCAATCGCTTTTGAATTCTCAGGTAAAGCAATGATCGGGAAACTCAGGATGTCGAGCGAATCGCCGCCTTCACGTGCGTCTTTGCCCGGAATCGAAGCTCCTGACGTAAACCAGCTTTCCGCCCTGACAACGCCCGGGGTTTTTCGTATGGCGCGCTCGATCTGCTCCGAGGGATCCATATCTCCCAAAAAGATCTGCAGATCGTATTTGCGTAGTGCAAAGCTGCGGTCGAGAGTGTGGCTCATCGAACTGCGTATGTTGAGGGCAGACATAAAAAACAGGCCGCTCATCGCCAGGGTCAGCATCGTCAGCACCAGCCGCGTGCGCCGGCGAAAGCTGTTGCGAATGGACAGCAGAAGCGGGCGGAGATTTCCGCCGATCCTCGCTATGGCACGATCAAAAATACCGATTCCGAATACGCTGGGGGAGACTCCCCAGGCAGCCAGGCCTTCGCGCACAGAAATTGCGCTTCCTTTCCAGATGGGCCAGGCCGCAGCCAACAGCGGCATCACGATGCCAACCGCGAACGCAAGCGCATAAACCCAAACGGGAACGGCAAAGCTGGTGATATCGAAATTGAGGATGGCGGCGAAGGGCCGGCATAGCGCGCGGCTTGCCAGCATTCCGAGGGGCAGCGCTAAAACCGTTGCGGCAACTCCCAGCAGCAGCGCTTGCGCAAAGTAGATGCGCGCGACCTGTCCACGAGTGCCGCCAATGGCTTTCATGACGCCAATCTGGCGAACTTGCGCGGCCATGATCGCCATGAGCAGATTGACCACGAGAACTCCACTCATCGCCAGTACGAACAGACCGAAGCTCGCCATGGCTAGGAGAAACCCATCCATTAGATCGGCATGGGGGTGTTTCCCGGGCCGGGGTACGTCGACTCCACGTACGGGATGACCGCGTCCTTCTACCAGTTTCTTGACCTGGGCGCTAACGTCGCGAACATGTTTTTCGTCAAAGCGATTCTCGGCAACCAGAATCTTTAACTCATCCAGGTAGGGTTGTTCTCCCAATTGGGGAAGGGTATCGAGCGTGATATAGCCATAGACGGTGTTCTCCATGCGCGCCTGCGCCGGGCCGACATCGTGCGCGCGGCCACTTACCCGCAGACTCTGTTCTTTGCCCTCCCCTATCCTGATGGTCGCGGTGTCGCCGATTTGCAATCCTGCGACGTGAAACGCATCTCTTTCGATCAGCATCTCGCCCGCCTTCGGAGGCCAGGCGCCATGGTCAGGCGTAAGCTTGCTAATGCGTATGTTCCCGTAGTCTTTGATTACAAACAGAGTGAGGTCGCACCATTGCACCGGTCCGGTCTTGATTGAGCCGTACACTGCCCGGCGTGGCTCGGCGTCGCTGACATCGTGATCGGAGAGGACTGCGCTTACCAGAGCGTCGTCAATGGCATCCGTTTCCAAAGTGGCAGAGGCCGGGTTGCTGGCAAGATATCCTTTGTTAATCTCGCGCGTAAGCACCGCATAAGTGGAAAGAACCGCGCTAAATCCGACCATCCCAATGGCGATGGCCGCAATCACCAGGATGGTGCGCGTACTCTCCTGCTGAAAATCACGGATGGTTTTTCGCCACGGCGTTGTCATAGACGCACTTCCCGCGCCGACATTGCTGTTCGAGAGGTCATCAGGACGCCGTCCGCCACTTCGATCCTTCGGTCGACGACACAAGCAATGTCCCGCTCGTGGGTGGCGATCACGACGGTTGTGCCCGAACTTGCCATTTCCCGAAATAAGGCGAGGACCTCAGCCGACGTTGAGGAATCCAGGTTCCCGGTGGGCTCGTCGGCAAGAACGACGGTCGGACCGTTGGCCAGCGCTCGCGCAATCGCGGCGCGCTGCTGCTCGCCTCCCGAAAGCGCAGACGGCAGCTTGTCTGCGTGCAGGACAACGCCAACACGATCTAAGAGATCAAACGCGCGTTTTCTTCGCTCTTTTACCGGAAAGGTGTGGCAAAAATCCATGGGCAGGATCACGTTTTCGGCGATGGTCAAAGTGGGCAGCAATTGAAAAAACTGGAAAACGAATCCGACGTTACGACCGCGCCACCCCGCCAGTTTGTTCTCGCCAAACTCGTGGATAGCCGTGCCATTCACTTCAACCGAGCCCGAGGAGGGGCGGTCTATGCCTCCCATCATGTTCAACAGAGTTGATTTGCCGCTTCCTGATTTTCCGGCAATCGCCACAAACTCGCCGGCTCCGATTTCCAAGTCAACATTGCGCAATGCGGTGTAATCTCCGGCCGGCGTACAGTAACTTTTGGTCACATGTTGTAGTTTGATCATGTGGCCAGAGTATGGCGTCATGCCTGAATGGCCCCTGAACGCGTTGTTCAGGCGCCGTTAAGGTTCGCTTTCGTCTCCTTAGAGCGGGAGGAAACGTGAGAGTGCTTGTGGTGGAGGACGAGGCATCCCTGGCAAAGCGGCTCATTGCTGCGCTTCACCAGGCAGGTTATGCAGTAGACCACGCGGGCGACGGCGAGCGTGCCGACCTGCTGGGACAGGATGAACGCTACGATGCCGTGGTTTTAGACTTAGGGCTTCCCCAAGTTGACGGGTTGACCTTGTTGCGCCGCTGGCGCGAAGCAGGCGAGGCTATGCCGGTGCTGGTGTTGACGGCACGAGGAAGCTGGCATGAAAAGGTATTGGGGATTGACAGCGGCGCTGATGATTACATGGCCAAACCGTTCCGCATGGAAGAACTGTTGGCGCGGGTGCGTGCCCTCATCCGGCGGTCGAGCGGACAGGCCAATCCTGAACTTCGCTGCGGCCCACTTGTGCTCGATCCGCGCTCTGGCAAAGTGACCCTCGAAGGCGCGGAAGTAAAACTGACCAGTCATGAATTTCGCGTGCTTTCCTACCTTATGCACCATCGGGATCGCATAATCTCCCAAGGCGAGCTCACCGAGCACATCTATTCGCAGAGCTTTGATCGCGATTCGAATACCGTTGAGGTGTTTATCGCCCGTCTGCGGCGCAAGCTGGGAGCTTCATTCATTGAGACCGTGCGAGGGCTTGGTTATCGCATGAAGGTTGATTCATGAACTGGTTGCATTCTTTCCGCTGGCGCATTCTCTTGGGCGCTTTTCTCTGGACCTTTGGGCTGGTCCCACTGGTGCATTTGATATTTAATACGGTACACCACCAAACCCAAGCAGCTGGCCGAGTTGTGATCCTTCGCGTCGATCCGGCGACCACTCTTGTTTTCGCATTTTTCTGCATGTTGGGGGGGATTTGGCAGGTACGCGCCGGACTCTCGCCTTTTGGTCGGCTGCGCAGACAATTGTCGGACGTGCGCGGCGGCACCGGCCGCAGGGTTGAAGGAACTTATCCGATCGAAGTGCAACCGTTGGTGAACGATCTCAATTCCTTATTGGAACACCGTGAGCGGACGGTCCGGCGGGCGCTGGCAAAAGCGGGTGACCTCGCGCATGGATTGAAAACCCCGCTGGCTGTACTGGCCCAAGAAGCCGACCGGGCGGAAGCTGCCGGGCAGCACGATTTGGCGGGCACGATCAGCCTGCAGGTGGAAAAAATGCGCCGGCAGATTGAGTTCCATCTGGCGCATGCCCGTGCCGCTGGTTCCGGCAACATGCCGGGCGCTCGCTGTCCTGTCCTGCCCTCGGTGCAAGGGCTCGCGCGTACCTTGCTTCGAATCTACGCTGCTCGCGGGCTTGCAATTCTGGTGGATGTTCCGCCCGGGCATGTCATTCGTGGTCAGCAGGAGGATTTAGAAGAAATGTTGGGCAATCTTCTTGACAATGCATGTAAGTGGGCAAAGTCCACGGTCAAAATACAGTCCATTCAGGAAGATGGCGCGGTTGTGATGACCGTGGACGACGATGGGTCCGGTCTGGCGGCCTCCATGCGCGACGTAGTGCTCCAGCGCGGAGTGCGCGCCGACGAAGCGGCGCCCGGCTCGGGGCTTGGACTCGCCATCGTCCGTGATCTCGCGGAACTCTACGAAGGGACTTTCTCGTTGGAAGACTCCCCGATGGGCGGCCTGCGCGCGCGACTTCGGCTACCCAACTGAAGGATTAGCGGCGCTGGACGGTGCCTGATCCTGTTTCGGATGGCTCGAACCCTCTCTCGAGATTTTGAATGAGTAACGATAATTCTTCGTGCAAGTCGGTTTGTCGGAAGTTTTGCTGGCGATTGCGGTCGGCCTGCGAGCAACCGGCATCGCAGCGTTTTTTGATGAGGAGTGAACCGATATCTGAGCTTGCCCTCTAAGCGAAGACCAGTCGTCTCCCATTCCGTAATTGGCTGACCCGGTTCCCGGTCCGCAGCTTGAAATTCAATGGTCGGAATCCTGGTGCACGAAAATAACCCCTTCATTACTATCTGGGTCCTCGCCACCACCCTCTTTGCGCGTTCCGACTTCGCGCGTTCCGAGTTGCACAATCTTGGTCATTAACCGATACTCCGCCCAAGCCGCCGGGGTATAATTTTCTTCCAGGATGCTCAGGCCCCGTTACGCGCTGGTGGCGTATCTCAAGAATCCCGCAGGTGGGTTCGTGGAGAATCTTCGCCGCGAGTTGCATCCCGACCTTCCGCACCTGCCGGCCCATTTGAGCATTCTGCCACCGCGTCCACTCCAAGGCTCCGAGAATTCGGCGTTGCAGGTTCTGGAGCGCATCTGCGGCGATGAAGAGCCGTTCGAAGTAGTCTTGGGCGATGTGGAGACGTTCGTACCGGTAACCCCTACGGTGTACATCCGCGTGCAGGGCGGGGCCGGGCACATGAGCGAACTTCATAGCAAGCTGAATACCGAAGCGCTGGCGTTCGAGGAAGAGTGGCCCTACATTCCGCATCTGACGATCGTAAAAATGAGCGGGGAACAGGCCGCCCGCAAGGCCTTTCAAATCGCGCGCGAGCGCTGGGCTCACTATTCCGATAGCCGGCGCATCGTGTTAGAAAGACTGACCTTTGTGCGCGAAGACCTGGAAAACCACTGGGTCGATCTGGCTCCTGTCCCGCTCGGTCGGCGCCTGGTTTCTCGATAACTCCTCGCGATCTTCGCGTAATCTGCTTCCTGGTTACTTCACGCAGTTACTCCGGACGGGCCCGCCTGGCGTAAGTACATCTCCCTCCCGTGTGTTGAAAAGGCTGGGGCGCGGCTGTAAATAAAGGGTAAGGCAGGTATTCGCCGATTCCGTCAAACACCACCTACGACGGGGTTTCAGGTCAGGAAGCGGGGAAAATAGATGCAGATCGGAGTGTACGGTGCGGGGTACTTGGGGACGGTGATTTCGGCATGCCTGGCAGATTTCGGCACTCCTGTTTCCTGCTGTCATCCCGATCGGTCGCGCATGGTCGACATGGCTCAAGGCAACATTCCCTTCTTCGAGAAAAATCTAAAAGAAATTATCCGCCGCAACGTACGCGCGGGCCGACTGGCTTACTCTACCGACCTTGAAACTTTCGCCCACAGAACGCAAGTCATTTTCCTGGCCGAAGACAAAGCGGAGAATCTGGCGGACGTAGCCATGCGCATTACGCGGCTGGCGTCCAAGCCTCCGATCCTGACGATTGTGACCCCGGTTCCGGTGGGCACGGCGAACAAGCTGGAAAAAAGCATTAAAGAGGCGGGATTGCAGGCCACGATCGTCTCACAACCAATGTTCTTCACCGATGGCTGCGCCGTCGAGGATTTCAACTGGCCCGATCGGATCATTCTGGGATCGACATCGCTCGAAGCCGTGCACGCGCTGAAGCAGATTTTTCATCCTCTGGTGATGCGCGGTGTCCCGGTCATTGTTACCAACCAGGCGACGGCGGAACTGGTGCGCGAGGCTGCGACAGCGTTCGTGGCTACAAAAATCTCCTTCATCAACGAAGTCGCCGCGCTTTGCGAACGCGTGGACGCGGACGCAGTAAACCTGGCCCTAGCCCTCGGCCTGGACAAAAAAATTGCCCCGCGTTGCCTGCAGCCGGGAGCGGGCATGGGCGGCGTGTTCGCCGAATCGGACATGGATTCTCTCGTGGAGTTGGCGCAGTTGCATGGCGTGCCGCTGAAAGTGCTGAGCGCCGCGCGCGATGTAAATCATTATCTGGCCGATCATCTGGTCGACAAAATTTCTCTGGTATTGAATTCCGTCGAGAACAAGGAAGTCGGTATTCTGGGCCTGGCCTTTAAGCCGAATACAAATTCAATCGCAGGATCGTCGTCGGTTCGGTTGGCCGAAACGCTGGTTTCGAAGGGCGCGCGCGTCCGCGCCTACGATCCCGTGGCAATTCCGGAAGCCAAGGCGCGGCTCAACGAGTCAGTTCGATATTGCGATTCGGCTTACGCCGCCGCAGAAGGTTCCGACGCGCTGGTTGTCGGCACCGGTTGGCCGGAGTTCCGGGCGCTCGATTTCGACCGCATCAAGCATTTGCTGAAGAAGCCGGTCATCGTCGACACCAAGAACCTGCTGGATTCGAGCCGCCTACGCGCCCTGGGATTCGAGTACGTCGGCGTGGGCCGCGGCTAAACTTACGGAGCGCCGGCCGCCTCGGCTGTCTAAGCCAGGGCGAAACCCGGCGCGTCATTGTTCCTGACCGCTGAAATCATTCCCGCTGGTTGCCTTTCGGAAATCGTCAAATAGCGGCGGCCACCCCTTCAGGCCAAGTCCTCTGACAGCACCAACACCAATTGCTATAATCAACAGGGTGGTGGGAATAGCTCAACTGGCAGAGCACCGGACTGTGGCTCCGACGGTTGCGGGTTCGATTCCCGTTTCCCACCCCAGATTTTCAAGAGATTTTTTCTGGCTGACGTCGATGGCGCCATGATTCCTCCTAGCATGGCGACGCCGTTCCGCGGTACTCAAATCACGGCCCCGTAGCTCAACTGGATAGAGCATCAGACTTCGGATCTGAGGGTTGGGGGTTCGACTCCCTCCGGGGTCGCCACTAAAACCAGCATAAACACTGGCTGAAACTGCATTTCCCATTTTGGCTCTTTTTGATGTGCTAATTGATGTCCGACCGATACCGAAAATCGGGCTGGACCCTGCCGGTGGGACTGTCCTTAAAATGAGGCTGGTCATTCTGAAGACTGGTAAGTCTGAGCTACCCCCGATCAGTCTAAATTTAGACGGATTCGAGGGCATTGCGAGCGGCCATCGGGAAGCAAACGTCTGCCCTTACGGAAAAGGCAGAAGTTGCGATTTCCTCTTTAGAGTTGAGCTGCATAGCGGCATAAAATGCCATGTCGCTACGCTGTGAAACTGCTAACTCTTGCTTGACTGGTTCCGCTCTGCAGTTGCGCGGATGCGGCTTACGTGGTCGCCAGCCGTGGCCTTACCGTCGGAACTGATCTGCAAAAATCCGACATGACTATGATCCAAATCGAAGGCCGAAGCGTGCGTAAAACCTTGCCTAGTGACGCGATTCGATGTTAGTTCGATCGTCGGGATCGCGCCGTTGGAAGACTAGTCGTGGAGAACGATGTTGAGAAGGGAACTATGAATCTGCAATGCGTCGCCAGCCCGATAATCAATGAGCCCTAATTTCCTGAACTTATTCATGAAGAAATTGACTCGTCCGCGAGTTGTACCCACCATCTCTGCCAGAGTCTCCTGACTGATCTTCGGAATCGCAACTTCGGAGATTCCATCCTTGCCGAAACGAGCTAGCAGCAGAAGAACGCGAGCCAGCCGTTTCTCACTGGAATTGAACAGTTGGTCCACCAAATCCTCTTCGTAGCGAATGTTCCGGGTCAGCAAATATGCCACGAATATGTCGGAAAATGTAGGTTCCCGGTGGAGCACTTCGAGCATGGATTTCTTGTGGATTCGCAATGTCGTGCAATCAGTCATTGCGGTCGCGGAGCACATCCGGAGAGGCTGTCCCGTAAGGCAGCCCTCTCCGAAGAAGTCACCCTGACTTAGAACCGCTACCGTCGCTTCTTTGCCGCTATGCGACAGGACGGTGAGTTTTATTCTTCCTTTTTGTATGTAGAAAACAGCATCGGCGACTTCCCCCTGAGAAAAGATCGTCTGATTCTCGGGAAATACTGCGAGTGTCCTGCCAATGTCAACGGTCGAAAGGAAGGTCTGAGGATCGAAGTTTCGGCGCTCCTTAATGCTGCCACGAACGCAGTCCGAGAGACGAACGCGGTTCCGTTGCAAGTCATCCAGCCCCCCTTCTTTGCTTCGCTCAGGACGCGTCGCATTTCCTCTTAGCAATTGTGGGTTCTCCCAAGCAAGCCAACACACTGGAAAGCACTTGGCGACGTCAAAGCCGCCGACAATCCGGCACGCTGGCGAAATATTGGCATCATTGCGCCGACCCTGACCGCCGGAAAATGAACAGGGTGGCAGAGAGCGAATCGCGCGACTGTTCTGCGGCTGAACTCGACATCTAAGTGGAGCGTTTCCCTTCTCGATACCTGTCCTGTTGCTGTTGTCGGACCGACTTCAAGAAATCATGGGCTTCTTCTTCGCCGCATTTTCTGCGGTCGGCCACGAGTTCCTTAGCTTGCTCTAGGGTCAGTGTCGTCAAGCTGGGAGGAGAATACGGCCTTTTTTTCTTGGTCTCGCAGTCCCATACCATGGCGCTCCTTTCGATGCCCATAGCTACGCTGACTTATGCATTTCGTTGGTGTAACTCTGCATCGATTGCTTTCACTGCGCGTCCACTTCGTCAGCGATGGTCATGACGTCGGGTAGCAGCAAGCTGAACTCAGGTGGCCCAGATGGCGCTGCAACATCCCGAACAGGGTCCCCTGAAGTATTCGTGATTCGTGCACCAGCGTTGCGAGGGTCTCTCCATGCGGAAGAATTCAGAAACCGCTGTACTGTACCGTACAATACGGTTACTCATGATTGTTGTATGTAGGGACATGGCTGGTGCCTGTCGTTCGTTTCCTTACAAGGTGTAGACCTTCGATGAGGAGGAGACGCGCCTAAGAACCCAGCAGCCAAATAGTAGGTTCGTGAACCATCCATGACCACTCCAGATTTGGCCTTGTGCCGATGCAAAGTATGGTTTTACCTGCTTTCGACATCGATCTGCATAGGCCTATTCCCTGCTTGACACACCGCAGTATCCGCACGTACTCACTTAGCGTCGGCATGATGATGGTGAAAACCGGACTGAGCAGCCGAGCCTTCCTGCTAGCAGCCACTGCAAAGACCCCCGTCTCCCGAAATGGCCCGGTCCCAACAACAAGATAACCTGCCGGCTTCAAGGTTCATCCTGTTTAGGTCCTAATCGGTGCGGGTTCGGAAGAGATTGGCGCAGAGCCACGTTTGGGGGCGGCTGGGTTAAAGGCTCTGCGCAAGACTGCCCAGCCCAGCTACAGCAAGCTAATGAGCAAGCGCAAATCTGTCTATCGGAACATAAGCTTACAAGCGTCGGGAGATCGCTGACGAAGCGAAGACCACCTCGAACCACGATCTACGATGCTTGCCGGGTTTGGCCGTTCAAAATACCCGTTTCGAGAGCGTAGCGGACAATTTCGGCCCGGGTATGTAAACCAAGCTTCTCTCGAATGCGCGCTTTGTAAGTCTCGATCGATTTTCGACTTATTTTCAGACGGGAGGCGATTTCCACCAGAGTGTGGCCGTAGGCAAGCAGTTTCAGAACTTGCTGCTCGCGCTGGCTTAGTACTTTTGTTCCGGGCTCTGCTTGCCGAGCGAGTAGCTCGAATAGTTCGTTGCTTAACGTGCGATCAATAAATCTGTGGCCGCGGGAAGCGGCGCGGATTGCACTGAAAAGCTCTCCAGGGGAGGCTGTTGGCAGTACGTAGCCGAGCACCCCGGCGGATAACAGCAATCCCAGGTAGGCATGATGGGTCTCACGGCCGAGAATCGTGATTCCAGAACGCGGAGCCTCTTTGCGAATAAAGCTGATCAGCTGGACACAACCTGGCCGCGCCCCTTCGGCCAGCACGATGATGACGTCGGGCTTCAGCTTACTCGCTAGCTGCACCGCGTCTTTGCTGCCGCCATCCCCCTTCACCTCGAATCCCGTTTCTGAGGCCAGCAGGTGTTTTAAGGCCAGGCGAGAGATTGGTTCGTCGCTGATAACCAGCAGGTTAATTACTTTCATTAAGAAACAAATAAGTGGCCAGCCCTGGCTCTAATCACATCCTTCATTCGAAGGTCTGCCGCGCCAAGGTTGACTGGTAAGTGGACAGGCAGGTGCCGACACCTCAATACGTGCGAACGAGTGATACAGGTTCCCTTCATGCACGGGAAACCCTCACTCTGTCAAGCCACTCACCGTATGGAATAGCTTGCAGAAGGGACGGCAGCGAGCCTCCGACAGTCGGATTCTGAGCCCGCTGCCATCCTTCTCAACAACAGCAACTCCGTAGTTATAGGCTTAGTTATAGAGATACCTTCAGCAAGAGGAATAATCTAGTAGGCATTGGCATTCAGTTGTTAACACAAAGGTGGATGCTTGTAATGCTTTAGTTTAGGACCCTCGCGCCGATGGTAACTGAAGCCTGGCAATCATTCTGACCAGCTCGGCGAGGAAGTTCGCCTGCATCTTTTTCCATGGCGCGACTGCGGTGAGCCTTCACTGTATTTTCTGCGGCTCCAATTTGAGCCGCGATCTGTTTGTTGAGCATGCCTGAGACCACCATGGTGACGACCTCACGCTCTCGCGGACTCAACAATTCGAACCGCTCCCGCAGCACCGCAAGATCCGATTCTTGTTGGCGTTTGCTCCGATCCCTTTCCAGCGCCACCTGGATCGCTTCCAAAAGGTCCTGGTCGCGAAATGGCTTGGTGAGAAACTCTACCGCACCCGCCTTCATGGCTCGCACGGTCATCGGGATGTCCCCGTGTGCGCTGACGAACACGATCGGAGTCTGAACCTCGGCTTCAGCCAATTGACGCTGGAAGTCGAGCCCGCTGATTCCTGGCAACCGGTTGTCGAGGACGAGGCAACTAGGGCCGCCATCCGCAGGCTTGCTTGCCAGGAACTCTTGCGCGCCAGCAAAAAGTTCGATTTGCAGACCCACCGATCCGATAAGGCGCTTGATCGCGCGCCGCACCGGGGGATCGTCATCGACAACGAAAACCATGGAGTCAGCTTCGGTCATACAGGACCCGCATCAGCACTTAGCAGGGTTGAGTATCGAGTTGGCGACCTGCAAAATTGCCGGTTGTCACCACGGCTGTCCGCGGTGGTTGACTCCGTGGCCATTGACGTAACCAGTTCGTCCAACCATAGCACGCGGGTCGAGTGAGCCAGCCCCGCCTGCGACTCATGGGTTGCCTCCTCGACTCGCTGACGGTCGGCGATTTCCTGTCGCCATTCTTCATGGATGGTAGTAAGTTGTCTGGTTCGCTCCCATAGCAAGATCCACATATCGACGTGGACATACCAACCGGACGAAGTGCCTTCTGGCGCAGGCGTTCGGGCTGGGATAGAATTCAGCCTGACTTTTCTGGCACATGAAACAGGTCTTCCATTTCGGCGCATCTTCGCCCCAACTGGGTCCGCTTGAGGAACGCTTGCTCGAAGCCCTGTGGGAGCGGGGAAATGCGACCGTTCGCGATTTGGTGAACGGCGCTTGCCAGGGCTTGGCCTACACGACGGTGATGACGACGCTCGACCGTCTCTTCAAAAAGAAATTGTTGTCGCGCGAAACCGACGGTCGGGCCTTTCGTTACGCGCCCCGATTCACCCGGGAAGAACTGCACCGTCAAGTCGCGGGCGAAGCGTTCCGGCAATTAATGGACGCGAGTTCGGCCTCGTCGTTGCCGCTCTCGTATCTGGTGGATGTCCTGACCGAGCGCGACGAGCAATTACTCAATCACCTTCACCAGGTCGTCGAAGCCAAGCGCCGCGAGTTGCGCGGTGGCGAATCGCGCCGGGGCGAAGCTCCGAGTAAAACCAAGTCAGAGACACCTACAAAGCTAAAGATTTAAGATAAAGATAAAGATCAAGATCAAGACAAGGACACAGCCTGATGTTTGCCGCCCGCGGCATCGCCGTCACACTCTCCGTATTCCTCATCGTGTACGGTGTCGTGTCGCTCGCCGTGTGCCTCTGCTGGCGCGCCGGTCAACTCCATAGCCGCCGCTACCCAGTTCGCCGCATCGCGGATCTCCTGTTTGCCATGCGAATGTTTCCGCTGGTCACAGCGGCGGTGATCACGGCTGCCTTCACCGTGCCTTCTTTTCTTCTGCTGGAGCCGCGAGCGATCGATGAGCCCCTGGGATACACTCCGCTAGTCCTAGGCATCGGCGGCGCGTTGCTGGGAATTCTTGGAATCGCGAACGCCGGTATCGCGCTCCGCAGCGCTGCTCACCGCATCTCGCGATGGACGAGCGCGGCGCAGCCAGTCGGGTCCTGGGGTGCGGTTCCTGTGATTCGAATTTCTCCGGTCTCGGCAATCACCATTCCCGCAATGACGACCGCAGGCATCCTCCGTCCCAGAGTGTTGCTGTCAGGCGCGGCAGAATCCCTGCTGACTGCCAGCGAATTGCAGGCGGCATTGAATCACGAGGTCGCGCACGTGCGCCGACGCGACAATTTGAAAAAACTTCTGCTGAGATTGGTGGCATTTCCAGGCATGAGGAATTTGGAAGGCACATGGCTGGAAGCCACCGAGATGGCGGCCGATGACGCTGCCGTTTCAAACGCCTGCGAGGCCCTTGATCTGGCCGAAGCGCTGATCAAACTTTCGCGGCTGACGCCACCAGAACCCTCCGCCGTTTTGACCGCCGCCTTGATCCACAGCCCCACTTCTGTCATGAACGCGCGTATTGAGCGTCTGATCGCCTGGAGCGACGAGCGTCTCGTCCCGTTACCAAGATTCTCTCCGCGGTATGGACTGGGCGCAGCTCTCGCCACAGTCGCGGTATTCGCGACGACGTACAGCCAGTTGCTCGCGAGCGTGCACACTGCCACCGAGTGGCTGGTGCGGTAGTTCACTGCCTCCTCTTTGCTTTCCGATCCGGAAACGACCCAGCAGGCTGGATCAACAAAACCCTCGCGCTTTTCGCCTAGGCCAGTTTGCGGGCGAATTTCATATCCTGGGACATATCTTGGTTCACGTCGCCCTCTTTTTCGTATTCCACCGCCACGAGCCCGGCAAACTTCTGTCTGCGCAGTTCATGCATCACTTCAGGAATCTTCGAGATCCCTGTTCCGAGCAGCACATTCACTTCACCGTCCACGGCTTGAATGTCTTTGAGATGCACCAGCTTCAGCCGTGGTCCCAATTGGCGTAACCCGTCAACGGGGTCATGACCGCAGGATGCGAAGTGTCCTACATCGGCGGTAGCGCCCACCGTGTGGGAAAGGCCGGCGAGCGCTTTCAGAACGTCATCCGGACTCTCATAAGCGAACCTCTCGCCTTTGAAGTAATGGTTGTGGATTCCAAAGGTCAAATTTTCCTGCGTAAAGCGCCGATCAATTCGATTAAGAATGCCGCCAGTGGCATCGCCCGTTACATTGCGCGCCCCCAGTATCGTGGCGAATCGGATCGCGGTTTCGAGGTCGGCATCTTCTTTGATGGTCGCCGAGTAGTAGGACACGCAACGGATTCCGGCTTGATCGAATTTTACCCGAGCCGTATGGCACAGATCGTCGGTGGGATGGTTCATCAGCATGAACTCGCCGCGGGACATTTCGATTTCCCGCACTCCGAGCGCGTTCAACTGGACGATCATCTGGTCCAGAGACAGATTGTGGTAGCTGTAGGTGCCAATGCCAACGTTAAGTCTCGTTGCGGCGTGCGCAGGGATGGCTGTCGCCGCCAGACCGGCTGCAAGCGTCTTTACAAAACTTCTTCTCGTGATTGAAATTGCCAGGGTCATTGACCTATCTCGCGGCGGGGGAGCCTGGGTAGAAGGGCTCATTTCGCGGCAGTAGACGGGAGGTCACATCGGCATTCGACAACCGCATGGTCCATTTGATCGCTTCGGTAATCATCTGCTGAAATTCCGGCTTGTCCCAGTTCGCGTCAACGTGGCCAAGCGACGTGTAGTAAACCCGGCCCTTGCCATACATCTTCGCCCAGGTTACCGCGAAGTCGCCATCGGTGCGGTGGACATTCTTGTTCTTCATGTCGAGCTTGCTCACGTTGAGGCGCATCAGCACGCGCACCTTGTCCCGCGAATAATTTCTCATCTGGTAAATCTCGTCGCGGAGCACAAAGGAGTGCGGAAATTGCTGCATGCCCGGAAAACTTGGGTCTTCCACAATGATGGGCGCATCGAACGTTAACCACGGGTGCTCGTCGTAGTAGCCGCCAATCATGTCTCCATACTCCGGCCAGTCCACAAACGTAATGGCGGCGCTATGGACTCCAATGAAACCCTTGCCATCGTCGTGGATGGACGAAATGAAGTCAGCTTTTTGTTGGGCATCCATTTCCAGGTCGCCGCCGGTAAAGAAAAGCACGGCATCGAAATCGTTCAGGTTCTTGGCGTTGTATTCCAACTTCTTCTTGGTTAGCGCTTCGGTGTCGGTGCGAAGCGTGGTACTCCACAAACCGGTCTCTCTGCCCAGCCGCTCAATCGTCGCCATGGCGTGGGACACCGCCTCGTGCCGGTATCCTTTTTCTTCGCCAATGACCAGGAGTTGCTTCGGAGATGATACAGCGGACTGGGCCGTGGCCGAGGACTGCGCGACGCAAACATTACAAAGCGCGACAATCGTGACTAAGAATGCAAGCCGTAGGGGCACGATGGTTTGGCCGATCACCAGCGCGAATCTTACGGCGGTGCAACCGGCAAGTCAATCACCGCAGCGTGCGGGCGTGCGGAGTCGGCGGGATCTGACAGCGGCCTGCTCGCCAGCATACGCGTCCGGCATATTCATAAGGGGAAGAACCAGGGCTTGTCGTGCTCGACGGAGCCGCCCGGCGTGGAACAAGTTTCCCCTCTCTCCAAACGGAGCCCATCAGCACGGCGAGGAATCACCCGGAAGATCCTCGCGGCCCATAACCAGCGCCAGGCTAGAAAGGGTGAGTAGGTTGGCAACGATCTACTACCAGCAGGGGGAAACAGGGAGTCCAGCAATAGCGAACCTTGGACTGCTCATGACCGTGTCTTTCAGGCGATCAATCGTTCCCCCCGCATGACTGACACGGCGGAAGCCCAACTCGTGAGACAGCTTCTAGTCCGACCAGCGCTGCGGTGTCCGGTCCCAGCGATGCTTCTTCAATTCCGCGAGCAGGTTCTTGTCGAGAGGCCCCGCGTCACTTGCCGCAATGTTCTGCTGGACGTGCTCCGGTTTGCGCATGCCGGCAATCGTCGTGCTCACGGCGGGATGCGACAGGATGAAGCGCAGCGCCATCTCCGGCAGCGTCATCCCGGCGGGAAGAATTTCTTTCAGCTTGTCGACCCGCTTCATGGTCTTGGCTAAATTCTCCGGACCGAAATATCCCGACCGCCAATCGCCTTTCGGGAAGGTGGTTTCAGGAGTCATCTTGCCGCCAAGACTACCTTCATCCAGCGGCACGCGGGCAATCACGCCCACCTTCAATTCCTGGCAAAGGGGAAAAAGTTCGTCCTCGGGTGCCTGGTCGAAGATGTTGTAGATCACCTGCACGCTATCCACCAGCCCGGTGCGCAAGGCCTTGATTCCGTTCTCCGGTTGCCAGCGGTTGATGCTCAGACCGAAGAAGCGAATCGTCTTGTCCCCTTTGAGTTTTTCCACGGTCGACCGAAACTCCGGTTCAATCGCCCAGGTATCGTCCCAAACATGAAGCTGCAGCAGGTCAATCGTATCCACGCGCAGCTGTTTGCGGATAAGGTCGGCATAGTGAAAAACGTGCTGCGCAGGAAAAACGTCGCCGTATTTGTATTCGGGCAGAGCCGGCCACCGTTCATTGGCGGGAGGAATCTTGGACGCAGCATAAAGCCGCTTCTTAGCGTTGCGAGTCATGATCTCGCCCAGCAGGCCGTCGCTCTTGCCTTCGCCATAGGCCCATGCCGTATCGAAAAAGTTGCAGCCGAGGTCGACGGCACGCTGCATCGCGGCCAGAGATTCCTGATCGTTCGAGCCGCTCCATCCGCTCATCCCCCACAGTCCATGGGCAATGTCACTGACCTCAAAACCGGTACGGCCGAGCATGCGGTATTTCATAATGGGCTTCCTTTA
Source organism: Candidatus Sulfotelmatobacter sp. (assembly GCA_036514015.1). Classification (GTDB taxonomy): domain Bacteria; phylum Acidobacteriota; class Terriglobia; order Terriglobales; family Acidobacteriaceae; genus Sulfotelmatobacter. The sequence continues at coordinate 33,630 of DATBYA010000090.1, forward strand.
CGAATGGATTTCCCTTCCCGCTAGAGTCTCCGAAAGCGGACTGATCAGCATATATCGAAGTGCGGATTTTCGCTTCGTAGCGCCCGGTTGTCGGGAGAGCGACTCGCCCTCGGCGCGGTCGATCGGAGATCGGCTATTCCCTTTCCGGTCCGAACGCTCGCTTGCGGATTTTTCGATAGGAACCATCAGAATTTTGCCGCCCTGGGTCAACGCTACGAGGTGTTTAATGAACCTAGTTCATAAACGTGGAGGTCTCCCAATGAAATCTGACTATCCTTATCGTCCAAATCCTGATCGTCCAAATTCCGGAAGAAATGACGATTTGAAGGCGCCGGCCCCGTCCCGTTTTATCGATGAGAAAATCTCCGACGAGTCGGGCGCGGAAACCAAATCCGACAGCGCGCTCGCGCCGGCGGGTCTCAACAATCCCTTCTGGAACTAAGCTCGGCCAGCGCCAGCTCGTCGCCGCGCAGAATGACGCGACGGCTGGCGCTGTTTTTCGGTGATTTTTCTCCCCGCCCTACCGCAGTATCGGCAGGCAAAGGCACGGCCTGATGGCAAACTCCAGCCCGGACATTTCTTCCAGCGCCGGATGCAGCACAGAATCGCGGCAAGGCTCCAGCGTAATCACAAACGGCAACGAAGCTTTATCAAAGCCCGGCTTCTGCAGCAAAGAGTCGATGTTCAGATGATGGGCGGCCATGATCTGGGCCAGCCGCGCCACGATTCCGGGCTGATCGCGCACGAAAAACCGCAAATACCACGGAGTCTCAAAATCGCTGCTGATCGCCGGTGTCGCGACGGATGTGGCGGCGTTTTTTTTGCCCGGGCCCGCGGACAGGCCCTCCGCGACCGAAATCAAATCTGACACCACGGCGACCGCAGTAGGATCGCCGCCGGCGCCGGCGCCGAGAAATGCCATGTCTCCGCCGTACTGGCCGGAAGTAAGGACAAGGTTAAGATTTCTCTGCACCCGTCCGAAGGGCGAATCCATCGGAACCAGACACGGGCCGACCTCCGCGAACAGAGTATTCTCCTTGAGGACAGCTCGCGAAATCTGGCGGATGGTGCATTCCAGTTCCGCGGCGTAGTCGAAGTCGACTGCGTCGACGGCACGAATGGTGCGGGCGCGCACAGATTCGGGCACCACCCGCGTCTGCAATCCGGCGAGCGCGAGAATGGCCAGCTTGGCGCGAGCATCGCCACCATCCAGATCTTCGGACGCATCGGCCTCCGCGTATCCCCGGGCCTGCGCTTCTTCCAGCGCTTCGCCGAAGGGAATTCTCGCGCTTTCGATCCGGCTCAGAATGTAGTTGCAGGTTCCGTTCAGAATTCCCGCAATGCCGTGCAGCCGGTCCCCGCATAGCCCTGTGCGCAGCGCGGGAAGAACCGGAACTCCGCCCGCGACTGAGGCGCCGAACTCGATCCGGCACCCCTTGCGGCTCGCCAGTTGTAGAAGATCGGAGCCGTGCCGCGCAATCAGTTGCTTGTTCGCCGTCACCACCGATTTCCCTGACTCCAGCGCGCTGCGCACAATCTGCTCGGCGGGATTCAGGCCGCCGATCAGCTCGATCACGATGTCGACATCCGATTTCAGAACTGACTCTACGTCGTCAGTCCATATGACCTCGTTCGGAACCCAGGACTGCTTTTTTCGTTCCACATTGCGGTTGCAAATGTGGGTAAGGCGTAGAGAACGATTGCCGTTTTCGCATAGAATTTTTGCCACCGCGCGGCCCACCGTTCCAAAGCCAATCAGAGCGACGCGGCAGACGGAGGTTTGCTCCTTGCGGTTGTGTGTCGGCGCGTTCCCCGGGGGTTTTGAGGTTTGCCTGGGCAAGAAATTCGTCTCGCTTCAAAAAGGAATTCCTTATCATACGTGCGACCTCGATTCTCGGGTACTGCAAACCGCAAAAGACGCAAGGGGTGGTTATTGAGATGGACGCGACTTCCGTTATGATCACTGGCTCAAATGCCTGCCATCACTCGCCGCCACCCCAGCCGTATGCTGTTCACGGTGATCCTCGTTTTGTCGGCGGGCTGCCGGAATCATGAGGTGGGGGAGCCGCCTGACCATCCCCGACTTACTCCGAACCTGACTCTGCAAGACGTCACATTCCGGAGCTCCGCTCTCCATCGTGACATGCAATGTCGCGTTGTCTGGCCGCTGAAAGTTGCACCAGGCCGGAAGTTGCAGGTGGTCTACCTGTTGCATGGCAGCGGAGGAGGATTTCGGGACTGGACGAACTATTCTGATGTTGCCGGTTTTGCTGAGTCCGGCTACGTTCTCGTGATGCCCGAGGGGGGCGCATCGTATTACACGAATGCCGTCGATCCGACCGAGGATCGCTACGAAGACTATATCGTGCAGGATCTAATCTCGGAGGTAGAGAACAAGTTTCCGGTAGCTCCCGGCCGTCGGAACCGGGCGATCGTGGGCGTCTCGATGGGAGGCTTCGGTGCGGTAAAACTAGCGCTGCGACATCCTGAGCTGTTCATTTTTGCGGGTGGAATCAGTTCCGCGATCGACGTTCCCCGGCGCACATTTTCCCTCAAGCGCCTGCAGCAGTCGCGCCACTACAGCGCGATTTTTGGGCCGTCCGGAAGCCCAACGCGTCGCAACAACGATCCTTTTGTGTTAGCTCGCACAGCCAACGTAGAAGCCGCGCCGTACTTTTTTCTGACCTGTGGGGAACAGGAAGGTCTACTGCCTGCAAACCGCGAATTTGCCGCGCTCCTCGCCCAACTTCGCTTTCGCTTCGAGTTTCACACGGTTCGTGGAGGTCACGACTGGAACCAATGGAATGCGTGGCTTCCCCAGGTGTTTCAAAGTCTGGGCGAACAGATGCCGCCGCAGGCTTGACGCTGGTAAGGGGCCGCGGAAAACTTTTGTCGACGCCGTGGTCGATTGGCGGCTAAAGCCGCCATTGACTTCGTACCGATTACGGCGCAGCTGGAAGCCACGCCCTTTTCAAAACTCAGCTCTTACGGCGCCGCTCGAAGCCGCGCCCCGGCAAAACTTCGGGCAGTTGGGATTTTCTTAACCGCCGAACAGAAATGTGCTGGCCGCGACGGACGGCATCGCAGGCGGAATCAGCATCAAAGTTGGTAATATGGTGCTTGCCTGCTGCGAGTGCATTCCCGGCGGGAGCATCGCGGACACGTTCTTTTCGGAAGCGCCTCTCGTTGTCGAAGTATGGAGACGAGGTATGGGCCGAGCGCGACGGTCCGCCAGTACGCCCGGCAGCGGGAGGAGAATGAATGAGTCGAAAGTTCGCGAGGGTTTCCGGATTCAGAATCGTTCTGATGTTGATCGCGGTTACGATTCTGGCGGGAACCACAACTGTCCATGCCCAGGAAACTCCTGCGCAGCAGCCGCCACCCCAGCCGCCCGCTAGCCAGCAACCCAGCAGCCAACCAACCAGCAGTCAGGAAGCTACGCCCGAAGAGATAGGTCCCTTGCGAAGGCCAAAAGTAAAAGACTATAAGAACTGGACATTCAACGTCGGTGGCGGTGGCAGCCTGACCAACGGCGAGACCACCAAGTTCGTGCGGGGCGGAGGCGGAATCGCCGGGGCGGGGGTCGCCCGCAATTTCAGCAAGTATTTTGGTTTTCGCTTCGATTTCCAGTGGGACAACTTGCCCCTGCGCACGTCGGCCCTGGAACAGGCGCAGTCGCTGGGCGCCACCAGCCACGTATACTCTTTTCTGCTGGATCCCATCGTTAACATTCCCGTCACGAAAGTGTGGAGCGGATACATCGTGGCCGGCGGCGGGTTCTTTCATCGATCGGGAAAGCTGGACTCTTCGACCGCCATTCCGGGATCGGCCTGCAATCCCTTCTTCACCTGGTGGGGCAACTGCTTCAACGCCAGCCTTCCTCTGAACGACAATTTTATCTCCACCAGTCAGAACCAGTGGGGGGCAAACTTCGGGGGTGGCATCGCCCGCAAGGTGAGCTCGAATATCGAGATCTACGGTGAATTCCGCTATCTGCACGGCACGCACAGCGGCATCACCACCGACCTGCGCCCAATCACCGTGGGCGTACGCTGGTAGCGTAGCAGCAACCGTCTCCGGGCTTCAGACACTCAATCTTCGACGAACGACCTTAGGCGGGAGAGAGCGACATCCCACTGCTGAGAGACCAAGTCGAGATATTCCCGAATTCCTTCCATCGGCTGCGGATTGAATTCGAAACGACTCTCGCGACCCGTACGCACGCAGCGCACGATTCCGACGCTCTGCAGAATCCGGAGATGTTTGGTGATCGCCTGCCTGGTCAGGTTCGAACCTTTCGTCAGCTGCGAGATGGAACGACGCTGCCCCGCGCACAGCTTCGCCACCAGGGCTAATCGAGTCTCGTCCCCCAGAGCGGCGAAGACCGGCGAACGAGGCTGGCGTCTGGCGGCAATCCGACTACGGGGTTTGCTCGACATAGGTCTCGATGTTCTTCATTTGTTCGGTCCAACCACCGTCGTTTCTTCGGAACGCTTCGAGACGGCGGTCAGCGGGAAGGTGATCGAAGCCGGACTCGGTGAGCACCAGCAACGTGCCGTTGGCCGTCTTCTCCAGCCTGAATTCGACGAGCGTGGTCGGTTCCTGTGAGTAGTCCTGCGGACAATCGTCTTTGCCCAGGGACTTGGGGTGGGGCCAGGTGAAGGAAAAGAGCCGCTCGGGCTCCATTTTCTCGACGAACGCTTCCCATTTGACGTGCTCATAGCCGGGATGAGTAATCTGGCCGCGCGAGACTTGACCCGGTATAAAGGGTCCGTCCAGTTGCACGCGAAACCACTCGCCAAACTCACGGTAATCCGTCAAGGCGCGCCAGACTCGTGAAACTGGCGCCTTGAGCTCTATACGTTTCTCAATACGGCTCTCCATTTTTATGCAACCTCCAGGTTGCATAATATCCGGAAACCTGGAAATACGCAACCCTGCGGTTGCATGTGACGCAAGCCCGGAGGGCGGATCGGGTCGCTCCCCCGGGCTGCTTCGCCGGTTCTAAGATTTCACTGCGTCGCTGATTTCAGGATTCCTGCTGGCTCTCGAGTTGCCTCCGCCAGCTCGCCGAGAAACAGCGCGGCACGGGCGCCATCGGTAACCCGGTGGTCGCAGGAGAGAGTGAGCGTCATCATGGGACGGACCGCGGGCTGGCCCTGGATGGCTACGACCCGGTCAAGGATGGCGCCGACCGCGAGAATCGCGGCCTGCGGCGGGGAGATGATCGCACTGAACTGATCCACTTTGTACATGCCGAGGTTGCTGATGGTGAATGTGGCGCCGGCCATATCGGCGGGCCGCAACTTCCCCGCGCGGGCGCGTTCCACAAGATCGCGCCGCTGGATGGAGATTTCCGCCAGGCTCGCCGTATGCGCGTTGGGAATCACCGCGGCGACCACGCCATCATCCACCGCAATGGCGATTCCCATGTTCACGTGATCATGCAGGTGAATCCCTTCGGCGCTCCAACTCGCATTCAATCGCGGATGCTTCAGCAGCACTCGGGCTGCTAACGCCACCAACAGGTCGGTAGGAGTGATTCGGACTCTCTTCGCCGGATCGGTGTGGGCGCCCTCGATCTCGCCCACGGTGCGCTCGCGATATTGGCTGAGCGCGGTGGCTTCGATGTCGCGGCTCAGGAAGAAGTGAGGGACCGTCGTCCAGCTTTGCGTGGTGCGCTCAGCCATGATGCGGCCCACCGAGCTGGACACTTCCAGGCTTCCAGGTTTTTTCTCCGCTGCCGGCGCTGAGGCCGCTGCCGGCACGTCTGACGCGAGAATTTCGCCACCCGAACCTGAGCCGCGAACGGTCGAAAGATCGATGCCCCTTTCTTTCGCCAGGCGTCTTGCCTTGGGAGAGATTCTTGCGTTGCCTGCGGCTGCCGGTGTCAAGACTGTCGGAGGCTGGGATGACTCAGTTTTCGCGCGCGATCCCGCCCGCGCTGCCGGGCCAGTCGATGCGCTCTCGAGGGGAGGTACTTCGCCGGGCGCCACGATCCAGGCAATCGTTTGCCCGACAGGAATTTCGGCGCCCGCTGTGGCCTTGATGCCCGCCAGAATACCATCGGCGGGCGATTCGACTTCGACGACCGCTTTATCGGTTTCTATTTCAAGGAGCGGTTCGCCTTTCCTGACGCGGTCGCCTTCCTGCTTCCGCCAGCCGAGAAGCTTGCCGGTTTCCTGCGCCATCTCGAGGGCGGGCATCACAACGCTGAAGGCCATTGTCTTAGACGGGGGCAGGTCCCACGATGACCTTCAGCCCGAAACTCCTACCCGCTCCGTCTTCGCGCTGCTCTCGATCATCTCGATCACGCGTTGGCTGGGCGAAGCTTCGGATTCCCGTGTAGTCGGTAGGGGCCCGTTCACCGTGTAGTAATGCGCCCCCGCCACCAGAAGTTGTTCCGCGGGGAAGCGGGTGATGACCTCGTGTCCAGTCGGCGTGACCACGATTTCTTCTTCGATGCGCGCCGCGCTCCAACCGTCGGTCGAAGGCCAGAAGGTTTCCAGGGCAAACACCATGCCGGACTTGATTTCGACGGGATGCTGGAATGAAACCAGACGGCTGATGACGGGCTTCTCCCAGATCGCCAGCCCGATGCCGTGGCCGTATTGCAGGGCAAAGGCCGCTTCTTCGTTGGGAAAACCGAAATCTTGCGCCTTCGGCCATACCGCCGCAATCTCGGCCGTGGTGCGGCCGGGTCGCACCAGTTCGATAGCGGCGTCGAGATAATCGCGGCAGCGCTTGTAGGCGTCGACCATGGCATGCGATGCGAAGCCCACGGTGAAGCAGCGGTAATAGCAGGTGCGGTATCCCATGTAGGAATGCAGAATGTCGTAGTACACGGGGTCGCCGGGGCGCAGCACGCGATCGGAGAACACGTGGGGATGCGGATTGCAGCGTTCGCCGGAAATTGCATTCACCGCCTCGACGTATTCCGAGCCGAGATCGTAGAGAACTTTGCTGACGAGTCCGACCGCTTCGTTTTCGCGCAGACCGGGCTTCATGGCGCGGTAGAGTTCGTCGTAGGCGGCATCGACCATCATGGCGGAAGTATTGAGCAGGGAGATTTCGTCCTGGGTTTTGATGACGCGGGCCTCGGACATGAGCTGCTGGCCGTCGACCACCTCGATGCCTTCGCGCTGCAAGGCAAACAAGACCGGCAGCTCGACGATGTCGATGCCGACCGGCTCTTTGTGCAGGCCGCGCATTTCGAGTTCAACACGAATTTTTTTGGCGACATCTTCCGCCCGGCCCATCTCGGGCGTCATCGCGCCCCGCAGCATGGAAATCCCCGGCCGCGAGCGATCACCGAGCCATGGGCAATTGAGTTGATGATGTTTGGCGGCGGATCCGAAGTCCCACAAGATGGGCTCGTCATTTTGCGGCAGCAGCGTGAAGCGATTGGCCTTATCCTGGGCCCAGGTGCCGATGTGGGTGGAGGTCAGGTAGCGCACATTGTTCATGTCGAAGCAGAGCAACGACCCCATGGACGACTGCGCAAGCAAGTCCCGTGCTTTTTGCAGGCGCTGGCGGCGCAGCCGGTCGAAATCGATCCGGTTCTCCCAGTCCACAGCCATCGTTCCGTGCGTTTTGAGTCCCACAAAGCCTCCTTCGTAAAGACGTTGCCGGCAACGCCTTGCCGGTATCGCCTCGAAACTATGTCTTATCCACGCTGCCGCCAGAGACCGAGCAGGCGGCGTCTCTACGACTTGTTGCACAGCTTGCGGGCGACTTCGGCTACCGTTTCTTCCGTGGGCACCGTCACATCTTCCAGCGGCGGCGAGAACGGAATGGGGACGTGCATCGCGCCCATGCGCTTCACCGGAGCATCGAGATCGTAGAATGCGCCTTCGGCGATTACCGCCGCGAGTTCGGCCGTCACTCCATAGCGTTCGTAGCCTTCATCGATCACAATCACGCGTGACGTTTTCTTGGCCGACTCGATGATCGTCTTTTCATCCAACGGCCAGGTGGTGCGCGGATCGACTACTTCGGCGCTGATGCCTTCCTTGGCCAGCATATCCGCTGCGCCCAGCGCGACCTGTACCATGCTGCTCGTAGCCACCAGCGTGATGTCTTCGCCGACCCGCTTCACGTCGGCCACGCCTAGCGGAATCGTGTAATCGTCCGCCGGGACGTGCCCTTTCAATTTGTACATCATTTTGTCTTCAAAAAAGACCACTGGGTTCTCGTCGCGAATCGCGGTCTTCAGCAAGCCTTTCGCATCGTAGGGAGTCGAAGGCAGCGCGACTTTCAATCCGGGCACGTGGCTAAACCAGGCATGCAGCGACTGCGAATGCTGCGCCGCAGAGCGGCGAGTGGCGCCAAGCGTAGTGCGCATCACCATGGGAACGTTCCAGTGCCCGCCCGACATGTAGTGGGCCTTGGCGGCCTGATTCACCATTTGATCCATAGTCAGGGTCAGGAAATCGCCGAACATGATGTCGACGACTGGCCGCAGGCCGGTCATCGCGGCGCCGACACCGACGCCCGTAAAGCCGGCTTCGGAAATGGGAGTGTCGAGCACGCGATCGGCGCCAAATTCTTCCACCAATCCCGACAGGACCTTGAAGGGGGTTCCGGCTTCAGCCACGTCTTCGCCGAAGATACATACCCGCGAGTCGCGGCGCATCTCTTCGGCCAGCGCCTCGCGCACCGCCTGCGCAAATGTGAGCTCGCGTTCAGGCATCGCTCGCTCAGGCATAAACGTCTTCCTCCACCTGATCGACACTGGGATAGGGCGACCCAATGGCGAATTTCACTGCGGCTTCCATTTCAGAGCGCGCTGCGGCGGTAATTTGCTCGAGCGCCGCCGCATCCGCATGCCCCTGCCCGTGCAGCCAGTCGGCAAGCAGCTTGATGGGATCTCGCTCGCTCCTCCAATGCTGCTCTTCCTGCTTCGCGCGGTAATATTCGCGATTGATGTCGCCCACGTGATGGCCGCTGTAGCGGTAGGTATCGGCCTCGAGGAAGGAAGGGCCGTCGCCCGCACGTGCACGCTTTACCAAGCGCTCTGCGACTTCATTCACCGCGCGCACATCCTGGCCGTCGACCTTTGCCGCTTCCAGTCCGAAGGCCGTGGCGCGTCCTAGAATCGTTCCGGCCGTCGTCTCCGAGAAGTGGGTGTATTCGCAATACAGATTGTTTTCGCAAACGTAGATCACCGGCAGCTTCCACAATTGCGCCAGATTCATTACCTCATAGAGCGATCCCTGGCCGAGAGCGCCTTCCCCGAAAAAGCAGACGGCCACTCGTCCGTTGCCCAGGCGCTTCGCGGCAAAAGCCGCGCCGGTAGCGATTCCCACACTGCCGCCCACGATCGCGTTGGCTCCCAGATTGCCGGTCGCGGGATCGGCAATGTGCATCGACCCACCTTTGCCGCGGCAATAGCCCGCTTCCTTGCCCAGCAACTCGGCAAACATACGGTCCGGCGTAGCCCCCTTGGCCAGACAATGTCCGTGCCCGCGGTGCGTGCTGGTGATGTAGTCGTCGACGTGCAGGGCTTCGCAGATGCCCACCGCGACGGCTTCTTCGCCGCTGTAAAGGTGTGCCAGTCCGGGCATCAGCGCGCGCGTATAAAGTTCATTTACCTGCTCTTCAAACAGACGAATCCTCGTCATCTGGCGGTACAGACGCAGCCACCGATCTTTCTCAGCCTGGTTGTCGGCCGCGCGTCCTCCCGCTGGCTTAGAAGTTGAAGTTGTGGTGTTCACTTCTTGCCTCCGGCAGTAAGCGGCGTAGTCACTCCCGACATAGAGGCCAGCACGTCGAACATGCAGGCGAAATCGTACTTGGTAAATCCCATGGCGCGAGCCGACGTGAGTATTTCATTGCTCACCGCCGTCGTGGGCAGCGGCACCCCGAGTTGCCGGCCCAGATCCATCGCCAGCACCATGTCTTTCTGCATCATGTTCACGTTGAACCAGGCCTCTTCCGGCTGTTGCAGAACGAAGGGGCCGCGATACTGAATCATCGGCGAAGCCACGGCGCTATGGGTGAGCACGTCCACGGCGACCTCGCGGGCAATGCCGCTCTTCTCCGCCAGCAGCACACCTTCGGAGAACGCCAGCATCTGCACCGCCAGACTCAGGTTGACTGCAATCTTCATGGAGAGCGCCAAGCCGTTGTCGCCCACATACGTCACTTTCGGGCCGATGTCGGCCAGCAGGGGCTTAACCGCTTCGAAGGTTTCTTTGCGCCCCCCCACCATGACCGATAACTTCCCTTCCTCGAGAGTGATCACGCTGCCCGATACCGGAGAGTCGACCATATCGGCGCCGGCGGCCCGCACTCTCGCAGCCAGCGCGCGACTCACTGCCGGACTCACCGTGCTCAGGTCGATGAAAATCTTCCCTGTGCTTAACCCGGCCAGCAGTCCCGCCGGACCTTCCGTGATCGCCTGGAGGGCCGCGTCGTTGGTCACCATGGCAAGGGTATATTCCGCGGCGCTGGCCACGGCGCGCGGCGAGTCCGCCCATTGCATCCCCTTCTCCACCAGCCATTGCGCCTTGGCGCGGGTGCGGTTGTAGCCGGTCACCGTGTGACCTTTGCTCAGCAACCGATTCACCATTTGGCTGCCCATCACGCCTAAACCGATAAATCCTACTTTTGCCATCCTGACACTGCCTCCAGATCTTTTCTCTTTTCTGCAGATTTCTAGCGGGCCTTGTGTTTGCCAGGACCATGTTTCGCCGGCGTCTGACTGTCTTCGAGCACTTGGTAGAGGTGAGCCCGCATCGCTTCGCGCGACTTCTCCGAGTCATGTCTCTCCACCGCGTCAAGAATCCGTTTGTGATAAATCTGGCCGCGCTCTGGTCCGCCCGACACTTTGAAGATGCGCAACCGCTGCTCGCGCAGCAGTCCGACGATGGAATCGAGCAGCGAAAGGATGAGCGGATTGGCCGCGCCCTCCGCTAGCGCCAGATGGAAATCGAGGTCCGCTTCGATGTAAGCCTCCGGGTTCTTAAAGGCCCGGTCCATCGTGGTCACGGCCTCACGCATGGTGGACAATTCTGGTTCCTGGATGCGGATGGCGGCCAGCGCAGCAATCTCCGGCTCCAGAATGGCCCGCACCTCGGCGAGATGAGTGGAGCCTTCCGGTTGACCGATCTTCACCATCAAATCGAGCGACTGGCGCACCGCCTGGGTTGTTCCGTCCGTAATAAACGTGCCCCGCCCCGAGTAGGCCTCGACCAAGCCCTTTTCTCGCAGCGCCTTTACGGCTTCGCGAACCGCAGTGCGGCTCACCCCAAAACGCTGAGCCAGGTCGCGCTCCGCGGGCAGTTGATCGCCTGCCTTCAGATCGCCCTTTACGATGGATTCTTCAATTTGCTGAACGATTTGCTCGTACAGCCGCGAGGTTCGAATCAGCTTGTACACGACGTTGCCCTCCGCATGAGCAGACACGAAGCTAGCCGGAACCCCAACTATGGTCCGGCTACTATACCGCACATCCACTGGGACCCGGGCTATTTGTGCGGTAGCGGACATTGCTGGACTATTGGTATGGTGGTATGACCCACTATCCTACCCTCGCGAACCGGCGTGGCGCAAGCCTGCGGGGAGCGATCTTTTTTGCGATTCAGGGTTACCGCTTTAGGGTTGCCGCTTTATGGACTTCCCCAGATAGCCTGTGGAGTAGTACGGTGCCAGAGATCCCCATTCCAAATTTTGAATTCGCTTGACACTGTTTCTCCGACGGTGGTATGGCTGTCGGACCAGCTAAATGGAGGGTTTCATGTTCTTCTGCACTGTCAGCGCCGCCTCGTCTCAGCACGGTCGAACGACTGCATTTTTCCGCCTGTGGTTGATTACCTTCACCCTCTTCCTGTTCTCGATCTCGACACAGGGCCAGTCCACGACCGGACGCATTCTGGGCACATTGACGGATCAGAGCGGCGCGGCCGTTCGGGGAGCCTCGGTGGTGATCACCGATGTGCAGCGGGGCACATCGCGAACCATGACCACCGACGAATCGGGCGGCTACGCGGGGCCCGATCTGCAGCCCGGAACCTACCGGATCCGAGTGGAGGTCAAGGGTTTCAAGAGCGTGGAACGCCCCAACGTGCAAATTGAAGTCGCCACCGATGTGCGCGTTGATTTCACGCTACAACCCGGTCAGGTGTCGGAGACCGTGACCATCACGGAAGAAGTTCCGCTGATCAACCCGACTTCCGCCACCCTGGGTGGCACGCTCAGCAATAAGGAGATCAACGACCTGCCCCTGAATGGCCGCAATTACGAGAACCTGCTGCAGCTACGGCCGGGGGTGATGCGTTATCCGGGCGGAGGTTTTTCTACTACCAGCACCGACGGCCTGCGGGCCGAAGACAACGCCTATTTCATCGAGGGGCTGTTCAACAGCGAGCCCTTTTCCGGGCAAGGCATTATCAATGGCGCCGGCATAGCCGGAGACTCAGCCACCATCCTGCCCATCGACGCGATCCAAGAATTCAATGTTCAGGAGAATCCTCCGGCGGAATACGGTTGGAAGCCGGGCGCGATTATCAACGTGGGATTGAAGTCGGGAACAAATTCGCTGCACGGCACTGCGTTTGCATTCGGCCGCGACGGAAAGATGGACGCGCGCAATTATTTCAACGCCTCTCCCGCTCCCAAGACTGATCGTACCCTGGAACAATTTGGTGGCAGTCTGGGCGGCACCATGATTAGAGACAAAGCGTTCTTTTTCGGCGCCTACGAAGGCCAGCGCTATGACGTAGGAAACTCCTATACCGTCAGCACTCCTTCGACCCTGGCGCTACCCGCTCCGGCGGCGCCGAACTGTACTTCCCCACTCGTGACCGGCGACTGCGGAAACAGCATCCCGAATGCGATTGCCGATCTCGTGGCCAACGGTGTCCCCATCAGCGCCGCCAGCCAGCAGATCTCTGGCTGCGCCGTGTCAGGTCCCTCCGTCACCTGTAATGGCGCCGGCTTCCCCATCAACAACACGCAGAGCATCAACGTGGTGCAGGGATTTCCCAACAATGTTGGAGTTGACAACGCGCTGGCCAAGGTCGATTACAACTTCAACCAACGCAATAGCCTAAGCGTCATGTATTTCTACGGAAACAATTCGGGGACGGTAGAAGATTTTCCCGAACTGCAATCCAAATGGCGTTCCCAGATCCACACCCGCGCCCAAGTGGTGGGGGGAAACTGGATCTGGACTCCCGGCACCCGTTGGGTGAACGAAGCTCGGATCGGCTACAACCGTCTTTACCAACCTACGCTGCCGGGTGACCTCGGCACGCCGGCGTCAGGCTACGGCCTCAACACGGGCGTGAGCGGGCCATTCACCGGAGGGTTGCCGCGCATTGGCTTTGCCGGAGCTTTCGTTCCTGGCCTGGGTGGCTTCAAGTGGCCAAAATTCCAAGGGCCGGATTCCATCACTCAGTTCATCGACCATATTTCGTACACCGCGGGCAAGCACTCGCTGAAAGTCGGCGGCGAAGTTCACCGCAACGACGTCAATGGCGGCGCTTTCGGTAACGCCAGGGGCAGCATTACGTTCCTGGGCGGCGTGGCGCTGGCCAACTCCACAGCCTTGGAAGATTTTTTTGCCGGAGACCCGTTTAAGGCCACCGTGCAAGTTGGCGATCCCACTCGCCAGCTCCACAACTGGGCGTATGGAGCCTTCTTCCAGGACGATTGGAGAGCCACCAAGAGCCTTACCCTCAACCTGGGGCTGCGCTATGAATTCAGCTCAGTCCTCGAGGATTCTCACAACCTGCTGGGCAATTTCGATCCCAACTCCAAAACAGGATTGATTCAAGCCGGAATGAATGGCGTCAAAGGTCCATACAATCCCGACCACAAGAATTTTGCTCCGCGTTTCGGCTTTGCCTGGAACGTAACCGGCAAGGGAAACACAGTGGTAAGAGGCGGAGCCAGCCTGGTATACGAAACCATCAATTGGGAAGCGCTGTTGGCTTTCAACAACGCCTTTGGCCTCAGCAACGTTCCCACCGGAGCCATCATTGACGCGGCCGGCGACACCGCTGGGGGCACCATTACGGCGGGCAACCTGTCAATCCCTCCCGTCATGCCGCAGTGGGACAGTGGGGTACCGATCTATGGCGCCAATGTCAGCACGAGTACGCTCAATTGCTTTGCCAGTCCCTGCCCCATCATGAGTGTCGATCGCAATCTCACCACCCCTTACGTCTGGGACTGGACCCTGAACTTGCAGCACGCCTTCACCCCGAATCTTTCGATGGAAATTGCCTACGTCGGGAATCATGGATCAAACCTGACGGGAATTCGAGATATCAACCAACCGCCTGTGGGGACGGACTATTCCTCCGCCTGCGTGACCGACCCGAACTGCGATCAGGATGCTCGTCCTTACAATGGCAAGTTTCCTTACCTGAGCAATATTTTTCAAATGGGCAACGTCTACCGATCCAACTACAACGGACTGCAGGTGACTCTGAATTCGCGAAATTATCACGGTCTGAGCATGGTGGCCGGTTATACCTACGCCCACGCACTCGACGATGTCGGCGCGAATTGGGACTTTGGCTACGGCGCAGGACTGCCGGAGGACTCTTACAACGTCGGACGGGAATACGCCAATAGCGACTTCGATATTCGACATCGGCTGACGCTCTCGCTCACCTACGCGATTCCGGGCCGGACCGGTTCCTGGCAGATGCTGGAAGGCTGGGAAATCAACTCCATCGTGACCCTGCAGAGTCCGCAATTCTGGGGGCCGATCGATTTAGGAACTGACGCCGCGGGAACGGGTCCACTGCCGGTAAGTCCTCCGGCGAACGCGCCCATCCGCTGGAGTTTTTATGGCAAGCCATCCGATTTTAAATCGGGCCCGACCCCAATTCCATTTTTTCCCGGCACATCGAATGCCACGTGCGCGACGCAAGCACTTGCCGTCGACGGTGGAACTCCGGGAGCGTCCACGGCTTCTCTGAGTTCCTTCGGCTGCTACGCCCAGGGCAACTCCATTATGATTCCGCCGCCGCTGGGACAGTTCGGAAACATGCCGCGCAATCTGTTTCCCGATTCCGGCTTCAGAGACTTCGATCTCTCGGTTGCCAAGAACTGGCACTTCGGGGAAAAACTCCGCGCCCAATTCCGCGCCGAGTTCTTCAACATTCTCAACCATCCCAACTTTGCCAATCCGTACGGCGGCCAGAATGGATTCGGTTTGAACGATCCTTCGGTGCAGCCCTTCGGCTGCGGCTGTGCCACACCGGACGTAGCCGCGGCGAACCCGGTGATCGGCTCCGGCGGAAGCCGCGCCGTCCAGTTGGCGTTGAAGTTCACGTTTTAAAAATGGGGCTCGTGCCGTTCGAGACCTAGCTGGCAGCGTCGTGCCGGCGGCAAGCCAAGACGTTGCCGGCAAACCCTCTCCAAAAGACCGTCCCACAGATGAATCAAAAATCATGAAGAACAAAATTTCACTCCCTTTCTTAACGCTATGCCTGGCCAGCGCGACGCTGGCCGCGGTATGGGCTAGGGCCCAGGAACGCCGCGAACGCACGATCGACGAGGTCAAAAGCGAGGCCGTTCACCGCGCGGAAGTCGGACAATACCCTCTGATTGGTCTCGATCCCGAAGATGTCAAGGAGGCTTTCGAGAGCATCCACAGTGCCGACAAGGACGAGTGGGCCGCCGGCTTTATGCGCGTCGCCGATCGGTATTTCAACCAAGCGAAGTCACTGGAGAAATCCGATCCAACCAAAGCCAATGCCGACTATATCCGCGCCTGGCGCCTTTATTCCTTCGGACGCTGGCCAATTCCATCGTCCCCCGGCAAGCAACGCTCGTACGAAAAGGCGATCGAGGCGTTTCTCGACCACGCTAAGTTTTATGATCCGCCGCTCGAAGTCGTGCGCATTCCGTTCGAAGGCAAGCAGATCATCGGCTACCTGCGTCTGCCGAAAAATGCAAGAGCCCCCGTGCCCCTGGTCGTCGCGGTCAACGGCCTGGACAGCCGGAAAGAAGATCTCACCGAAAGCTTTGGCGCGATTCTTCCCTTCGGCATCGCATTCCTTGCGGTCGACGGCCCCGGCACCGGCCAGGCGCCCATCCAGGTGAGCGAGACTTCCGAGCGCATGCTCTCAAAGGTCATCGACTACGCGCAGTCCCGTCCGGAGATCGACAAGAACCGCATCGCGCTGCACGGCGTGAGCTGGGGCGCATACTGGGCGACGAAAATGGCGATCGTTGAACGCGCCCGCCTGCGAGGGTGTAGCGCGCAGTCGCCGCCGGTCGACAAATTTTTCCAGAAAGAATTCCTGATGAACTCGCTTCTGGGCAATCGCGAATATCTTTTCGATCAAGTGCCGGCGCTCATGAATATTCTCGAAGGCGTGCACTCGCTCGACGAGATGGGCGGATTTCTGCCGAAGATGTCGCTGGTCAATCAGGGCTTATTAGGGAAGCCGATGGCGCCCATGCTCGTGATCGCGGGAGTTCTCGACACCCAGGTTCCCATCGAAGACGAATACCTGCTGCTGAGCAAAGGCGACGTCCCCAAAGATGCATGGATCAACCCGCGCGGCGGCCATCTCGGGCGGCAAATAGGGGTGTGGCCCGATCCGCTAATCTTCAAGCAGGTCATCATCCCATGGCTGGTGAAAACCCTGCAGCCCGCGGGGAACTAGCAGGCTCATGGAGAGATAGCCGCCTCGACCTTCCCGCCTGGGTGAAGCCCGGAGCGGCCCGGGGACGGAACTGCGATCCTCTCACCCAAGCCGACGTAACTCTTTCGTAACCCTCCGGCATGCACAATTCTTGTTGCACTTTAACACTCATGAAATATTTTGCATGTAGACTTCTTATCAGGAGGCTCTCGGCCATGGGTTCATCCCGCGTCGCGAAGTCCTTGCCGCTTCAAGTGGCTGCGGTCTGCTACCGCAGGCGCGGCACGGCGATCGAGTTCCTCCTGGTCAACACCAATGGCGGCAACAAGTGGACTTTTCCCAAGGGATCGACTGATCCTCGCCTGTCGCACAGTCAGGCCGCCGAGCGGGAAGCCTCCGAAGAAGCGGGCGCCATCGGCACGATTGAGCCGCGACACTTCCACCTCTACCTTCACTCCAAGGGCGTATTCTGGCAGCCCGGCGGGGTGCAGGAATTCGTAATCAAAGCCTTTCTCATGGAAGTCCATCAGATGCGCCGCCCCGACGAAGGCAATCGCCGGCCCACCTGGGTGACGGCCGAAGAGGCGAAACGCCGCCTGGCCAAAGGCCGCGAAGTAAAATATTCCCGCGAACTCGAAGCCGTAATCGACCGGGCGGTGGAACGCATCCAACTTCACCACGCAATGTGGGAAGCCGATTCCGGACCACGCCATGCTCGCCCGACGACCTCCAAAGATCCCATCGCCCACGCGGTCTGGCCGTAAATATCGTTTCAGAGTGCAGACCCTGCTGATGAGGCCCATTCTCCCCCCAAAGAAGCGGACCGCTTGATCGCAACCAGATCAAGACCCGGAAAGGCAGCTGGAGAATATTCGTTGAGCCTGTTGTCGACACCGAGGCAGGTTTCCATCTTTTTGTTGCGGTGATCCGCGAGCCAACCTCCCGGATGAAAGCTTTCGCATGCGAAGGCTAGAAACCATCGGGAACGCTCCCCCCGCGCGCGACCCAAATTGCGTTTCTCACGGCGCCTACCGCATCTCCCAGTGGGTCGAATCGACCGCGGGAGACGGTTCGCTATATGTCGCTATATATCGCCCAGCTCTCGAATTGACACGCCATCGCTTGGTAGCTTGCAGTCGCCTGCCGCCAAGTGACTACTCCCAACTCGCAGCCTGGTTTTATGAGACGATAACTCCAGCCCATGATCCAGCTTTCCGGCGCCGGAAAACGTTTCGGCCACAAACTGCTCTTCGAAAACGTCGACTGGCTGGTCACGCCCCGCGACCGCATCGGCCTGGTGGGCGGGAACGGCACCGGCAAATCCACGCTGATGAAGATTCTTGCCGGGATGGACACATTCGACTACGGCTCGCTCATCATCGCGAAGGGCACCTCCGCCGGATATCTCCCCCAAGACGGACTTACGCTTTCCGGCCGCAGTGTTTTCGCCGAATGTATGTCGGTGTTCGATGACCTGCGGGCGATGGAGACGGAACTGGAATCGCTCACCCACAGCATGGCGGAACTCGACCACACCAGTCCGGAATACTCGGCCGTCGCCGACCGCTATCACCGCGTGGAACACGAATTCCGCACCCGCGACGGCTATTCGATCGAAGCCGAAGTAGGACGAGTGCTGATGGGACTCGGTTTCGCCAAGCAAGACTGGCCGCGCCTGACCGACGAATTCTCCGGGGGATGGCAGATGCGCCTCGCCCTGGCCAAGCTTCTTTTGCAGAAACCCAACCTCCTGCTGCTCGACGAACCGACCAACCATCTCGATCTCGAAGCCCGCAACTGGCTGGAAGATTATTTGCAAAACTATCCGCATGCCTTCGTGCTGATCTCGCATGATCGCTATTTCCTCGACGTCACGGTCAACAAAATCGCCGAAATCTGGAATAAGCGCTTCTGGTTCTACACCGGAAACTACGACAAGTTCCTTGCCCAAAAGACGCAGCGCAACGAGCAACTGCAGGCCGCTTACCGCAACCAGCGCGATCGCATCGAGCAGCTTGAAGTCTTTATCAACCGTTTCCGCTATCAGGCGACGAAGGCCAAGCAGGTGCAGAGCCGCATCAAGGAATTGGAGAAGATCGAGCGCATCGAGATTCCTCCGGAAGAAAAAACCATCCGCTTTTCGTTCCCGCAGCCCAAGCCCAGCGGCCGCATCGTGGCTGAATTCGAAAACGTGGCCAAGAGCTATCCCGGCAAACTTAGTGCGGGGAAGGCTGGCAGCCCGGAGAAGGAAGTTTTCCGCAACGTCAGCTTCATGATCGAGCGCGGAGACCGCATCGCCCTGGTCGGCGTCAACGGCGCCGGCAAGTCCACGCTGATCAAATTGCTGGCCGGCACCGAGCCCGTCACGCGTGGGGAATATCGTCTTGGCCATAACGTGGAAGCCGACTACTTCGCGCAGGATCAATACAAAGAACTCGACGCCGACGCCCGCATCCTGGACGATCTCGGCGAAGCCTCTCCGCGCTCCGGCGAAACGGAACTGCGTAGCCTGCTCGGCTGTTTCCTTTTTTCCGAAGACGACGTCTTCAAGAAAATCGGCGTGCTCTCCGGCGGCGAACGCGGCCGCTACGCTCTGTTGCGCCTGCTGCTGCATCCCGCGAACTTCCTGCTGCTCGACGAACCGACAAATCACCTCGATCTGCGCGCCAAAGACGTGCTCCTCAACGCGCTCGTGGAATATACCGGCACGGTTGTCTTCGTCTCGCACGATCGCTATTTCATCGACAAGCTGGCCACCCGAGTCTTCGAAGTCGGCGACGGCAAAGTCGAGGTCTTTCCCGGCAATTATGAAGACTATCTCTGGCGCAAGCAGGGGGGACAGCACGTCGCTCCCACGCTTGCCGACGTTCCCGGAGCCGGGCCCACGAAATCCGAGGCGTCGTCGTCGAAACGCGCCGCGGCAGGCCCACCAGCGAATGGAAATCAAAACAGCCAAGCCACACCCCCAACCGACGCGGGAAAGAAGCGCCTGAATCCAATCAAGCGCAAGCAAATGGAAGATCGTGTCCACGAGTTGGAAGAAGAAATCAGCCAGGCGGAAGCGGCGATTGCAAACTTAGAAACCGGACTCCAGAACTTCGTCAACGCCGACGAGAGCCAGCGCCAGTCGCAGGAACTCGGCCAGCACAAAGCCACTCATGCCGAGTTGATGAAAGAGTGGGAGGAATTCTCCAAGGAGTTGTCAAAACAAGGCTAGGTATTTCGAGGATGTTTCCTCTCTGAAAAATGTAGAGAATCGCCACGCCCTATCCGGATCACCTCATCCGCACCTGGACACCATCTTTGGTAATCTCTCACCTCCACTTACTTCTGTGCGATATTCAGATTGGCCACTCGGCCAGCAACTGCCGAAGGCCCCAAATTTCAAAACCACCGCATGACCCAGGTGTCAGGCGCTTTCGTATGGCGCACGTGGCGCGGCGCCGCGCGGAGACCCAAGGAAGGTCAAATGCTTCAGTCGTCGGAGAACTCATTCAACCCGAAGGCCGGATCGCCGGCTTCCAACCCTAACGCTTACAATCCGATCAAAACCGTCACCGCTCCGGTGGATCAGGCAACGATCGGCCGCACGTTGTTCATCAAGGGCGAAATCAGCGGCTCCGAAGCTCTTTACATCGACGGTCGCATCGAAGGCAAAATCAACATGCCCGAAAGCCGAGTCACCATCGGCCGCAACGGCAAGGTCGATGCCAGCATTCAGGCTCGCGAAGTTGTCGTCATGGGCAAGGTGACCGGCAACATCGAGTGCAGCGATCGCGTCGATATCCGCGCCGAAGGCTCGGTCCACGGCGACATTTCGACTTCGCGCATCAGCGTCGAAGACGGCGCCGCTCTGAAGGGCGGAATTCAGGTTCGCAGCGAAGGAAAACACAAAGACTCGCCAGCTCAGAATCAGTCCAAGCCCGTCGAGGCTCCCAAGGCTTTGGCGGCCACGGCCAGCGCGTAGTTGGCGCGAAGATTCTCCGATTAGAAGCCACGGGGCGCGCTCGCGCGTGCCTCGTGCTGTTCTTTGGAACCTACGGGGAAACCCTACCCGGCGCATTCGTGGAGACGTTCGAGGCCACGTCTCCCGCCGTCACTCCTGGGCGCGATCGGCCGAGTTGGAGCAAGCAACACTCTACGAGTTACTTCTTCTCCACGGGCCTAAAATCCAAGGCCGCAGAATTCATGCAATAGCGGAGCCCGGTCGGCGCGGGCCCATCCTCAAACACATGTCCCAGATGCGCGTCGCACTTGGCGCAGCGAACTTCGGTCCGCACCATGCCGAACTTCGAATCCCGATGCTCCACCACGTTGCTGGCCTCCCCGGGTTTGTAGAAACTCGGCCAGCCCGTCCCGGAATTGAATTTGGTCTGGGAATCGAACAGCGGCGCGCCGCAGCACACGCAGTGATACATTCCAGGCTCTTTCGTGTCCCAATACCTCCCGGTAAACGCACACTCGGTGCCCGCCTCGCGGGTCACGTGATACTGCTCGTCGCTAAGCTGTTTTTTCCACTCGGCTTCGGTCTTGGTAACCTTCTCTGCCGTCTTTTCGGCCATGTCGACTCCATTTCGATCGATCTGTTTGGATAAGAGTTAGATGTTTTCAGCGCCACAAAAGTGGCACGCTAGTTTTCCCTTTCTTCCCCCACCTTCCGATACTTCCCGCGAAAGAACAGCAGCGGCTCGCCTTCCCGAACCACCACGTCCTCGACCTCCGCAATAAAAATGGTATGGTCCCCTGCCACCTCGGCCGAGTGCAGCCGACACTCCAGATAGGCAAGCGATCCCTCGAGCATCGGAGTTCCATGCCGGGTGCGCTCAAACCTCGCCCCCGCTTCCTGCTCAGCGTGCTCGTGAGTGCGCTCCGGGCGGGCGTAATATTCCGAAATCGCCCGCTGTTCCTGGCACAGCACATTGATCCCGAAACGTTTCTTGGCGTGCAGATGCGCATGTGTCCGGGTGGTGTGATCCACACACACCAGCACCAGCATGGGGTCGAGCGACACCGAGGCGAATGCATTGGCGGTCATGCCATGCACTTCGCCGTCGAGGTCCACGGTGACGATCGTCACCCCGGTGGCGAAGCACCCCATCGCTCGTCGAAACTCGGCAGGATTCAATCCCATCGTCGTAGACATTGCCTGCAACGTCTCTCTCACCCTCGTTCGTGCGGCCGGCGGCAAGACGTTGCCCAGCAACGTCTGTACGCAAGGGCCTACATTACCACGCCCCGCCGTTGTATCATTCGATGCAAGTGACGCCGATCGAAATTACGCTGTCAACCCCCGAGCAGCGCTCGGCTTGCGCCTCAGCGCTCGCCGACATCCGCCCCGGCGTCCCCCTCTCGCGCCAGGCCGCCCTGCACCTGATCTGCTGCCCCGACGACGATCTCCCCGAACTTCTCGCCGCCGCCCGCGCCGCCACCCAGCGCTTCAAGCCCAGCGTCATCACCTACTCGCGCAAGGTCTTTCTGCCGCTGACCAATCTTTGCCGCGACTACTGCGGATACTGCACTTTCCGCCGCGATCCCGGTGATCCCGGTGCACACACGATGACGCCGGAGGAAGTCCTGACGGTGGCCCGCGCCGGCGAAAAACTGGGATGCACCGAAGCCCTATTCTCTCTCGGCGACAAGCCCGAACTACTTTTTCCTGAGATGCGCGAAAGCCTGCGGCACCTCGGCTACAGGTCCACGCTGCACTATCTCGAAGCCATGTGCGAACTCGTGCTCCGCGAGACCAGCCTGCTCCCGCATCCCAATCCCGGCCTGCTCAGCGCAGAGTGGATCGCGCGCCTGGCCGCCGTATCGCCCAGCATGGGCCTCATGCTCGAAACCACGAACTCCGCGCTGCTTCGTTCCGGGGCCGCGCATGACCACGCTCCCGACAAAGTTCCAGCCCAACGCCTGCGTACCATCGAAGCCGCGGGCAAGCAACATGTCCCTTTCACGACTGGTTTGTTAATTGGAATCGGCGAAGCGGCGAAAGACCGGGTCGACACGCTGCTCGCGATCCGCGATTTACATGAACGCTTCGGACATATCCAGGAAGTGATCGTGCAAAACTTCCGCGTCAAGCCCGCCATCCGCATGGCGAACTGGCCCGAACCCACTGCTGGTGATATGCTCCGCGTCATAGCGGTGGCTCGCTTGTTACTCGTCAACGTTAATATTCAAGCGCCGCCCAATCTTTCCGGACCTCATTATGATTATGATGATTTGGTCGACGCCGGCATCAACGATTGGGGAGGAATTTCGCCGCTGACTCCCGACTACATCAATCCGGAAAAGCCCTGGCCGCATCTGGAGCAACTGCGCCTGCGCACGGAGGCGAAAGGATTTTCCTTGCGCCAGCGTTTGCCCGTCTACCCAGAATTTCTTCCTGCCGTAACCGCCCGGCCGGGTCTCTTGTCAGAAAAACTCCGCGCCGCCGCCGATGATCAGGGCCTGGCCAAAACAACAACAACAACAGAAATAGACCTAGAAATGGAAATAAAGAGGCCCGCATGATCTGTGTTCTCAGCGGCGGCACTGGCGGCGCGAAATTCGTCGACGGCCTCCGCCAGGTCATGGCGCCCGAGGAAATCACCCTGGTGGTCAACACCGGGGACGACCTGCTGTGGTGGGGCCTCTACGTCTCTCCTGACATCGATTCCATCACCTACGTGCTCTCCGGTATGCTCAGCCGCGAACGCGGATGGGGTGTGAAGGGCGACACCTTCCTTTGCCTGCAGGCCATGGGACAACTCGGCGAGCCCACCTGGTTTCACACCGGCGACCGCGATCTCGCCATGCACCTGCTTCGTTCGCGGCTGTTGGCGGAAGGCAAAACGCTTTCCGAAGCCACCGCCGTCATCTCTGAAAAACTCGGGGTGAAGGCGCGCGTTCTGCCCATGAGCGACTCGCGCGTTGAAACCCGGGTGAATACACCCGTTGGCGAGTTGAGCTTCGAAGAATACTTCGTGCAGCGCTGGTATCAGGATCCGGTGAACTCGGTCCGTTTCGCCGGTGCTTCTGACGCCGAACCCGCGCCCGGCGTCATCGATGCCATCCTCGGCGCAGACGCAGTGATTCTCGCCCCGAGCAATCCCATCACCAGCATCGGTCCGATTCTGGCCGTGCCTGGCATTCGGGAAGCGCTCGTGCGCGCTCCCGGGAAGGTCGCCGCCATCAGCCCTATTGTTGGCAGCGCTCCGGTCGCAGGTCCGGCGGGCATTCTTATGGCCGCACAGGGACTGCCCTGCTCAATTGTCGGAGTCGCCCATGCCTACGAGGATTTTCTCGACGTTCTCGTGTGCGACAACCGTGACACCCGCGCCGCGGAACTGCTTCGCGCCAACGGCTTGAAGGTCCAGTGTACGCAAACCATCATGCGCACCGCCGAAGACAAAGCCTCGCTCGCACGCGATATCCTTTTGTACGTTTCGGAATTGCCGCGCAAAGGCCACCCGTCCCAGGCCCATGGCGCCGCCTTTCGACGTTTGGATTCCCAGCCGTGATCCTCATTCCGGTAAAGAACCTGTCCTCGGCCAAGCAGCGCCTGGCGGCGGTTCTCGATCAACCCGCGCGCACCGCACTGGCGCAGGCCATGCTGCATGACGTGTTCGCCGCGCTGCACGACTGGAAAAATCGTCCGCCGGTCGCAGTCGTCACCAGCGATCCCTTCGCGGTAGCGCTGGCCGAAGAATACGAATTCGAAATCATCCCCGACCCCGACAATCGCGGAGAAACCGGCGCCATCGAGATGGCCACCCGCATCTGCGTCGAGCGCGGTGTAGACAGCACGCTCGTAATCCCAGCCGATATCCCCCTGATTCAGTCGTGGGAGTTCGACGAAATCCTGAAGCACGCGCCCGCCGAAGGCAGTGTTCTGGGCCCCGCCGCCGACGGACGCGGCACCAACGCCGCCTTCCGCCGTCCCGCCGATCTGTTCCCGCTCCGCTTCGGCAACGACAGCTTCCAACCGCATCACGCCGCAGCGCAATCCACCGGCAAGCCGTGTATCGTGCTGAACTTGCCGGGAATCGCCCTCGACGTCGACAATCCCGAGGACCTGCAACAACTCGCAACGCTCCCCGGCCAAACCCGGGCTCAACGCCTCGTGCGCAAATACCCGCTTGTAGTTACGAGCGCCTCGCCCGTCCAGCCGCGCAGCGGCGCTGCTTCGTAGAGACGTTGCTCGAACTTCTCCGTGCGCACCGATTGCGACGGAAGCCCGATGGATCATCTAAGATGATGACGTCTCCGTTTGCAGCTGCGGGAAGCGGTCGAGCTTCGCTCGACGGACAGCCGAGGGCGGCTGTCCCGAAATGTTTTCTTGCCCGCGAAGAAAATATTCGTAAGATCATTCCGGGCTTTCAGCCCTTTTTCTATGTCAGGCGTTCGAAACAGCAAAGCTTCCGCTCACTCTGAACTTCGCCTGGTCCCCATTCCTGTGGCCGACGAAATCTGCCCCGGCGACTCCCTCGCCCACAAACTCCTCGAATCCCTCCGCCGACGGCACACTCCCTTCCAACCCGGCGACATCCTCGTGGTGAAACACAAAGTCGTCTCCAAATCGGAAGGCCGCCTGGTCGATCTGGCTACGATCGATCCCTCGGAAGAGTCGATCGCATGGGCGAAGCAATACGCACTCGACGCCCGCGTCATCGAGCTCGCCCTGCGCGAGAGCCGCGCCGTCATCCGCCGCCACCACGGCGTCCTCATCACTGAGACGCATCATGGTTTCCTGTGCGCTAACAGCGGCGTCGATGTTTCGAACGTCAAGGGAGGCACTCACGCGCTGCTGCTACCCGAAGAGCCAGACCGCTCCGCCACCAACCTTCGCCGCGTCCTCAAACGCCTTACCGGCATCGCCATCCCCGTGATCATCACCGACAGCTTTGGCCGTCCCTGGCGCGAAGGCCTGACCGAGTTCGCAATCGGCATCGCCGGAATGAAACCACTGCGTGACGACCGCGGCCGCCGCGACTCCCATGGCTACAAACTGCGCGCCAGTGTCGAGGCCATCGCCGACGAACTGGCCTGCGCTGCCGGCCTCGTCTGCGGTAAACTCAACCGCGCCCCAGCCTGCCTCGTCCGGGGATTCCGCTACGACCCGGGACGAGGAAAAGCGAGCGACTTGCTTCGCCCCGCATCGACCGATCTATTCCGCTAAAACTTGAGTACACTGTAGAGACGTTGCTTCGAACGTCTTGCCGATGCCGGCAGAGACGTAGCAAACCTACGTCAGCCACGGAGGAAAGCATGGCTCGCGAACTCCCCCCTTCGGAACTAGAACGTTTTCCTTCGCTCGACTGGTCTTCGGTTGCGCCCCGCCTGAATCCCGCGCTGCGGACTTCGTTAGAAAAAGTGCTCGAAACACAGAACGGCACGGACCTGTCGCTGGAAGAGTCCTATGCCCTCGCCAGCTCGGAAGGCGATGATCTGCTCGGTCTTCTCGTCGCTGCCAACCTGTTGCGCGCCGAACTCGCCGGCAACCTCGTCACCTACGTAGTCAATCGCAACATCAATTTCACCAACATCTGTTTTGTGGGATGCAAGTTCTGCGCCTTCAGCCGCGGCCCGCGCGAATCCGATACCTACTTCCTCACGCTCGATCAGATGGCGCAAAAAGCAGTCGAAGCCTGGCAACTCGGGGCCACCGAAGTCTGCATCCAGGGAGGCTTGCCTCACGATCTCCCCAAATTCCACTATCGCGACATTCTCCGCGCCATCAAGAACGCCGTCCCGCGTATGCACATCCACGCCTTCTCGCCGATGGAAATCGTCTACGGCGTCGAACTCACCGGCATGCCGCTCGAGGACTATCTGGCGATGCTGCGCGACAACGGACTCGGAACGCTGCCCGGCACCGCCGCAGAAATTCTCGATGACCAGATTCGCCACATCCTGTCCGCCAACAAACTTTCCACGGCACAATGGGTGGAGGTCATTCGCACCGCGCACCGCTGCGGCATTCGCACCACCTCGACGCTCATGTACGGACACACCGAGACTCCCGCTCACTGGGTGCGCCAAATGAGGTTGCTAGGCAAGATTCAATCCGAGACCGGCGGCTTCACCGAATTCGTTCCTCTGGGCTTCGTCCATCAGAACACACTGCTGTTTCATCAGGGTCTGGCGCGCACGGGCCCAACGCTGGCCGAACATCTCAAAGTTCACGCGCTGGCCCGCCTGCTGCTCGCCGGATCGATTAACAATATTCAGGTTTCGTGGGTAAAGCTGAATCGCCGCCTGTCGCAACTCTGCCTCGAAGCCGGCGCCAACGATTACGGCGGCACATTAATGGAGGAAAATATCTCTCGCGAAGCGGGAGCGACCGCCGGCCAGTACACCAGCCCGGAGGATTTTCAATCGCTGATTCGCGAAATGGGTCGCATCCCAGCCGAGCGCAACACAACGTACTCTCGCATCAACCTCAAAGTACCGTCAAGCGAATGCACCGCCGAACAATCGCTGGAGGCTGAATTCGCATGAACTCCAGTGTCACCGGCGCCCGTCCCCTCGCCGTCATCGGCGGCACCGGCCCCGCCGGCATGGGACTCGCCCTGCGCTGGGCGCGCGCCGGAGAAACCATCATCATCGGATCGCGCGAAGAAAAGCGCGCCCAACAGGCAGCCGCATCCATCCAGCAAAGAATTGGAGAGCAGGCCAAAATATCGGGGATGGAAAACAGCGCTGCCTGCGCCGCCGCCGACATCCTGATGCTCACCGTTCCCTTCGAAGGTCAAGCTTCGCTGCTCAAGAAACTCAAATCCGCGATCACCGCAGGCAGCATTCTTATTGACGCCACCGTGCCCCTGGCAGTCGGCGTCGGAGGTCGCGCCTCGCGCACCCTTGGCGTCTGGCAAGGCTCCGCCGCCCAGCAGGCAGCCGAGATCGTCTCCGATGAAGTAAGCGTGGTTGCTGCCTTCCATAACGTCTCCGCCGACCTGCTCGGCACCGACACGCCACTCGACTGCGACGTCGTCGTGTGCGGTGACGACCCCGATGCCGTGCAACTCACCCGCGAACTGGCGGCAAAAATTCCCGGCGTGCGCGCCATCGACGGCGGCAAGCTGGAAAACGCCCGCATCGTCGAACAGATCACCGCCTTGCTCGTCGGCATGAATATCCGCCACAAAGGCCGCGCCGGAATCCGCATCACCGGCCTGCCGCCCAGCGCCTACCGCTGAGTCCACTTCACGTCAAGGAGCGCTCCTTTTGAGCGAGAATAACCAGCTCGACCGAGGTTTGCAGTATCACAGTGGCACCAAGCATTCCTATCAAAGCCTGCGTATGCATCCGCACGCGCTGGACTGGGAGAACAAGCCTCTCCTGTTCAAAATCTATCCCACGCTTGAAGTCACGCGCCTGCCCCGCGATTTTCAGGAAACCGGCCGCGCCGCCGTTTCCGCCATCGCGGCTCCAAGTGTTTCCGCGCAAGCGGAAACCATCCCCGATCTCGAAACTCTCGCCCAGTTGCTGTTCTTCTCCGCCGGCGTCATTCGAAGCAGAAAGCACGAGCAGGGAGAGACGTTTTTTCGCGCTGCCGCCTGCACCGGCGCCCTTTACGAAATCGAACTGTATGTCGTCTGCAGCGAACTTCCGGGCAGGGCCGTGCCCGGCGTCAAAAACCCTCCCGGCCTGGCGGCCGGCGTCTACCATTTTGGCGCAGCCGAATTCGGCCTGCGCCAACTCCGCTCCGGCGATTTCCGCCAGACGCTGGTCGAAGCCACCGGCGGCGACTCATCGGTTGCAAACGCTCCGGCTACGATCGTTTTTACCGGCACTTATTGGCGCAACGCGTGGAAATACCATTCCCGCACGTACCGCCACTTCGGCTGGGATAACGGCACCATCCTCGCCAACCTTCTGGCGATGTCCGTCGCCTCAAATCTTCCCGCCAAGGTCCTCACCGCTTTCGTCGACTCTCAGGTAAACGCCCTGCTCGGTCTCGACCCTAAGCGCGAAGTCGCATTCTCCCTGGTTCCTATGGGCCACAAGCACGCGATGCCTTCCCCTTCACCGCAAATTCGACCGCTTGAGTTGCCGCTCGTTGCCTACTCCAAGGAAGAGGTTGATTATCCCGCCATGCGCAAAATGCACGAAGCTTCTTCGCTCGATTCAGCCGCCGAGGTCGCTGCCTGGCGCGGCAACACTCCCTTGCACCTGTTTCCTTCCCCGAAGGGAACCACTACCGCGCTACCGCTCCTCGACGACTTCGCCGTTGCTCCCGACTCCATCGAGCAGGTAATCTCGCGCCGCGGCTCTACCCGAAAGTTCGCCCGCGATCCCATCACCCTGCCGCAGCTTGCAACGATCCTCGACCGGGCCACGCGCGGGATTTCTGCCGACTTTCTCGAGCCGTTTGGGAGCCATCTCAATGATCTGTATTTGATCGTAAACAACGTGCAGGGCCTCGCCGCGGGAGCGTATGCATACCACTGGGAGCAAAAACTTCTCGAACTCCTGAAGCCCGGAGACTTCCGGGAAAAGGCTGGCTACCTGGGACTGGAGCAACAACTCCCCGCGGATGCAGCCGTCGACGTATTCTTCCTGGCCGACTTGAAGAAGATTCTGGAACGTTACGGAAACCGCGGCTATCGCGCCGTGCAACTCGAAGCCGGCATTCTCGGCGGCAAACTTTATCTAGCCGCGTATGCCCAGCACCTCGGGGCCAGCGGCCTGACCTTTTATGATGACGACGTCGTCAGCTTCTTCTCTCCCCACGCTCGAGGAAAAAGCGCAATCTTCCTGGTAGCCGTGGGCCGTAGCGCGGCACGCAAATAAGCGCCCGGCTTTCGGCTTCCGGAGCGGAATCGGCAAGACGACGTCCCCTCCATGATGGGTAAGGGCAAGACCTTAGCGGAACAGCGGCCCTTCAGGGCCGAGCAACGCGCCCAAGATCGTGCGGGCTTCAGCCCCTGGGGAGCTTGCGTTTGACTCCAGCTACCCGGAAGCCGAACCTCGGCGACCGGTCTATTCTTCCGCCATGGGCCCCGTCATCTCTTCCGCCGGCTCTCCGCCCGCCATCGCCTGCGCGATGATCAGCTGCCGCGCTTCCACCCGGATCTTCGGCAATTGCACAGCAAACCACCACGCTCCCGCCACCGAAGCCAAGCCGCCGATTGCAACCGTCAGCGGAGCGCCGAGCCGGTCCGACAATGCGCCGCCCAGCAGCGCTCCAATCGGCGCCATCCCCATGAACATCATCGAGTACACCGCCATGGTCCGCCCGCGCAGTGCGTCCGGCACCATCACTTGGATCAGCGTATTCGACGACGCCATCTGCAACATGATGAAATAGCCCACCGGCATCAGCAGCAACACCGACAGCCAGAATGACTTCGAAAAAGCAAACAGCATCAGGCTCACGCCAAACCCCGCACAGCATACCGATATCCATCTTCCCAATCCCTTCACTCCCGAGCGCACAGCCAGGGTAAGCGCTCCCAGCAGAGCCCCTACGCCCGCCGAACCCATCAGGATCCCAAGTCGCACCGCTCCCAAATCGTGGGATCCGATCAGCGACGCGAACTCCTGCCCACCGTCATGCAAAATTTTGTCGGCAAAAATTGGCATCAGCACCACATAAGGCATGCCGGTCACGCTCACCAACCCCAGCAGCACCATCAGGGCTCGAATCGGGGCAGTGCGATTCACGAATTGGAATCCTTCGAGCATGTGCTCCCACGGCGACGCTTTCGCCGAAACTCGCACCGGAGCCTGCACCTTCATCAACATCAATCCCGTGATCACCGCAATGTAGCTGGCGCCATTCACGAAAAAGCACCAGCCTTCACCGAGCCTTGCCACGAGAACGCCGGCCACCGCCGGTCCAATCACGCGCGCCCCGTTGAACATGGAGGAATTCAGGGCAATGGCGTTCATCAAGTCTTCCTTACCCACCATGTCCACCAGAAATGACTGGCGCCCGGGAATATCGAACGCGTTCACCACCCCCAGCAGGGCCGCCAGCACGAAGATGTGCCACACCTGTACGGTGTGCGTAAGGGTCAGCGCCGCCAGCACAAACGCCAGCAGCATGGACGCTACCTGAGTGGCGATGACTACGTGTTTGCGGTTGCTGCGGTCGGCGACAATCCCGCCCAGAGGAGCGAACAAGAACACCGGAATCTGGCTGGCAAATCCCACCGCGCCCAACTTTATTCCCGAACCCGTCAGCCGGTAGACGAGCCACGACTGCGCCACGGTCTGCATCCACGTGCCGATCAGGGAAATAAGTTGTCCGCTGAAAAACAACTGGAAATTGCGATGCCGCAGCGCCCGTGCTGCCGCCTGCCAGCGCATTTTGCGGCTCTCGGCGGTCGCCTCGCCGTTCCGCGATGCGTCCTCTTGGATGGAACTCTTCGACTCCTCCACGGTCATTTTGGATGACGATGCGCCCTCTCGAGCACCACTATATCGTGTGCCTCGTTGGCTCGCCGGAAACTCGCGGCCGGCGGGCTTTTCCTGCAGCCTGATTTCACTTTGCAGGCAACTTCTGCTCCCGAGCCCCCCTCTAACTTCGGGCCTGTGAACGGCTTAAGAACGTCATGAATTCCGCGAACTTGGCGCTTCTCTTATGGCCCGCCGTGCGCTAAAGTAAGGACCAGCGATTTTGGCGATTTGGCACTAAGGATGGGACTCGATTTATGACCATTCCTCCGGTTGGAGTTGAACGCCGTGTTGGGCAGCGGTTTCCTTATCTTCTTCCCCTTTCTTTCCGCCAGCTCGCAGGCTCCCTCGAAGGGGTCGGATTCACGCAGGACCTCAGCTCCCGCGGAGTCTTCTTCTTCACCGACGCTCCCCTGACCCAAGGCGCCGAAATCGAAATTACACTTCGGATGCCATCCGAGATTACTCTAGGCGAGAACATGCCGGTACGCTGTCGGGGCCGCATTTTGCGTGTGATCCAGCCTTCCGCCGCAGGCATTTCAGTTCCGCAGCGGGAAACAAAGATCGGAGTCGCGGTTCGCCTCGAGGGCTACGAATATCTCCCTGAGTCCTCCCAGTCTTCCGCAACCTTCCCCCGAGTCTCGAGCCTTCACCCCCACCATGAAGACAAAGACCGGCCCGTGGCTCAAAGTTCCGCTCGTCCGGTTCTGGGCTGATCCCTGACAGTTGTCCGGAATTGTCTGGCGGGGTCCTAAATATTTTTTCGCTCTGACACGAAGAATCTTTCCAACTTGGCAATCTTGGCATACAATCGTTCGCAACAGGGGCGCTACGGTCCCAGTTTGTTCGACGTTGTGCACTTCCTCCCAGACTTTACACATGGGTATGCGTTGCATAATTTTTTTGCGCGGATCGCGTGCTTGCCCACTTTTGTGCCATTACCTAGGTCACTTGGCGAGGAGGAGGTTCTCTTTCTAACATGCAGACACCGAGAGAAATCAGCGAGAACCGCGTTATGCATGGGATTGCCGTCGCCCTCCTCAGCGAGGACCAGGACCACTTATCCGCATTGCAGAATCGTCTGGAAGCGACGCGCCTGGGACAGGCTGTATTTAGCCATGTTGGGTTTCCCGCCGGGCCCACCGACGCCATCCTCCGTCAACTTCAGGATTCGCGCGCCGAAATTGTGATCGTCGACATAGCCGCGCATGACGCCCAGCGCGCGGTCCATACCATCGAACTGATTCGCGCCACCACTCAGCAGATTGCCATCTTTGCCAATGGCGAGATGATGCGTCCCGCCAACATTGTGGCCAGCATGCGCGCGGGTGCTGGCGAATATCTGGATGCCTCGGCTGGTTCCGAGCCACTGCTCGAAGCCCTTACCCGTTTCAGTTCTTCCCGAACCCGCAATCTGGGGGGCGCAGGCAAGGCCCGAGTATTGACTTTCATCGGGGCCAAGGGGGGCTCGGGATGCACCACCGCGGCCGTCAACACGGCCGTGGCACTGCAGCAGTCTCACGGCGATGTGGTTCTGGTCGACTTCGCTCCCATCGGTCACGCTTCGCTTCATCTCAACTTGCGGCCGCAATTCGGCGTCCTCGACGCGCTGCAGAATCTCCACCGCCTCGACGCGTCTCTGCTCGACGGACTCATGACTCCCACCAGCGGCGGCTTACGTCTTCTGGCCGGACCGCAACAGCCCGCTCCCCACGAACCCACCCCGGGCGAGTTGGCCCGGCTTTTCGACCTGTTGGTCAATCACTACCGCTACGTGATCGTCGACGCTTCCAGCCGTCTCGACGCAACCACCCACCTGCTTTCCGATCTTTCGAACGCTGTCTTGGTGGTCGCGCAGACCGATGTGGTTTCTCTGTGGAGCGCGGGGCGCATTCACACCTTCCTCGAAGAAGGCACCGGCCGCGACCGCCTGCGCATGGTGCTGAATCGCTATAAGAAGATCCCCGGCTTCAGCGAGACCGACGTCGAGCAGGCGACCAACTGTAAGGTTCTATGGAAGGTTCCCAACGCTTTTCAGGCGGTGTCCCCTTCCATTGACCACGGTACGCCTGTGGTCCTGCAGGATGCCCCCGAGATCAGCCGTTCCTATCGCGCTCTGGCAGCGACCCTGGCAGAAGCCTCCTCCAAGTCCGACGGAGGTCCCGATCTTGTCTACGGTTTGGAAGGCTCACCCAAGAAAGCCCCCGGCCGCCTGAATCTTTCGCCACTCCGCGCCGGACAGTAACCCCAACCAGTACCGAGTTTCGAGTACCCAGTAATGAGAGACCCGAAAACCGGGTCAATTCTGATTCGGAGCTGGGCGGACCTCTGCGAGCTCAGAGGTCCAAGGCTTGTTTTTCACTCGGGACTCGCAACCCGGTACTATTTCGCCGGCGCAGCATCCTGCGGAAACATCTTGAACGCCACTTCCCGCGAGAACGACGTGATTTTCTTATTTGCGTCGCTCGCGTTCTCCGTCAGAGTACCCTTGAGCACAAAATAACCCTCGTCCCCCGGATTCTTTCCCTCACCGCGTTCCACTGCGCCCTTAAAGTCGAAGGCAAGCCCGTGAACAATTTCAGTGGTAAAACTCAACTTGTTTCCCTCGAGTTTCGCGCTCTTGAAAAACTGATCCAGAAACGCTCCCTGGTCGCGTTCTCCATCGCCGAATCGCGAAACGAAGCCCGTGACATGCCCCGCCTCTTCCACCGTCACCTGCACAAATTCCCCTTCTTTCAGAAACGAATACATCCCCGAAAACGCCTGCCCACTCTTGGCGTTCTGTTCTCCAGGCAAGGCCGATTCGCCAGGCTTGGCGCCCGCGTTTCCCGACCGACTCGCCTCCTGGG
The DNA here is from genome assembly GCA_036514015.1 of Candidatus Sulfotelmatobacter sp. Lineage (GTDB taxonomy): Bacteria > Acidobacteriota > Terriglobia > Terriglobales > Acidobacteriaceae > Sulfotelmatobacter. The sequence goes on from DATBYA010000090.1 coordinate 67,477, forward strand.
CACCTATTTCCGCCGAAACACTCAGCCATCCCAACCCAAGCATCAATCCAGCAATACAGATGAAGTCGATTTTCTTCATGACACCGCCCGGCTCAATCGTAACTCCGAAGCCCCCGTCGCACCAAGTAAAGGCAGCGGCCGTCCCGGCGGACGTCGGGGGCTCTCCGCCCGCCATCCACCGGCGAGCACAACCGACCCTCGGATTCTCAGCTGGAAACAAGAAAAGCTCCAGCCCACGGCGGAACCTTCCGATCCGCTGGCGCCCCGCGCTACTTCTTCGTCGCCTTCGCGTCCATAAACGTCATCCAACTCGTCCCATCCAGCGACACCTCAAACTTCAGACTGTAGCTCGTCGGTGACAACACTTTCATCGTCATCTTCTGCTTGATCTCCTGCCCGCCGTAGTTCTGGGTACTCGTCCACGTCCAAGTATCGCCACTGACGGAGCCGCTCGAGATCTCGCGCCGCCCGTGAGTGTTGAACTCGTCATAGGTATAAACGTTCGCATCCGTGTCGTACCCCATGAAGGCGATGGCTTTGCCGTCGCCGCCCACTTCCCCCGGCATCTTGAAGTCCGAGTGACCTTGCAAGAAGAAATTCCCCGGCATCCACTCCCTGGTGTCGGTCGAACTGAATTTTCCGCCCATCCCCCACGGACCTTGCCCGATCGTCCCCTCGATGGTCCAGTTTCCCACGAAGTAGTCGAGTTTCTTCAGTTCCGGGCCGGGCGTCGTCGACATCTGCCCCCCGGCAACCGTCGTAAATAAGACAAGAGTTGATAGCAGAATGGTTTTCAGTTTCACGTCTACGCTCCTTGGTTGAATCTCCGTCAAAAGGATCGTAGTGGAATCAGGTTTCGCTGCCCAGTGCGAATCGTCAGCCGCTGGCCGTGACAATTGTCAGGCGTAGGTCCGCACTTCTCGGTTGGAAGTTCTCGGCCCATCATTTTCCCTTAGTCGCTTCCCTTCCATTCCTGTCGACCATTTCCTTCCAGGTTGACGCGCCTTTGCAACCCTCAATAATCAGCCCATGCGAGCGATGATGACAAATCTAGGAATCACGGCGGCATGGAGGGTGTTGGCAGTGGCGGCGCGGGCTGCACAGGGAGATGCCAAAGCCGGGGCCAGAGCACAAAAACTCGACGCCTTCGCCGGGGTGTGGACACTGGATGGCGACATGAAGGCGAGCCCCAAGGGTCCAGGGGGCAAGGCCACTCGCATTTCTCGTTTTCGTGGTTTCCGTCAACAATCAGAAATCGGCAATCGCGCTTCTCTTACCAGTCTCCCCAATGCGATGCCGTCATCTGTTGAAACTTCATCTTCCACGCGTCCCCCTGCTTCACCCAAACCGTGCTGAAGTGCTGGTACCGCGGCGGTGGCCCCTGATCCTCCGCCGGCGGAACGCGCAGCACCACATCGTAGGTCACGATCGCCACGGCGTCGCCCGCTATCACCACCTTCATATCGTAGGGCTGCAAATTCAGGCCGCCATCGGCGAACTGATCGAGCATATCCTGCCGGTCATACAACTGTCCGTCAAATGCGACGAAAGAAAAGTCGTCCGTGAGCGTGCGCTTGAAAAATCCCACGTCGCCCTTTTTCGCCGCATCGACAAAACTCTTCTCCGCGCTCATCAGCGTCTGCTCCAAGGGACTCGGCGCCTTCGCAGGGACATTCGCCTGGCCCACCCCAGCACCGCTCAAGGCGCAGCCCAGCAGAATCGTAAAGACGCACCCATATTTCATTCCCGCCTCCTTGTACCAACTCCCCCCAACCCATTCGGCACTCCGAAAGATTTTGCCCTTCGGGGGAGCGGAGCGACGAGGAACGTGCTGTTCTCTCGCCACCACGATCACAGCCCATCACCCTCCCCGAATCCTTCGCGCCAGTTCTGCCCGCGGAACCGAGACCTGCTCTCCCGTCGCCAGATTCTTCACCGCAAACGCGTCCGCCTTCACTTCATTCTCACCCACAATCAGGATGTATTTCGCCCCTGCCTTGGTCGCCGCCTCAAACATTTTCTTAAGCCGAAAACTGCGATCCCCAAGCTCGACTGCCAAACCTTGGCGCCGCAGATCTCCCGCCAAGCACAGCGCTTTTCGATTCATACCTTCCCCGACGGGAGCGACATAAACATGCAGGCTCGCGGCCGCCTCCGTTGCCCGGGCCGCGAGCGCCATGATTAATCGATCCTCTCCAATCGCAAATCCAATTCCCGGAGCAGGCTGCGGGCTACCCAGCAATTCCGCCAGACCGTCATATCTTCCGCCGCCCAAAATCGCGTTCTGCGCTCCCAACGCACCGTGCGTAAACTCAAAGGCCGTGCGAGTGTAATAATCCAGCCCGCGCACCAGCCGCGGATTCACCGCAAACACCACTCCCGCCTCTTTCAAGAGGGCCTGCACACTCTGAAAGTGCTCTCGACTGGACTCGCCAAGATAATTGCTGATGACCGGCAGCGTCGCAATGACCGGCTGATCCTCCGGCACCTTGCAGTCAAACACGCGGAGAGGATTTGTCACCGCCCGGCGCTGACAATCCGCGCACATCTTCCCCACAACCGGTTGCAGCGCCGCGCGCAGAGCGTCATTGTAAGCGGCTCGGTCTGCCGCATCTCCAACCGAATTGATATACAGAGTAAAGTCAGCGATTCCAAGCCGTTGCAACAACGTGTTGAGCATCTCCAACAGTTCTGCATCTCGAATTGGCCGCTCGCTTCCCGCCGACGCGGGCCCAATGACTTCGGCGTCGATCTGATAAAACTGACGATAGCGACCCTTTTGCGGGCGCTCACGCCGGAACATCGGGCCGATGCAATAGAGTTTGTTCAGTCCACGGTCCCCAAGTTTGTGCTCGATGTAGGCTCGCACGATGCCTGCCGTGGCCTCGGGACGAAGCGTCAGTGATTGCCCTTTATCGCTCTCCGCTCTTCCTCGATCCTCCCACGTGTACATCTCTTTCGAAACAATGTCGGTTTCTTCCCCCACGCCCCGGGCAAACAACTCCGTCGCCTCGAAAATCGGCGTGCGAATCTCCTGGAAGTTATAGGCGCGAAATACCTCCCGCACCTCCGCCTCCACAACATTCCACAGCGCCGTCTCGGGGGGCAGCAAATCCCGCGTCCCGCGCACCGCTTTAATCATTCAGCTCCCGTCCATTAAGAATTGTCATCCTGAGCGAGGATTGGTTTTTGCGCCCCGGCGCAAAGGACAACCGCAGTCGAAGGGGCCCTACCAGGTACGCGGCACCATCACTGAACTCGCTCGGCACTCTCAACGGGATCGACTTCCCGGTGAAAACGCATCGACACGGCGCACCTTCCCTTAGCGATCCTTCGGCTCAGGATGAGAACTCTCGGCAGTCGGCTCTGGCGACTTACCGCTCCCGCAAATACTCATCCTTATACCCCAGATAATTTCGCGCATACCGCATAATCGATTCCTGATCCGCGGTCTCCAGCTTCCGGCGAAACTTCCCCGGAGATCCCATCCACAACGACCCCGACTCCACCACCGTCTTCTCCGGAATCAGCGTCCCGGCTGCAATAATCGATCCCGCTCCAATCCTCGCGCCATTCAGAATAATCGATCCCATCCCGATCAAACAGCGATCCTCAATCACACACCCATGCAGCGTCACCGAATGCCCCACCGTGACGTACTCGCCCAGATAAACGCCCCACTGCTGCTTCATCCCATGCAGCACGCTATTGTCCTGCACATTGGAGTGGGCCCCAATGCGGATCTCGTGCACATCCCCTCGCAGCACCGCATTCATCCACACCGAAGCGTGCTCGCCCAACACAACGTCGCCAATAATCTGCGCCGACTCGTCCACAAAACAAGTCGCCGGAATCGTCGGCCACACACCTTTATAAGATCGAATCATAGTTTCAAAAGGAACTTGAAAATACCACGAGAACGCCGTCAGGCGTAAGAGCCGCCCGATCAGGAACAGCCGCCTCGGCTGTCCGGTCGAGCGAAGCTCGACCGGCTTTGTCGATCAGGGCTGGCAAACGGGGATGCCGTCCTCAATTCGCCGAATGAAATGCCTTCCATTCCCACTCCGGGAACTTGCCAAAATGGTTCGCCCCGCAGCAGAGAACTCTTCTCCCGTCGCCTGCTATACAAGTCTTGGTTCTCCCTATCCCGCGGAGAAGTTTAGGGGCCGCGCATTCCTGGAAGGCGCCACCTCCCTGCTGAATTCCTGCCTCGCGTCCGGTTCACCCGGGTCGGGGCTATTCCGAGGCGGCCTTATGTCTACGGCGTCGCACGCTTCCACTTCGAATCCTCTGGTAAATGGCAATGTTGATCGTAGTGAGAGTAGGGTGAGAATTTTGATCTCAGGAAGCTAGCGAGGAAGGATTATTTTGAGTTGAATCGTCAAACATCGCGGCATCACTCACCCTCCGCCACCGATAAAAAAACGGAATTCCCACCACAATCACCAGAAGCCCTAGCGACGACCGCACCGGCCGAACCATCCACAAATTAATCGTCAAAGCCACGGCCGCAAAAAAGAAGATCAGCACCGTCCACGGATAACCCCAGGCCCGATAGGGCCGCAAAAGGCCAGGCTGAATGCGGCGCAAACGAAGCACGGCAATCGCCGTCAGCGCGAAAAAAATCCACACCGCAAACACGAAAAGCGAGTACAGCTCCTCAAAAGTTCCCGTCAAGGCCAGCAGCGCCGCCACGCACCCCAGAAAAATCAGCGCCCCACTCGGCGTATGAAACGACGGCTGAATCCGCTTGGCAAAGCGAAAGAAAACACCATCCCGCGCCATGGCATAAGGAATCCGCGCCCCCGTCATCACCACCACGTGCAGCGCCCCCAAGGCTGACACCGCCATCGCAAGAGTAAGCCACCATGCCCCGCGCGATCCGGCAAACGACCGCACCACATCTGACGCGACATGCGGCGAAGCAGCAATTTCCGCGAACGGCAACCTGTGGAAGTAGACCACATTCGCCATCAGATACAACCCGCCCACCGTAAGCAGTCCCAAAATGATTGCCACCGGAATATTTTTCTGCGGGTGCAGTATCTCTTCCCCCAGGTCCCCCAAATCGTTGAACCCGTTGTAAGCCCACATCGCCGGAACCAACCCAGTCAGCACCGCTTGAATCGTTCCCCATCCCCAGTGCGTAACCACCGTGGCAACATCCGTTCCACGTTCCCGTGCAAACAAAACGCCGGCGATCACAATGCCCACAATCGTTCCCATTTTCAAGCACGTCAGCAACACCTGGATCGCCCCACCGAGACGTACGCTCAAATAATTGATCGCCGTCACTCCCAAAACAACGCAAGCCGCCAGGGGCTGAGCGGCGGTAAACACGAACTGATAAGTTCCCATATGTCCCCGCCACAACGGCGTGCCCACAACCGGAAACAGAAATCCCGCGAACCGCAAGAATCCCGCCGCCAGCGTAGCCATGGCCACCGGCCGCTCCAGAAACGAACTCATCCAGCCAAACAAAAATCCCCAGAGCGGCCCGAGTCCGCGGTTCAGATAAACATAAGGCCCGCCCGCATGGGGAAATGCCGCACCGAGCTCTGCGTAACAGAAGGCGCCGCACAACACAATCAAGCCGCCTGCAATCCACGCCAGAAACACCAGCGTAGCCGAGCCCAGGGCGCGAGCCATGTCGCTGGTGACAAGAAAAACCCCGGTACCGATCGTGTCGCCAATCACGATCGCAGTCGCGGACCATAGCCCTAAACCACGAACCAAATCCGCCCGCTCGCTATGCTCTGCCAGATACGTCCTCGCCGGTAAAAAGGTTCACAGAGCCTACTCTCCGCGGTGAGGGTCGTCAACCTGGCGCAGCGGTAAGTCTTCTCCACGGCGTCATGCCGAGCGGAGCCGTTCTTCAGGCACCGAGAGGGATCTCGCGTGCATAGCGAAGGCCGCCGTGCCCCTTTGGTTCCGACCCTCCGACGCGCTATCATCGAAGCCGAATGGCCACGCCAAAGTCCATGCTGCCCGAACGAAGCTGGGACCAGAGTTACGCCCTCTTCCGGATCGAAGACGTACTGACTCCAGCGTTACTCCTCTATCCCGATTTCATAGCCGCAAACATCGAACGCACATTGCATTTGCTTTCCGGCGACCCCAACCGCTGGCGCGTCCACATCAAAACCGCCAAGCTGGCCCATACTCTGCGCATGCTGGTGGAGCGCGGCGTAAGCAATTTCAAGTGCGCGACCACGTTAGAACTGCTGACCGCCTGCCGCAACGGCGCTGCGGACGTCCTGCTCGCCTATCCTGCCATGGCCGCAAACGCGCGCCGCGCCCAGGAAATCGCGCAGCAGTTTCCCGAGGTCCGCATCTCCGTTCTCGCCGAAGACGAAGAGCAACTCCAGCAATGGTGCGCCAGCCGCGTCGGCATTTTTCTCGACATCAATCCCGGCATGAACCGCACCGGCATCGATCAAGGCGACACCCACAGAGTTGTCGCCCTGGCGCGCTCCATGGCTACTGCCGGCCTGGAGTTCCGCGGCTTGCATTACTATGACGGACAATACGGAAATCTGGCTGAGCCCGAACGCACGCAGGCAGCCCATCGCGGTTATAACCATTTGCTGAACATGGCAAGCGAACTGGAGCGCTCCGGCATGCCTGTCTCCGAAATCATCACCGCAGGCACGCCAACATTCCCCTGCTCGCTCAGCTTCGAGGCCTTTCGCCACGGCAGTTTCGCCCATCGCGTCTCCCCCGGCACCATCATTTATTGCGACGCCACCAGCCTGCAACAACTCCCCACCGAATACGGTTATCGTCCCGCGGCGCTGGTCCTAACTCGCGTAGTGAGCCATCCGCACCCGGGGATTATCACCTGCGACGCCGGCCACAAAACCGTGTCCGCCGATGCCGGAGTTCCCACCTGCATCGTCCTCGGCCACGCAGAACTTACTCCGCTGTCGCCCAGCGAAGAGCATCTCCCCATCGCAGTAAGAGAAGGAGCACCCGCCCCGCCAATCGGCGAAGCCCTGTATCTCCTCCCCCGCCACATTTGCCCCACAGTAAATAATTTCGATAACGCCCTGCTGTTGCGGAACGGCAACATTGAGTCGACCGAAAACGTCTCTGCCCGCGGCCGCGAAGCCCCACTGCTTCATTCGCAACTCGAAGCCTCGTCTCTACGCGGCAGATAAAGTTACAGTGGATAGTAGATAGATGATCATTCAATGACAATTAAGGATGGCGTCCTCCCCCCTTCAGGCGAAGTCGACGCCTGCCCTGAGCGAGGCCGAAGGGAATCTCGCGCATAGAACGAAAAGTCTGGCGAGATTCCACTCCTATTCGCTACAACCGCTTTTTCTTTGAAGTCTTCTTCTTACGCGTTTTCCCTGCGCTATAAGCAACGCAATCCATCTCAATCAACATCCCAGCCGAGTGCCCAAGATCGCTGCCCACGGTCGTGCGCACCGGATAAGGCTTCGAAAACCTCCGCGCATACACTGCGTTGTACCGCGCGAAAAGCGCAGTGTCGCTAAGATGCGCCGTAACTTTGACCACATCGCTCAGCGATGCCCCATCCGCCTCCAGAATCGCCAACAGGTTGTCGATCGTCTGCTCCGTCTGCCGCTCAATCGTATCCCCCGCCAACTCTCCGCTCACCGGGTCATTCGGCCCAGTCCCCGTCACAAAAATGAAATCGCCCGCCCGCCAGCCCTGCGAGTAAGCTCCTCGCGGCGGCGCCCCACGCGTACTCTGAATTTCGTATTTCGCCATGATTCTCCTCGAGCCCAGCCCTAACGGCGCTGGGTGGCCCATCCTAACCGCGTTCCTCGCGGTTCGGGTGGGGATTTTGACGGAATGGATTTTCCGTCAAGTCGAGAGTCGATCTGCCGTCTCAAAATGATCCATTCCCACTCCGACCAACAATATCAGGCAAATTTCAAGCTCTTTCTCTTGACTTGCCATCAAATCCTTGTAATAACTATTCGGTCCATCCGGACGGGTTTGGGGGTGTGTCAGTTTGGCAGAAGTGAGACTTCAAGAGGGCGAATCCCTCGAGAACGCTCTGCGCCGGTTCAAGCGCAAGGTGCAACAGGAAGACATTATCAAGGAGGTCAAGCGCCACTCCTTTTACCTGAAGCCCGGCGAGAAAAAGCGCGTCAAGGCCGCGCTCGCTCGCAAGCGAGCTCGCAAGAAAACACGCAAAGAACAGGATTAGCACGACAGACGAACGCAACAAAGGGCCGCTCCTTCCCGGGGCGGCTCTGCTTGATCTGGCCCCCCACCATCTCGAGCTGCAACCGGGATTTTATACTCATCATTCTTCCGGCATAAAAGCACGATAGTTTGTACCCACGTCCCTCCTGGGCGCGTGGCGGGCCGAGTCCAAGGGCTGCAAATAGGGGGAGTTGTTCACGACCTGTTTTTTCGGTGTACCACCGCAGTTCTTTCCCCGCGGGTGGTCGCCCGGAAACAGGCTGAAGGGAGCCATCCTCAATGGAATTTCAGGACAAGGTGCTGAAATGTATCGACTGCGGAAGTGATTTCATTTTCACTTCCGGGGAACAGCTTTTTTTTCACGACAAGCAATTCAAAAACGAACCCAAGCGTTGTAAGGCTTGCAAGATGAAGCGGGTCTCCGTCCTCGGCGCGCCTCCCGCACCCGGACAAGCCTATCGCTACGCCAAGGTCGAGACCCAGGCCACCTGCTCGGGATGCGGAAAACAAACCACCGTCCCTTTCCGCCCCACGCAGGGCCGCCCAGTCTTCTGCCGAGAGTGTTTCCAATCCAGGAGAACCGCGGCCACAGCGTAATGAGCCGAGAGTGTGGACAGCGCAAAGTGTGGCGCGGCAACGTTTGCCTGTAGCCTCTTGACTTGGCCTCGGGCTGAGACGGGGCCTTTCGCTTTGCTCGTCCCTCAGTAACGCAAACTCTGCGTTACCATAGGACCGTGCCCGGATACTACGTGCAGAACTTCGGCTGCCGCGCCACTCAGGCCGACGGCGCCGCTCTCGAACACCAGTTCGAGCAGCGCGGAATGTGCCGCGCCTCAACTCCCGCCCAGGCGTCGGTAGTGGTGATGAACACCTGCACAGTCACCGCCGCAGCAGATCAGGACGCGCGTGCCGCCATCCGCCGGGTCCGCCGCCAGAATCCGGAAGCAAGAATCGTAGTGACCGGCTGTTACGCACAACGCGCCCCCGAAGAAATCGCCGCGCTCTCCGGCGTCAGTCTGGTCATCGGCAACTCGCACAAACACCAACTGGCAGAAATCGTCACTCGCACAGCCGAATCGGCTCTCCAGGGCTGTGGTCCAAGAAACGCATCCGCGTCCCCAAAGAAGGGCACCGGCCCTCACGCACAGTCCGCCAGCGCGGCGAAAACTGTCGCCTCTGTGGAGGTGCCCTCAGATCCGCGGCCGGCGGCGTTCCTACCCCTGATAACGCTGACTGCCCGGCCGGAAGGCCGTGAGGAAGATGGAACTCCCATCTTCGTCTCCGACATTTTCGCGCACACGGAACTCCAAGCCGCTCCGGTCTTCGACGCCGCCAACGACCGCACCCGCCCCAACCTCAAAGTCCAGGACGGCTGCGACAATCGCTGCTCGTTCTGCGTCATTCCCTTCGTCCGCGGACAAAGCCGCTCGCTCCCCATGGATCGAATCCTGAGCGAGGTGAACGGCCTGGTGGACTCCGGCTATCGCGAAGTGGTCATCAGCGGAATTAATCTGGGGAGATGGGGACGAGATCTAAGCGGCGTCCGGCTATCGGCCGCCGGCTTCCGGAGTGAGATCACCGACTCAGAAAACAGCTTTCGCAGGCTGAGGGCCGGAAGCCGGAAGCCCGATCTGCCTTCTCTAATCCGCGCCATCCTCGCCGGGACCGCGCTCGAAAAACTTCGCATCTCTTCCGTCGAGCCCATGGACTGGACCGACGCACTGATCTCTCTAGTCGCATCGCAACCACGCATCGCCAAGCACGCCCATGTACCCATGCAATCCGGCAGCGACGCCGTCTTGCGCCGCATGCATCGCAAATATCGTCCCTGGCATTATCGAGAGAAGATCGAAAAGATCCACGCCGCCATGCCCGCCGCCGCGATCGGCGCCGACGTGATGATTGGATTTCCCGGCGAGACCGACAGCGAATTCGAAGCCACCCGCCGTGTGATCGAAGACCTGCCGCTCACCTACCTGCACGTTTTCACCTACTCCCCGCGCCCCGGAACTCCGGCAGCCTCGATGCCCCATCAAGTTCCAGTACCCCTCGCCCGCGAGCGCAACCGTATGCTGCGCGCACTGGCTGCGGGGAAAAAGTTGGCATTCATGCGCAGCTTCATCGGCAAGTCAGTCGAGGCGATCACGCTGAACGTCACCGGGAGCGACCCGAGCGGTCACTTCACCGAAGCCCTCACCGATAACTACTTGAAGCTTCGCCTGCGCGGAAGCCACGCTCCAAACCGCTGGTTGCGGGGGCGAATTGAGGACGTGATCGATGGCGCGTTACTGGGAGTAGAAGAGGCTTCGAACTCCCAGAAGCAAGTTCCTGATTCCCACGAATCGGTTGCGTGAGGATCCCGCCCTACGCCATTTCTATTCTCGTGGGTGCCCGGGCGAAGTTCCGCGAAGGCACGGATTTTGGCGGCTTGTGAAACAGGTTACTGCACGCTACGCGGGGTGTTCGAGGCGTGGGCAGTACGGACCCCGACGCCTGAGCGGTTTGCGCAGCGGCGTCTTTATAATTTTATAATTTTTTCGTAACCAAGAAGATCGACGAAATCGAGTCGTTTTGGTCTTTGATCTTGTGACAAGATTCTAGGTTTAGCGCTATTCAAGTGACGATGAATGCCGCGTGGGGACGCGTTATCGTTTCGGCGAGGCGTCCTCCAGTCGTTGCTGCTTGTGGTCCAGCAGATCGTTGAGCTCCTGCACTAGCTTCACGAACTTCTCGTGGTCCTGCTCTTTCGCGATTTGCTCGCATAGGACTTGCATGCGTTCTCGTTCATCAGGGGTCATGAGGCCTCAGGGAATGACCTTCGCCCAAAAATATTTATCTGATCCGAACACTCAAGGTCAATCCGAGAATTCGTGATTATTTGTAGGGAACATGACAAAAGCCGACGCAAGCCGGTGAAACAAAAGGCATTCGATGCAACGTAAAAAAGCTGACCGTGCTAAGGCGGGAATGCTCGCCGCTCCGAGGGATGGATGCCTCCGCGAAAGCGGTTGATGGCGAGGCTTCTGAGACGTTCCATCTTCTCGTGGATCGCGGCCAGCAGTTTGGGGAGGATCACATCCAGTTCGTCGCGAGAGGCGCCGACCACTTGATCGCTGAGCTCTCGGATTCGATCATCGAGGCGACGCAAAGGCATGAAAACGAGCGCATGAGGCTCTGCCGATAGGGTGCCCTATTTTCGGCGAAAGTACGATACCGTACATACCGTAGAAGCCAGATGCCGTAGAAGCCAGATGCTGTAGAAGCCAGATGCTTGGCGCGAGCGAGCAGCGCGACAAAATTGGCAGCCAGATTTCCCCTTAAATCCCGAATCGTTCGGCGGCCCGAGCTTTTGCTTTGGCGGCTTCCTCTTCGCGATTCTTGGGAGGAGCGGTGGTTTCGAGCGAGCGTAGAAGACGGGACGACAGGGCGGCGACTTCCTCGACTGCCGCGAGGAACGAGGCTTCGTTGCTCTTTGACGGTTTATTGAAGCCGGTGATTTTTCGGACAAACTGAAGAGAAGCGGCGCGGACTTCTTCGTCGGTCACCGGTGGATCGAAGTTGAACAGGGTCTTGATATTTCTGCACATGAAGTTGCGACCTCGCAAATCGGAACGCCCACCGGTCGCGGGCATTCTTTCTTATTCTCGCACGACAAATCCCCATTCCGGGACTAGCGGCGAATCGTCTCAAGTGTGGGGACAGCCGCCCTCGGCTGTCTGTCGAGCGAAAGCTCGACCGCAGATCGGCTCAGAATCGATAAGCGGAGTCGCTCTTCAGCGCTCTTCAGCTCGAACCGGACCAACCGCTAGAATTCTCATGCTATAATTCTCTATCCTTTTGTGCCGTAGACCACTCCGTTCAGGGAGTGGATATTAGGGTTGCCTTTTTGTTGGAGCTACAGGAAAATCTAACCTTAGCTGGATCTGAAGACCTAAAGGTCTGCTGTGACGGAGCTAGTCTCTGTCTAAAAACCAGGCGAATGCAGTAAAGCAACAAGTGGGCCCGGGCAGGGCCTTCAGGCGCTAACGCAGGGAGATTACGCCCATGCGTAGCCTGAGAAGAATCCCCGGTCCTTTAGGGCGGGGAGGATGTCAATCTCAGTCGCTTAGAGCACGCACGGAGGATTGTATCGATAAACGCTTTATCCGCACCAATGATCGCATCCGGGCGCGCGAAATCCGCGTGATTGATGACGAAGGGCAGCAGCTTGGCATCATGCCGCCTTACGAAGCCATCAAGAAAGCCCGCGAAAAGAATCTGGATCTGGTTGAGATTTCGCCCACCGCGCAGCCTCCCGTGTGCCGCATCATGGACTACGGGAAGTACCTCTACCAGCAGGAAAAGAAAGAGCGCGAAGCCAAGAAGCACCAGAAAACCATTACCGTGAAAGAGGTCAAGTTCCGCATCAATGTGGACGACCACGATTACGAAACCAAAAAGAATCATGTGCTGCGGTTTTTGGATGAGGGCGACAAGGTGAAGGCGACCATTTTCTTTCGCGGACGCGAGATGACTCGCACCGGCCTAGGCCGACAGATCCTCGAGCGCTTGATCAAAGACGTGGAGCCGCACAGCATTGTAGAGTTCCGTCCCCGGCAAGAGGGCAACACACTGCACGCGATTCTGGCGCCGAAGAAGACGGAAAAGGAGCGGGAGAAAGAGAAACACAAGGCTGCGGCGCAGAGTGCGCCGGGTGTGCCTGCGGCGCAAGTCGCCAAGCCCGCTTCGTAGCAAAAAGCAAATGCCTCGCTGCGCTCAGAGTGATACGTCTTATGGGAACGACAAGTTCGCTCGAGCCGTCAAATGAATCCTGCGAGAACAAATTTAAACTGAGAGCCGCTGGCGGAATGCTGACGGCTGTTGCTGAGGACTTAATGCCGAAATTGAAAACGCACAAGGGCGCTGCCAAGCGCTTCAAGTTAACCGGGACGGGGAAGGTGAAGCGGGGGCGGTCGCATCTGCGGCACATTCTGACGTCGAAGAGCAAGAAACGGAAACGGAATCTGGGGTCGCCGGCGCTGGTGAGCGACGGCGATAAGCGCAAAGTAAAGCGCATGATTCCGTACCAGTAGGAGCGATCGCTGATTGCTGATTGCTGATGGAAGGCAGTCAAAGATCAACCGTTGCTTCGGGTGTGTGAAGAGGCCAGAGATTGCCGCCACGGCGAATCATCCTTACCTCCAGCCGCCAGTAGGTTGAAATAAAAAAGGAGAACACCAATGCCTCGTGTAAAACGCGGAACCAAACGCCGCGCCAAACGCAAAAAGATACTTGACCGCGCAAGCGGGTACTTCCTCACTAAATCAAAGCTTTACCGTTCGGCAAAAGAAGCGGTAGAACGGGGGCTGAAGTTCGCCTACTCCGGACGAAAGCAGCGCAAGCGGCAGTACCGCTCGCTGTGGATCGTGCGCATCGGCGCGGCCGCCAAGCTGAATGGGATGAGCTACAACCAGTTCATTCATGGGCTGAAGGTCGCGGGGATTGAACTGGACCGCAAGATTTTGGCGGACCTGGCGGTAAAGGATCCGGCGGGATTTTCGAGTCTGGCCACACAGGCTAAGGGCGCGATTGGCGAGGCGGCGTAGGAGCGGCTTCGGGCTTCCGGCTGCACACTTTTCGGATTCGGTTACGGAAGAGTCAAAATCCCCGTTCTAGCCTCTCTCGAGCACGGAGAGACTAGAACGGCGCACTCGGTTTTTCTAATTCGACATCGTCCGGTTGTCATTCTGAGCGGAGCCGGTTCAATTCCGCCGGAGAATTGCATCGGTCCTTACGCGCAAAATCTGCGTTCGGCAGGACGACGAGTATTGCCAGTCATCGTGGCCTATACCGCTCCCAAACTCACGGACTATTCAGCGGCAGCGCTTGAAGCAGCTGCAGCGGAATGCGTTGCCGCGTGTCGGTCGGAAGCAGTCGAGGTTCGGACTGATACCGAGTTGAAAACATTCCGCGACCGCTGGATGGCGCGGAAGAGTGGAATCCTGGCCCAGATCAACGATTTGTGGCTGAAAGGTGCACCGAAGGAGGCGAAGCGCGAGGCCGGCATTTGCGTCAATGAGTTGAAGGCGCGGATTCAGGAACTGATCGAGAGTACGAAGGTTGCAGCTTCTGGCGCGGATTCACTTGCGTCGGAGCAGGTGGACGTTAGTCTCCCTGGAATCCGTCGGCCGATTGGGGCCGAGCATCCGGTGATGCGAACCTGGCGGGAGATTGTTTCGGTGTTTCAGAAGCTGGGATACTCCGTGGCCGAGGGACCGGTGGTGGAGACGGATTACTACAACTTTGAGGCGCTGAATTTTCCGCCGAATCATCCGGCGCGGGACACGCAGGATACTTTGTTTATCGCGGGACAGCAGGCGAAGCCGCAGCGGGAGCGGTTGTTGCTGCGCACGCATACTTCTCCGGTGCAGATTCGGACGATGGAGACGAGGCGGCCGCCGCTCCGCATTGTGATTCCGGGGGCGGTGCATCGTAACGATCCTCCGGATGCGAGCCATTCCCCGATGTTTCATCAGATCGAAGGGCTCGCGGTCGATACCAACATTACCTTTGGAGACTTGAAGGGGACGCTCGATCACGCCATGAAGGCGCTGTTTGGGTCCTCAGTCAAGACGCATTTTCGGCCGTCGTTTTTTCCCTTTACCGAACCCAGCGCGGAACTTTACGTCACTTGCTTTATTTGCGGTGGAAGCGGGAAGCGAGGGGCGGAGCCTTGCCGTCCTTGCAAGCAGACAGGGTGGATCGAAGTGCTGGGGTGCGGCATGGTGGATCCGAATGTGTTCGAGTTTGTGAAGGACAAGGGTTATGACCCGCGCAAGGTATCTGGGTTTGCGTTTGGGATGGGTGTGGACCGCCTGGCGCTGCTGAAGTATGGGGTGGATGATATTCAGTTATTTTTTCAGGGGGATGTACGGTTCTTGCGGCAGTTTGGATAAAAAAGCGTTTAAGCTCCTGGCGGGTAGCTCGAGCCCCATGGGCAAGATCCGCCGGAGGGGTGAGAAGCGTACAAAAGCGGTCGGGTGGGAGATTTCAGGACCCCGGTTCATGGTAATAGCACCGCCGGATCCAGAAGACCCTTACATGACGCCCTGCCTAACCATCGATGGCTGCGACATGAGCAACCATACCGACTGCGAACTTCTGAAGTGATTGCCGTCCGATTCATTTTTTCGAAGCCTGGGGTGAACGCATAGAATGCCTTCATCCCTATCGCCGCCAGAAGTGCCGCTATCGTATGGACCGACGGCGGCAAGGCATCGAACAAGCTAACAGCTCGTGGCTTAGAGCCAAGCGTTGATTTCATGAAACTTTCTGCATCCTGGATTCGTGATTTTGTTGATCTCAGCGTCGACGACCGTCGGCTGGCTGTGGATTTGACGAATGTGGGGATTTCGGTCGAGGGGATCAGCGGAAACGGGGCCGATATGGTGTTTGAGATGGAGATTGGGACGAATCGGCCGGATGCGATGAATCATTACGGGGTGGCGCGGGAGGCGGCGGCGATTTATGGGGCGGCGCTGAAGGCGCTGTCCGCTTCCGGCGATAAAGCCCCAGATCTCGCAAAGGCCGCGCGAAATGGGGCACCCAGTGGTGTGACTGAAGTCGTGCCCTTCCCGGTCGCGTCGTTTCCCGTCATGGTCGAGGAGCCTGAGCTTTGTCCTCGTTTCAGCGCGCGGGTGATTCACGGGACGCGCATTCACGCGTCTCCTGAGAAAATTGCGCATCGGCTGCAATTGCTCGGTCAGCGGCCGATTTCGAATGCCGTGGACGCTACCAATTATGTTCTGTGGGAGATGGGGAAGCCGACCCATGTGTTCGATATGGACCTGCTAGAGGGCGGGAAGATTGTTGTACGGAAGGCGAGGGTGGGCGAAACGCTTCGGACTCTGGATGGCATCGAGCGCAAGTTGACTTCTGAAGATCTTGTCGTCTGCGACGCTCGAAAACCTGTCGGGCTTTCGGGGGTGATGGGCGGATTTGACACGATGATTACCGCCAAGACGCGGAACATTGTGATCGAGTCGGCGTGGTGGGATCCGGGGATTGTGCGGAAGATGGCGCGGCGGCACGGCGTGCATACGGATGCTTCGCACCGGTTCGAGCGCGGAGCGGATTTTGAATCGACGGTGCTGTCGTGCAATCTGGTGGCGCAGATGATTCTGGAGTCGGGTGGCGGCGAGTTGGCGGGCGACGTGGTGGATGTGGTGTCGC
This sequence comes from Candidatus Sulfotelmatobacter sp., assembly GCA_036514015.1. GTDB lineage: Bacteria > Acidobacteriota > Terriglobia > Terriglobales > Acidobacteriaceae > Sulfotelmatobacter. The sequence goes on from DATBYA010000090.1 coordinate 83,872, forward strand.
GGCCAATGGATCAGGCGCCGGTGGTGCTGCGGCTGAGCGAGGTGCGGCGGATTCTGGGCGAGGGGCTCGACGCGGGGGAAATCTTTCGGCTGCTGAAGTGTTTGGGCTTCACGTTGATTCCCGAGGGGCAGGACGAGGCGCAGTTTCATGTGCATATCCCGAGCTGGCGACTGGACGTGGAGCGCGAGATCGATGTGATTGAGGAAATCGCGCGGCTGCACGGGTATGACAAGTTTGAGAACACGCTTCCGGCCTACAGCGGCGCAGTGGTGGAGTTGCCGCGCGCGGCTGCGGATGCGGCCTTTCGCGAGCGGGCGCGGGCGTTGGGCTATAACGAGGCGCTGTCCTTGACCTTTATTTCACATGCGGATGCGGAAAGGTTTTCATCTTCTTCAGCCAGGGCGAAGGTGCTGGAGTTGGAGAATCCGCTGAGCGAGGAAGCATCGGTGATGCGAACTTCGTTGGCGCCCGGGATGCTGGACATGCTGGCCTGGAATTTGAATCGCGATGTCGCCGAGGCGCGGCTGTTTGAGGTGGGAAGCGTGTATGAGTTAATGGGCGGCTCGTCAGAGGAGGCGCTGGTGGAACCGCGGCGTGCGTGTTTAGGCGCGACCGTTGCGGCGGTGCGCGCGTCGTTGCCTGCGAGTGGTGCGCTGGATGTCAGCAAGGGCGAGCATGCGCTGGCGGGGGAAAGCTTTCGAGGTCTAAAGGGGGATGTGGAGAATCTGCTGGTGGCGTTTGCGGGAGAGGTGAGTTACGACCGGGAGACGGCTGAGTATTTTCATCCCGGACGCTCGGCGCGGGCGCGGGTGAATGGCGCGGTCGTGGCGCAGTTTGGGCAGGTTCACCCAGAGATAGCGGCGGAGCGCAAGTTGCGGCAGGATGTTTTTCTGGCGGAGTTTGATCTAGAGCAGTTGTACAGGAACGGGCTGCGGCCGGTGCGGTTTGCTCCTCTCGGCAAATATCCGGCGGTGGAAAGGGATTTTTCGTTTGTTTTTACCGATGAGATTTCGTTTGAGCAGATGCGCAAGCGGATCGCGGGCTTGGGCCTGGCGGAGTTAGAAGAGTTTCGTCCGGTAGAAATATTCCGCGCCGGGGGGAATGCGGAGGGCAAATATTCTGTATTGTTGCGGGTTCGGTTTCAGTCCGCGGATCGGACCCTGCGCGAGGATGAGGTGGCGCAGTGGTCGGGGAAGATCGTGGCGACGCTGACTGAATTAGGCGGGGTGCAGAGGGTTTGAGAAAATCCCCCACCCTCAATAGTGGGCGGATCAAACCTTCTCGGTCGCGCCAGGTTTCGGGCGCAGACTGAACCGAGCGGCTTCCTCCTTTCGGGTTCCCAGCGCGAACAGAATCCGGCTAGGCATGTCCTCCTGTGCAAAAGACGGTTGGGATGGGCCTTGCATGGTTTCGCAAGGACGAGTACGATAAGGATGTTCTCATTTAGGCCTCGTTCCCGCGCAGGCCTTCCGCGCCAGCCGATTCGAGGCGGCGCCTTAACGGATCCGATAAACGAAATCGATAGAAATAAATAGGGTTTTCATTCACGAAAGTAGTTCGTTTCAGGAGTTGGGGTTCGTTCCAAAGTGTGTCGAGTCGCCACCCGCAACTGCGAAGGTCCGATTGTATGTGTTCAGCGGAGCCTCGTCCGGCGCTGCGGGAGTCGCGTGACCGGCGTAGCCTGAGAATTCTGTAAAATCTGCAACCGATGCGCAACAGTTTGAGAGGACTATGAACGCAGGACCAGGAAGACCCTCCGGTAGTGGAGGAGGAGGCAGAAGAAGGCGGCGCGGTCGCCGTCCCCACAATCAGCGTGGACAAAAGCCCGGGCCCGGGTTGAGCCGCGAAAACAAAGACGGCATCTACACGGCGCCGATGGACCACAGCTATCGGGCGGCCCTGGCTGGGGGCAACAACAACAACAACGGACACAAGGGCGGGCGACAGAGGCCGGGGTTTGCCGCGCAATACGCCCAACCCGAACCGGAACCGTTGCCGGCCAATGGAGATGCGAACTCGCGCATCTTTGCCTTTATTGAAGATCTCTTCTTCATGGCGAAGATTCAGGAAACGGCGCGCAAGCTCAACGTGAAAGTTGAGTTCGTGAAGACGGACAAGGATTTGATGGAGCGAATGCAGCAGAACGGCGAAGAGAAACCGTCGTTAATTATTTTCGACCTGAACCTTGCCAGCGTGAAACCGCTCACGCTGATTCCGAAATTGAAGAGCAAGCTGAAGAAGGGGACGTCGATCATCGGATTTTTGTCGCACGTGCAGGGAGATTTGAAGCAGAAGGCGCACGAAGTGGGCTGCGACATGGTGCTGCCACGGTCGGCATTTTCGCAGAATTTGCCACAGTTGTTACGCCGGCATGGAGCGCCGGAGGATCTGGAACCGACCGTGCAGTAGGAGCTTCCGGCTGTCGCCCTCGGAAAATCCGCACCCAGCGACTTCACCCAGTCCAGGCTCCAGCCGCAACGAGCGCGGCCAGGATGGGCCCTTTCACCGACCTACCTTTCTGACAGCTTAGGAGAGTCGCGCTAGTCTCCTAATCCACTTAGGAGGGCTGGTGACCTACCAAGCTCACCTTCTTTCTGGCATGCTCGATCTCCTCATTTTACGGGCAGTTTGATTGGGCCCAATCCATGGATACCGAATTCTTCTACGCATCGGACAGATCTCAGCCAATGCCCTCGTGATCGAACAGGGTGCGCTGTATCCCGGTTTGTTTCGCCTGGTCCGTCAGGGACTGTTCGAAGCCAACTGGGGCACGTCGGACAACAATCGCCGTGGCAAGTTTTACGAACTCACCGCCACAGGCCGCAAACGTCTGGGGGAAGAGACCGAGACCTGGAACCGGCTCGCAACCGCCATCGCTTCCGCACTTTCGCAGCAACCGGAAGAAGTTATGAAGCTGCCCGAGACGTGTTGCTGTTGCGCAAATTGCCATCTGCGCAGTGCTGGTCACTTCTTCCCTGGTTGCGGTGCGTGGGCTGGCGCGCTCGCTGCACGATCATTTCGGGTTCCACGTGCAGAACACAATGCTGGCGGAGACAGACCTGAGCATGGGCGGTTACAGCGGCGATCGAGTAGCAGCGATGCAAAAGCGCATGGTCGACGCGGTGGAGACGATTGCTGGCGTGGAGTCTGTGGGGTTGGCCGATACCATACCATTGGGGGATTCCGCACCTCACTCGCTTGTGTTCGCCGACGGCACGTCCGATCTAAGGCCATCGCACTCCACCGCCGATGCCCTCAGCTTCAACATATCTCCCGAACATTTTCCCGCGGCGCGTACCGCCTTGTTGTCTGGCCGAACCTTCACCTGGCATGACGATAAAAACTTGCCGCGGGTGGCGACACTCATCCCGGAGGCCAGGCCAGCGGGCGGCCGCCGATTAGGTGGACGTGGAGGTGGAAGACGGATTGTCCGGCGCCGGGGCCCACGTTGAGGACGGTGCGGTATCCCTGCTCGATATTGCGTTGGCGGCCGATGTGGGCGGCGGCAAGGTGACATCGGCCAATGATTTCGGCGTCGGCAGCCTGGGCCTCTTTTAGTCCGGCAAAATGCCTTTTGGGAACGATGAGGACGTGGGTGGGAGCTTGTGGGTTGATATCTTCAAAGGCGAAGACGTGCTCGTCTTCGTGGATTTTCTTGGCGGGAATTTCGCCGGCGACGATGCGGCAGAAGAGACAATTGGGATCAGTCATTTTCCGTTCACCTCGTGGCTCGCTCGGAGAAACAATAGCATTGCGGCGGCGGGATTGTCAGCTGGCAGGGGAAAGCCCGGAACGTCCAGCGGCCAAAGCCGCGAAGTATTTGGGATCCCTTATGGCGCGATGCAAGTCGTGCCCTTCCCGGTTCGTGATGGTCTGACCGAAGTCGGAGGGACGGACACGAACGTCCATCCCCGCATGATTTAGTCCAGGCGGACCAGGAACACTGCGCCTTCCGGGGTTTGGGTTTCGGCGGCTAGTATTTTGGCGCGCTCATGGTCGTCGCCGAGGACGCGGATGCGGATCCACCAGTCGCCGGCGGGGCTGGGGAAACACTGAACTTTCGCCGTGTGATAGCGGCGCTTGAGATGGTCGGCCAGTTTCGTGGCGGCGGGTTCGTGGGGGAATCCGCCGATTTGTACAGCCCATTTTCCGGGCGAACTTGCGGATGCGCCGGACTGCATCAACTCTACTTTCACTTCGGCGATGCCGGACCGATAGACATCGAGTTTGCGGGCGGCGGCAAGGGAGAGATCGAGAATGCGGCCGGGAATGAAGGGCCCACGGTCGGTGATGCGGACGAGGGCGGTGTCTCCGGTCTTTACATTGGTGACGCGCACGATGGACCCCAGGGGATAGGTACGATGAGCGGCAGTCATGGCGTGCATATTGTAGATTTCGCCGTTGGATCCGCGCCGGTTGTGGTAGGGAGGACCGTACCAGCTGGCGAGTCCGGTTTCGGTGGCCAGGGAACGGGCGTTGGCGGGCAGAGTGGGCTCGGCTAGATCGGATTCCTCCACAGTTTTAGGACTGGCGCTGGCCTTGGACCTCGGAACGGTTGCGGGCGGTTGAGATTCAGCTTCAGGGGTTGGGGAAGGCAGTGGGGGGACGTTCACAGGCGCGGTTTTGGGTTGACCGCAAGCGCTCAGCAAAAGGATTGCGATGAGGACGAATAGAAGCATGATGATGCCGAAAAAGGGAACGCGACCGCGCAACGTGGGAGTGCTTGGCGGCATCACTTGGGCGGGTGCTGGTGCTGTTCCATGTAGTCGGCGAACTCCGTAAGTTTCTTTGAGGCCACGCGCAGGGCCTTGGTGGAATGGGTGCGGACCGCGGGGACAACCTCGTCGTTGAGATATTTGATGAATTCCGGAATCTCTTTTTCCAGACGTTCAGCGGCATTGCCAATGGTTTGGCTGACGCGTGCCGACGCGTCTTCCACCTTGCGGTTAAAGTCGGTCATGGTGCTCCTCGGAATGACTGGGCGTGAATGGGTCCACGCCGCTTTGCGGATGCCAGGCTCGACCATTATTTCGCGAGCTGAGGGCGGGGTCAATGGAGGAGGATGACAGGTAGTGGCTCAATTTGAATTTCGCGGAGCTTCCCGTCGTTCGCCGATCATGACATCATAGACTCATGGCAAGAGATCACGATTTTTTCGTGAACGCCCGCCGAGTCGTGGAGCAAGCGATTGGCGAACACATAGACGGGAGCCCGCTTGTGAATAAGGGCTCAAGAGCAGTCGCGGGGAGCAAGGGTGGGAAAATCGGCGGGAAGGCTAGAGCGGAGAAACTGTCAGCACAGAAACGGAAAGAAATAGCCCAGAAAGCTGCCAAAGCTCGCTGGGCTAAGGATTAAAAAAACACCGCTGGGGAAACCTTGAAGCGTTCGCTGAGTCTGCGGATATGCTCTTTGTTCAGTTCTCTTTTACCGTTTAGCACCTCGGAAACAATGCTTTCTGTTCCGAAAACATCCGCTAGGTCCTTTTGACGCAGGTTGTGCTCTTCCATTAAATGTCGAATTATGTCGAGTGGCCCAGCGTCGAGAACTGGGTAGTTCTGGTTTTCAAAATTCTCAACCAAGACAGTCATTAGGGCAATCAGCTTCTCTTCCGCCTCCGTTACGTGCGCTTGCGCCGTCAGGCGTTCCAATATCTCGATGAGTCGGCGATTCTCTGGTTCGTCATGAATTACTTCGGGCTTAGTTTCTTCAAGAAGTGTTCCGTAATCTATTGATTCCGCGTTCATTGTTTCCACCCCCCTCTGTCATACTCGGCATGCGTCAGCAGATGCTTTACAAAAATCGTTTGCCAGCGGTATTCGATTTTGACGATGAGGCGATACGTGTCACCTTTTATGTTGAAGACCGTATACGGCCCAACGGGATCAGCATGGGGATAAACGTTGCGGACTTCAGCAAGATTCTTCCATTCGGCATGTTTAGCAATTTTGTGCCACTCGCCAATCGGTCGTTCCAATGCCGGGTCCCTCGCCACCGCATCTCTCCACGCACTTTTTGAAATAACATGCATTACCTTAGATGCTTCGCGAACTGCGAAGTTGTGTAACTTTACTTCGCGAAATGCGAATAGTCAATCAGTCTTAGGCCCAGTGACCCTCCGATAGTAACCCGGAGCTCGCGACAAAACTTCGCGAAATGCGAATTATCCTTGACTTGTACGATTTGCTCAAGCATTATGTTCAATATGAATCGCTTGAGCAAAGAACAGCAGATTCGGGTTGTAGCGGCCCTCGTGGAGGGCAATAGTCTTCGCTCCACCTCTCGGATGACGGGAGTGGCGCGAAATACCGTCACGACACTGCTGTTGGACTTGGCTGAAGGGTGCGCTGGCCATCACGATCGCCACGTTCGCAACCTCAAGGTGCGCCGCTTGCAGTGCGATGAAATTTGGAATTTCGTTGGCGCGAAGGCAAAAAACACTACGCCAGAGAAGAAGGCGGAAGGATGGGGCGATACTTGGACGTGGACGGCGGTAGACGCAGACACAAAGCTCTGCGTTAGCTATCTGGTGGGCGGGAGAGACTTGGGATGGGCTACAGAGTTTATGCTTGACTGCGCGCATCGCATCTGCAATCGCGTACAGATCACGACAGACGGCCACAGAGCCTACATGGAAGCGGTTGAAACCGCTTTCGGTGCGGATATTGACTATGCGCAGTTACAGAAGATTTACGGTGCCCCAGCAGAGAACCACACGCGCTATTCTCCAGCACAATGCATCGGTTGCGATATGAAGGTTGTGAGCGGGAATCCCGATCCCAAGCATGTTTCCACAAGTTTCGTGGAGCGCCAGAATCTTTCAATGCGGATGAGCATTCGCCGTTTCAGTCGCCTAACGAGCGCTTTCTCTAAGAAGGTAGAAAACCACGCGGCGGCTGTGGCGCTTTGGTTTATGTACTACAATTTCTGCCGTGTGCATCAGACCTTGCGTGTCACGCCAGCGATGGGAGCTGGAATTAGTAACCACGTTTGGACGATTGAAGAATTGGTGGGACTGTTGGGCGGGGAGTCTTTTGGAGCAGCATGAAACCCAAAATAGGAGCACGGGCTGCACTGGTGCTTCTAATCGCGTATTGCCTCGACCTTGCGTGGAACTTGGCGCACTGGAGTGAACTAACGAAGGGATTGGACTGGTGGATGATCGCCATGGCATGAACTATTCGCTTCGCTGTGATGGGCGGTCTCCTATTTCTGTTCATACGGATCAGAAGGGCACATAAATCGGCAACAACTTCTGAAATTTCAAATTGAGCCACTACCGGATGACAGAGTAACGTTAAAATCGTCGAGCTGCGCTCGACCGGGTAGCCGGGGCGGCTGTCTCCACGTTGGTCTTGCCGGCACAGGGAGGAGTCTGTAGCAAGGATTTGATCCTTGCTACAGTTAAGGATGTGGCGAAGGTTACCTCCAAACTTCAGTTGACCGTGCCGAAGGCAATCGCTGACCATTACGGCATTCGGCCTGGGGACGAATTGGACTGGATTCCTGCGGGCGAGTGGTCGACACTAACATTCTGCTTTACCGCTGCGACCGGCGAGATCCAGCCAAGCGCGAGGGCGCTCGCGCAGTACTGCGTCGGGGGGAATCCGCCGGGGACCTCGGCATCGCCCAGCAATCACTGGTCGAGTTTGTGAACTCCGTGATCCGATCGCGTGGAACGGAATCGCCGTTGATGACGCGCGAAGATGCCCACGCGCCAGGCTGAACTGTTTATGGAGGAGTTCCCGGTGCTCTATCAACCAAGCACGTTTTCCGCGCTGCGTTACGAGCCATGGCGGCGTATCGGCTTTCCTGGTTCGATGCGCATCGCTGGGCTTACGCGGAGCGTTATGCGATACCGGAGATTGTCTCCGAGGACTTTGAGCATGAACGCCTGTAGGGCACAGTGAGGACACGAAATCCGTTTGTGAAACTGGGTTTGGCATAGCTAAGAAGCGTTCACGAGAATTCATTTTGCAATCATCGCAGGGAAACTTTCCCGAACTCCTTCTGCAATGGTATGACCGGCATGCGCGCAATTTGCCGTGGCGGGAGAGCTGCGATCCATATCGAGTGTGGGTGTCGGAGATCATGCTGCAGCAGACGCGGGTGGCGGCGGTGATTGCGCATTATCACGAATTTCTGCGGCGGTTTCCGACGGTGGAGAAATTGGCCCGGTCACGGGAGGCATCGGTGCTGGCGGCGTGGAGCGGGCTCGGATATTACCGGCGGGCGCGCATGATGCATGCGACGGCCAAAGCCGTGGTGCGGGAACGGGGCGGAAAATTTCCGGAGACGGCGGAGGAGTTGCGTGATCTGGCAGGTGTAGGACGGTATACGGCGGCGGCGATCGCCAGCATTGCATTCGGTGAACCCGTGGCCGTAGTGGACGGGAATGTGGAGCGGGTGCTGCAACGGTTCTCGGGGCGGCAACTAGCCGGGGAGGACTTTTGGCAAGCAGCTCAGGGGAAGCTGGATCGCGAGCGGCCGGGTGATTTTAATCAGGCGATGATGGAATTGGGAGCAACGGTGTGCACGCCGCGGGCGCCTGCGTGTTTGACCTGTCCGCTGGTCGAGTTGTGCGCGACGCGAGGGGAGCTAGCGGGCGCGGCGAGGGCGGCGCGGCAGAAGAAGCGGGAAATTCATTATGCGTTGGATTATCGCGAGGAGGCTGTGTTTCTGGTGCGGCGTCGTCCGGACACGCGCTTGATGGCCGGGATGTGGGAGTTGCCTGAGGTGGCGGGATCGGTCAGCGATGCAGGCACAACCCCGGTTCCTCACTTCGTAAGGAATCACAAAAGCAATGGCAGGTCTCGTGATCAGGATGAGCAGTTTTTATTCAAGCTGCGGCATTCGATCACGGTGACGGATTACACGGTGGGGGTGTGGCGGACGACTGTACCTTTGGGAGTTTGCGGGGAGTGGGTGGGCGTGGAGCGGTTGCCGCGGATTGCGCTCACGGGGCTGGCGCGGAAGATTCTGCGGAAGGCGTCGATTCTTACCGGCAGGCAGGTCTAAACTCTCGCGTCTTTCCCCATCCGGCAAGCCCGCTGCGTCATCTAAGCTAGGAGCAGTTCCAGATGCGAGGGTTTATGGGCTGGCTGCGAAACTTCTTGGCGGGGCGAAGCGGAGAACATTCCATGGCGGCATTGACGAGCGGGACGAAAGCACCGGAATTCGAATTGAAGAGTTTAGATGGGAAGCGGTTTTCGCTGGGCGACGAACTGATGCGTGGGCCAGTCGTGCTGGCGTTCTTCAAAGTGTCGTGCCCAACTTGCCAGTATGCGCTTCCGTTTTTCGAGCGACTGCATAAGGCCTACGGTTCTAAGGGGATCCGACTGGCAGGAGTTTCGCAGAACGATGCCAGGGAGGCCGGCGCGTTCATCAAGGAGTTTGGGCTCACGTTCCCGATTCTGCTGGATGATACCCGGTCGTACCCTGTCTCGAATGCTTACGGATTAACCAATGTTCCTACAATCTTCTGGATCGCCCAGGATGGGACGATTGAGGTTTCCAGCGTGGGGTGGGTGAAGGCCGATTTTGAAGAGATGAATCGGCGGCTGGCGGAATCGGGGCAGATGGCGCCGCAGACGATGTTCAAGCCGGGCGAAGATGTGCGGGATTTCCGGGCTGGTTGAGGGTCGAAGAATTAGCCGCCGGTCGGCGGAAAAAGCACCGGGCGTATTCTCGGCCACCAGACCCATCCCCACAAACCCTTTTTCACGTTTCACTGGAAATTCCTTTCCCGGCGAACCCCTGTCGCCACAATCAAAGGGGAACGACGGTGGACCGAGAGGTCAGTGGGTAAAGCCGGCATTGGGACAGGTCCGGCTGGTGGGTGAATCCGTTGGTGGTGGACTCTCGTGCCGCGGATTCAGCCACTTCTGTAAGGGCCGCGGCAGCGCCGTCCTTTACAATTCTTTTAGACCTATAAATTTAGAGTGACCCAGAAAAGGCTTCCCTTGCTGGCGCGCCGCTTTGTTGGGGGAGAGACCTGTTTATGCGAGGAATGCTGAGCATTGCTGCGGCTTGTCTAATAGTGTGCGCGAGCCTGCCGGGGTGGGCGGAGGGCGCAGCCGGCGGTTTGAAGGGGCCAAAGACTGTGCCTTCGGTGAAGCTACCGGGGGCGGCGTTTGTGGCGTTAGAGACGATCACACCGGAGCACATTCGCTGGCACGTGCGCTACTTGTCGCACGATCTGCTGGAGGGGCGCGGGACGGGGCAGCGCGGCGGCGACATCGCAGCGGAATATATTGCGACACAGTTTGCCGAATACGGACTGAAGCCTGCGGGCGACCACGGTACGTATATGCAGAAGGTGCCCCTGGTGGGGATCGCGACGCTGCCGGAGACTCAGTTTTCTCTCGTTCCCCAGCAAGGGGAAGCGATGAATTTGAAGCCGCTCGACGAATACGTCGCTTACGACCATACCCAGCAGGCGCAGTCGGACGTGGATGCGGACATCGTTTTCGTGGGATATGGCATTGAAGCGCCGGAGTACAACTGGGACGACTACAAAGGGCTCGACGTTCACGGGAAAGTTCTGCTGATGCTGGTGAACGAGCCGCCGTCGGATGATTCTAAATTCTTCAAGGGCAAGGCGCTCACCTACTACGGGCGCTGGACTTACAAGTATGAAGAGGCGGAGCGCAAGGGCGCGGTGGGAGTAATCCTGGTTCACCAGACACAAATGGCGAGCTATCCGTGGGAAGTGGTGAGAAATTCCAATTCTGGAGAGAAGTCATTTCTGAAACGGGAAGGGCCGGCGTTGAAGGTGGCGGCTTGGGTGCAGTTGGATGTAGCCAAGCGGCTGGCGTTGGCCTCGGGTATGGATCTCGACAAGATGATGCAGGATGCGCAATCGCGGAACTTTCATCCCGTGAATCTGCGGGCGCGGCTGCGGGCGCATATGGTGAGCAAGGTTCGGAGTTTCGAGTCGAATAATGTGGTCGCGATGCTGCCAGGGGCGGATCGCAAGCTGGCCGAGGAAGCGGTGATGTATACGGCGCACTACGATCACTTCGGCATTCGTCCGGATATGTCCGGGGACAACATATTCAATGGCGCAAACGACAACGCCACCGGATGCGGGATTCTACTGGAGCTGGCTCGGGCTTACGGCACGGCTGCGCAGAGACCTCGGCGGTCGATTCTGTTTGCAGCGGTCACGGCAGAGGAGCAGGGGCTGCTGGGATCGGAGTATTTGGGGAAGCATCCGCCAATCGCGGCGGGAAAAATCAGCTTGGACTTGAATTATGACGCCGTAATGCCGCTGGGAGCGCCGGAGGAAGTGGAAGTCACCGGAGCGGAGCGGACGACATTTTATCCGGCGGTCGAGACGACAGCGAAGGAATTCCGCCTGGCGATTCGTCCGGATGCGCTGCCGGAGGCGGGACATTATTATCGCTCCGATCATTTCAGCCTGGCACGGGCGGGCATCCCCGCCTTCTCGATTACCGAGGGGATGAAGTACAAGGGACACGCCGAGGCTTGGGGACTGGAGCAGGAGCGCGATTACTTGGAAAAGCACTATCACCAGCCCAGTGATGAATACCATCCTGAGATGGACTTTGTGGGGGATTCTGCGATGGCCCGATTCGGATTTGCGTTGGGCTGGGAAGCCGCGAGTTTGCCCAATCTGATTGGATGGCAAAAGGGGGATGAGTTTGAGGCGGCGCGTGCGAAAAGTCAGTAAGCACCATTGCTCAAACCACACCGGTGGCCGGCTTCACAGCGGGGAGTCTATGTCCCTACATCAGACTCCGAGCGTCCCCATCAGGATTAGACTCTGAGGGCGTAACCTAGGTAACTTTAGCTGCGCTCGTGTGCGTGCTAACCTCGACCTGTCCGTTTGAAATCAGCAACTTCCAAAAGATCCTAACCTGGAATGCCGAGAATTCCTATTTTTCGACTAGGTGGAGCGCCGGATAAGCCGGCTCTGCCGAAATTGGCCGCGTCGACTCCGTCCGTTTCCCTGGAGGGCCTCAGCGTGGGGGTGGATAATCTCCGCCACGATGTGGTGCTGAGTCCCAAGTTTTCGGAATTGGGCAGGGCCCAGATTGCGCGGTCGATCGCCCGGCACGGCGAACTGGAAGGATTGCTCTCGGCAGAGGCTCCGCGGTCGACGCAGGGACCGGCGTGGATGAGGAGCCAAGTGAGTATCCCGGCTCGTCCGAAGCATGATCCGGGAGTCTGGAAGTCGACCCTGACCGAACTGCTGGTCAACTCGCTCAACCGGGCCAAGAAGGAATCGCGTGTATCGGTCGACCTGCTGGCAAGGCTGGCGGTGACGAAATTTGTGCGCACCGAAATGCACCAGCAGTTTCTGCTGGTGCTGGAGCGCTGCAAGGTCTTGCTGAAGAGCTATGACAACATGCGGCAGCAAAAGGCGCATGAGTATCGCGAACGGCTGGCGGCGTTCCAGGTGAGGAAGAAAATCATCTTGCGCAAGACCGGCCAGGAAATTTTTGAGACTTTGCGCGAGGTCGAGAAAGGCACTCTGGCGCGCACGCGGCGTTCGCTGTTTGGCGAGGACACGCTGCGGGGAGCGTATTTTACTTATCCGCTGTTTTTGAACCGCCTGCTGTTCTCCGAAGATGGGCGGGATGACTACTTGTGCGCCGAGCACTACGTGATGCTGGGAAATTGGGACCGCGACCCGGACCGCTATGGCCGGATGCGCGAAATCGCCTCGAGTTTTCTGCGTTCCTTATATGGCGAGGAGGTCAATGCAGGGACGATCGATGGGTGGATGAATGTGCCGGAGAACGCACGGGAGTTGGTGGGGACGGGAACTCCGGAAGATTCCGACGAAGGGCTGGCGCAACAGGAGCGGCTGGCGGCGTGGGTGCGGCTGCTGGAAGACGAGGGGGTGATGGAAAATGTGATTGCCTCCTATCATGTGGTGCCGCTGCTGAGCGAATATGCGCCGCGGATCAATGCCCAGCAGCTGAAAAATGCGCTCATCGACCGGACCGAATGCGACCGGGTGGAGCGCATGATTCAAGAGCACGGCAAACTTTCTCCCAACAGCTTGTACGCCGCCGTGGCGAAGGTTGCAAGTTGTCGGGGAGCGGAGCGGGCCAAGGTGGCAGCGCGGTTTCTGGGAGATCTACTTCAGTACCATCGCGATTTGCGGCGGCTGGAGGTTTTGACCGCAGCTTTGGATTCCGTGAACCTGGCGGGAAACGAACGGTTGCAGGAACTGTCGCGGGTCAACGGGACACTTTATGAATTTCTGCTTCCGGAAGAACAGGTCGAGACCAACTCGGAACGAGTGCTGCGCCATGTCGTGCTCAAGGCCGATGTGCGCGACTCGACCAAGCTCACCCGAACGATGATGGAGAAAGGGCTGAATCCGGCGTCGTACTTCAGTTTGAATTTTTACGATCCGGTGAACAAATTGCTGGAGAAGTATGGTGCGCAGAAAGTATTTCTGGAAGGCGACGCCATCATTCTGGCGATTCTGGAGCGCGAAGGGGAGCCTGGGCTGGCGGTAAGCCGCATGTGCGTGCTGGCGAGGGAGATCATTGAAATCGTGCGCGGGTATAACGAACTGATGCAGCGCTCGGGTATGCCGCAGCTGGAGTTGGGCGTAGGCATCACGCTGCAGGAGTCGGCGCCGTTGTACCTGATGGATGGCGAACATCAGATCATGATTTCGGAGGCGCTGAATGAAAGCGATCGGCTGTCTTCGTGCAACAAGAAGGCGCGCAAGGTAATGGAGCCGCAGGCGGGTCCGTTCCATGTGTACGCGTTCCAGGCGGCGGAACTGGACGAGAACGGCAATCCGGAAGATGTGATTCTCAGCTTTAACCTGGGCGGGATTCGGATGAATGAAACGGCTTTCCGCAAGTTACAGCAGGAGATTACGCTGGAGCCGCTGAAAGTGCGGCTGCCGCCGGGTTTGGTTTCGTCGGATAAAGCGGATTACAAGCTGTTCAGCGCCACCGTGCCGGTAGATCGCGATATTTTCCGAAAAATCGTGGTGCGGGAGAGCCGGATTCCGCGGATTGATCCTGCGGATTTTTCAGTAACGGGATGGACGGAACGGTCTTATTACGAGCTCTGCACCGACCGGGCCATCTATGCAGCGCTAGAGAAGAAAAAGGGCGCGGGGAGGAGCTAGTGGCCGCGGTCAACGGCTAGTGGTTAGAAGATATTCCGTAAATATTTTTGGCAAGGGCACGGGCTTCGCGACCGTGCCGCTCGCAGCCCAGAGCTTACGTCTCCGCTTTCAATCAGGCACGCATTCTCAAATCCTTTTGTCGAGACGTCGCTGGCAACGTCACCTTCCCACACCCACTCGTTCTTGCCAGATTTGGTTTCTCGGTTGCGTCGACCAAGACACAACGAGCTCAGGCTCGACCCCTAAAAGTTCGTGCGCGCTGGACGGAACGGTATCTGGAACGTCGCCTCGACCTCGACTGGAGAGCCGTTTTTCATGGCCGGCTGGAATTTCCACTGCGCGATCGCCTGGCTGGCGAATCGATCGAGGCGTTGGTCGACGCTGCGCAGAACGCGCACGTTGCCGACGGTGCCATCGGCGTGGATGACGGCGTACAGAATTACCGTGCCACCGACGTTTTCGCGCATGAGTTGCAGAGGGTAAGCTGGATCGACTTTTCGCGTGGCGGCGGGCTCAGACAGTTCTCCGGAAGGGGCGCGCGGGTCGTGATTGTTTGCGTAGGGATTATTTGAGTCGTGGTGATTTGGGTCATGATCGAGTTCGGCGAAACGGACGAACCAACTGCCGCCGGCGGAATTCAGATTCGGCATGCTGAGTGTAAGCGAATAGAATTTGCGATTGCCGAAAACAGCGCGTTCCACTTCGGAAAGTTTGGCAGCGCTTTCCGGCCGAGACGGCGCGCTGGTCACCCGCGGCGGCCGCACGCTGGCCATCAGGTTGGGGTTGACGGACTTGGTCGACACGGAGCTGGTTGCGGGCTCGTCACCCGCCACGGGCGAAGATTTCGCCACTGGGCTTCCCACATAAAGACCTGCGGGAACATCATTGCTTCCCTTCCGATCGGAGCCACTTCCAGTTTCTCTGCCGTCGTTGCCACTTGCTCGGGAAGTGCTATTTCCAGAGTTAACACCGGGCGAGCCCGTAGCTCCTGAGTGTCCGTCGGGCGTAGCCGAGAAGGCGCCGCGGCGGTTTCCCGCTGGCGGATCAGGTGGCGCGCCCAGGGTGGGATGCAAGCTCAGCGCCAGGAAGTGGCCGCGCCTTCCAACGTCGCTGGCAGCGGCTGCAGCAGAAACCGGCGCGGGCGGAGGAACAAGTTGTGGAGCGCCGATACCGGCGGATCGAGGTCCGGGGAGGGCGCGTTGTTCAGCGAGCGGAAGTTGAGGCGCAGGGGCAATGATGGAACTCTGACTGATATTCAGATCACCGATTGGCCGAACGGACGCGACCTCGACACTCGATGGAGGCGCGATGACGGAAGTGTAGACGACGGGTGCGCTCCGGCGATTCATGAGATGCGCGGCGTCGGGGGGTGGGGCCGCGACGGAGTTATCCAGTCGGGGCACGATGCGGTTGAGGTCGGCGGCGGGTGTCAGGGGGGCGGGAGGGATCGCCAGGCGCGGCCTCAGCATCTTCTCAGACGTTTTCTCTGACCAGTCTACGATGTCGGGCAGTGCGATGTCGCGCTTCAATTTGATATGAGGTGGTGTGACGATGGTCTGCGAGCGGTTGTCCGCTTCGCGAGGAACAGAAATGATGGGTTGCCGGGAGAACTCAGGATCGGCCTGCGCCGGCTGAGACCTCTGCACGCTGCGCGAGTCCAGTGGAGGAAGGTATTCCGAGGGCTGGTAGTAGACCACCTGCGAGTGGTCGAAGGCCGGCTTCGCCACCACCTGCGGCTGCAGCGCGAAGAATCGAGTGAATGCAATCAGGAGCGCGAACGCCATCACGTGGTAGGCACCCGATTGCAGGAAGCTTCGCCAAGGAAGCCCGCGCTCGACCATTACGTCGGACCAGAAAAGTGCCGGAGTAGAACGGAGTTCGAGCGCCGGCAAACTGGCGGGGAGAATGAGGTCGCGCAGATTCTCGTAGAAGATGCGCGGCCTGGACGGCAGTTCGATGAGAAGCCGCGGAACGGTCACTGGCTGCCGGATTTCGCCGAGGAAAACTGCGGACATCGTATTTATAGTAGATGCGGGAAAAGCGGTTGGGATACTCAGGAGGTCATCGGACCGAAGGGTAAATGCACGCGCACCGTTCGGCTCTGGCCCAAATGCTCACAACCGAGAGCGTTTATAATCTTGTGTTTCGGCAACTCTGCCGCATTCTCACGATGAAGGAAATGCTTTGCTCGATTTCTTAGGAGAGCTTCGACGGACTCATATGTGCGGGACGCTGCGCGCGTCTGACGCCGGCAAAAAGGCCGTGCTCATGGGATGGGTGAACCGCCGGCGCGACTTGGGCAACCTCATCTTTATCGATCTGCGCGATCGCACCGGCGTCACCCAGGTTGTGCTGAATCGCGAACTGGACGCGACGGCACACGATAAGGCGAACGCCGTGCGCAATGAGTATGTGATCGCCGTGATGGGAACGGTGAAAGGGCGCGACGCGGATACGGTGAACAAAAATATTCCTACGGGCGAAGTGGAACTGGTGGCAGACGAGATTCGCATTTTGAACGAGTCGAAGCTGCCCCCGTTTTTGCCCTCGGACACGGCGCTGACCAATGAAGAGACGCGTCTGAAGTATCGCTATATCGATTTGCGGCGCGAGGTGATGCAGTCGAACATTGAACTGCGACACAAGGTGGCAAAGGCCATCCGCGATTATCTTTCGGCGCAGGGATTTCTCGAGATTGAGACGCCGTTCATGACGCGGTCTACGCCGGAAGGGGCGCGTGACTACCTGGTGCCGAGCCGGGTGCAGCCGGGCACGTTTTACGCGCTGCCGCAGTCGCCGCAATTGTTCAAACAGATTTTGATGATCTCGGGATGCGACAAATATTTTCAGATTGTGCGCTGCTTCAGAGATGAAGACCTGCGCGCCGATCGGCAGCCGGAGTTCACGCAGATCGATCTGGAGATGTCGTATCCGCAGCCGGAGCGGGTCTGGGAGGTGGTCGAGGGATTTCTAACCGCGGCCTTCCAGGCCGCGGGCAGCTCCATCAATACACCATTTCCGCGCATGGACTATGACGAGGCGATTCGGCTGTATGGGATCGACAAACCAGATTTGCGGCTGCCAGCATTTGCCGAAGTGCGAGAGTGCTTTACCGCGGAAAATCTGCAGGAATTGGCAATCAATGCGAATTTGCCGGTAATCGCGATTCGTACGCCCCAGGTCGGCGAGCTTTCGCGTAAGGAACGCGACGACATCAAGCTGATATTCCATGCCAGGGGCGGAGCGAGAATTTTCGAAGACTTCAAGCGAATCGGCAATAAGTTTCCCGAGGCGGCGGCCGCGATCGCGAAAACCGCGGGCATGGAGGACGGCGATCTGATCGTGCTGGTGGCTGGGTCGGCGCAGGCTGGACCACAGACTGCGATGCCCGCTCACCGCAAGGTCACGCCCGCGGAGTTGGCGATTTATGCATCGGGGGGATTGCTGCGGCTGGCGCTGGCGCAGAAGTATGCCGAGCGTCACGGTATTTTCAAAAAAAGTGGCGACGCGGCGAAAGATTTTCGTTTTTTGTGGGTCACAAATTTCCCCATGTTCGAGTGGGACGAAGGCGAAAAGCAATGGATGGCGGCACATCATCCGTTTACCTCGCCGCATGATCAGGACATGAGTTTGCTGGAGGCGGGTGTGGAGTCGGTGAACGATCCGCAGTCGACGTTGAGTGCG
The DNA here is from genome assembly GCA_036514015.1 of Candidatus Sulfotelmatobacter sp. GTDB lineage: Bacteria > Acidobacteriota > Terriglobia > Terriglobales > Acidobacteriaceae > Sulfotelmatobacter. Next base: position 101,681 of record DATBYA010000090.1, read on the forward strand.
GTGCGAGCGCTGGCTTATGACGTAGTGCTCAATGGCACTGAGTTGGGATCGGGATCGATTCGTATTCACCGCCAGGACATTCAGAGTAAGATTTTTCGCGCGCTGGGAATGTCCGACGAAGAGGCGAAGGCGCGCTTCGGATTTTTCCTGGAGGCGCTGGAATATGGCACGCCTCCGCATGGAGGGATCGCGCTCGGGCTGGATCGAATCGTGATGATTCTGGCCGGGGCCGAAAGCTTGCGGGAGGTAATTCCCTTCCCCAAGACGGCGCGGGCGGTGGATTTGATGGTGGACGCGCCGACGCCAGTTAGCGAGCGGCAATTGCGGGAGTTGGGAATTGCGATTCGCAAAGCCAGAGAATAGTGTCCAAGGTTGAGAAACCATTTTGGGAGCTAGCCATTCTGATCTTGGAAGAACGGGACCCCGCCGCACCGAAACACGCGGATCCGACGTGACCTGTCACCGATACGCTCCTCGAGCGTCTTAGCCAAATTGGGAAGGGCGCCGCCCGCTGTCAATATTGAGTGCATCTGTTCAACAGTCGCCGGGCTTGTGGTGCGGACGTGATCCGTCAGAATTAGCTCCTCCATGATTTCGTCGATCACCGCAGGAGCAAGATGGGGCCAATCCGCGAAGAGCGAGTACAGATCCATTCGGCGCCGGTATGCGCCCTCTTGCTCCGTCAGGGCACAAAGCAGCCGTTGGACCGCTGGCCCATACAGCTCGTGCCGCCCTCGAGGCTCGCCGGGCCCCAATGTTGCCTGCCGAATTAATGCTTCAAATGCCGCTTTGGGTGAAGCAAGCGATCGACGGGTGGCTCAATACGGCGGAAACTGAGAGAGGTCCGATCTTCCGGCGCGTGTCGGCGAATTGCCGAGTGGGCAAGAACGCGTTGACCGGGCATCTTTGGGGGGGCGTATTCCCCTCGGATTGGCGCGGATGAAATTACGATGTGGACGCCGAGGTCGGAAGGGCCTTGCTTTGCTGTTGAAGGCCTCGTCCGCCGCTGACGGTTCTGGAACCGAGATTCGAGCCATCAACTCTTTCACATTTAGGAGGCAGCATGCTTCGCTCCCTCGGCTCGCTGCTCTTCATGGCATTGATGTCAATCTCGCCATTTTGCTGGGCGACTGATCACATCCTCTTTTCGCGGCAAGCTCCGTCGGAAGCGAAGTTATTCATCTCGAATGCTGACGGCTCTGGCGGCCAGGAATAAGGTAAAGGCCGCAAGAGAAAGATGGACGCCAAAGTGTCCCCTCTGTCGTTTGCACCGGAAAATCAAAACGGAAATACGTACAATTTTCAGGTTTCGGTGAGTCCACTACATGGATCGGTTTGAGGCACTGAGCTGAGCTGAAATTGCGGCTCAGCTACGCTTCCTTGCGAAGATCGAGACAGATGTCGCACTGGCAAGCACCAGCCAAACCTGGCCACGCTCGCAAGATGTCGCGCAGCCTCAATGGGAGCTAGCCCGTGCTCGGGCACAAGTACTCCAAAAGTTCGCGGAACGACCTATTCTTGCAGCGGCTGCTATTGATGATGATGCTGTCTTGAAGGCTCCCACTTCCGCCCTCACTGCCGATGGGAGCGCCCGCCCAAAGCCAAACCATGGCTCGGCGATCTTCGGATCCACGATCGCAGAAGTGTTCTGGCCACGCTGGCGCTACCGTTGGACACTGGAGTAGATCGAAAGATCTTGCATCATCCACGTCGCCTACTCATGCCGCGCATCAGGTCCCTGGACCGATTGCTGGCGCTGGAGGACCAACGGGAACTCCGGCAAAAGATCGGTCTTTGGCACTCTGCATTCCTGTCTCTTGCCCTCAACCTCTTGGCTGGGTTGCAGTCTACTAATTGCTGGCACAAGCGGTCTACACATTAACGATAAATGCGCAATGAAAATGCCAAAGTCTACGCATTAACGAAAAACAACAAAGAGAGGAAGCTAGGACGGCGCTCGAAGCGCGTCCCATCGCTTCCGTTGGACAGTCGACTCAGAGTTAGCCTATTTTTGTCAGATCCTACCTGATGACAACCAGCGCTCGAGTCGATCGGCGTAGGTGCGGCTCGAGCGATGCTCCGAGCCGTCCGAAAGCTTCACCGTGTACTCGCGGTTCTCGATGGATCGCAGCTCCAGTATGCCTTTGGACTGCACAATTCGGGAGCGGTGTATGCGGATAAACTTTGCCGGGTCGAGCCTCTGTTCGAGAGACGCCATCGTCTCACGTAACAGGTAAGAACGACCGTTGACGTGGAGTTCAACATAGTCGCCAGCAGCCGCAATCCACTCAATATCCTCCGCAATGACGATTTGAATGCGGGATCCAGTTTGCACGGTAAACCGGGACGCGAATCCATCTGAAGTGCGGTCCAACATTTTCATGACCCGCTGTGCCATGTCGGCCTTTAATGCGGAACCTACCAGATCCCGAGCTCGACTAACCGCCGTCGCGAAGCGTGTGTCGTCGATAGGTTTCAAGAGGTAATGCAGCGCATGAACATCGAATGCCCGCAAAACATGTTGCTCATACGCTGTTAGAAAAATGACTGCGGGCAGGCCTTCAACAGGCAGGGCGCGCAGAACCTCAAAACCGTCCATACCCGGCATCTGGATGTCGAGGAACACAACATCGGGAGATCGTTCGAGGATGCTCTTCACCGCGGATTGCCCATCTGCGCATTCTCCGACGACCTCAACATCCCTGAATTTTCGCAGCCTGAGAACGACACCGCGGCGCGCCAATGGCTCGTCGTCGACGATTAGAGCGCGCACGTCGAAGCCTCCAGCAGGCTCCCAGTCCTGCGTAACGGCAATTCCAACACGACCTCGCAACCGCCCGCTTCAGGCCACCCAAGCGAGAACTCAAAATCCTCCCCGTAAAGTGTTTTCAGGCGCTCCGCCGTGTTTCCGAGACCGATTCCATTTCCATTCTTTTGCTCGCCCTCACCACGCCGTCCGGAGTTCCCGATGACAATTCGCAACCTGTCGGCATTGAGCGCGCTCTTGATCGCAATCCACCCGCCTTCGATCAATGGCGACACTCCGTAGCGCACTGCGTTCTCAACCAGCGGCTGCAGCAACATGCTCGGCACCAGGGCATCCCGCGTTTCGAATGGAACAGCCATATCGATTCTTAGCCGCTCCCCCAGCCTTGTTTGCTCGATCGCCAGGTACCCTTC
>DATBYA010000091.1:0-7153 GCA_036514015.1 Candidatus Sulfotelmatobacter sp.
ACACCTTTGCTATCCGGCAGGTTCAGATCAAGCACTGCCGCCCCCACCCCTCCGTCGCACAGTCGCTCAATCCCACGAGAAAGTTCGGTGACCCACTCCACCTCGAACCGCTCTTCCGTTACGGAACCTAGTTCGCCCAAAACTCTTGCTGCCGCATCAGCGTCAGACGCGACTAGTAGGACACAGTCGTGGCCCTTCTTATTTGTATTCGATGCCGTAAGTTGGCTCCTTTGGCTTGTGATCTGGCCGAGGCCCGCGACAGCGTGCTGTGCGATCTAGGCTGTCTTCGCTACTCTTGCCAACTTCGCTGTCGCGACTAGCTTGGCGGCATCTGAAGCCATGAAGCGCAGCATCTGCTGCTTCAGTTGCGCGTCCACCTCGTCCGCGATCGTCACAACCGCGGGCAGTACCGCATCAAACTCCAGATGGCTCTGGCTTTTGTGCAATGTCGTAAAAATGCTCACCTGGAGCAGCCGAGATTCTTCGACCGCCATGGCCACCGTATAGCCCTGTTGGGCCCGTAAATCTCCGTGGTGAGCCGCCGCCTTCGAAATCTCAGCGTTGGTCTCGTCGTCCAAACGTAACCGCACAATGACATCACGTAGAAGCTGAGGGAGATGGCCCGTGCGGTCCTCAAAACTCAAAGGGATGGCAGTTAACTCCGGCTCCTTATCGACCCGCCTGAGCCATTCCTGAATTACAACATCGAGGTCACGCTCGAGAATATCTGCCACACTCTCAATAATGACGGCACCGGCGCTCCCGCCGGCCACGAGCGCAGGGTTCATAGACTTACCCATGAGATCTCCTTAAGTGTTCACAATCTGGTTCATCAGCACTTAGATGTTAACAATCGCGAGATGGCGTTTCTGTTCAAGAGTGATCACTCCCACCCGGACCATGGGATGTACTCCGGGGAACGAGGATATGTGGACCACAACGGGTCAAATGCGGAAACTTGAAAGGTGAGCCACAAGCAAGCCGAGGAGTTTGGCGAATTGGCGCAGAAAGTTAAAAAGGGCTAGGGGCGGGCGCATTTGCTCAACCGCGGAACGATTTGTACGGCTCATATTTCAAAAAACTTACTGTTAGGTCGGGCGAGTTTGGAATGCCAAGGGTGGCGATAATCACTTGTGCTCTTGCCGGCTCGTCGTAGAAGAGCTCGAAGCTGGATAATTGACTTTCGCCAGCACGCATGAAATCACAATTGCCGTCGCGGCGGAATCGCAGCCCTGCCCGCAGACTTGACGGTGTTCTCCGCGCTTCTTGCGCATTTATTTTATTCTTCCTTAGAGACACAGGAAGTTTCTTCCGCGCATTCCAAACTTATGAGGGGGAATTATGACGCTCGTGAAAGCGTCCAAGAAACTCATTGAATTCGACACTAAGAGGTTCTATCTTGTGCACCACCGGCTCTTGCTGAATCGCGCGGGAATGGGACACATCGCGGCTGAGTGCCTGCGCCAGAAGAACCAGCAGATCTTCTACCATAGGGCAAGGTGGAGACCCGCTTCTTGTTGTTATTCAGCCAAACTATCGAAAAGCATTTGTTTGTGGAATATCGCGACGGGAAGATCAGCCGCGCGATTGGGGACACCGACGATCTTAGTTAGCGTTTTCCCGGATCTCCGCGCCGAAGAAATAGCAACCATTGGCAAGATAGTCGCAGGAGGCTCCGCTTCGTTGATGAATTAGGCGTCTCGCGTCACATTCACGCTGCCGGCTGCACCTTGAAGAGCGATCATGTCCGATAGGCTCGCCGATACCTCAATGCTTTCCGGCGAAGCAAACCCGCGCTTTCAAAAGGGCGCTGCAGGGTTTGCGCAGCCGCATTAGGAGGCGACGCTCATGCTCCCTTAAGAAACTCGCGGTCTTCGTAGTGCCGAACCTGCCTGCAGCGTTGCAGCTTGCTCCCCACCAGCAGTATGCTCACTCTTTTGCAATTTCAGCAATTCGTCGGCGGAAATCCCGCCTACGACATTCGCAAGATCCTGCGCCATGCGGTAATTTCTGATTCCGAAGATCTGGATTACGCTGGCATTGTCGAGGAGCGTATTCGCCTGAGAGCCGTAAAGTTGGAACTGCGCCGCGTTCTGCCAGAACGACCACACGGTAAGGCCCCTGCCCGAAGCAGCGATGTCGCCAGGAGCAGCGCTTCCAGTCGCCAGAGATTTCCTATTTCATCGCAAAGCATTAGTTTAGTGTCCGCTCCTCAGGTGGATTTTTGCGAAGCATGGGCAGCAGTATTGACCCCGCAAGCCCTAGTGAACCAACAAAACCTATTAATTCCGGCACAGCGTCAGACTGCAGTTTGGGCAGAGCGAAACGGTTTGTTTTCAGCGGGGGCGGGAGCGAGTGGAATCGAGGATTTTGGTACAGAGGGATTTCCCGCCCATACCTTCAGGTTTCGGGGGATCTACAACTTACCCCAACTGTGGAGAAGGTCTAGCGCTGCGTGTGCCCTTCCTTCCGCATCTCCGAGAGGCATGTTCGAAAGACAGATGACAGTGAAGTGCTGGTCCGGAAAGCGGGCCATGTAGGTTGAAGTGTCCGTATCGCCACCCGAATAGTCGAGCATCAGATAGCCATAGATTGAGCGCCATACAAGTCCAAAAGCATCGTTGTCCTTGTCATGCTCGAACTTCATTCTTTTGTCCATGATTTCGATAAACTGTGGTCCGACTAAAGTTCCCGTGTACCAGTTCCTGTCCCATAACAAAAGGTCGCGGAGTGTCGTAAAGACGCCGCTGCCTCCGAAGTGCGGAGCGACACGTACCAGCCGCACCCATCCATCGCCGGGCTTGATGGCAACACCTACTTGCGCAAGCTCCTTAATCACTCGCGGATCCGAACGCGAGGCATAACCTGTTGCGCGATGCGGAATGATCTCAGTGCTGTCGTCGTTGATCTCGCTGTGCAACATTGCGAGAGGACCGAAGACCCGATCCTTCATGAACGCGGCAAAGGACTCGTGGCTGACGACCTCAACGATCTTCGTCAGGAGCATATAGTTGATGTTTCGGTAGGCCCACTTTGTCCCGGGGGCGAATTCCAGTTGGTTCGGCTGTAGCGCCGCGGCCATGGCTTCATCACGAGTGAAGTAGTAAAACGTCATCCATGGAGTGCCGTTCATACGTGGCTCATCTGCGTACTCGTGGAGGCCACTGGTCATGTAGACCAGGTGTTCAATGAGCAATCCGTTGCCGTACTTCGAGACCTCTGGCAGGTACTTCGCAACCGGGTCAGAGAGTGCGATCTTGTGGTCGAGAATCAGAAGAGCTACAGCCGCAGCGGTAAACTGCTTGGACAATGACGCGAGATGAAAGGAAGTTTCCGGCGTTATGAGAATATTGTCATCGAGGTTCGCGAGACCGTACCCCTTAGCGAATACGAACTCGCCATCTTTGATGAGACCCACCGCGTATCCCGGAGAGCCCGGTGGCCGAGAAAAGAGCCGATCAATCGCCGATTCTTGAACTGGGTCGAGCCACGGACTCGGACTTTCCTGTTTCCTCGATGGTCGGACTGTTTGCGCGGAAATCGAGTGGACGCACGCGTCGGCGAGAACGATCAGCAGGACCACGAATGCGAGTAATCGGCAGAATCTTCGCATGTTTGACATAATACGTTGTCCAATTGGTTGAATCCCGCCTGATCGAGTTTTCACAACCCCGACAATGTCCGAGTCGCCATGATGGTCGCAATCGCTATAGCCAGCAGTTTTGATTCCCATGGGTCGGACGTCGGGAACGACATTACGCGGTGTCGACTAAGGCCGGCGCAAGCGACACGCTCGGTACAGCGGCTTCGGACCGCTTCAACGCCCTCGCCACGCTGGTGCGGGAAATCTTGTAAGACTTGGCCAACTGCGCCAAGCTTAAGCCGCGAGTCCGATCGCGCAGCAGCCCCACTCGGTCGATATCGATTGGCCTCCTGCCCAGCACGTGACCTTGTAGAAAACGACAGAAGATCGACGTGGTACTCCGCGTCTAAAGATTTAGTCTGAAGACGTATTGATCCATGCGCTCCGCGGAGAAAATCATGGCTCGTCGAGAGTCCGCTGGACACGCGAACGTGGTGTGCTGGCCGGAGAAGAGAAGTTCGCGGTTAATTCGTGAGCGCCTCAATGGGAACGCTGCTCATTGACTGCGCCCGTAACCTTTCCGTTCGTAACTTCCCACAAGCCTGTCTGGATAGTTTGCGGTTGGCCGACAACACATCCAGAATCGTCGCATTCTCTCTAACGTGGTGCACGGGCTATAATTGCGCCCACGCATGGCTCTGACCTCTGGCACGAGACTTGGCCCTTACGAAATCGAATCGCCGCTCGGCGCCGGCGGCATGGGCGAGGTGTACCGGGCGCTTGATACGCGCCTAAATCGTACGGTGGCGATCAAGATTCTTCCTGCGCACTTGTCTGACAACTCCGAGGCCAAACGGCGTTTCGAGCGCGAAGCTCGTGCCATTTCTTCCTTGAACCATCCCAACATCTGCACGCTCTATGATGTCGGCCACCAGAGCGGGACCGACTATCTGGTGATGGAATACCTTGAAGGCGAGACGTTGGCCGATCGGCTGCGGAAGGGACCGCTTACACTGGACCAACTGCTCAAGTACGGGATCGAAATTTGCGAAGGCCTGGAACAAGCGCACCGGACGGGCGTCGTTCATCGTGATCTGAAGCCAGGCAACGTGATGCTAACCAAGGCGGGGGCCAAGTTGATGGATTTCGGCCTCGCCAAAGCAGTCGAACCGGCCTTGCCCCCGGCATCAAGCCTGACCATGACGGTTTCGACTCCCGCCGGAAGCCACCCGCTGACCGCTCAGGGCTCGATAGTAGGGACGTTTCAATACATGTCGCCGGAGCAGGTGGAAGGCAAGGAGAGCCGATGGGCGCAGCGACATCTTTGCCCTGGGCACAGTTCTGTATGAGATGGCGACAGGAAAGCGCGCATTTGAGGGGAAGACCACTGCCAGTGTGATTGCTGCGGTGCTGGAAAGAGATCCCCCGCCAGTTTCAAGTGTGCAGCCGATGTCGCCGCCGCCGCTGGACCGCATCGTGAAGACCTGTATAGCGAAGGATCCGGACGGGCGCTTCCAGAATGTGCACGATGTCAAGCTGCAATTGCAGTGGATCGCAGAAGGCGGATCGCAAGCCGGCGTGCCCGCCCCGGTTGCCAGCCGGCGCAAGAACCGTGAGAAGCTGGCGTGGTCGCTGATGTGCGGATTCGCGATTCTGGCAGCGGTTGTTGCGCTGTGGGCTGACCTGCATCCTCGTCCGGCGGGCGCCGGACCGGTGCTGGCATTCATTCCTCCTCCGCCCGATACTCGCTTCCTGGCTTTCGGTTTCGGCTCGGGACCGGCCGTAGTTTCCCCCGATGAAACCAGACTGACATTTACGGCAATCGATCACGATGGGTCCATTAAGCTGTGGACACGCTCGCTCAAAGCCAGCGATGCCACCGCCGTTCCGGGCACTGATGGAGCGGCTTCGGCCTTCTGGTCGCCCGATGGCCGTTCGCTCGGATTCTTCGCCGGCGGAAAATTGAAGACCGTGGAGCTAAACGGCGGAAATATGCAGGCATTGGCCGATACTTCTGCGCCCTACGCATCGGCATGGGCCCCGGACGGCACCATCTTGTTCCGGCCCGTGCCGGGTTCGCGATTGTTTCGGATTTCTGCGGCTGGCGGCAAGGCGGTTCCCATCGGCGTTTTGGGCGCCAATGATTACTCCGAATCGAATCCCGCAATACTGCCGGACGGAAAGCACATTCTGGTCGTTGTCAGAGACAAGAAAGGTCATGAACGCGTCGAATTCATGTCGCTTCAGTCGTCGGAGACCAAGCTCGTGCTCGACGATGCTGGCGGCCCCGCTTATGCCGGCGGATTTTTCTTTTTTATCAGGGACAAGAAAGTATTTGCCCAACCGTTTGACCTTGGTTCCGGCAAAGTCTCCGGCGCCGCGACTACTTTAGCGGATGCCGACTGGTATTCCGTTGCGGGCCGGTCCGTGCTCGCCTTTCAAGCGGTCTCGCGGGAAACGCGTTTGCAGTGGTTTGATTCGGCTGGGAATTCGCCGGGCGCAGTTGGCCAGGTTGCATTTCACCTGGCCCCAAGAATTTCTCCGGATGGCAAGCAGATTTTGTTCCTGGCGGGTGACCTCCAGAACCCGGACTCCGAGGATTTGTGGTCAGTTCCCGCGGCCGGCGGGGTCAGCACGCGGATGACGTTTGGTCCAGGCAGTAAGGGATGGAGCGTGTGGTCGCCCGATGGAAAATACATCGCGTACGGTGTGCACGCTGACGGAAAAAACAGCATCCTGCGCAAGCCATCCGATGGGTCTGGCGCGGAAGAGACGCTGCTAACTCTTGGGCCGGAGATTTCGTACTCGCCCGCTTTAGATTGGTCGCCTGACGGCCGTTATTTGTCGTATGACGCCTTCAACATCGATCAGGGACGGATGGCGAACTGGATTCTTCCTCTGTTTGGCGACAAGAAACCGTTCCAGCCGGCACCGGTTGCCGGTAACCAGTATGACGGGCTCTTTTCGCCCGACGGCCACTGGCTGGCCTATTTTTCCAGCGAGGCGGGCCAGCCGGAAGTTTACGTTGTCCCCTTCCCGGGACCGGGAGGAAAATACCAGATTTCGCACGGCGGCGGATGGGAGGTTTGTTGGGACAAGAAAGGCGACCTTTATTTCTTGAGTACCGGCAACCAACTGATGAAGGCGGAATTGAATTTGACGGCGCAATCCTTGCAGGTGAAGTCCCTGCGCCCCCTCTTCCAGATGAACCTTTTGGACCTTTCAGCGCCTTTGTTCGACGTGACCGCGGACGGCCAGCGATTTGTGGCGGTGACTCCCGCCCGAGCCGAATCCAGCTCGATCAACTTGTTGCTCAACTGGCCTGCGCTGCTGAATAAGTAAGCCGCTGCCAATCTATCCCCAAATCTTTCTGAGAACCGCCTCGCGAGCCGCAAACGCCTGCAGAACTCGTAAGTTGTTTCCACTGGGCGGATGACCGAGTAGCCGGACGGGATTGCTCCCGTCCAGCCCTCTAAGAACTGTGCATGAAAGTTTCCTCTCACACAGCTCAAGCCCTTCGAACGCCTCTTTCAGGGAGACGCGGTTTCGAGACAGGAATTTGCTGGCGAT
>DATBYA010000092.1:0-2638 GCA_036514015.1 Candidatus Sulfotelmatobacter sp.
CGAAGTTCTACAGCCTGACTGCAGCCGGGCGGCGCCAACTCCATTCGGAAACCGAAAAGTGGAACCGCATGGCATCGTTGATCGCCAGTATCCTGCGCACCACCTCGGAGCAGATATGAATCTTCTGACTCGATTCCTTTCTTGGTTGAAGTGGACGGTCAAGGGACAACGTTTTGAAAGTGAAATGGAAACAGAGGTGCATTTCCACCTTCAGAGTTACGCTGCGGACCTGGTTCGCCAAGGCCTTTCCCAGCAAGAAGCGATGCGACAGGCGAGGATTGAGTTCGGCGGAATCGAATCTCACAAAGATGCCATGCGGGCATCGGTGGGCGTGCGCTGGTGGGGTGAACTAGGTTCGGACATGCGTCATGGATTGAGATTGCTGCGCAAGAATCCAGGTTTCACCGCGGTTGCGATTTTGACTCTGGCTCTGGGCGTGGGAGCCAACACGGCCATTTTCAGCATCGTGAATGCCGTGTTGCTGCGTTCTCTGCCCTACCGCGATCCCGATCGTTTGGTACGAATCTTCTTTAACGAGCCCGGCGTGGGATTGCGGGACGTTAGGTTTTCCAAGCCCGAACTGGATGACCTGCAGACGCGAGCGGGTGTATTTGAGGATGTGACCCCGATCTTTGAGGGTAGCGAGAATTTGACCGGCGCCGGACAGCCCGAGCGTGTCGAGGGGGTCAATGCCAGTTTTAGCTACTTTTCCATGCTGGGTGTGATCCCGCAAATTGGACGGTTGTATGGTCCGCAGGACTTCGTGCTTGGTTTTGCTCCAGAGGCCGTGATCAGCGATGGCCTGTGGCGCCGTGCCTATGGCGCCGATCCGAATGTTCTCGGCCGTACCATCCGGATCGACAATGATCCCCTTACAATTATTGGGGTTCTGCCACGCGGATTTCGCCATCCTGGACCGACGACTTCCGGCGACGTGGAAGTGTTTGGCGCCGGCGGATTCAGCGCAGATCCCTTTCCCCAGCCAATGCGTGGTACCCGGATTTTAGTATCTGGAATCGGACGACTTAAGCCTGGCCTGACACTGGCGCAAGCTCAGGCGCGGCTCACTGCCATGGCTGCCCAATTACGCCACGACTTTCCGACCGATTACCCGCCGCAGGCGCAATGGACAATTGAGATTCAACCATTGCAAGAAACTTTGGTGGGCAGTGTCCGGCCCATGCTGCTGGTGTTACTGGGGGCGGTAATCCTGATCGTTTTCATCGTATCGTTGAACATTGCCAATCTCCTCTTGGCGCGCGCTTCGGGGCGACAACAAGAGATGGCAGTGCGGTTAGCGCTGGGGGCGAGCCGCGGCCGCATGGTGCGCCAGATGCTGACCGAGTCCATGCTGCTGTCGCTCATCGGCGGTGCCGCGGGAATCGCAACCGCAGTGTGTACTTTGGGTTTCATCCTGCGCTTTGTGCCATCGAACGTTCCCCGGCTCAACGAAGTACGAATCGACTGGGTGGTACTGGCGTTCGCTCTGCTGATTTCCGTTCTCACCGGCTTAGTGTTCGGACTTGCTCCAGCGCTTCATTCGGCAAAAGGCGCTCTCTCCTCGGCCATTCGCGAAGGCGGTCGAGGGTCCGGCTACAGCACTAAGACCGGCCGATTGCGCGATGTTCTAATCGTCTCTGAACTGGCGTTCGCCGTCATACTGATGGTCGGAGCCGGCTTGCTGCTGCGTACGCTGCGGGATCTGTTGCAGGAAAATCCAGGTTTTAATCCAACTCAAGTTGTCACGGCAAACATGCAGCTTCCGAATCCCAACGATCCAAAGACGGATCCGTATCTCGATATTCCTCGCAGAGCCACCTTTGATCGTGAGTTGCTGCGGCGCATGAAGGCAATTCCGGGAGTGGAAGTCGCCGCAATCACCTCAGCTCTACCGACCACCAATACCAACCCCAACGCGGTCGGTGGCTTAGCGAATGAAGGCTTAGCGATTGAAGATAGACCGGTCGAGTCCTCGCAGGATCTGCGCGCCGAGAGAATTCGGATAAGCCCCGATTATTTTAAGGTGTTCCAGTCGAGGCTCCTACGCGGCCGCTCATTCACCGAGGGCGATGAAGACGGCAAACCGCTGGTGGCCATCATTGATGAAAGCACCGCTCATAAGTTTTGGCCAACCCGCGATCCGCTGGGCCGCCGAGTGCGGTTCGAACGAGACCCTAGCAAGCCGTGGACGACCGTCGTGGGTATTGTTAAGGATATCAAGAGTGACGGTCTCGACATCGATGGCGTTCCCCACATCTATGTTTCGACCTATCAAGATTCCAGCAAGCGACTGAGCGTGGTGTTGCGGACTTCTCTGCCCGCGACCCTGCTCGAACCACAGATTCGGCATGAAATCCAGGGCATTGATCCCGGCTTGCCGGTATTTAATGTTTCTTCTATGAACGACGTCCTTGATCGGTCACTGGCTTCACGCCGTTTTTCTGCCGATCTGGTGGGCGGATTTGCTGGACTGGCGGTGCTTCTGGCTTCCATTGGCATTTACGGCTTGTTGGCTTATATGGTCGGCCAAAGATCCCGCGAGATAGGTATCCGCATGGCCCTGGGCGCCGGGCGAGGCGGCGTCCTGAAGCTGTTCTTGCAAAAGGGTATGGTGTTGGCGGGCCTCGGAGTTGTGGCC
>DATBYA010000093.1:0-35375 GCA_036514015.1 Candidatus Sulfotelmatobacter sp.
TTTTATGGCGAACTCCATCGCGTTTGTCTCAATAGGCGCCTGAGATATCCATCGACTGCGCGCGGTTCAGAATTTAGTTCTCCGTTCGGTCCGAACTGTATGATCGGGGATTTTGCCTCAGAAACCATTGGCCAGCTGATAGTACATATCATTCCAGCGAAGCTCCTTCACGAAGCCGGCAATCGTGGTCTCGGCATCGATCAGCAAGCATTCGATGCCCGCCATGTCCGCAAAATTCTCCAAGTGCTCGGGCCTTAGAGCAAAGCCTAAAGCGGTGTGATGCGCGCCACCAGCGTGTATCCACGCGGTTGCCGCAACCTTCAAATTGGGTTCGGGGGCCCAGATCGCTCTCGCAACCGGGAGCTTGGGCAGAGCATGCTGAGGTTGGATCACATTCACTTGATTGACGATCAACCGAAACCGGTTTCCCACATCGACCACCGAAGCATTCACCGCCTTTCCGGCGGCAGCGGTAAATACGAGGCGGACCGGATCGGCTTTGCCGCCGATCGGGAGCGGGTGAATTTCAGCCGATGGTTTTTCGTTTGCGATCGACGGGCACACCTCGAGCATGTGAGCCCCCAATACCTGAGCACCCCCCTTCAGGTGATAGGTGTAATCTTCCATAAAGGAAGCTCCACCTTTGAGACCGTGGCTCATGACCTTCACCGCTCGCACCAGAGCTGCTGTTTTCCAGTCGCCCTCCGCGCCAAAGCCGTAGCCGGCTTCCATCAAACGTTGAACAGCGATTCCGGGGAGCTGTGCCAACCCGTGCAAATCTTCAAACGTGTCGGTGAAGGCATGCGAATCGGTTTTCTCGAGAAAATGCCGCAAGCCAATCTCAATTCTGGCAGCCTCGAGCAGAGATTGACGCTTGCCCCCTCCCTTGCGGAGCGACTCCGCCACTCGGTAGGCATCGTCGTAATCCGCTGTAAGTTCGTTCACTTCCACCTCCGTCACCTGTTGGACGGATTGCACCAAGTCTCCGATGCCGTACCCATTGACGGTATAACCCAGTTTGATTTGCGCGTTGACCTTGTTGCCTTCCGTGACAGCGACGTTGCGCATGTTGTCACCGAAGCGAGCGACCTTCAGATTTTGCGCATCGTGCCAGGCGCAGGCGGCGCGCATCCATGCGCCCATCTCCGAGTGAACCTCCGCGTCCTGCCAGTGTCCGACCACAATCTTGCGCTTGAGCCGCATGCGGGCTCCGATAAATCCGAATTCGCGGTCGCCATGGGCCGACTGGTTGAGGTTCATGAAGTCCATATCTATGGTCGACCAGGGCAACTCCTCATTGAATTGAGTGTGCAGGTGCAGCAATGGCTTCGTGAGCGATCTCAAGCCGGCGATCCACATCCGAGCCGGCGAGAAGGTGTGCATCCAACTGATCACACCGATGCAGTGGTTGGAATTGTTGGCGTCCTGGCACAACTGGTGAATCATTCCGCTGCTCGTCATCACCGGTTTCGCGACCACCCTTACCGGCATCTCCGGAGATGAACCCAGCACCCTGGTGATCGTCGCCGCATGCTGGTCGACCTGTTTCAGCGTTTCCGGCCCATAGAGATCCTGGCTTCCGGTAACGAACCACGCCTCCAGATTCGATAGATCGATCATTCCGTCCCTCTTTTCGCCTGATCGCTCCATTCATTCGGCCTCCACTACAGCGCTTTCTCCGACGAGACCTTCAGGCCGCGGTCCGTCCCTTGCCGGTATTAGAACAAGGTGAGCCAGGTTGTAATGGGTATTCCGATGTCGGCTGCGCTTGGAAGGAAATTACAGGTCGCAAGCTGCTACCAGTCCTTCTTCGCGGATCACGGGTTCTCGCAAAGCAACTTGCGAGTAAACGTTTGCCAAGGGAATTATACGCTGAGACTTCTCCCGCCGCAGTCGGAAACGGCCCCCCTCCGCCGCATGAACATTCAGTTCCTTCCCGCCTGGCGGTAGTCGCAGTTTCCATCCATGAAACCAACTCAGCAATCGTGCGACTCGCCGCAGTCTCCCGGTCGAAAGAGCTCGGGGCACTGGCGTCAACGGCTCACGCCCACCTGTCCTGCCCTATGAAATCATGGCGTAAACGATTGCCCTAATTTTGGTATGCTCTATGTTTCCGAAAGGCCCACATGCGAACCACTTTCCTGATTTCTCTGGTTTTATGTTGTGCGACCGCAGGGTTGGCCGCTGACACAGCGACCTCCGGCAAAACCTCCGAAGCGCTAGCGCTCGATGGAGACGTTGAATACACGCACGATCCATCGATCGCCAAGGACGGCGATACCTGGTACTTGTTCGGAACGGCCAACGGCCCAGTGCGAAAGGGAGAACTGCCGGTCCGGTGCTCCGAGAACCTGCATCACTGGAGGCTTTGCGGTTCCGTATTCGAAAAGATCCCCGACTGGATCGGCCACGAAAGCCCTACGACGAAGGAGCTTTGGGCGCCGGACATCTCCTATTTCGATGGCCAATATCATCTCTACTATGCATTTTCGGTTTTCGGCAAAAATACTTCAGGCATCGCCCTTCTCACCAATAAGACTCTTAACCCGACCAGCCCCGACTTCCACTGGGTGGATAAGGGGCTGGTTCTGCGCTCGCGGGCGGAAGATAACTTCAATGCGATTGATCCAAATCTTGTGATCGACGAACAGGGGCGCACCTGGCTGGCGTTCGGGAGCTTCTGGAGCGGGATCAAGATGCGCCAGATCGATCGCAAGACGGGCCTGCTGTCGTCGACCGATACTAAGATTTATTCTCTGGCCAGCCGCAAACCTCCGCAGAATCTGCCGCCGAATCCACCGGGACTGCCCGGCGACTGGCAAGCGATTGAAGCTCCGTTCATTGTGCGGCATGGCGATTATTTTTATCTTTTTGTTTCGTTTGATTTGTGCTGCCGGGGAACGAAGAGCAACTACAAAACGATGGTTGGGCGATCCCACAGCGTCACTGGTCCTTACGTCGATGCCGGCGGGACGCCGATGCTGGAAGGCGGCGGTACTCCGCTGTTGCTCGGAAACGGCCGCTGGCGGGGGCCGGGAGGCGCATCTGTGCTGCAGCAAAACGACGGAGATCTTATTGTCTACCATGCCTACGATGGCAACACTGGCCATGCCTACCTGCAGATCTCGACTTTGACCTGGGTGAATGGCTGGCCTAAGGCGGCACTGGAAGGCGGAAATCCTGCGGACCAATAGCGGGCATCGGAATATCAGAAGGGTGTCATTGGCGCGGGGAAGGCTCCGGCACGTGGACCTGATCTGGATCGAGAACTCGCAAAACGTTCTGGTGCTTTTCCGCCTCCTCATGTTCAATCTGGCTGGCGATCTGTAGTTCCTTTTCGGAATCTTCTTTCCGGCCGAGCCTTGCGTCCACCAAGCCCAGATAATAGTGCGATTGCCGGAGCCTGGGCTGAACAGCAATTGCTTTCTCAAGCAGATCAGCCGCCTCGGTGTATTTTTTTTCTTGAAACTTAACCTGTCCCATCCCGGTAAGCGCCCCAGCGTGTAGCGGAGCGCGCCCGAGAACTCGTTCGAATTTCTCTTGCGCAGCGCCGAGATTCCCCGCGTCCAAATCCATGGAGCCCCAATGGAAATAAGATTCGGTCTGCTGCGGTTGCAAGGCAATGGATTTTTCGTATTCTGCGCGGGCTTCGGCTGTACGTTGGAGCGCCTCCAGCGCCAGACCCAAGGCGTAATGCCCCGATGCATCCGCAGGACGAAGCTGAACATAGCGCTCGAAGGACGGTTGCGCATCGTCAAATTTAGCCGTGGCCAGCTGGGCCCGGCCCAAACCGTAGAGCGCCTGCGGATCATCGGCGCGCAGCTTTAACGCTTGACGGAAAGCGTCGATCGCGTCGGCAAACAACGACATGCGGAGCGCGACCATGCCCAAGTCGTATTGCACATCACGCTGGTTGGGGTTGAGCTGGCGAGCTTCGATCAGCAGGGCCAGGGCTTTTTCCAGTTCATCGCGCTGTGCGGCAATGCGCGCCTGGTCTCGCCAAACGCTGATCAAAGCGGCTCGTACCTCTTCCCTTCCCGGGTCGAGTCTCAGTGCTTCCCGGAGATGGGGAATCGCCAGATCGTTCTTCGCCATTTGCACATAAAGGAGGCCCAGACTTGCCTGCGCGCCTGCGAATTCGGGTTGAAGCTCCACCGCTTGTTGGAACAGAGTTTCGGCTTCGCGATCCCGCTTCTGTTGCACTCGAACGATGCCCAGAAGATTCAACGCGTGCACATCCATCGGAGCAGTCTTCAAGATGGATTGCAATTCTGTCTCGGCTTGCTTAAGGTCGCCGGCTGCAAGCACCGTGGCAGCATCCCGCACGGTGGGAGCAGGGGCGGTCCGAGCGGTTTGTGCCGGGGCGGATTTGGTGCAATTCAAGGAAAGCAGGATGACTGAGACCAGCGTAAGCAGTGGGTTGCCCCAAATCGGACGTTGGCTGACCGGAAACACCATCGGAGACATATCACCTCAGGCCGCTAGTGCGAGGCCGTGCCAGTTGCCATTCCTCGTGAAGTTCGGTCGTTGTCGCGGATCAGTTCCGAGGTAAGGCGAAATTGCTCATTCGCGAGGTCTTTCTGTCTGAGCCGCTGATAGATCCGGCCCAGCAGATAGTGACCCGAACTGTCCTTGGGGTTGAGCTGAATGGCTTCCACCGCTTGCTGACGAGCAGGAGCGAATTGACCGGAGTAAAAATAGGCCTTGCCGAGTTCATAACGAACCTTAAAGTCCCCGGGAGCGATCTCGGAAGCGCGCGTCAACAGTGGGATGGCTTCATCGAACCGATTCGACTTTGCCATGAGCGAGCCCAGGTTTAAATAGGGCTGGGCGTTATGAGAGGATGCGGCGTGATCCAATTGGATGGCTCTTTCGTAGGCCGTGATGGCTGCTGCCGGTTGATTTTTTGCTTCCAGGCTCAGACCGAGATTGTCCTCGGCCTTCACATTCGCAGGATCGCGCTGGATCACTGTCTGAAATGCTTCAATTGCCAAGTCGAACTGATTCTGCTGATAGCGAACCCGTCCCAGGTGATAGCGGGCGTCGAGATCGTCGGGATTCATCTTGAGCGCCAACTCCAAATAGTGAGCGGCATCGTTATAGTCGGTGAGCAATACATAGTCGAGCGCGACGATGGTCAAATCATTTGCGCTCGGAGGCTTCAACTTGGCGGCCTGGGAAAACAGTTGCAGTGATTCCTGCGGCTGGTCCTTGCGAAAGAAGATGAACGCGAGCAAGTAAACGGCATCGTCGGATTGGGGATGCGACTTGGCGTAACTCTGTAACGTGGTCGCGGCCTCATCCAACTGGTGAAGATTCACCAGAGACTTACCGCGATACAGGAGCGCGTCAGTCTTTCCAGGATCGCGTTTCTCACATTCTTCAAAGCCGGCAGCCGCTTCGGACCAGCGCCGCGCGCGGAACATTTGCATGGCCGCGGCGCAGTTCCCGCCCTGGCTGGACATTTCCCCTGGAAACGCCGCCGCCAACACCAGCAGAACGGTTGCACATGCTCGACCCATGATCCGTTTCTCTATTTCAACGGAGAATTCGCTTCCGTTACCGTCAAAATCTGGTCCGCTTTCAGGTCTGACAAAACTTGTCTGGTTCCACTGGGCCAGCGAATTTCTACCCGAGAGATCGCGCTGGCCGAGCCGACGCCGAAGTGCACGCGTTTGTCGCTGGAGGATTGATAGCTGCTGCTGGTCGTCACCGTCGCATACTGATCACCCGCGGGTGTTGAGATTTTGATCTGTGCGCCGATTCCATCCCGATTGCTCCGTACGCCGACCAGCCTGAAACTGATCCAATGATTTAGTGAAGGCGTTTCGTTGTGGAGAACCCACGCAGGGCCATCCAGTGATGTGACCACCACATCGACTCGGCCATCATTGTCGAGGTCGCCGACCGCCATGCCGCGAGCGGCCCATTCCTCGTGGAACACTGCCCCCGACTGCGCAGAGACATCGAGGAAGCGCTTCCCCCGATCATTCCACAGCAACAGAGGAGCTTCGCGATATCGCAGATGGGGCTCGTTCACCTGAATCGTATCCATGACATGCCCCTGCACAATGAAAAGATCCTTCCAGCCGTCGTTGTCGTAGTCCATGAAGCGGACACCCCATCCCGAGTGCAGCAAACTGATTGCCCCGAGGCCCATGGTCAGAGTCGTGTAGTCGAAGCTGCCATCGCCGGCGTTGGCATACAGAGCATACTTCTGGTTCGCCAGATCCGTAATGATCGCGTCCGGCCAGCCGTCGTTATTATAATCTTCGAAATCTACGCCCATGCCGGCGAAACTAGCTCCGCCACCGTCCAAGCCAATGCCGGAAGGCAGGCCAATCTCTTCAAAAGTGCCGTTGCCCTTGTTATGAAAAAGGAATTCGGGAATCGAGTCGTTGGCCAGAAGAATATCCATGAACCCATCGTGGTCAAAATCGGCAATTGCCAGTCCCAGGCCCTTGGCCGGCTTGGCGACGCCTGCTTTCTCGGAAACTTCAGTGAATTTTCCGTTGCCGTCATTGTGGTAGAGCAGGATCGGAATTGGTTTGAAAAGATCCGGATGACAGTAGGAGCGAAATCCCTCTTCGCGATGGCCGCAATAAATGTCGTCAAAGTCCCAAATCATGTACCGCGCAACGACCAAGTCCAGTTTTCCATCGTTGTCGTAGTCGATCCAGGCAGCGCTGGTTGCCCAGCCTGATCCCGCCACCCCGGCGCTTGCCGTCACATCGGTGAAGGTTCCATCGCCGTTATTGTGGTACAGCGTGCTGTGGCCATAGCCGGCGACGAACAGATCCTCGAAGCCATCATTGTCATAATCGCCGACCGCCACGCCCGTCGAAAATCCGCTTCCTTGCAGCCCGGCCTTGGTGGTTACATCTTCAAATGTCCCATCCGCCTTTTGGTGGTACATGCGATTCCAATACTTCTCGCCATCTTTCTGGGGCAGAGCGCCCTTCGGCATGGGATCATCGATGCGCGCTCCGTTGGCGAAGAAGATGTCCAGCCGCCCGTCGTTGTCGTAATCGAAAACGGCCACCCCCGAGCCCATGGTCTCGAGCAAATATTTCTTTGCAGTTTTCGAGGCCTCTTGCTTGAAGTGAATGCCGGCTTTCTCCGTCACGTCGACGAATCTTCCGGAAACCGCAGCCTTCGACTCTGACGGGTTCCCAAGCGAGTCCTCAGGATGACCGGATTGTCCAAGGCCGAGGGCAAGACTCAGCCCCAGGCAAACAAAAAGCATCAGAGCGGTCTTAGTTACGCCCGACGATCTGCTGCCAATCGCTCTCCGCACCGTGTCAGTTTAATACGCATCGCGAAAACTACATTCGCCGAGTCCGATCATTTCTGCCAAAACAAAGGCCGCCGCCGAAGCGACGGCCCCGAATTCACTCCTACCCCAGTCTGCAGCTAGAACTCGACTTTGAGCTGCAGCTGGATTCGCCTCGGAAATAGCAGGTAGCCTCCCCCCCCGGTGGTGGAAAAGGTATTCCAGTTTATGACCCCAAAAGTATCGTTGGGCCCATTCGATTGCCCTGGCAGCGCGTTGCTGTCCTGGGGGCCGAGATCTCCTGGGCGATTCCAGATGTGTCGATTGAAGGCGTTGAGGAAGTTCACTTGAAACAAGACGTCGCTGGTTTCTGTAATCTTCGTTCGTTTCAGCAGGTTGAAATCCTCGCTGAGATAGGCTCCCATTCGTAGGGAGCCGTCAACCCTAGGCGCTGTGCCAAAAGCGTACGTTCCTCGGGATGCAAGGTTTTGGGCGGAGTTCGGATCGTCAAACGCGGGAGGAAGGGTATTGGTCGTAGTGTCCAGAGGATTGAACATGGGAACACCTGGGTCACCCGCTGCAAAGGCCGCGGCTGTAATGGGAACGAAGTTCCCTTTTCTGCTTTTCCACGCTGCACTGAGTGGGGACGATCCTGGAATGTAGTCGAAGCGAATGCAGTCGTTGTAAGCCGGAACGCCAGTGGCGCAGCCAAAGGCAAGCGGCTGGCCGCTCTCGTAGCGTTGGATGCCGCTGACCGACCAGCCTCCGACCGCCCGATCGAGGAGCCTGCTGCCATTGAGAAACTTCTTGTTCCTTCCAAACGGGAGCTCATAGACATAACTGAGCACGAAGTTCTGGGGAAGGTCCTGGTTGCTGATCGCCTTGTCGCCTTGTTTGTTGAACACGTTCTGCGGCGAGCCGCCCTGGTGCAGGGTGGCGAAATAGGGCAACGCCGAGTCGGCATCCGTCAACGTCTTCGACCAGGTATAGGAAGCCATCAGGTTCAAACCGTTGCGGAAGCGGCGAGTTAACTGGGCCTCCAGGGCGTTGTAGGTGGACTGTCCGAGATTCTCCAATTGCCCGTCCGTATTGAATCCGAAATATTGGGGGAAGGACAAAAGCGCTTGCGCCACGATCGCCGAACTCGGAAAACCGGCATAGGGCGGAGCTATTGCTGACTGCGACCCGATGGGCGTAAGCAGGGAAGTTCCCATGGAGAAATACTTCGGGTTGAGGGTGTTCACTGCGTCATAATTCGAGCGCAGATCCTGGGAGTGCTGCCCTACGTAGGCCACGTCCGCGATCAGATCAGGGGCGAGTTCCCGCTGCACTTCGACACTCCAGTTCTGCGACAT
Organism: Candidatus Sulfotelmatobacter sp.; assembly: GCA_036514015.1. Classification (GTDB taxonomy): domain Bacteria; phylum Acidobacteriota; class Terriglobia; order Terriglobales; family Acidobacteriaceae; genus Sulfotelmatobacter. Next base: position 8,629 of record DATBYA010000093.1, read on the forward strand.
CGGAGGCCGTCCGTAGGAGGGAGCGGTGTACTCCGGTCCGGTAAAGTTCAGCTGCGTGGGATCTAGGTTCGGCGGAGGCGGAAACGACGGCAGGCCCGCGTCGATCTGAAACGCTGGATCAAAACCGTTGAGGCTGTTAAATGCCGGGTTGGCCTGGAATCCGGTTAGGTTGAACCCTCCGAAATCGGCATACTGGAGGTTGCCGTAGACGATGCCGTAGCCTCCACGAAACACCATCTTGCTGTTGAACATGGCAGGCGCCCAGGCGATCCCAATGCGCGGACCAAAATCCTTCTTCCAGATATTGGCCCAGCGTTCGTTGACATTTCCGTTGCGCCCCGCCCCTTTACCCGCGAACACCAGCACCCCGGGCAGATTCCCGGCTCCGGGGTTGGGCTGCGTCACGCTGATATCCGAGGTGTTGCCATGCGCTTCTCGTTCGGGTTCGTCGATGTCATAACGAAGACCAAGGTTCAAAGTAAGTGTTGAGGAGACCTTGACGGTATCCTGCACGAAACCGGCAAAGTAGCTGCGCAACCAACGAGCTTGGCTGGCATAGACGGTCTCGTTGGCCGAGCCCAGTTCTCCGAGAAGCATGCTGGCGATGCCGTTGCCGCTCAGGGCGCTGGTGGCGGCCGTGCCCGCCGTCTGTCCTCGGCCGAAGTTAAACGTACCGCTCGTGTTTTGAAAATTCAGGGGGTTAAACTGTTGATACCACTCTTCGTAGCCGAACTTGAAATCGTGCCTGCCGTGAATCCATGTGAGCGTGTCGCCAATGCGGAATCCATTGTCGATCGTGTCACCATCCACGGCGTCGCCATATCCCCCGATGATGGGGGGCTCACCTGTGTTAATGGCCGGAAACATGGTACCGCTCGCGCCGGTAACGCCAAGTTTCGCGTCCCAATCCGTGTTACCGTGACCGAACGCCACTCCTGCGCCTACGTTCTTGCTGTTGGTGCGGTTGTAGCCCAGATTCAGGTGGTTCAGCACCGTTGGCGTGATCGTGTAATCGTAGCCAAAGCGGATGTAGTGGGTCCCGAAGAACTGGTTTCGTCCTTCTCCCGCCGCGTTGCCCCAAACCGGAACCGTGGATAGGCGGACATTGTTGCGCGAGGAGTAGGTGAAGTAGGCTTTGCTCTTCGAACTGATGTTTTGGTCGATGCGGAAGGTTGTGGTGGTATCGAGAATGGGGTAGCTATAGGGAAATGTGTAGTTGTTCGCCAGGCTGCTGTTCTGCGGCGCGGGGAAGTAGGACAACATATTCAGACCCACCGGCGAGAAGCGGCTGGACGGGATTACGTTTCCGGTGCTTCCCGGTTCGTTCATAAAGGCAGTTCTGCACTCCACTCCGCCGACGGTTTTCGTAGTTGCAGGATCAAAGACTTCCCCCTGGTAGATGGGCGTCCCGTCGCACGGGTTCGTGCCGAGGACATTTGCAGTATCCAGGGTCGCGGAGAAATCGCCGCCCAGTTCCGCAGTCGTCGGTATGGTTGAGGTCTGGGTCCCACCTACCGATTGCCGGTATTGCTCCCAGGAGAAGAAGAAAAATGTTTTATCTCTGCCGTTATAAAGATGTGGAATTCTGAATGGACCGCCGAACGTCCCTCCGTAGTCGTTCTGCTTGTCGAGCGGAGTTCTGTACGTGGAGTAAGGCAGTCCCTGCGACAGTGCAAAGTTGTCGCCCCAAGTGTTGGCATCGAGGTCTTCGTTGCGGAAGATGTCATAGACTTCGCCGTGATACTTGTTGGTACCACCCTTGGTGTTGAAGCTTTCAATTCCGCCGGTGGTCATGCCGAACTCGGCAGGCAAGGTCGAAGTGATTACTTTGAATTCACTGAGCGCGTCGACCGAGGGCGCGGTTTCGTCGAACGAAGAACCGTTTTCCGATCGCGTCATCGATGCACCATCCAGCAGCACCTCCGTTCCGTAGTTTTGGCCTCCGCTGATCTTGGATTCAAAGGTTCCGCCGTTGCCGGAGTCCGAGCCCGGACCCACGGCGCCGGGAATGAGATAAACAAAGGCTTCGGGCGACCGCATGGCCTGAACCGTGCTGCCCAGGGCAAGAGGCAAATCGAGAATCTGTTTCTCCCCAACGACGGTGCCGATATCGGAACTCTCCGACTGCACCGTGGGCGCTTCGGCGTTCACTACGATGCTTTCGCTGATTGCACCGGCCGCCAGCTTGATGTCCAACGCCGAGGTAGTAGCCACCTGGACCAGGATTCCGGTCAAGGTCGTGGTCTTAAATCCAGGGGCACTGACGGTGACGTCGTAAGTTCCGATGTTCACGTTCGGAAAACGGTAGGAACCGGCGCTGCTCGATACCGCTTGATACGCGGAGCCGGTCGATTGTCCTTTGGCGGTGAGCTTGGCTCCGACCACCAAAGCGCCACTGGGATCGGTCACATTGCCGGCAATCGATCCTTGATTTTCTTGGCCGCTGGCCAGTGAAGACAACAGGAGTGCGGCCGTTAGCACCAGAAGACCGCTCCTCGTGGGTATGCGATTCGCCAAATCCTGCAAAGGCTGCATGCTATCCTCCCGAGCCACAACTGCGAAGTTCCCTTGCCACAGGGTGAGAATACGTTTACTCATTGTGCCCAATAAAGAAACTACCGGTTCACCTCGGATGCCCGGTTGATTTTGTCTTGCAGCCTCTGTGCCTGGGCCGCATCTTCGGTCTGCTTCAAACGCAAAAAAGCCTCCAAGGCGGCTTTGGACTCTGCCGGTTGCTGCGCTCGGCGGTACAGTTGAGCCAGCTGGTAGTACGATTGCCGCAACGACTCAGCATCCGCGCGCTCGCCGCTGGCGACTTCCGCTTTGAAGTCGAGAATGGCGGCATTGACATCTCCCAATTGCGCGTGCGCGCGACCCATTTGATAATGAGCGTCGCGATAGTTCGGCGAAACCTGCAACACCTCCGTCAGGAGCGACACGGTTGCTTCGGGCTTGGATCGCTCCAGGCTCACGATCCCCAGCTTGTACATCGACGAGATGCTCTCCGGATCAACCTTCAATTCGTCCAAGAATGCCGCTTCCGCTTTCTCCAGCTGATTCTGCTTCCAGTAAATGTCGGCCAACTCTTCGTGCAGTCCTGGCTCCACAGGGCGCAAATTCAGAGCGTTTTGACATTCGCGGACCGCGTCTTCCAGCCTGTCCGCCTGGACAAACGATTGTGCCAGCGCTTGATGTACCCGCCACGAGTTCGGATCCGCCTTGTACATTTGTTCGTAACTGTCTTTTGACACCAACATATGCGCGCGGCCGCGATGGTAAAGGATATCGATGTCGCGGGGATCCAATTGGGCTGCTCGATCAAGCGCGGTGGCGGCGGCTTCGGCATCGCCGGCCGCCAACTGCGTCACTCCGAGCCACATCAGAGCCTTGGCGTTGCTCCGATCGATCTCGCTCTCGCGCCGCAACGCGGCAATGGCATCTGGATAGTCGTTGGTACGATAGCGCGCAATCCCCAGAAAGAGGTGAGCCCCTCGGAGCCGGGGAGAAAGCGCAATCGCGCGGTTGAAGGCGCTGATCGCTTCTGGCAAATGGCCGTATTGCAGTTGCGCCAGACCCAGGTTGAAGCGGGCTTCCGCGGAACTGGGGAGGATCTCGGTTGCGCGACGGAACGAGGCGATCGCACCGCCCCAGTCGCCGGCTCGCATCGCTTGGGCCCCGTCTTGAAACGACTTCTCAAAGGCTGGATTTTGTGCCGGGAGGGAAAGGGCCGCTGAAAAGATGAGCAGCGCGCCTAAGACTGCGGATGTTCTCGATCTTGTGGCTGTCGCGAGAATTGTCTCCACCCACGAATGGCGTGAACTCTAATACGAACGAATTAGAGCTGTCAAGCAGATTTGTTGCTCGCCAGGCTTTTTGGGCAAACGATTACCCGGGTTTCCCACCGCGCCCATTTCCGATTCCCTGCTTTCCCAGAAGAAACCAGCTTGCGCAGACCGGCAAACCCCGGAGCGCTGCTCAGGGCGAAGGTTCGCGAACCGGGGAGTTCCCTTCCGTAATGGTGAAAAAACAATCCACGGCGGCGAGATCCAGCAGCTGAACCCTGCCATTGGGCCAGTGAATTTCGACGCCGTCAATTCTGGAGCTGCCTCCGAGACCGAAGTGAAGACGAAAATCGTTCGACGAGGCGTAGCTACCCCCGCTGATGACGTCGGCGCGCTGACGAATGCCCCCGGCCTTCAGATAGACGGCGGCTCCGACGGCGTCTCTCGGGCTCTTCGCTCCTCCGACCAGCTTGAGCCCAACCCAGTGGTTGTGATCCGCACTGACGTTTCGCAGCAACACCGGGGTATTGTTGAGTTGATTGATAACCACATCAATTTTACCGTCGTTGAACAGATCCCCGAACGCCGCCCCTCGCGCAGTGAGCAAAGCGGCCAATCCGGTGCCCTTGACCGGAGGTACGAGTTCGAACTTCCCGTTGTGCAAATTGCGAAACAGTAGCGGCCGCTCGGCAAAGGTCGTGCCCCAATCGCTCTGATCGACGCCGGGATACACATGTCCATTGGCGGCCAGTAAATCCTTCCACCCGTCATTATCAAAGTCGAGAAAGCCGGTACCCCATCCCAGAAAAGGGATGGTGGGCTCGGCGATTCCCGCCTGATAACTGACTTCGGTAAAGTTGCCCCCGCCATCGTTGCGGTAGAGCGGATTGTAGTCATCGGAAAAAACCGTGTTGTAGAGATCGAGCAGGCCGTTGTTGAGGTAGTCGCCCACTGCGATTCCCATCGAGGCGGTCTCGCGGCCATTCTCGTTCAGCGCGTAACCTGAGGCGTAGCTGGCATCCTCAAATGTTCCATCGCCATGGTTGATGTAGAGATAGTTTGGCGTTGAGTCATTGGCGACAGCGAGATCTAGTTTTCCGTCGTTGTTGAGGTCGACAAACACCGCGCCCAGTCCGTAATACGCATTCGCGTCGTCCACCCCCGCCTTCTTACTCACGTCGGTGAACGTTCCGTCGCCATTGTTACGAAACAGATGGTCGGGTTCGCCCTTCAGCCCGCGCGGGCCGCACATGACCTTAAGCCCACGAAATTCGCAAGCGGAAAAAGCGACGACCGAGGAACCCGGGATGGGCGGCTGCTCGATGTCGTAATGCACGTATCCGGCAACAAAAAGATCCAGGCGCCCGTCGCCGTCGACATCGCCAAACGTCGCTCCCGTGGACCAGTTGCCAAGCGTCACTCCGGCTTTCTCGGCAACATCGGTGAAGGTGCCGTCATGGTTGTTGTGATACAAGCGGTTTTTGCCGAAATTGGTTACGTAAAGATCGGGCCAGCCGTCATTGTCATAGTCTCCTACGGCCACGCCGAAACCCCACCGATCATTGGTTACTCCTGCCTGCTGGGCGACGTCGGTGAAGGTGCCGTCGTGATTGTTGTGAAACAAGGCAGCGTGGGGCGGAGAGGTTTTGCCCGACAGCGCATCGTAAGTCGATCCATTCACCAGATAAATGTCGAGCCAGCCGTCATTGTCATAGTCGAGAAGGGCGACACCGGAGCCCACCGTTTCGAGAATGAATTTCGTTTCCGGCGTGCCCATCACGTGCCGCCAGCGCGTCAATCCCGCCTTTTCGGACACGTCTTGAAAAACGATCGGCCCGCTGTCGACAAATCCGCCCGCGGTGATGGGACGCTTCTCACCGTCCAGCACCGCTGCATGCGCACCACCGGTGGAAACGCCGCCCTGCGCTTGAGGAGTCGCGGGGGGGGCAACCTGGGAAGAATCCGTCTTTCCCTGTGCCATGAGGTCCTGTGTCATGAGGCAAGACGACAAACACCAGCAGAATATGAAGAACGCACGCAGACCTAAGATGAGCATCTCGCCCCGATCCATTCCCGCTCCGCTACCCCTGAGGATTTCCCAGGGCCGCCGCGTGGCGCCGTCGGGATGGCTTCAAGATTTCCCCGCCTGCGCGCTTTGTGTCAAGCGCTGGATTAATTCAGTTTCCTTGGAATCGTACGGCGCGCCGTCCTGGTGGAAAATGTCATGAAACCAAAGCGGCGGTTCCTGATGGTAGGACTTTTCCCAGGAATCCCAGGGATAGATAGTCTGGGTTTTGCCACTCACAAATCCCCAATTATAGGCGCCGACGCGCTCTTCCATGAGCAACGGAAGAATTGCGGCAAATGTACTGCCCAGCGGCCGCGCCATATATTCGGTGCAGAGGATTGGCCGCTTGAAGCGCCGCAACGATTCGATGCGCTTCCGCATCACGTCGGGAGGGTCATAACAATGAAAAGAGATGACATCAGAATTCTCGAGCTGAAAACGCGCCATCGCGGTGATCTTCGCGTCGGACCAGTCTCCTTGCCAAACCCCGCTGGTAAGCGGCTGCGAGGGCTTTGCCGTCCGAGCCCACCCCCATTCCAACTGGAGCAAGCGCAATGCAGCTTTAGCCCGGTTGCGGGACTCCTGAGCCTGGTACTGAGCACTGTCGTTGTCCGGCTCATTCATCAAGTCCCAGATCACGATCCGCGGGTCGTCCCGGAAGTGCGCGATCACCCCGATCACGTAGGGTTTTAACTGTTCGTCCCAGCTCGACGGGTCGTGCAACATTTTGTCGCCCGGGGCCTGCACCCATCCTGAGTTGTGAACATGCGGCCGCGGTTCATGCTGCTTGCCCAACTGTGGATTCGGGTCCCACACCGAATCCAGAAGAACAAACATGATGCGAATGTGGTGTTTGTCGGCGACGGCAAGAAATTCGTCCATGCGCTTCAGGAAACCGGCCGAGTCCTGCTGCCACAGCAGGTTGTGCAGGAACACACGCATCGTGTTCATGCCCAGACTCTGAGCCCAACCAAGTTCGCGATCGACGGTTGCCAAGTCGAAGGTATCGGCTTGCCACATTTCGAGTTGATTGATGGCCGTACTGGGAATGAAGTTGCTTCCCACCAGCCATGGTTGCTTCGCGTACCATTCGTTGGCACGCTCGGCTGGCCAAGGTTGGTTGGTCGAAGCAAGAAGCGCGGGCAGGACGATCGCAAACCCAAGAACCGCCAGAATCACGGCCGATTGATTTCGCATGAATCTTCTCCCCTCATGAATCTCTCCCCGAAAACACGGCTTAGCCCAAAGGGATATCATGACCGAGTCCCAACGTCGTTTTACCTCAACGGCAGGGCTCAGGTCAGCTGCAGGGCCAGTTTCGTGACCGAGGCAGGGGGAAAGCTAAAAGTTAAGGCGTCTGGGTGGCTCTCCACGCTCTGCGTCCGCGGCACCACCAGATTTTTCTCGGCGAACGTGTTGTGAGCGTGAATGTCGGAATTGGTCAACACCACAGCCGTAGCCGACGTAATCCTGGCCCCTCGTATGACCACCTGCGTATCTCGCGCATTGCCCACGTCAGGATTGACCACGGTCAAAGTTAAATCCTTATCGTGTAACGAGGCAGAGCCTTTCAGTCCCCAAAAGGAAGCGGTTTTGCCATCGCGATCGTAATTGATCGTTGGCGCGGAGAAGATGGTGCGCAGAGCTTGCCCGCCCTGGTGGGCGGCGTACATCGCAAACACATGGCCTACTGGCGTCACCACGAAGCGGTCTTCGTGCGCCAGATACAGGCTATTCAGGCAGTTGATCAACTGCGCGCAATTCGCCATGGCAATTTTTTCCGGATGGCGGTTGAAAAGGTCGAGCGTCATCCCGCTGAACACCGCATCGCGGAGAGTTGGCATCTGCTCGAGTTGATCTCCTGGCGTCGCCTCGCTTCCCGGCCTGTACCACGGCCCCCACTCATCCACCACCAGCTTCACCACATGCTCCGGATCTTCCTCGCTCATGATTTGCCAGTGACCGTTGATCAGCCCTTCCATGCGGTCGCCTTCGCGAAGCAGTTCATACCAGTCCACGGCATCGAAGGCGAGAGCATCGCCTTTGCCTTGCACCCAGTCGCGCGTGCGGCCCCGGCTCAGGTTCCAGGCATAGTGATGCAATGCCCATCCGTAAAGGCCACGCAGCGCAAATCGGCCTTTGCGCGAGATTTCCTCGAAGAAACCGCGAGTCCAGGCCCAGTCGTCGACATTTGGACCAGAAGCAATAAATGACAATTCCTCGCGCCGCTCGGACGCGGATCGAGCTTGGTAGCGCGGCACCCAGGTGGTGAATCGTCGAAACTCTACCGCGTACTCCTGCGCCGTGAAATTCCCACCGCAGCCCCAGGATTCATTCCCCACTCCCCAGAAGCGCACGTTGAATGGATCCTTGAACCCAGCGGCGGCGCGCATGTCAGCGAGCGAGGTGCTGCCGGCCGGAGAGTTGCAATATTCCACCCAGCCGTAGAACTGCTCCGCGGGCAAGCTTCGCAGGTTCGCTGCCAGGTAAGGCTCGCTGCCGATCAATTTGCAGAAGTGTATGAATTCATTGGTGCCGAACTGGTTGGGATCATATCGATGACTGGCGGGCGCTTCCGCCGGCTCGCCTTGATTCCAGAAATTCGTTCTGCGGGGGCGTTTGTCGGGAGGACCAAGGCCATCGCGCCAGTCATAACTGTCCGCGAAACACCCTCCAGGAAAGCGCACGACTGGAGGCTTGATCTTGCGCATTTCGTCGACCAGTTCTTTGCGAATTCCATCGACGTTGGGAATTTTCGAGTTGGCGCCCACCCACATACCGTCGTACACCACGCCGCTCAGATTCTCCGTGAAATGGCCGTAGATATTAGGAGAAATCGTCCCCAGCGGCTCGTTGGTCAGCACTTCGATTCTGGAGTCAGTGGCATTCGCCTGCGCCCATGCCCACGGAAGAGAAACCTTAGCGGCGAAAACGGTTGCCGCCCCGGCCAGTCCTGCGCCCAGAAACTTACGGCGTTTCATCATGTCCGCACCTCTCGTTCCCGCACTTCCACACCGCCGCATATGGTAAACGTTTGCCGAGGATGATGCTATAGTATTCAGAATTCCGCGCAGCTTAGGTTCCGGGCTGTCGCGGTCTCGCTTCGGTGCGAGCTGGCCCGTCACAACCATGAACCGGCCTTCTATACACTCACGAAGTGCGATGTTCCCTGCCCTGATCTCGGCACTCCTGTTGCCCTGGATAAGCGGGCAAGCTTGGCCCCAGGCTCTCGCTGCCAGCCCGCCGCTGGTGGAATTGCGAATCATCGTTGTGGATTCTTCCAGCCAGGCCGATCGCGTCCTGGAGCGCCTGAAAAATGGCGAAGACTTCGCTGCGGTTGCAAAAGCTGTTTCCATCGACCCTACCGCATCGGACGGCGGATACATGGGTCCGATCGATCCCGCCACCCTGCGTCCCGATCTTCGGGATGCGATTAAAGGCATGACTCCAGGACAGATCACCAATGTGATTCACGGCAAATCGGGCTATGCGATCGTCAGAGTTGTTTCGCCTTCCGAGACAGCTCCTGTGGACAACACCGCGCCTGCTCGTCTGCTGGCGTCATCCGCCGCCGGAACGATCCGGTATGCCCCCAACGTCGGAGGCAAAGGGGAGGCGGACCTGGCTTACCGCAATTTTCCCAAGCCCGCGGGATGGAACCAGGATCTGCACGCCATGTGTGACATCCGCCAGCGATCTTTGGCCTCGGTGATTGCCGACGTTCAAAAGAGCCTGGATCCTGCGAATCCGGCCGGCGTGGCCCACGGTCAGGCTCTCGACATTATCCAGATGCACTACGCACTGGCCAATCTGTATGCCTACGAAGGCGAGATGGAAAAGGCAATTGAACAGTGGCAAGCAGCCTATGAGATCGCATCGGCCCAGTTGTCCGGCGCCATGCCTGAATTGGAGGAAGTGCTGGGCATCGCTTATCTGCACCAATCCGAAATGGAGAACGACATTTATCGTCATCCCGGGGACCAATGTATTTTCCCCCCGGTCATAAATCGAACCTTTGCCAAGCCGGCGTCTTCCGCCAAGGCGATTGAATATCTGCTGAAGTATTTACAGCGACAGCCCGAGGCGCTCGATGTGAAGTGGATTCTAAATCTCGCCTACATGACCCTGGGAAAATATCCAGCCGGCGTTCCGCCGAAATACCTGATTGCACCATCCAATTTTGATTCGCCCGAGGACATCGGCAAGTTCGTCGATGTGGCGCCGCAAGCGGGCATCAATCTCTATTCGATGTCGGGCGGCCTGATCGTCGATGACTTCGAGAGTCATGGGCTCTACGATATCGTGACCTCGGATTTCGGTCAGTGTGCCCCTATGCATTTTTTTCATAACAACGGCGACGGGACATTCGTCGATCGCACGGCGCAAGCCGGTCTGAGCGACCAACTGGGCGGGCTCAACCTGCTGCAGGCGGATTACAACAACGACGGCTGTCTTGACATATTGGTCTTGCGCGGGGGCTGGGAATTTCCCCAGCGTATGTCATTGCTGCGCAATAATTGCGATGGCACATTCACCGACGTGACCACGGCCTCTGGCTTGAGCACGCCCACGCAGACCCAAACCGCAGTCTGGGCCGACATCGACAATGATGGATTTTTGGATCTGTTCGTGGGCAACGAAAGCGGGCCGAGTCACCTATTTCGGAATAAGGGAGACGGCACGTTCGAAGACATTTCGCATGCTGCTGGAATTGACCGCTCCGCCTACACCAAAGCGGTAGTTGCGGCCGACTATGACAATGATGGCTATGTTGATTTCTACGTTTCCAATCTCAATGGCGACAACTTTCTTTATCACAACAATCACAACGGCACGTTTACCGATGTCGCCCTTCAGGCGGGTGTGCAAAAACCGTGGCAAAGTTTCGCGGCATGGTTCTTCGATTACGACAATGATGGCTGGCCCGACCTGTTCGTCACCAGCTACTATGTGTCCGTCGACGAGTCGATCCGCAGCTACCTTGGTCTCACGCCCAATGCGGAGACCATGAAGCTCTACAAGAATATGGGCGACGGCCGGTTTCACGACGTAACTGCGGAGGTCGGCCTCGATCGCGTCTTCATGCCCATGGGCTCAAATTTCGGCGACATCGACAACGACGGATATCTCGACATCTATCTGGGCACCGGAAATCCCAGCTACGCCTCCATGTTGCCGAACGTGCTGCTGCACAATAAGGAGGGGAAATTCTTCACCGATGTAACCGCCTCCTCCGGAACCGGCGAACTGCACAAAGGTCACGGTGTCGCGTTCGCCGATATTGACAATGACGGCGATGAAGACCTGCTCACCGAAACCGGCGGCGCGGTTCCCGGGGACAGTCACGCTTTTCGTCTATTCGAGAACCCCGGGAACGGAAATGATTGGATCAGCCTTCATCTGGTTGGCGTCAAAACCAACCGCTCCGCGATCGGGGCGCGGATCAAAGTGATGGTCGAGAACGAAGGGCAGCCTCCCCGATTCATTTTCCGAACGGTTGGTAGCGGCGGCTCGTTCGGCGCTTCCCCTCTCACCCAGCACATTGGGCTGGGAAAATCAGCGCGCCTGCTCGATCTGGAAATCGATTGGCCCGCCAGCCGCACGCGCCAGAATTTCACCCAGGTAGCGCCCGATCAATTTCTCGAGATCAAGGAATTTGCCAAACAGTACGATAAATTGCAGCGGCCTAAGTTTCGTCTCGGCGGCCCGCAGGGGGATCGAAAGCCTTCGGCGGCGAAAGACTCGACCCCGAGCGGACAAAAAGAAGGGGTTGTTCCGTGAGCTGGCCTGCGCTTTTCCGAGGACGTCCGGCGGGACTACTCCTTCTCCTGGTAGTCACGGCGCCGGCTCTTGCGCCTCCGCAGAAGTATGCGGTCACGGGTTTGCTGCTGGCCTCCGATCCGTCTCTGCACACCATCACCGTGTCGTGCAGAGAAATTCCCGGCTACATGGACCCCATGGTCATGTCATTCCCGGTGCACGATCGAACCTTGCCGGATGGTCTTCAGCCCGGGATGACCGTCGAATTCGCTTTAGTCGTCGAGAAGGGTTCTTCCTTTGCCGAAGACATAAAGATTCGTCCGTTTGAAAGTCTGGAGCTCGATCCCACGGAAGCTCGCCGTTTCAAACTCATGGAAAACGCAAGCAGCACCAAGCCACCGTCGGCCGAAGTTGTGCGCATTGGCCAAACAGTACCGGATTTTCGGCTTGTCGATCAGAATCATCAGTCCGTTGCGCTTTCGCAATTCGCGGGCAAGGTCGTCGTTCTCACTTTTATTTACACGCGCTGCCCTCGGCCGGACTATTGCCTTCGCCTGTCGAACAACTTAGGCATTCTGCAAAGGCGGTTCGGCGGTCACATGGGACAAGATCTCGTGCTGCTCACGGTTGTCATCGATCCGGCTCACGACCAGCCAGACGCGCTAAGAGCCTACGCTCGTACGTGGAAGGCCGATTCCCGCAGTTGGCATTTCTTGACGGGTTCGCCTGCCGACATCCAGCGGATTTGCCGCAGATTCGATATGGCTTTCTACCCCGACGAAGCACTTTACGTGCATTCGTTTCATACCGTCGTGATTAGCCGCGGCAAACGTCTGGCCGCCAATCTCGAAGGCAATAATTTCACCGCACAGCAGCTTGGTGATCTCGTGGAGACGGTGGCAGCGCGCACCGAATAATTGTGGCGACTCGTATCTGGTTGAAAAACACATCGGCGGACGCTTCGGCGCCAATTCTTCTCAGAATTGTGTGTCTGCTTGTCTTTCTTGCTTCTTCTTGTCTTGGCCAGTCAACCTCGGCCAATCGCACCCCCGTTCAAGCCGAACTCCTCAAAGCAGTGGATGCGGGGCGAGTCGGGGCCGGCGACGCAGTGTATGCCAAGGTGGATTTAGCCTGGAGCAACGCTGTCTGCAAACTTCGCGAAGGAGCGATCCTCAAGGGTCGAATCGTGGCCCGGACGGTCTGGTCGAAGGCGGCAAAATCATCGGACATCGCTCTTTTATTTGAAAGTGGCCAGTGTAGTGGGCGCGACATGAAGCCACTGCCTCTGACTCTTGCGGCCGTACTTGCACCTGATCCGAACAACAGCTTGTACAACGATCAGCAAAGCCAGCCACTCAATGAGGCAACGGGGTTGGCTCTCGGACAGCAAGGAAGTGGCAGCCCGATGAGGAGCATGACGACCGCAGCGGCAACGGTTATGGTCGAACCGCCGCGCAACAAGCCACCTCAACTAGTGATGCCGGGCCAAGTCGTGGGTATTCGAAATGTGACCTTGGTCGTCGGTCGCGGTCCCGAAGGCAGTTCCGTGCTGACATCGGAGAAGCATGACTTGCGACTCGAATCTGGTTCGCGGTTCGTTCTGGTGCCCAGTGTGCCTGCGCCCGCAGCGGCCGCCGAGACCCGAGATGACTCGTCCACTGGACCGGCGCCCGCTGCGGCCAATGCGGTTCCCTCCGACGTTGCAGACGAAACCGGCATGGAGGAGCCGGACGCCTGCCTGCCTCCAGAATGCAATATTGCCCTCAGCGCCAATCAACTCGAGAATGGCTCCACGACGGCTGAATTCACCATGTCGGTCAAGCAACTGGGATTTGTCGCCGCCGCCGATCACGAGATGTATGACCTCGATCATGCTGTCGCCATATCCTATCTCGGATCGAACCAACTTTTATTCACCTTCAATCCTCATGTTCTGGTTCGGCGCGCCGGGGCCGATAGTGCTCTGCCCAAGCTCCACATTGTGCGTGCCGCCTTGATCGACTTGCCGACAAGGAAAGTCGTGCGAACCACGGATTGGCGCGTGCACGACGCGAAGCAGTATTTGTGGTCCATGGGGCGCGACCGGGTGCTCGTGCACATTGGTGCGGAGCTGCGCATCTACGGACCCAATTTGAAATTGGAACGAAAACTCGCCCTGAATGGACCTCTTGCCTTTGTCGCGGTCGCTCCCTCCGGTGACTACTTGGCAGTGGGGACCGTGCATGAGCGTCACTCTGAGGTTATGCATCGCGAACTTGCCGAAGCAGAGGATCGAGAACCCGAAGAAGATGTTGAGGTGCAGGTATTGAATCCCGATTTCCGCACCCTAACCAGGGTGATGCGCTCCTCGAGAAGTGTGCTCCCAGTGCTGAGTGATAATGGCGAGATTCGCATCCCCATGATCGGCAAGAACCGCTGGCGAATCGCCGAGTACACATGGACAGATCAACGCCACGTGCTGAAGCAAGTTGCGTCGACTTGCAGGCCGGAGGTCACAAGCCTGCCGCCGGACCTGCTCTTTGTCACGGGGTGTGATCGTCTGGCAGACGGGAAGTGGTACAAAATACTTCGGGCGGACGGGAAGCTGGTTCTAAAGGGCGATTCCCCTTCCACGGAACAAGGCCACTCCGCCTGCGGAATCGCGGGCAGCAGCTTTTTCGCAGTTGGAGTTGCTGAGTTGTCGAAGTCCCTGACTATCTCTTCGGCTTTTCATTCCTCCGACCTGAAACATCTCCGAGTGAGTGTCTACCGCGCTCAAGACGGAAAGAAGATAGCCGCGGTGACGATTTCAGATCCGCTGCCCACGGTACAAACCTTCGCCTTGTCCCCTGACGACCGTCGCCTCGCGATCCTCGAAAACGAACAGATCGCTTTCTATTCTCTGCCCGCGCCACGTAACTAGCCCGTATCAAGTTTCAAAGACTCGCCCGAACCCTCCTTCTCGGTGGCTATCCTCGCCGGGCAGAAAGCATTTCAGAATTGGACGCACGCCTCGACCATGACAGGGCAGTTCTGATTGACATGTGAATAACATGAAAGTATGCTTATAGCATGACTAAGATGATTCAGCTTCGTAATGTGCCCGACGCCCTGCACCGCGGCCTGAAAGCTCGCGCTGCGATGGCAGGTATGTCGCTTTCCGATTATTTGCTAGCTGAGATTAAAGAAATTGCGGAACGACCCACGCTTCGAGAATTGCGGGAGCGGCTGCACCAGCGTAAGCCGGTTTCAGCGCAGATCGATGCCGTTCGCCTGTTGCGAGAAGAGCGCGAGGCGCGATGATCGTCCTCGATGCGTCTGCCGCAGTTGACTGGCTTCTTCAGACATCCGCGGGCCAGAGCATCGAGAAGCGAATTTATTCGCGCAACGAGACCCTGCACGCGCCTCACCTCCTTGATCTTGAGGTCACGCAGGTGCTGAGGCGTCTAGCCTTGCAAGGAGCGGTCTCTGCACATCGAGCTGACGGGGCGGTCCGCGATCTGCTGGACCTTCGTGTTACTCGCTATCCTCATTTCGTGCTCCTGCCCCGCATCTGGCAACTCCGGCACAATTTTTCTGCCTATGATGCTGCTTACATCGTGCTTGCCGAGAAACTCCGAGCCGTGTTGGTTACAAGGGATGCTCGACTCAGCGCTGCTTCGGGGCATGCGGCCCAGGTCGAGCTGTTTTGATTCCCTTGGACGAGCAGTTTCGTGCCGCAGTCGTGCCCCAGCGGGGCGCTTCCGATACAGAACGAAAGACCCCTGGCCAGCGGCGCTGAGCCTCCGGGGGCATGCGACGGAAAGGGGGTTCCGTTATTCCCAAGGCGATCCGCAATCTTGGCTATCCTAGGATCCGAAGCGCATCTCGGGATTGATATACCCGAAAGTCTTTCATGCATTGCGATGTCTGTGGTGAGCCGAGGCCTGCAATGGTCTTCTCAGCGCTGATTCCTGGTTTTCTTTTTCCTCTTTTTACTGAGGTCTTCTAACAGGTACTTAAGGGAGGCGCATTCTTGAATCACAGCTTCGAGTTTGGGGATTGTGATGCGCAATTCGCTTTCCTCGACAATGCCGTCGGCGAGGGTTTCCGCAACGCTCTCCAGAGCCTCTCCGACTTCCCGGATCAGGTGGGAAACCGCAACGAGTTGCTTCTCCAGCGTGACATCCGGATCAGGGAGTTTGAACGCCACCCGCCCGGCCTGGCTTTCCAGAAAATCAAGGGCCTCATAATTGTTGAGGAGCACGCACATCCTGGGCAAAAGATCCGCGGGCAACTGACGTTCGCCTCTCAGCCAGTACATGAGGGATCGATAATTCGTGCCCAACTGTTGGGCAAGCAATCGAATATCGTATTCGGCCTTTATCTCTACAACCCGGCTCAGTATCGACGCAAGATCGTCCCCAGCCACGCTCGCTCCTATCTCAGCCATACGGTTCAAAAACCGTGTTCATTTTGAACGTTGAGAGCGTTCATTCTAGCTGAATTGAGCCGGAGCAAGATCTGCGATTAGATGTAGTTGGGCATCGGCACCCAGTCTTCCCCCAGACTACCGAATTCGAGAAATGGGCCTGGCGGGGTTCGATGGGCGCTTGGAACTATATGAAAACATTTGACAAAGGATCCAGTGGGAATTAGCTTTCTGAGTCACCGTGGTCGACTCTGGTTCTACGCGGCTGCATGGGTTAGGCAGGAGGCCGAATGCCCAAGAAGTGGTACAACTATATCGTTTCCGTCGACGACGCGGCGGGCACCGAGCCAAACTCGCCGAATGTCCCGGCGAACGCGAGAAACGTTTCCTCCACCCCCAGGAGCGCGGCGCAGAGCGTGGCTGACATCGCGTCCAGCATCGCCTCGGAACCGAAATTTACCACTCCGATCTCTGATCCGACCTCGTTTGAGGAGATCTACAAGGCGGCGGAAATCCCGCCCGCCCCGCAAGGCTATTCCATCCTCAAGATCTCCCATATGCTGGAGAGCGAACACCTTCGCAATTTGCCTTCGGACGTAAAGAAATCCTCTGTATTGGTGGCGCTCGATGCCGCGGGAGTGGACATTAAGGAGGTCATCCAGGATGCGATACGGCGCGATCGCGCCCTGGACGGGTATGAGCGGGTGCAGCAGCACTCGGCCGAAGAACTGGAAGCACGCAAGAATAAAGAGAACAGCGATCTTCAGGCGCAGATTGATAAGTACGTGACCGAGCAGAGAGCGAAAATCCAGAGCAATAATGAAGCGGTATCACGGGAAAAAGAACGCTTTACCGGTTGGCGGTTGAAGAAACAGCAGGAAGAAAAGAAGATCGCCGAGGCGGTCGGCTATTTTGTCACCGAAAATCCTATTACGACGGGCGATGTGAACGCGGCGCCGCCCCCATCGAAGACAACGCAGCGTTCCTAAACGGGAGGGGTTATGTGGCAACGTTTGACGAGGGTGGTGCGGTCTTTCGTTGGTTTCTTCATCTCGGCGTCGGAAGACCCTGAGCTGATTCTGCAGCAGAATATCCGCGACATGAACGACCAGGTCCCGCGGATGAATGAGAGCATTGCCATGGTGAAGGCCAACGTGACTCTGCTCGAACGAGAAGAGGCGAAATACAAGGAGAACGTCGCCAGCCTGACCGCCAGGGTGAAAACCGCGATCCAGGCGAATCGCGACGACATCGCCGGCACCTACGCGGCCCAGTTGGAACAAACAAAGAGCGCTCTGGCCAGAAATCAGGGCCAACTGACCACCGCTCGAGCCGCCTTCGACAAGGCAATGGCCGTGAAGCAAGCCTTCATGCGCGAAAAAGACCGGAAGACGCAGGAGGCGTTGGGCGCAATCGCCGACTACCGGCGCTCCCAGTGGCAGAAAAAGGTCGCCGACGCGATGGAGCAATTTGAGGTCGCCGGGATCAGCCAGACGCACGATGAGATGGTGCGCAAGATTGAGGAAACGACGGCCGTCAACGAAGCGCGCATGGATATGGCGATGAGCAATGTCGACCAGCAGAAAATCAAGATCGACGACGAAGCCGAGAAACTCCAGGCCAGCGAGCTGGTAAAACAATTCAAGATTGAGATGGGCTTGGCGGCACCACAAGGAACCGCGCCAGCGGGTTCGGAAAAGACCATTGCCGCTAAGGACCCACAGAGAACGTTGTAGGGGCAATCGAGGTCGGTTCGAACAGTGCGGCTCGGATCCGAAGACAGATTAAGACAGATACACCCGGATGCGAGACAGCAGGGGAGGAAATTCGTATGGCGGTGAAGATTGAGCGAGGTGGATGGGTTCTTATTTTTCTGATTGGCGTAGCCCTGGTCGGCTACAGCCTGAATCGATACGGAGTCGTCGATCTCAGCAAGTGGACGGGCAGCGAGAGAAAGACCGCCTCCGGTCCATCCGAGACGGTCGACGCTTCCAAGCCGCTGTTGCTGCCAGTATCTTCGACCAGTGGGGATGCCGAAGTCCGTGTGCGCGTCAATGTGTGGGTCGGCTGCGTCGCGGGCCTGGTGGCCAACGGCGGGCTCGACACCCAGCCGGATTCCATCTATGGCAAGAAAGGACTCAAGGTTTCGTTCAAGATCATCGACGATTGGACGGAGGGCTCTGCTGCTTTGGCCACGGACAATGTCGACGTGATGCTGACCACGGCCGACGTCTACGCCAAAGATTATGCCCAGTTCAAAGAAAAGGGATTCGGGTCGCATGCGTTCCTGATGGTCGACTGGTCACGGGGCGCCGATGGCGTCATTGGAAAGCAGGGGATTAACAGCATCGAGGACCTAGCGGGTAAGAAGGTGGCGTTTGCCCCTTACACTCCGTCGCACTTCTTGCTGTGGAATGGACTCAAGACCTCCGGGCTGAGCACCGCGCAGCGCGATGAAATCTTCAATCAGGCAATCCACACCAAGGATGGCATCGAGCCGGCGACCCTTTTCGCCCAGGAAAAGGTTGACGCGGCCGTGGCCTGGGACCCCGACATGAGCGACGCAGTCGCCAAGCGGCCCGGATCGAAGAAGATCTACGACACCAGGATCGCAAACCGCCTGATCGCCGACATTCTGGTGGTGAGTGACAACTTTTCCGCGAAGCATCCGCAAACCTTGCTGAAGTTTGCCCAAGGCTGGCTCGAGGGCGTTGAATTCATCAAGACACAACCGGAGCGTGCCTACAACCTGATTGGAACCGTCAAGGATTTCAATATCCCATCCGACCTCGCGAAAACCATGCTGGGTGGCGTAAAGCTTGCGGATTACGCCGACAACCGTTCGTTCATGGGTAGCGCCGGCTCGAATTCCGATTATGCCAATATCCTAGGCATGGCCCAGGACATGTATCGAGAATCGATGATCATCAAACACACTTTCAATCCGGAAGAAAGCCTAGATCGCCGATACGTCGACAAGTTGGCCGACAGCTTCTCCATGGCATCCAGCGAAGCACCCATCGAATATAAGGAGCCAGCCCGGGGCGCAACTCCCATTGCGACCCAGCATCGGTCCATCTACTTCGATCCCAATTCCTCCGCCATGAGCCTCGATTCGCGCGCAATTGTCGATGAACTGGCGGGCACCATGCGTGCCTATGAGAACACCATTGTCGATATCGATGGCAACACCGACTCGACGGGTGCTCGGGCCTACAACATTCAGCTCTCCCACGCGCGAGCGGACGAGGTCAAGAAATACCTGATGCAAAAGTATGGCTTTCCTGCGGCGCGACTTCGCACGGCGGGCAATGGTCCGGACAAACCGATTGACAGCAATGAGACCTCCGAAGGACGCGAGAAAAATCGGCGCACCGACATCAAGGTTTTTGCCAACCCCTCGAGCTAGCTTTTCGAGCTAACGATAGGACACCATGAGCGATTGGTTCACCATGCGGAAGGATGTGCCGCCGTGGGTCCGATGGGCCGCCCCATTTATCACTTGGGGCACCATCGTTTTGTTCTGGATCTTATTGCCCTACTGGGAAGGCCCGCATTTTTCCTTGCTGCCCACACCCCTCGGAGTCATCCGATCCTTTCGATTGCTGTGGACCGAATACGATCTGCTCGGCAACGTATTCATGAGCTGGTGGCGCATCGCCCAGGCATTTTTCTGGTGCGCGGTGGTCGCCATCCCGCTGGGCATTCTGATGTCCAGCTACCGCTGGCTGTTCGAGCTCATCAACCCCGTAGCTGCCCCCATGCGCGCCATGCCGCTGACCGCGTTTCTTCCCGCGTTCATCGCTCTGTTTGGCATCGACGAAACCGAGAAAATTGCCTTCCTATGGTTTGGAATGTTTTTCTATTTGCTGGCGGTGGTCGTCGAAGAGGTCAACCGAGTCGACAACGCTCTGCTGGAAACGGCATACACGCTCGGAGCCAAGCAGGGGCAAGCTTTGTGGCTGGTGTTTCGCGCGTCATTGCCGGCAATTTTCTCGTCATTCCGAATCCTGTATGACATCGGCTGGACCTACGTGATCCTGGCCGAGATGTTAAATGCCCGTAAAGGCGTAGGCTACATGGTGGAGGCTGCTCGCAAAGTGCTGGACTTCGATCGCGTGTACGCGGGAATCATCGCCATCGGCATCGCCGCGTTTCTGTTCCGTTTTCTGCTGACGTTTCTGGAAGGCCGTCTCTTCCCCTGGCGCAAAGCGAGTTCCACTCTGGGCGGAGGCGGGGCGGCTGTTCCAAGCGCCACCGCACACCTGAAGGCGGCCAAGCACCGAGCGTAAGAATATGGAGCCTAAGAAATCCAAAATCACGGTTCGCAAAGTCAGCCGCTCGTTTGTCTCGGTCGACGGTTCGAGAACGGACGCCCTCGAGAACATCAATTTCGAGATTGAGGATGCGTACTCCCGCGAAGGGCGCGATATCGGTGAATTCCGCGTTCTGCTGGGTCCTTCCGGCTGTGGCAAGTCGACTCTGTTGCGCTTGATTGCGGGATTGGATCAGGCTGATACCGGCGAGATCCTGGTGAATGAACAGCCGGTACACGGTCCGGGAAAAGACCGCGGCATGGTGTTTCAAAAGTACACTTCGTTTCCCTGGCTGACGGTCGCTGGTAACATAGCATACGGTTTGAAGATCAATGGCATCCCGGAAAAGCAGCGCAAGGAGACGGTGGCGCAATTAGTGCAAGAGATTGGACTCAGCGGCTTTGAAAACGCTTATCCGGAGACCCTCTCCGGAGGCATGCAGCAGCGCGTTGCCATTGCCCGCACCCTGGCGCTTCGCCCCGCGGTCATCCTGATGGACGAGCCGTTCGGGGCGCTGGACGCGCAGACCCGCAGCGAAATGCAGCAACTGTTGCTGAAAGTTTGGGACGAAACCGCCAGCACGATCTTGTTTGTCACGCACGACGTGGAGGAGGCGGTTTACCTGGCGGATCGGATCTTTGTGATGAGCGCGCATCCGGGGACGATTATCGAGGACGTTCAGGTACCCTTTGACCGCCCCCGCGATCTGAGCCTGAAAGAGCGAAATGAGTTTCACGAGTTGGCGAACTACGTTCTCGGCCGTCTGCGCAAAGCTCCCGGCAACGGACAGGTGCGGGTGAGTGTCTAGATGGCTCCCACTGATCTCCAGGGCGTGCCAGAAGACGATCCGCTGGGTGCTCCCGCGCCGCAAGACAAAATCAACTTTGTAAGAGAGGCGTTTCATCTGCAGTACAACTGGATCGCCATGGTGAGTGCGGGGGCATTTGCGCTGGTGAGTGGCAGCTTTCTCCCCATTATCCTGGCAGGCGGGTTGGAATTGATGTATCTCGCCATCGTTCCACAAAACTGGCGCTTTCAGCGGCTGGTGAAATCGTGGAAATTCGCCGAGGAGCAGCAAAAGCAACAACAGAAGCTGAGCCAGATGCTTGCCAGCTTGCCGGCGGAGATGCAGAGCCGGTATGTCCATGCCGCTCAAGTGTGCAGCGCCATTCATAGCAACTTCGCGCAGTTTTCGTCGACCTCGCAGATCTTTTTGCAGCAAATCGACGCGCGGCTGCAAGGCTTGCTGAGTGGCCATGCACGGCTCTTGTTGGCCGCAGCCCAGCAACAGCAATACGTGAAGAGCACCGAGCAGGATGGTATCAAGCGCGAGATCGCCTCCCTGCAAAAGGCGCTGAGCAGCGATCCACCGAAAGTCCAGGAAATCAACAAGAAACGAATTGAGATTCTCACAAAACGTTTGGAGAAATTCGATAAGATTTCCGAAAATCGCAAAGTCGTCGACGCGCAATGCTCTGCGGTAGAGGATGTGCTAATGCTGGTGCGCGATCAATCGGTAACCATGCGCGATCCGCAGCAGGTGAGCGAGCGCTTGGACAGTCTGGTGCACGATGTCGAACAGACCGAGCAAACTGTGCAGCAAGTGGAAGCGATCTTCAGCGACATGTCGCCGGACATGAACGGATTGATGTCGATCGACGACTCGACAACGTCCTCGGGCCCTCACCGTGTACGGATGTCGAACTGATGTCAAACTCACGATGCCCTCGAATATAGCGACCACCACAACCACGTTAGGGAAATATCTCGACGGACTTCCCGCCTGGGCGCGAGAGCTCTCCGAAAAGTACTACTCGCGCTCGTTCGCTCTTTTTGTACTGTACGGAAATGTGCGCGACCTGGTACCGATTCGCGGTCAGGAAACCACGAACTTCGTTCCTCTGGACGAGTTTCTCTCCGGTGCGCTGTTTGGCCAGCGTGACCTGGTTCTGCATTACGACCGTGGCGGGCTGAACTTCGGATCGGCGGACAGCCAAGCCGACTTCCGCCGCGCGCTGGAAGGCTACGACAGCTTTCACGGTACCAGCTATTCGAAAGGTGGGCTGCCGCGCAATCCAGACGGGGTATTGAACCTGCTCGACAACTATCTCCGGCTGCGCATCGCCGACGGCAAGAAAATCGGGCTGGTGATTGATTTCGCCGAGACCATCGCTCCCGCGGGCGATGTTTCCAGCATGTCGGCAGAGGATCGCAATGCCTTGGTCATTCTCAAGCGCTGGGCGCGCAATTCGGCCTTTCTGAATGCGGATGTCACCATTTGCCTCATTTCGGAAAATCAGGTCGAGCTGAACCCGAGCATCGTGCAGCATCCCGGCGTTTCCTCGATCGGGATTCCGTTGCCGGACTATGGCGATCGCCTGGAGTTTATCCGCTCGCAATTGAAAAATCAGGAATTGCCCACCGGTTCCGAAGTGAACGAAGAGTCCCTGGCCAAGCTGGGCGCTGGTTTAAAACGAGTTCAATTGCAGAGTCTGATCTCCCATGCGGTGCAGAATCGGCAACCGCTCACGCTGAAGTTTCTCTCCGACCGTAAGAAAGACCTGATCGAAGCCGAATCCGGCGGTCTGCTGGAGTTTGTGCAGAGCCGATTTGATCTCTCCTTTGTCGCGGGCAATGACCAGGCTAAGCGGAAGCTGCAGGATGCCGCCCAAGCTATCCGCGCCGGCAACACCGATGTCCTGCCCATGGGTTACATAATCTGCGGGCCCGTGGGAACGGGCAAGACTTTCATTACCACCTGCTTTGCCGGCGAAGTTGGAATTCCGGCGGTGACCCTGAAGAATTTTCGCAGCATGTGGCAAGGCGTCACGGAAGGCAATTTGGAAAGAGTCCTGACGCTGCTGAAAGCGATGAGCCCGATCGCGGTCATCGTGGACGAAGCTGACGCCCAGCTCGGAGACCGATCCAGTTCCGGCGATAGCGGTGTCGGCAATCGCGTGTTCGCCCAGATCGCGCAGTTTATGGGGAACACAGAACTGCGAGGCAAGGTGATCTGGTTTCTGCTCACCTGCCGTCCCGATCTGTTACCGGTGGATCTGAAGCGCCAGGGCCGCGCCGAAGAACACATTGCTCTGTTTTACCCCGACACGCAAGAAGAACGCCTCGCGCTTTTGCGCGCCATGCAGAGGAAGGTCGGCATGAAGCCTTTCCCGGAGGAGGTGGAGACGTTCTTCCTGGCGCGGGCCAGCAGCCTGTCGGGAGCCGATATCGAAGCGGTGCTGGTGCGCAGCCACATGAGGAGCAGCCTCCAGAACAAGACCGCCGTTGATACGGAAGACTTGAAGGCAGCCCTCGAAGATTTCATCCCACCCTACTACCCGACCGAAATCGATCTGCAGAATCTGGTCGCCGTGTTGGAGTGCACGAGCAAAAGCCTGCTCCCGAAGAAATACCGAGATATGGACCGCGGTGATTTGATCCGTCAGTGCAATGAACTGATGGCGTTATCACGAAAGACGTCGGACTAGCGGCAGGACTCGAACCGGCGATCCTTGGGTTGTTCATGAATTAAGTTAGAGAAACGTGATGCATTCGGTGAATGGAAAAGCCGCTCCGGGATAGGGATGGCGCTCAACCTCGCGTCGTGCGCCTGAACTCCCAAAACCCCGTACTGCACAACGATCCTCGCCACTTCCGGTAAACCGCTTCGCTATTGGGCTGCAAGAAATACAGTGAATCCTGTATCCGACCGGGTTGCAATACGTGCGCAACGGGGTTCTGGCAACCCAAATGTCCCGTCGGGAACCTGCTATGTAGGGCAGCAAACTTTACCTGTGCCTCCCCTCAAAACTTCAAATGAGGCCGCAGCCAAGTAGCTGCGGCGGGACGACTTCGCGTCCTGGGATGATTTGGAGGCCCAATTGCTTCCTACTGTCTTGATCATCACTATTTACAGAGCAGGCCGGAGGTGCTGCTTGCCGACATTGGTTCGTGAAAATCATGAAATCGTGAACTGCAAACAAGTACCACTTTGGAGGTGACACCTTGCGAGGCGAAACCAAAGAACGTTGGAGAGAACTCTGCGAGCGGGCTGTCGGTGAGCAAGATCCAGAAAGGTTTGTAGCCACAATTCAAGAGCTACTTGAGGCATTAGAGCACAAGGAAGAAGAACGGCAACGCAACAGAACAGCGCTAACAATACCTCCGAGCGAAAAAGCTCCGAGGTTGAGTTGCCCCGTCCTCTAAGCAGTTCACTTCTGTTGGGTTGGTTTCCCTCGCTGCGTCGGTCTGGTCCTTTGTGTCCGGCGGTGGAATTTGGTTCCGCGTCCGGCGTTCCACGAGGAAGGGATAAGAGCCATAGCGCCCGCGCAGTTGTTCGATGTGCCGGTGCATAGCCTCCCGCAGTTCGACGACTATCCGCCCAAGTTCCTTGTCGTCACTCGCCGAAAGAAGATCCGAGCACAGACTGCGAATCGTATCTTCCACACGAGGCATTGGGCGTAGGCATGAGACGGAAGAGCGGCGCGTTAATAGTAGCCGCGGTTCTCCTATCTGCGCAATACAGTGGGCATGGTAGGATGGTATTGCGCCCTCTTTCCTTCAAATCACAATTCCGTCCATGCGGAAAGCACGACGTGTCGGGATAAAGTGTGGAATCGGCTGCGGTTTTATCAGCGGAGTGTCACTGGCCCAGAAGCTGCGAAAATCGCGCTTTTGGCCGGTACGGTAGAAATGCAGCAAGTATGTCTGGTCACAGGCGGTGTAGTCCGAGAACCACTGATCCGTGTCAACTATGCCAATTTCATGAAGCATGGCCAGCCCGTAACCCGCCGCTTCTCGTTCGTACGCGATCACGGCGGGAATCAAATGCTCATTCACGGGAGGTTCATACCGCCGGCCAATTTCGAACAACGCGGGGTTCACATTCCACTGCACAGTGTGCCCGAAAAGGTGCGCCAACAGAAACAGCCGCAGTTCCGGACTGACCGCGTAATCGATATCGATTTCCGCACCGTCGAGATCACCGGTCAACGGATCGGGAATATCGCGAGTCACGATGCGGATTCCATAGACGTCCTCCAGATGTTTCTGGACGCGTTCCGAATATTCGTCGAACGGAATTCCTCTCGAATCCATGGAGTGCAATGTTTGTATGCCAAGAGTCTGTTGCGATGACGCTACGTCGCCATCGAAGTGGTTACTGGATGTCCCGCCCGCCACGATAGGACCGGAGTGCTCGCGCCATGAATCCAAGCCCGCCCACAAACAGAATCAGCATCACCAGCGTATTAAAAAGGCTCGTGGGCCGAAAATAGATGTGCATATTGGCAATGACGCCAGCGAGAATAAACAGTGCGCCAGCGATGGTTAAAAGCCATCCGACAAGGCTTCGTCCGTTCCAGAACAGTACACCCACTCCGATCAGCATCGGCAAAAGCGTGATGCCGAACGTGTTTCCTCCATAGAAGCTCCAGTAGGAACCGACCACGCTGACTTGATTGCTGAGAAGGTAGCCGCCAACACAAGTCATGGCGAAGCCGATCAAGAAATGGCCAAGTCCGCCCGGCGTCCCACCCACATCGCTGAGGGAGCGGTTTTCCATGCGAGGGAGGATATCAGAATTCTAGCCACTGCGTCCTCGAAGTTGTGATTGCAACCTGCGCACTCCAGAAATTTGCCGGGCTGAATTTGAGCGGTAATGTGAGCGGTTTGGATCAGACAGCCGGACTTCTTTCGCGGTAAGGTTGGTTTGTTGTTTCACTTGGATGCTCCCAGTTCTCCAGCCGGGACCGGAACGCGCAAGAATTCGACAGAGAAATCGGACGCACAATCAAACCCAAGCGGAATTCAGACCGCCGCAAGGCGAGACTTCTCGGAGGACTCCATGAAGAGAGTATTCCTGCTGATCGTTGTACCGGCCCTGCTGGTCGCGCTGGGGTTTGCACAGACTCCCGCGGCGAGCAGCAATACAAACCAAGTAAACATTAAAGGTTGCCTGGGCGGCTCTGATGGCAACTACACCGTTGCGGAAGACAACACCGGCCAGACTTTCAATATCACTACCAGCAGTGCTGATCTCAAGCCGCACGTGGGCCAGGACGTGAAACTCATCGGGCAGAAAGCAAGTGCAGCTGAGAACAGCATTGCTGTCTCGGAACTGAACATGATCTCCGAACACTGCACAGGGGCCGCGGCTGCACCGGCTGCGGCTGTCAGCACGCCTTCGGAGAATCCCAACGCACCGCCGGCTCCTGCCGCTGCACCCGACGCTACTGCCGGCACACCTCCGGCTTCCGCCGCACCTGCCCCTGCACCCGAAGCTACTGCCAGCACACCTCCGGCTTCCGCCGCGCCTGCCGCTGCACCCGATGCTACTGCCAGCACACCTCCGGCTTCCGCCGCACCTGCCACTGCACCCGATGCTACTGCCAGCACACCTCCGGCTTCTGCCGCACCCGCCGCTGCACCCG
>DATBYA010000094.1:0-2200 GCA_036514015.1 Candidatus Sulfotelmatobacter sp.
GGCCGTTTTGTTCGCGTTTGCCAATCTGCCATGGTATTTCGTGTGTTTGCGGGTGGCCCACTCTCAGAAGGTCCGCGCCTCGGTCCCGATAATTCCTCGCACGGTGAACGTGACGTACGCGGGCTAGATGTCGAATGATACATCGATCCTTCCTGTGGCACTCTTAGAAAATGCGGTGACCCGTCCGATTGCATAACAAGGCGACGAAGTATGCGGTTCACCTAAGCGATGAGCCGATGAGGTGCCCATCTCCAATGAATTGTTTGTATCCAACCTATAGGCTCACACTGATCCCGAGCGGATGGTCGGCTATACGCAAGTAATCCAAGATGGGCACCGTGCGGATCAGTATGAAAGAGCACGTTGCGGTTCACCATGAGCTTTCGTTAGGGCGTACGCGTCCTTGTGAGTAATATCCGGACGGAAGTCCTCCCACACGCCGCGAATGTTCATGAGGTCATCGGCATTGGATTTGTATTCGATCTCCTGACCCTGCGCCCATGCTTGACCAGCCAAGGCAAACGTAAGGAGCGCAATGAATACTACGACCGCTTTTTTTGTTCATCTGATTGTTCATCTGGCATTTTCCTTTCACATCTCAATTTCGGGTTAAAGTCCCAGTTGTTGTAATACCAAACAGATCGTGGTGGATGCGATGACCGCTTTGGTTTCCTGGCGCTCATCCCCGGCGATGTCCTCAACTCTCGCGCAAGGCAATCATCGGGTTCACTTTCGTCGCGCGCCGGGCTGGAAGGTAGCTGGCTAGAATGGCAACGGCAAACAAAAGTAGAGGTACGATCAGAAACACAGCCGGATCATGGGGGCGCACCCCATAGAGCAAACTTGCCATCATGGACGCAGTGGATGCAGAAACAACCAATCCGGCAACGATGCCCACGCCAGCAAGCGCGACCCCCTTGCGTAAGAACATTCTCAGAATGTCGCCCCGCCGCGCGCCCAGGGCCATGCGTATACCGATCTCGCGCGATCTTTGGCCGACCATATAAGCCAACAAGCCGTAAATTCCGATGGAGGCCAGAAGCACCGCCAGTCCAGCAAATCCGCCCACCAGATCTGCAGAAAAACGGCGTGAAGCCAATGATCGATCAAGGACGCCGTTCATCGAAGAAACATTAAATACCGGCAAGCCGGGATCAATGCTCTGGATTTCATGCCGAATCTGTGGTTCGAGCAGGGTCGCGGGCAGAGACGTCCGCACCACCACGCTCACTTGCTTGCTGGGGTCTTGATAGGTCGAAACATAGATGTGGGGAACGCCATCGATGTCGAGACCGTCATTCTTGATATCCTTAACAATACCCACGACAGTCGTCCATGGCTCAGTAGGGTCTTTGCCGAACCGCACCCGGCGGCCCAACGGATCGCTGGTTGGCCAATACTTACGAGCGGTGCTTTCATCAACGATGGCCACCAGCGGTTTGCCGTCTTCATCGCCCTCGTTGAATGAGCGGCCGCGTAGGAGCGTCGCCTGCAACACCTTAAAATAATCGGGGCTTATCCGAATTCTCTCGGCGTGCAGATCCTGCGAGGACTCGACCGGTCTATCTTCAATCGCGAAGCCTTCATTCGCTAAGCCACCGACCGCGCTGGGGTTGGTATTGGTGGTCGGTAGAGCTGAGGTGATTGCGGCGAGTTCCACTCCCGGAATTGCCTTCATGCGCCGCAGCAACTCACGATCAAAGGTGGCCGTACCACGAATACCGAGATACGGATCCATCTTCGGATCGTTGGGAACTCCTAGCCACGTGTTTGCCGTGACAACTTGAGTTGGATTAAAGCCTGGATTTTCCTGCAACAGATCCCGCAGCGTACGCAGCAGCAAGCCGGCTCCGACCATCAGTATGACGGCAAATGCCAGTTCAGAGACGATTAGAACATCCCGCAATCGGCCGGTCTTAGTGCTGTCGCCGGAGCCTCGACCGCCTTCACGAATGGCCGAGGAGAGGGCGCCTTTTGCCGAATGAAGCGCTGGAGCAAGTCCAAACACTAAGCCGGTGAGAATGGAAATCAGCAGAGCGAACGCCAGCACCACCCAGTCGATTCGTACTTCGTTGAGCCGGGGAACGTTCGATGGCACAAAGCGCAGAATGAATCCTAAAGTACCAATGGCGGTTGCGATTCCCGCGGCGCCGCCGATGAGCGACAGCAGCATGGACTCGGTCAGCATCTGGCGCACCAG
>DATBYA010000095.1:0-2146 GCA_036514015.1 Candidatus Sulfotelmatobacter sp.
ATCGTTCGCGACAAGAAGAACGGCGTCAAGGATGGCACGGCGATTCGGATACTGAAAAAGCGAACGGAGAAAGACCTGACACGGGCTGGCGCGCTCATGGCGATCCCGACGCCGCCAACAATCCGGCTTGAGAGAGCGAAAATAATCCTTCGAAATGATGCCGGGGTCTCGGTTACATAGTCAAAACGCAGACTTTGCCGCGTGTTCAAAGAGATCAATATGCTCTCTGCACATCGAAGATCGCGGTAGGGACACCCATTACTGAGCGCCCCCCGCACAGATCCGAGCGAGCCCAATTCGGGCACTCGGCTCCCACCTCGGGTGTTTGACGGCGAAGCGATCCAGAGACGACGGATGGAGGTTTCGAACCCTGGGGAGAAAGTCGTTGACCAGTTTCGTCATCCGCCGCCAGGTCATGCAAGTCTTCTGGCTGCGTCGTTGAAGCGAGCGCCTCCAGAGGTTGATGATCCGATCGCGGAATCTCGAAAGGGTCTGACCGTTGGTCTGCACCGCGTAGTATGTGAAATAGCCGGTGAGGACCTGCTTCAACCATTTTCCCTGCTCGGGAATCGGTTGGTGCCGCCGCCGTCGCATCTCCTCCTTCACTTGCTTGAGCTTGGCCAGCAGGCGGTCACGCCGGGTTTTCCGTTTGAGCAGGAATTTCCCGTTGCGACCGACGCTGCCAATAAAAGTGAAGCCCAGAAAGTTGAAGGTCTCCGGTTTTCCGAGCCCGCGCTGAGCGCGTCGGTCCGCCGCGAAGCGGCCAAACTGGATCAGGCGGGTCTTCTCCGGATGAAGTGACAGCGAGAACTCCTCCAGTCGATCGCGCACTGCGGCCCAGAAGCGGTGGGCATCATGCTCATGCTCGAAACCGACGATGAAATCGTCTGCGTACCGCACGATGATCACGTTGCCCGTGGCCTCGCGATGTCGCCATCGGTTGGCCCAGAGGTCGAACACGTAGTGCAGGTACACGTTCGCAAGAAGCGGCGAAATCACCGAGCCTTGCCCCGTGCCCGTGTCACTGACCGTGAGCACTCCGTCTTCCAGCACACCCGCCTGAAGCCATTTCTGGATCAGGTGGATCATGCGTCGATCAGCAATCCGATGCTTCAAGAAACGAATCAGCCATTGCTGGTTGACCGAATCAAAGAAGCGTCGGAGGTCCGCGTCAAAAATATAGTTCACCTTCGTGCTGTAGATACCGAACGTCAGGGCATCCAGCGCATCATGCGGGTTGCGCTTCGGCCGGAACCCATATGAGAACCCGAGAAAATCTTCCTCGTAGATCGCATTCAGCACCACGCAGGCCGCTCCTTGGACGATCTTGTCTTCCAGCGCGGCGACAGCGAGCGGGCGCTGCTGCCCATCGGCTTTCGGAATGTACCGTCGCCGAGATGGCAGCGCCCGATAGGCTCCTCGATGGACCCGAGCATGCAGGTCCTCGATCCGACGATCGAGGTCCGCTTCGTAGTCCCGCCAGATCAGGCCGTCCACACCCGGTGCCGCTTCTCGCTTGAGCGCGAAAAATGCCAGCCGGAGTAGTTCGATGCTGAGGTGGTGGAAGAGCGAGGTGAACCGTTCCTTCTTCCGTTCCCTTGCGGCTTGCCGTATGCGTCCCAGCGCCTGTGACACGCTTTCCCGGTCCTGTGCCCGGCGCGTGCTTTGCTGGCTCGCATTCCCCTTGGCCCCCGCCCTTCGCTCCACCGGCTCCGCGGCCGGTTGCCCGGCTTTGTTCGTCGGCTTCGCAGCTACTATGGCGGAGTCTGACTTCCCATGTCCGTGCATCATTGGCTACGGCTCCTCGCCTCCCCAATGCGGACCAGCGCATTCGCGAATGGCCAGACCTGGGACCTCCCGGTTCCCGCCCAAGGAGCTTCGACACATGCCAGGTTCTCCGACCCCGCCGGGCCGCCAGGCCTTGCGATATTGCGTCTGGCGATGTTGCCTTCCGCTTACGAAACAGCGTCGGCACCCGGAATTATCAATTTCGTGGCTCAATGGCTGGCCTATGCCCTCCCCTACCGACGCTTCGTCGACGTCCTTACGGACGGCAACGCACGGCTCGGGGCCGATGTGGTTCGCTACTCCTTCATCGTGTCGGACTTTCACCGACTACTCCTTGCCGGTCTCCCGGCGCACTTCG
>DATBYA010000096.1:0-53087 GCA_036514015.1 Candidatus Sulfotelmatobacter sp.
ACCTCCGGCTTCCGCCGCGCCTGCCGCTGCACCCGACGCTACTGCCAGCACACCTCCGGCTTCCGCCGCACCCGCCGCTGCACCCGATGCTACTGCCAGCACGGCTCCGGAGAATGTCAGCACACCCGCTGCGGGCGCCGCTGTTCACCGAACGCCGCGGTCAGCACGACTTCGGAAACCGTCAGAAACACCCACCGTCGCCGCGGCACCTCCTGAACCTGTCAGCACAACTGCCGCAGCCGCTCCCATCGGGCCGCCTTCGGAGACCGCCAATATACCGGCTGCACCTGCTGCAGCTGCTCCAAAGGCCTCAACGAGCCGGTCGGCTGGGATGTTAGTTTCTATTGTCGTGGTGGTGCTCCTCATCGGCGCAGCGGTCCCGCTTTACAACCGATGGAGAAAGCGAAAACTGTTGGAGGAGACGAGAGGACAAAATCTCTCTTTTACGAAGGAAGCGAAATCGGACCCGGGCAAGAGCGACACCAGCGGAGGGCGTAAAGCTGCGTAGGCTACGTTGCGGACTAACGATTCTCAAACAAGCGATCGCCCTGGCAGCAACTGCTACCAGGGCGATCGCTTAGAAATTCAACACGTTAATACCACAAATGTCCGAATCTGAGGCGGTCGCCAGAGAGTCGGTGCAGGTGCTCCGAACGTCCGACCCCTTCCCATCTTTCATCGCTGACTCAATGCACTTTGTGATCGAAGGCAAAACGCCCATTTGTTGGCAGGTCGAGCGTCTTCATCTGGTCACTTTCGAGGAATTGTGCCCGGTTTGCCTTGCGCGGTGGAGCGTCAGTCGGCATGGCATGCTTAGGTAGTTGGAGATTCAGAAAATAATCTGGTCTGCGGGTTTCACCGTGATTACGTGATCCCCAGCGCCAAAATCATCGAGCACAAAGTTGTGGTGCGCAATTATGTTCGCTGCCGTCAGCACCCCGTTGTCTCGCGTAAGGTGGGCATCCCTTGCGAGCGTAACGTCATAGCCCAAACTTGTCGCACGTCGGCATGTGGTGTCCACGCAGTATTCCGTCATGCCTCCCGTAGTTATTAGGCGTGTGATCCCTTTCTTTTCTAGCTCCTGTTGAAGCGTGGTTTCGAAGAAGGAATCCGATTCCCGTTTCCTAATGACTGGCTCGCTGTCCAATGGCTTTATTGACGCATGAATCTCCCAGCCTTGGGTCTGCGTTTCCAGCGGATGACCCTTTGGCCCGTCGTGCTGAATGTAAATCACAGGCGTTCCCGACGCGCGGGCTCTGGATAGGAGAGTTTCGATTCTGGACAAGACTTCAGCCCGAATTTCGGCGGGTATCAGTTTCACTAGACCGACTTGAACATCAACGATGAGCAGCGCGTTACGTGATCGTGCAGGGTTTTCGGCGACGGTTTCCATGCCGCCATTCTAAGCCTGCTCGATAGAGTCACGACTCACGCGAGGGATGAGAGCATGTCGCGCCCACGAAGCTGTCGCCAATTACGCCTTTGGAAGCAACTTGTGCACATCCTGACCTGTGAGGAAGGCTGGGTCCACGACTTGCAGTACAAAGCTTTTTCAGGTTGGCACGACGAAGATTGCCTAACCATGACAGCCTTGCTAGCCACCAAAAACCGCATACGAAAAGCGACACGAACTTATTTGCGTGGTCTCACGGAAGAGCAACTTAACACGACACTAGCCAAGCATCCCGTGGTTTGGGGCAGCGAACTCTGGAGTCCTGCTTTTATTCTCCGGCACGTCATAACCCACGCATTTCACCACAAAGGCCAGGTCGTCACGATGCTGCGAATCCTCGGATATCCAGCCCCTGACACAGGTCTGAAACCGGTATAGATTCCTTGCTCAGGAAATCTCGCGATGACGTCAAGCCCGTGCCATTTCGAGAAAAAAGCCTTCGCCTCTCTTTTGCCGAACCTCCCGAGGATGTGTTCGGATTTACACTCCCTAATTCGACAGGGCAAGACGACCCCTTCGGGTCGGCGTGATCAGAATCCGCTTTCTGTTGTCGAAATGGGGGATTCCGATACGTCATACCCTCAGATACATGTAAAACTGTTTCCCAGGCAAGGAGAAAGATATGCAATTCGCACTGTTGATCTACGAATCGCCGGAGGCTTTCGCGGCCCGGAAAAGCGATGGGACCGACCCTTACACGGGGGCTTGGCGCGCGTACCACAACGCTCTCCTCGAGTCCGGCGTCTTTGTCGCAGGCGATCCGCTGGAACCACCCGAAACCGGAGCCACGATAAGAATCAGGGAAGGAAAGCGGGGCGTGCAGGACGGTCCATTTGCTGACACCAAAGAACAGCTGGGAGGATTCACGATCCTGGAGCTGCCGTCGCTTGACTCAGCCCTCGAGTGGGCTGCCCGCTGCCCGGCTGCCTCCTCCGGTGCGGTCGAGGTGCGTCCGCTCGCTCCCCAAACCAAGCTCAGGGTCACGAGATGACTAGCAGTTCTGGATGCAATCGACCGGGACGCACTCTCTGCTTATCAGCCCTACTGGGCGGTTCGCGCTCACCTCCGGCAGCACGTTGGAAACGGCCCTGAAGCCCGGCCGCTTACGACCGAGCCACCGGACTGGCTGAAGATCCCGCAGTCAGAGCGCTTCTGCTCCAAAAGCGGGGGCTGATTTTTTTTTGACCCTGTAGAAATAACCCCACCTCACCCGTCACCACTATAGAAGCGGCTTAGCGATCAACGCTTCGCCACCTGAGAGGTGAACGATGTGCCCATTCTGTTTCGCAACCCTGGGACTAGTCGTGGCTGGAGCGGTTTCTACCGGCGGACTGGCGGCGCTCGCCGTCAAAGTATCTCGCAAGAAAAACCATGCAACAGAAATCAACCCTAACGCGAACGAAAGGAGCAGTGAAAATGTCAACCCGCACAGTCGATAACCCGAAAGTGGCGTCGCGAGAGGAATGGCTTGCGGCTCGCAAGATCCTACTTGCCAAAGAGAAGCAGCTCACGCGCGAGCGCGACGCGATTGCAGCCGAACGCCGCCAGCTTCCCTGGGTCAAGGTCGAAAAAAACTATGTGTTCGATTCGCCCAGCGGCAGGAAAACGCTCGCCGACCTGTTCGACCGCAGAAGTCAGCTAATCGTGTATCACTTCATGTTCGGGCCGGAGTGGAAAGAAGGCTGCCCCAGCTGCTCGTTCAACATGGATCACACCGACGGAGCACTGGTGCATCTGGCGCAGCGCGACGTTTCCTTTGCGGCAGTTTCCCGGGCGCCTCTGTCCAAAATTGAGCCGTTCAAGAAACGGATGGGTTGGAAGTTCACCTGGGTGTCGTCCAACGTAACGGATTTCAACTACGACTACCATGCTTCGTTCACGCCGGAAGAAATCGCCAGGGGCAAGGTCGAGTACAACTTCGATCTCGTGGAGTTTCCCAGTGCGGAAGCGCCGGGAATCAGCGTCTTTTACAAGGATAAAGATGGCAACATCTTCCACACCTATTCAGCCTACGCTCGCGGGTCCGAGAACACGATCAACACGTACAACTATCTCGACCTTGTTCCCAAAGGCCGCGATGAAGATGGGCTCCCCTTCACGATGTCATGGATCCGCCATCATGATCGCTATGCGGACGGACGCTTAGAAGATGCGGACCGACCGTACTGGCCCGCGGAAGCTGTTCAATCCTGATGGTTCGCAAGTCTCAATCCGGCTGTGGGCCTGTCGTCTGTAATCAAACGACAGGCCAAGACCGCCGAATCGGGTCGAGGACGACCATTTCCGGTCGGCCGCGGAGAACAGGCGACGGCAGCGAATAAGGCTTAAGTCGAGGGATGTTCCTGATTGCGCTTGGCGCGCACGAACTGGCAAGCTGGGACGGTGATGAGCGGCGGAACAGAATATGAGAGGCAAATCTGTTGGGATAGCAATTTTTAGTTCAGGGAATGTGCACCCGATCGGCTTGGTGCATTTCTATGGGCATGGGGGCGAAGCCGGCAGCTGAAAATAGCGTGATCGGTATAGCTTGAGCCATCGCAGCGTAACCCGCAGGCGATGGATGAAGATGATCGCCAGAATCGAACGAAGGCAGCAGTCGTTCGCTCTGCTCCGGATCGCGGGTAACCTTGTCGAAATCGATCATTGCGTCGAAATGGCCGGGAGTTCGGATCCATTCATTGACGGCTTGTCGATCCGCTTCGCTCGATGCGCCCGGATGATAGTAGCTCGATCCCACAAAGGGCAGGATGGTCGTGCCTATGACCTTAATATTACAAGTGTGAGCGCGCACGATCACCTGCTCGTATGCCCCAATCATCTGCCCAACCAGCGCGTCGTGCTCAGCCCGCGGGACCTCGCCAGAGCGCGCCAGCATGCCGATGTCATTGATCCCTTCGAGAACAATCAGATAGCCAATCCCCGGCTGGGCGATCACATCCTGGTCGAAGCGGGCTAACGCATTCAGTCCCAAACCATCGCTGAGCAGGTGGTTTCCGCCGATTCCCTGATTGAGCACCGCGAGATTGCGTGTACTCGGCTGCGCGTCCAGGCGCTGCGCAAGAATGTCTGTCCAGCGATCATTGCCGTTGGTTGTCGCGCCATGACCATCGGTGATCGAGTCACCAAGGACTACAATCGCGCTCGCTTCCTGCGCAGCGGCAACGTCGATTCCGGCGATGAAGTACCAGTGTTCGACGGATTTGGCGCCGGGAAGGTCGAGAGCGGAAACCAAGTCTCCATGGGTAATGTAGGAGGTGGCTCGTGAACCCGGGTGCCCGGTCTCGCTGCCCGGAGACAAATCGATCTGCAGCGTGATGGCCAGGTCGGAGAGAGCATTTAACGGAAATGAGACTCGGTCAGAAACGTAGTCGGCGTGGGGAGGAATGGTGACGGCTGGCAAACCAGAAAAGCTCAGAGCCTTGTCGCTGGCCGGCACGATCTTGCCGGCACCGGGAGACAACGGTCTGGCCACGTGCACCGCCGTCAGGTGCAGTGGCATAGTTCCAAAACGATTGGATAGACGCACCCGAATCTCATTCCCGCCGAGAGATAAATGAACGATTTGTCGGAGTGTAGCGTCGTGCAAATCCTCCGGACTAAGCATATTGCCCGGCTCGACGAGCTGCTGAGATGCCGCCCAGGACCCGACCCATCGTGTTGGTGTTGCGCCACCCTGCCTGCCATAGGCTGTCGCTGTAATCAAGAACAGAGCGGCCACTGACAGGGTTGAGGCGATTCGCAATGGCGAAAAGCGTGCCCGTGACGAGACCCTCCCGCGAAAGCCGCAAGAATTTGGACAGAACAACATTCGGTTACCTCTGCAAGGATTAGTGCGGCGATGCCGCGTTGATGGAGTATAACCGCACTCTATAGATTCGCGGCTGATGAGGATCGAGTAGCAATTGTCGCCCCTGATTGGTTTGGTCACCGTTAAGCCTCCGCTCCGTCTTCCATTCTCCGGATCGTCGCGAGACTTCTTCCACTCTTTCAATTCCGGCGGTTCCGGAGTCGACGTCGGGGTCGCGAGAAAAACTCACGGTCAAGCCACTGCCCAGAATGTAGAACTCCCCGGGGGACGCCTGCAGGACCAGCATCGCGCCGTCCTCGGCAACGATGTTCTTCGCTGGCCAGGATCGCGAAAGGGTTGCCTCGAACAGATATCCTCCCAACGCGACGGTCTGGGTAGGACGCGGACTGGTCGTATGTAACGCCAAGCCACGCGTCAATCCGGCAGCCTGGGCGGCTGGTAATAAGTCGCGCATACTGTCCAGCAACCCGTAAACCTGCATGATTGCCGGTTCTGTTTGATCATCCGTGGACGGCTTGACGCTATCCATCGCGAACGGGCTGAAGCCGAAGGCACGCGCTTGGCCGTAGGCGTAAAGCGCATTGTAGGGAGCGCTTTCCAACCGGGCTTCCGGGATAAAGATGGCGTTTCCTGGAATCGCGTATCGTTGTGCCCAATATTCGAAGTTGGGCCAGTAGATATCCGGCGAGTAGAAGTCGATGCTGAGCGCGGCCGCGCGCCAGACGTCCAGATAGGCAGGGTGCGGCCCCCCGCTCGGGTACTCGCCCGCGTTTTCCTGCGGAGCCGGAAGCTGCGCGTTGACATACATCGGAAGCGCGTATTCGCGCTTGCCGGCACCAGCAACCGCCTCGATGTACGTTGCATAGTTCCACGCCATGAATGCTTCATCTGCGGCTTCGCCAAAGACCTCGCTCCAGGTTTTGTCATGTTCATCGAAGTGCGCGGCCAGTTCCGGCGAAAGCTGGAGACGCTTTTCCCTGAGACTGCGGATCAATGCTTCTGGCACGGGTCCGTGGAACAAGCGATTCGCCTCGGCAGAGCGGTCCCGTCCCCGTCCCAGATAACCGACCTCGTTTTCGACCTGTACCATCAGCACGGTTTGCTGTTGCGCATCCTGCTCGCGAACATGACGCATCAATGCCGCAAATGCGCGGCCATCACATCGGCGGTTCTCCGACGACAGAGTCGAAAGAATCTCCAGCGGCCTTCCGTCGGGGGATTCGGCACGAGGAAAACGCAACGGATCCGATTTCACCCACGCAGGCGCGTAGCTCGAGAAGGCGTTTTTCCAGCTGCCAAACCACAGGAGCACGAGGCGCAGGTTGTGCCGCCGTGCCGTATCGAGCCAGTGATCCAGAATTGTGAAATCAAAACTGCCTTCCTTCGATTCAATCTGCTCCCATGCAACTGGCATCAGAAGCGTATTCACGTGTATCCGCGCAAGGTTGGGCACAATCTGGTCTGCCTCTGCAGCTGTGCCTGCGGAAGAATTGCCCAGTTCACCTCCCAAGATCAGAAATGGCTGGCCGTCTACGATCAACTGACCGGTACCATTTGCCATTCGGACGCGCGGCAGTTCTCCGGCCCGAAGCCCCAGGGTGGCAAAGCCAAAAACCGTGATGCCGAGAAACATTGCGCGTAGAGTGATGCTCACAGATTCTCCAATCACGAGATTATCGCAACCAGCAGGGTGGAGCATACGTCCCGCGGGCGGGCACAACACGAAAATTCGCGGGCTGCGACCGTGCTCGAGCAACGGTGTGCTTGCCTGGTCCGGCTTGCCCGAGGAAACATATGCTGTGTTTTCGGCGGGCTCCGGGGCATCATGGGGCATCCATCGTCGGTGGGGATTAAATGAAGAAGGCAGGGCAGAGCTTCTAGATCTGTCTTGACAACCGCGCTGTTTCGTTCATATAGTTTGACTCACGAATTTAAGACGGCGGGACGGTTCCGGCTTCCGCCGGAACAGCACGGCCGATGTCGCGGACGCATTCCAGACGCGCCGGGAGCCCCCAGGCGAAGCGGTGCGCGGGATCCATTGTGGCATGGTCCTGAACTTGATTGGGAGTAGCGCGACCTCTTGCCGAATAAAGTAACCCACGGACTTTGATGCGCCGCACCAACTTTACCAATACGGAAGTCGCATCCAGTGAGACGGCGCGGGCAATCAATCGCGGCGTCATCCTGAATCTGATCCGGCGGCGGCAACCCATTTCCCGCGCCGAGTTAGCGCGGGTCTCCGGCCTGCAGCGCAGTACGGTATCGCTGATCACCGAGCAACTCATTGACGAGAAGTGGGTTCTCTATGGCGCTGTAGGGCGGTTGCCGCGCGGCCGGCGTCCGACGTTTTTGCGGCTCAATGATCGGCGCGCGATCCTGGTGGCCGATGTTCGGCCCATCCAGATCACGATCGCGGTAGCGGATGTGAATGGGCACTTTCTCGCGCAACAGAGCATGCCGACGCGGGCGGACGCGCGTATCGCGGTCAAAGAACTGGCCACCAGAATTCAGAAGCTGATCGCAGGCTACCCCAACCTGATTTTCGAAGGAGTGGGAATCAGTTTGCCGGGACGATTTGACGAGTCCACGCAGCGGCTCATGTTTGCCCCTAATTTGCGGTGGGGAGAATGCGATCTCAAGGGACCGATCGAGAAGGCCACCGGACTGCGCGTGGAATTGGAAAACGCTGCCAATGCCTGCGTGCTGGCCGAGGTCTGGTTTGGACAAGCGGACAAGATTCGGGATCTGGTGGTGGTTACCGTTTCCGAGGGCGTGGGCACGGGCATTTTTGCGAATGGCCAGTTAGCTCGTGGTTTGAATGGCATGGCAGGCGAGTTCGGGCACGTGCCTTTGAATCCGGACGGCCCGCTTTGCACCTGCGGCGGCCGCGGCTGCTGGGAGGTTTATGCTTCGAATCGAGCCGCGCTGCGCTATTACCACGAATCCAGCGCGACCAAAGACGGACCCAGTTTTCGTGACTTATTGGACCTTGCGGGAACCGAGAACGCTCTCGCCTGGCGCGCGCTGGAACAAATGGCCCACGCCGTCGGCAAGGGAATACGAATGATCGTGGCCGGCCTGGCACCCGAGGAAATCCTGGTGGTGGGCGAATTTACTCGCTTTTGGCGGCGACTGGGCCCGATTATCCAAGCAGAAATTGCCCAGGCATCATTCGTTGGAAAACCACCGCGGTTGCGACCGTCCGACGATCCCAGCCGCGCCCGTCTGCGAGGGGCCGTCGCTCTGGTTCTGCAAAAGCACTTCGGACCAACAGCACCCGGACCGCAAGAGCGCGAAGCTTTGGAACAGCACGAGAGGGTAACCAGGCTTATGTAAGCACAAAAATCGCAGCCGATTGGCGTGTTGAATTCTCAAGTTCTGCCGATGCCAGGCTCTCCACCCCGGCGCCAGCCTGCATCCATCTCCGCTCTCACTCCGGGGCAAGAGGAGGTTCCATGTCGAAGCGCGAGCGAGTTCCAATCTCCCTATATAGTACGAGACGACAACTAATTATCGCCGGGCGGGCACTGTTGTTGCTCTGCATTTGTTCCCTGCCGGTTCAAGCGCAGGTCCTGTATGGATCACTCACGGGAAACGTAACCGACGCCAGCAACGCCGCCGTAGCCGGAGCGCGCATCGAGGCGCTCGATGTCAGTCGGGGAATTCCCCAGGAAACAACCACCGACAGTAGCGGGATCTATCGCTTTACCACGTTGCAACCCGGG
This sequence comes from Candidatus Sulfotelmatobacter sp., assembly GCA_036514015.1. Lineage (GTDB taxonomy): Bacteria > Acidobacteriota > Terriglobia > Terriglobales > Acidobacteriaceae > Sulfotelmatobacter. The sequence continues at coordinate 8,987 of DATBYA010000096.1, forward strand.
GTTTACAGAATCACCATCTCAGCGCCGAATTTTGCCAGCCTAGTCATGGAGAACGTCGGGGTAACGGTCAACGCCGTGAGGCGCCTGGACACTCGACTCCAGGTGGCTAAGGTTCAACAAAGCGTGACGGTAACGGCAGACGCGGCGGTGTTGCAAACCGATCGCTCCGATGTACGCACCGATCTGAACGCCGCTCAGGTTCAGTCACTTCCTTCCATCTCATCGGAAGGTAAGAGTTTTCAATCGCTGTACAAGATTATTCCCGGCTCGACTTTGCCGATGGAAAACAATTCCGCGGGGGGAAACCCGCAGCGGGCCATGACCTCCAACGTGAACGGCCAGTCCAGCCAGGGCAACAACACTCGCATTGATGGCGTGCAGGATGCCTACCCCTGGCTGCCCAACAACATCGCTTACGTCCCCCCGACGGATGCGATCGAAACGGTAAACGTAGTCACCAACTCCTTCGACGCCGAGCAAGGCATGGCCGGGGGAGCAGCGGTCAATGTCCGCATCAGGTCCGGCTCGAACCAATTTCATGGCGACGCGCACGAGTTCCATACGGATAATGACCTGGCGGCGTTGAACTACTTTAATCCCCCGACGTTCCGCAACCCTCTGAACGTGTTCAATCAATTCGGGGGCGCGGTCGGTGGACCGATCAAGAAAGATAAGCTCTTCTTCTTTGGCAGCTGGGAATCAACCCGACAAGCCCAGGCGCCTGCCGGCAATTTTCAGACTGTCCCGGCGGGCGCTCTCGAGAACAAAAATGCCCTGGCCAACGGATTTTTCGACTTCCGTGGAATTACCGATTCTACGGGCAAACCTGTGAACATCTACGATCCGAGGACAGGCAATGCCAATGGGACTGGGCGCTCGGTGATCACCTGCAACGGCGTCGCCGACGAGATTTGCCTTTCCGCTGTCGATCCGGCCGCGCTACAGATGATGTCGCTGATACCGGCGCCGAATCAAACCGGGACATCCAATAATTACTTTGTGCCCCTGTCGGGCTACTTCCACCGCGACGATTTCGACGGAAAGGTCAACTACATCACCAGCCAGAGGTCCACGATCTTTGGCCGCTACAGTTTTTCGCGAAGCAGTATCTTCGATCCACCCGCTTTAGGCGCGGCCGGAGGGAATGCCACGAACGGCGGCCAGAATGGCTTTTCGTTTTCCCGGATCCAGGTGGTGGGGCTGGGCGGAACCTACGCCTTCTCTCCTAATCTGTTGCTCGATGCCAACGTCGGCTTCACGCGCCAGCGGATCAATGCCGAAGATGTGGACATTTCCCAAGATAAAGCTTACGGGTTGAACACTCTGAAAATCCCCGGGACCAATGACTGTTTCACCGCCAACTGCACCACCGGCACCGGAGACCAACTCTATTGGGGCATTCCGGCATTCCAATTCAACACCTTCTCCAACTTAGGCAACGCGAACACCGGCAATCCGTTCCTGTTCCGCGACAACCAGTACGTGAGCAACGTCAATACGACCTGGATCAAGGGACGACATCAACTGCGCTTTGGTTTCGAGTTCAATCACACCCAACTAAACCACTTTCAGCCGCAAGGCGGAAGCTTCCAGACGGCCCGCGGCAGCTTCCGGTTCACCGGCGTCGGTACCGAGCTCGCCAGCTGCACGGGGAGCGGAAATTGTAGTGCTGGCGCGCCCAGCAATGCCCAGTTCAATTCCCTGGCCGATTTTCTCTTAGGGCTGCCAGACGAGGTGGGCAAGGCGGTTCAGAACGCTAATACCATCGCGTTGCGCTGGTCTCAGTTCGCGGCCTATGCCCGCGATCAGTGGCAGATTACGCCACGGCTGACGGTGAATTACGGGGTTCGCTGGGAATACTACCCGATGGCTTACAGTGATATTGGTGGCGCTCGGGTCCTCGATCCTTCCTCGATGAATGTCCTTGTAGGCGGAGGCAACAGTGGGATTCCAATCGATGACCACGTCGACGTCCACGACGGACTGTTTCTACCCCGGATCGGACTTGCCTATCGCCCCCTGGAAAAAACTGTCATTCGCGCCGGCTACGGAATGAGTGCCGATCCCAATAACTGGCGGTTTTTGCGGAATTCCTATCCGGCGGATACCATTTCCGATTTCACCGGCAACTTCTATCCGCAAGCGGGGAACTCGGGATTCGCCCCGGCCGCGAGCCTTACCGGCGTGAACGCCCTTGGTCCCTATACCTACCTGCCCACTGGCATCACGGCGATACCGATCCTTCCCAATGCGCCCGGGACTTATCCCCTTCCCAATGGCGTGGGCACAACCACTGTCCCGCTGAATTTCCGGCGGGGGTACATCAATTCTTTCAATCTGACTCTGGAGCGCGAGTTCGCGGGTTTTGTGGCGGACGCGAGCTACGTCGGCGAGCGCGGTATTCGACCGCTGACGAACCTGAATGTCAACCCTGCCCCGGGCGGCGGTGGGCAAACGGGACGCATCCTCAATGCACAGTTCGGCGGCAATTGGTCGGACATCAACTCGCTCACGCCCTACGGCAACAACTACTATGACTCCCTGCAAACCAAGCTGACGCGGCGTCTCGGCGGCAGCTCACAGTTGGGCGTCGCTTACACGCTTTCAAAGGCCATCGATTTTGAAGACGATGAGGAAATCAATTTCATTCTCTGGCCCTATCCCGCATACTTGCCGCGCAACAAAGCTCTCGCCGGCTTCGACCGGACCCACAACTTCGAGTTCTACGGACTCTACGAACTGCCCTTTGGTCGGGATAAGCGTTGGGCCACACAAGGCATCGGCAGCCGGTTGGCGGGGGGCTGGCAACTCAACTGGGTGTTGAGCGCCATGAGCGGCACGCCCTTTACCATCACCGACACGGGTTCCGGCAGTACGGCCCTGAACGCACCCGGAAACACGCAGACGGTAAACATCGTCGGACCTATCAGCCTCGTGAAGGGCGCGCCCCGCTCCAGTTGTCCCACAGGAACTTTGGCCTGCGAATACTTCAATCCCGCGGCATTCGCACCCGTAACCTCTCCCGGGGTGCTGGGCGATGCTGGGCGCGATATCCTTCGGGGACCAGGATTCTTCGAACTCGATATGAGTCTGTTCCGCAACTTCAAAATCACCGAGCGCTTCACCTTCCAATTCGAAGCGGACGCGTTCGGCGTGACCAACACTCCACACTTCAACACCCCCAACACGAACATAAGCGCCGCTAATTTCGGGGCAATCACTTCGACTTTGGTCACCACCAATGCTTCGTTGGGAGGCAGCGGTGGACAGCGCGTGTGGTGGTTCGGAGGAAAACTGATCTTTTAACCGCCCGGTGTTAAACGCGCCCCCGTCAAGGAAATCGTGTCCCTCACGAGAACCCAAAACGTCCGCCGGGTTGAAGGCGCGGCTTAGCTCGCTGGACCACAATCTGCGCCTCAAGGAGGTCTCCACCATGTCTTCCGCTGCACACCGCACCGAACGTCAATCCCGGAATCGAACCGCTTGGGTTTCATGCGTGCTTGCGATTCTCGCCCTTGTCTGCGCCGGTCAGTTAGTCGCCCAGACGGTTGCGACGTATAGCTTCGAAGACGGTACTGCCGATGGTTGGACTTCCTTTAACGGCGCAAGTACGCCGGTCGCGACCACCGCTGCGGCCTATTCTGGATCCGAAAGTCTGCTGACCACAACCAACTCCAGTGGCGCCGGCGGACCTTCCATCCCGTTGAGCAGTGTGCTGCTGGCGGGGGCGAAGTATACAATTACGGGCTACGTCCAGCTGACCAGCGGGGAAAGCCCCGCCAACGCGAACTTCACGATCCAGCGCAGCGACGCTAGCTGCTCCGGCGGTACCTGCTACGACACGATTGGCACCTACACGGTGCCCGTCTCGTCTTCCGGGTGGGTGCAGATCGGTGGAACCTATACCGTCAGCACCACGGAAACAGGTTTAACCCTGTACGCTCAGTTGGTGGGAGCGACCAGCGCGCAGTCGTTCTATCTGGATGAAGTAGTCATCACCGAAACCGCGCCCCCTGCGGGCGGAACGCCAGTTGCGACTTATAACTTCGAGGACGGTGGTCTTGACGGCTGGGCGCCTTTCGGGTCCGTATCCCTGACCAACACGACACCTCCGCTTCCCGGTCCGAATTCCGACACTCACAGCCTTCTGGTCACAAACCGAACCGCTGGTTACATGGGCCCAAGCCTCAATTTACTCAGCGTGAACGGCGTGGTCGCGAATGCGACCTATCAGGTCAGCGCTTACGTCTTACTTACGACCCCTGACAGCAGTAACCCAACTGTGACACTCACGACCAAAACCACAAACTGCGCCAACACATCGGGAGCGTACGCCAATCTCGGAACGTCCGCTGCACTCTCGAGTTCGACTTGGACCAAGGTGCAGGGCACTTTCAGCTTCAGCGACCTTCCCGGCCCGCCCACGGGCCTTATCCTTTTCATTCAGTCGAGCAGCGCGACCGACTCTTTTTACATCGCCGACGTCACCATCGCCGAAATCTCGCCTCCACCACCAAACCCGAGCCAGCAGGACAACTCGGGGATCACCACGACGTTCGAAGATGGGAGCCTGGACGGCTGGAGTTCGCGTTCGGGCAGCTCCACGCTGACCAATACTTCCGCGCAGGCGCACAGCGGCGCGAACAGCCTGCTGATTACGGGGCGAACCGCAAACTACGATGGACCCCAGATCAGCGTCAGCGACAAGATGTATAACGGCTCGGTCTATAACCTCAGTGTGTGGGTTCGGCTGCTTCCTACCGATGGCTCAAGCCATGTGATCAACCTGAGCCTCCAGGTGTCTCTGGATGGCAACGTCAGTTTCCCGAGCATCACTGGTTACCCCGGAGTCACCGTTCTGGCGGACGGAAACTGGCACCAAATCAGTGTGACCGGATACAACATGTCCAACGGCTACGACCCGGGAGCGGCGTATTTGTACATCCAAACCGTTCCGGCGTCGGGCAGCGATCTGGTGTCGTTTTACATCGACGACTTCCAGCTTACTTACGTGGCACCGCCAACCATTCAGACCAACATTCCCTCCATTTACAAGACTCTCTCACCGTACTTCCGGATGGGCGCGGCCGTCGATTTGACAGACCTCTCTGGACCTCACGCCCAATTACTGACCATGCATTTCGACAGCATTACGTCGGGAAACGACATGAAATGGAGTTCGGTAGAGAACACCAAAGGTAGCTACACATTCGGCAATGCAGACAGTGAGGTCGGGCTCGCCCAGTGCAACGACATGCGGGTGCGCGGCCACAACCTGGTTTGGGCCAGTGGCCAGCAAACTCCCTCGTACGCAACCGGTGACGGCACAAATTCAGCGGCCAACCAGGCTGTGGTGACGGCTAATATCGAAGAGCACATCCAGAGCGAGGTCGAGCACTTTGGCAACAAGGTCTACGCCTGGGACGTGGTGAACGAGCCGCTCGATCCCAGCCAGCCCGACTGTCTCAGCCACGGTCCGTTCTATCAGGTACTCGGCAAGAGCTATATCGATGTGGCGCTTAAGGCAGCGCGACAATATGCTCCCGCCGGCACACAGTTATTTATCAACGATTACAGCACTACCGATCCCAACCGTTTGGCCTGCCTGGTGCAGGTGGTCGGCGACCTTCGCGCGCGAGGCATTCCGCTTGACGGCATTGGGCATGAAATGCACAATGCGATCAATTATCCGTCGACCGCAGCCATGGTGCATGCCATCAACCGCGTGGCTGATAGTTTTCCAGATCTCGATCAGCAAATCACCGAACTGGACATGAGTATCTACAATGCCGGAGACGTTACCTCAAACTATGGCAACGACCCGCCGGCAGGGTTGCTGGCGGAGCAGGGCTGGCTGTACGCGCAATATTTTGAGGCACTGCGGCAGCTCGCCGGCAGAATCAGCGCAGTGACTTTCTGGGGATTCGCCGATGACGATACTTGGCTGGACAGCTTCCCGGTCATTCGCACCGACTACCCGTTGCCTTTCGATATGGGATTGCAGGCCAAGCCCGCTTACTGGGGAATCGTCGATCCCACGGAGTTGCCCGGCCATGGAATGACGTTCGCCGTCTCCAGCACGGCTGGGGAGCGGGATACGCGCGTTGTGACTGTGACCGCGACCAACGGCAACGTGGGCCCGGCCTATGCGACGCAGATCAACGGATTTCGGGTTACGCAAGGCTGGGGCCCGCCCTCGCACTGCCGTCCGACGGTAACCGCACCGGGGAATTATCCGGTTGCGCTTGGCGACATCGCGCCGGGAGGCACTGCCAGCGCGGCATTCACCGTCCGGCTTGTCGGTTGCGATCCGCTCGCCCGGTTTACTCTCATCGTACCGTGGAGTTCGGCGGTCTATGATACCGGAACCTTGGTTTCAACGATGAGTTTTGACCCAGGCCACTGAGCAAATCGCATCGGAATTCGGAGGTCTGAACAGATCCGCCCTGGATGCTCGGTGCGAGTCGCAGGTCCAGTGTTTCTGGGATGCTGTCGCCTCACGGGAGGACGCATCCTGGTGCGCTCTCCATGGGAACCAGCGATCATTGTGCCGTTTGCAGCGAGTCTGGGTGAATCCATACGAGTATTCAATGCCAGTTCCCAGACACGAGGCGGAAGCGCGCACGGCAAGGAGAACCATGGGAAAACAGACAATGGGCAAACAGACAATCCTGCAGCCATGGACCAGGCGAATAAAAAGTCTCGTGTTGGCTGTCACGATCTGCGGATGCTCTCTACCTGCACTCGCACATCCGCAAGCCACCGCCAAGAATCCCGATCCCTCCCAAGCAGCTCATCAAAGCAAGCCAGCGCCTGTAGTTCTCGACGGCACAATTGCCATCCTTCAAAATCTGGATGAACCGGAGCCGGTCCAGGAAGCCGTAAGAAATCTGGCCAGTGATCTGGACGCAGTTCTAGGAAGGCGGCCAAGAATGATTCATCACGAGCAAGATGCCGGGGAGGTAACGATACTTGCCTGCGAGCAAAGTAAGCTTCCCCAAGCCTTGCGCCCTGCCGGTTTGACTGAAGCGGAATCTTTTTCAATTTCCGTGCGCACGGTGAACTGGAACGAGCACCATCCGACCAAGGTCGTGCTGCTTGCGGGCGCTGACATGCGAGGCGCCATCTATGCGATCTACGAATTCTCCCAGAAATATCTCGGCGTCGATCCTTTGTATTACTGGACCGATCAGAAACCCGCGCACCATGCCGCGATTGAAGTTCCAGCATCGCTCGATCGAACCTTCCCCCCTCCGGTTTTCAGGTATCGCGGTTTTTTCATCAATGACGAAGATTTGTTGACCGGATGGGCGTCGGGGGAGGAGAAAGACAAGACCGGAATCTCGCTGGATGTATGGAACAAAATCTATGAAACGATCCTGCGTCTGAAGGGAAACATGGTCACGCCGGGGACATGGATCTTCCCGGATGATCCGCAGGTCAAGCTTGCGGCCAAGCGGGGCCTCATCGTGACACAACACCACGCTATCCCGCTGGGAATGAACGTTGCGCGGTGGCCAAAAGACGTTCCCTACAACTACACCGCGAATCCTGAGATTCTGGAGCGTGCATGGCGGGATGCTGTGCGCTCCTACTTGCCGGATCAGGAGGTGCTATGGTCGGTCGGTCTGCGCGGTCTATCGGATGTGACTTACGCGTCGATGGATCCCAGTGTGAGGGACAATAACAAGGCTTTGGGCCAACTCATCAGCACGGCGATCGCCGATCAGATGAGCATTGTGCGCTCGGTCCACCCGGAGGCGAAGTTCGTTACCAACTTGTGGCAAGAGGGTGCAAGGCTGGTTCAGCAGGGCGACCTCAAGATTCCACCGGAGGTTACGACCGTATGGGCTGATGACGGATACGGCTATCTGCAGGACCATGGTGCAGTGACTGCCGCCCAGGGAGCTTACGATCATGTTGCCATGATGAATGGGAGAGCGAACCAACTCACCGAGATGGTTCCCATTGAACGCAGCTTGTCTGAAATCGGGCGTTACATCAAAGCGGGAGCTACCGAGTATTACCTTGTAAATACCAGCGATGTTCGTCCGGTCAGCATGTCAATTCGAGCTGTCATGGATGCAGTATGGAAGGGTCTGCCGGAGGCATCCGCCCCGGCCGAAGAGTTTTACCGGCAGTGGTCGGTTCAGGAATTTGGGGAGAAGGCCGCTCCGAAACTCGTCGAACTGTACAAGGAGTACTTCAAGTCGCCCGCGCACTCCGGCGATCCGCCTCATGAATACGGCGACCAACTGTATCACACCGAAGCGCGCCGAATGCTGCTGACCTACATGATCGATTCTCCCCTCTATGCTCTGCCTAGCCAGGCGCCGAAATGGGAGTCTGCCCGCATTCTCGATGGTGGACTGGCGTCGGGCTCTGCCCGGCTGAGTGGCAAAGAATGGCTGGCCCAGGCCATTGCCAGAAACGTTCAGCAGTGTGGCGATGCACAGCTGCGATGGGATGCGATCTGGAAGAAGGCTCTTGCCCTGGAGCCGGTGATTCCCATTCCGCGGCAGAATTTCTATCGCGAGCAAGTTCTGGCTATGATTGCCATCAATCGCGAAAGCAATCGAGGCCTGTTTCTGGTATCGAAAGCTATCGAGGACGCTGAAAGTGGAAGGAAGTCTCAAGCTCATGATGAGGCTCAGGAAGCCATCGCGGCGCTCGAGGAGATTCATCGCGCCGAGGTCGCTGCAGAATACGGCAAATGGAAAAATTGGTATCGGGGAGATTGGTTGACGGGAGTCGAGCGCACTCGCGAACTCCTCCAAATATTCTCGAAGTTCCTGGACGATCCCCAAACCTACATTGCTCCGCCCCTGCTATGGGATGGCTGGGAGGCGTATTACCACATCATGCACTACGAAGGAGACCGTTCGGCGGATGTGAAATAGTAGGTGCAAATTCCACTTGTTCCCGACGATGGACGCGAGTGCTTTTCGACTGGGGCGCTCTTGGTAAGCAGAGTGGGGGCGGAACAGAGGATTGGGGCGAGCTGTTCGAAAAAACCGTCCGCAGGCAGCCGCTGGCGCGGCGGACGCAGGCCTCAGGCAAACTGCATGGAGCGCAAGGAGAGGTGCAGGCTGTTCCATAGGGGACCAGTTTGGACTCAAGGCGATGAAGAGTCGCTTGCGCTGCAGTTTGCGGCCACGGAGGTCTGAACTGGCTACCCCCCGAACACTGATCAAGACTTGCTATCTTTCTTGCTGCTTGCAGTCCACAGTCGACGTGTCTCGCTCGGAAGGAATCAGAATTCTCAGAATGAATATCCCGCCTCGGCGGGCATATGACCGTTCACCTTGACCACCTTCATGCCGAGCTTGATGTCCTGGACATTCACTAAAGCCACAGCACCGGGATACAGCACGATCGCTTCTCTTTGCATACCATTCGAGAACAGTGCAACTGGCTCCGCCTGCGCCTCTCCCCGAAAGACTTGAGCCGCCCAATAGCGCTTGTATTCACTCTCTGACATACCCAACAATTTCAACAGAACGACTCGCTCATATGCACCGGGCGCGCGTACGAATAATTTGACCGGCAAGCCGCCAGCCCAGTCATGCTTCTCTCCGGCAAAGAGCTTGCGAAGCTCGGGAGTGCTTAAATTTTTCACCGGGTTCTTCTCGTTGACCACGACCGCCACACTTCCTGTCTGCGCGGCAGCGGAGGAAAAGCCTGCTAGACCCGCGAGGAAGATGGCGATCCATCCGACGATAAGTTTGGTTTGCATAGATCGCTTCAGAACGTAAATGCCAACTGGAAATGCAGCCCGTCAAGGTCCGCCTGGCCCTTTCTCTCGGTTTGGTCCAATTGAGCCTTGAAAGCGATGAAGTCATCGAAATCGTATCGCGCACCAAACGAGGACCCGTAACGAAGATCAACATCTCGAAAGAGGCTGCCCGGATTTGCGTTTATGTACTGATATCGGAAGAACGGCCGAACACGGCCAAACTGCTTCGATATCTGCGAATAGAATGCGGGCATGTTAAACACGGTTGCGTTCTGATCGTATGCATGCCGAATGAGGAAGCCTTCATTCAGGAACTCGATTCCATGCCGGACATAGACAATATGTCCATTGACGATGGTCTGGCCGAGCCTGACAGTGGGTCCTTGCGTGAAGTCACTAATCTGATCGTGATAAATTGATGCGCCTACCTGCAAGCCGGGTATTGATTCGGGGCGGGCAAACAGGCCGACATTTACGTGATTGCCATTGTTCTCGTCTTCGAATACGTTGCCATTGAGCTCGGGACGAACCGTATCGCTGGATCCATACTCAGCGATGTAGTTGAGGTCCAATCCGCCGGAAGGAATGGCGCCCGTGAAGGACAATCCAATCGCCTGTGTCGGCAGCAAACCTCCATCGTCGGCAAACTCCATGATCAGAGGGCGATCGGCGGTGGTTTGAAGCCAGCTACCGCTATGAAAGGCAGTGTTGTAATAGCCAATTCCCGTCTGATACCGACCGAAAGACATTCTCAGGTGGTCGTTGTAATCGTACTTGAGTAGCACGCGCTCCAAGTCGACTCCAAACTTCTGGGCATCCTGTTCTTCGAAGACGATTTCTGATAAGACACTGGCCTTGTCGTTGATCCGGGCCGTGAGCAAGAGTTCAAAGTCGCCGGTGTAGAAGTCCCCATGTGAGCCGGGTACAAAGCCATACGTTCCCAATTCGGGCGTTCTCTGATTGAGGACCTTGTAGTCGACTTCTCCGAACCCCCGCCATTGAATGCCATGGAGTTCGTGAAGACTTTCTGGGATGGAAGGAGGTAGCGCATCGTTAGGCGCAGTTTGCGCCGTGGGTGTGCTTACAGCCTGAGCAGTTCCATCGGTAGTGGAGGCGGAATTCGCTGCTTGCTGGGACTCAAGCAGCCTAACTCGCTCCTGAAGTGCCGCTACCTGCTGAACAAGTTGTTGAATCTCATCGCGCTCGGACGGGGCGTTTTGGGCATAGCTTAGGCTCGAAACCAGTAACAATATGATTGCGGTTGGACTATAGCGCGTGGGGTATTTCCTTTCAGATCAGCAGCAAACAGAGGTCGACTTCCGACGGATGATTTGATCAGCTGGCGTGGTGTTCTCGGCAAATCGCTCTCCGACAAGTCCCATTGTCGTCGGTTCTCCCGCCAGAGGGTGAGCTAAATCGTTGCACGGGTCTTACCTTGGTAATCGAGGAAAGCTGCCGGGAAGGAGACGGTAGTCATTCATCCTCAGAAGGATGACGCTCTTAAGAAAGCAGGATCGAACACGAGGACTGTCTTCAAGGACTCGAAGCGCTTCGAAAAGTTTGTGACGCTTTCCGACCGTGACAAATGCCGGCGATTCTCGTGCGAATCTGAACGAAAAGCCAGCGAAACCTGAACCCCTGACACAATTACGGAGGAGGAATCTGAACATCGGAAACAACGTTGGAGTAGCCGCTCTCTTCATTACTCGAATCCACGGCGGTGGTAGCGTAGCAGTAGTTGGTCCCGTCGGTCACCGCGGAATCGGTGTAAGTCACCGCACTCACCAAAGTGGCTCCGTTAATCTTTGTGTACGCACCGCAGGAACTGACGTAGATCGCACGGTAGACGTTATAGCCCGAAACGTCTGTGGAACTGCTGGCGGTCCACGTCAAACTGACGGTATGAGTTGGAGCCGCAGCACCGGTTCCGGTAGCCGTATCGGTCGTAGTGGTAACCTGGGCGTTGCTGGTAAAGCTTAGGGTGGAACTATCCGCACCTGCAACCAGCGGACTGTAGGTCACGGTAAACGGCACACTCGTGCCCGCCGGAATCCGCACCGGCAGCGACAAGCCACTGATTACAAAGCGCGAGTTCCCGGTAGCGGCTGCGGTTACGGTTACGTTCGCTCCAGTCGCAGTGAGACTTCCCGTGGCGGTTCCGCTTGACCCCGTAAACACACTCCCAACCGCGACGGGCGTCGGACTCGCGGAAAGCTGTCCAGCCGCGGTCGATCCGGTACCCGCAAGAGCAATTGTCAAACTTGGATTGGAGCCATTCGAGGTCACGGTCACGCTACCGCTGGCAGTGGCCGCGGATGCCGGAGTAAAGGTCACGGTGAAGCTGGCGCTTTGTCCTGGGGTGAGCGTCACCGGTGTAGAAATTCCCTGTATGGCGAAGCCGGTCCCGCTCACTCCAACGCTTGAAATTGTCACCGTCGAACCGCCGGTGTTGGTCACGGTTTCTGGCAGTGGCTGGTTGGTGCCCGTCTGCACAGTTCCGAAGTTCAAACTCGTCGGATTCGCTCCCAGTGCGCCCAGCGCAGCCCCAGTACCGGTCAATGCCACCGACAGCGAAGGATTCGGGGCATCCGAAGTGATCGTCACATTGCCGCTCGCGCTTCCCGTCGCCTTAGGTGCAAAGGTAACGGTAAACGTGGCGCTTTTAGAAGCGTCGACCGCCAGTGGCGTGGTTATGCCGCTCAGCGTGAATCCGCTGCCGCTCACCGCGGCCTGAGAAATGTTGACCGTCGAAGCAGTGTTATTCGTCAGAGTGACCGTCTGGCTGCTCTGGCTGCCAACGGTTACGCTGCCAAAGCTCTCGCTGGCTGGACTGGCTCCGAGCAGACCACTCGCCACTCCGGTTCCGGTAAGCGACACAGTCGCCGAACTATCGGAGGCATTGCTCGTAACCGTGACAGTGGCATTGAAAGTCCCTGCCGCGTTGGGACTAAAGACGAAACTGACCGGCATGCTCTGGCCAGCCATAATCGCGGCGGGCAGAGTTGGAGCACTCAACGAAAAATATTGGCTGGAAATCGACGCGCTGCTAAGCGTAATGGAAGCCGTGCTGGTGTTGGACGCGGTCAACGTCAACGTCTTGCTGGTGCCCGCGATAACACTGCCGAAGCTCAGGCTAGCTCCGCTCAGAGACAGAGTGCCCGCCTGCACTTGCTGCGTGGCGGCAGACTTGCTTGAGCTGAAACCTTGGCAGCCAACCATCGTCGCCAGGCAGAGAAGCACCATTCCCAGTTGGCTACGCCTCACAGCGCCAATTGTCTGAAGACATTTCATAGATCGATCTCAGCAGACAACAGCGTCGCAGGGTTTCCACCCCGATTCGCCGATACATACTGAGTCTGAGCTTCGGAATCAGTTAGGAACAGATTTCGAAGGTACATAGGCGTTCGGGCGGAAGGACACTCCCGGACGATCCTGTTTTTGGGCCCGTTCTGAGGGTTAAGAAAATCGCACCTCAGGGAAAGTTACGGCATTCATTGGCAATGCAAACCCGCAAAACATGCTCGACTTAATCGAATCAGTAACATGTCACTCCCAGCCGCCAACCCAATACCCTACGTTGAGCTGAGCGATGAGTAACTATGAAGCGGTTCCCGGGGTTCTTTCTCGTTCCTGAACGACTACAGTGGCAGCCTCGTCGGCGGCGCATTCACGATTCCATCCAATGGAGAGAGCTTCACCGAATGAGTTACAGCGTACCGAAGGGGACTTACCGGAATCATAGTCGCCGGCCAAGCACCATCGGTCTTCCATAGAACAGTTCGCCCTGTCCGATACTGAGTCACTATTATTCTCCGTTTGGGAATTTCTATTATGCGGAAGTGGCCCCCAGCGATGTGCGGACGCATCCCATCGGCATGCGTCCGCATGAAATTTACCAAACCTGGCTTCCGCCCCATCGCGACCATAACTACGCGACATAATTTTCGAGCGTGCCAATCCCTTGAATGCGAATCCGAATTGTGTCCCCCGTCGCCAGCGTGAAGTCGTTCGCTGGAACAATGCCCGTCCCGGTCATCAAAAATACGCCTTGGGGAAATGTGTTGTCACGGAGAAGGAACGCGGCTAGCTGCTGCGGGTCGCGTTTGAGTTCTGCCAGCGTGGTGCTTCCCGTAAAGACAGTTTTACCTTGCCGGGCGATCTCCATCTGAATCGTGGTGGTCTTGTCCAGCGGCTCGGTCGCCAACAGCACGCAAGGACCCAGCGCACAACTGCCGTCATAGACTTTGGCCTGCGGCAGGTAGAGCGGATTCTCCCCTTCAATATCGCGAGAACTCATATCGTTGCCAACGGTGTAGCCCACAATTTCGCCCGCGGGACTTATCAACAGAGTCAGCTCGGGCTCAGGCACCGACCACTTCGCGTCCGATCGGATACGCACCGCGCCCCCTGTCCCAACCACGCGCCGCCCGGTCGCCTTGAAAAAAAGCTCCGGCCTTTCGGCTGCATACACGCGATCGTAAAAGCTGCCGCCTCCCGCATCTTTGCTCTCGTCCATGCGTGCATTACGGCTCCGATAGTAGGTCACACCCGCCGCCCACACCTCCTGGCCGGCCACGGGAGCGAGAACCGTCGCTGCATTGAAACTCGACCGCACCCCTTTGCCAATAACCTCCCGAACTCGCGTAAACAGATGGGGGCTGCTCATCAGCTCGTCCCAATCGGCGACCGAGACCAAATAGTAGTTGTCATTCTCCTCGACCAATATCCCGTTGGATGTGCGATAGAGCTTCATGCCGGCCATGGTGAATCCTCATTCCTCGCGCAGAGCCCGAGCAGGCTCCAAGGACGCAGCGCGGCGAGCCGGCAGCCACGACGCCATGGCGGCCACGAACAAGAACAGAATCGCAACCAGTCCGAATGTCGCCGGATCGGTCGCCTTCACTCCCACCAACATGGCACGCATGAGTCGGGTCAGCACAAATGCGCCGATCACACCGGCGGTAACCCCGATGGCACTGAGGCGAAGTCCTTGCCCGACCACCAGATGAAAGATCTCCTGCCGTCCTGCCCCCAAGGCCATCCGCACGCCAATCTCCGCGGTACGCTGCCGCACCGCCGTCGAAAGCACGCCATATAACCCCACCCCGGCGAGCGCGCCGGCGATGATCGCAAAGACAGTAATTAAGATCAACGAGAAGCGGGTGCCAGCTTGTGCGTGCGCGACCAGAACTTCAACCGGCTGCATCTCGGTGACCAGCAAATGCGAATCTACTTCTTTTACCGCAGCGCGAATGGCGCTGCCATAATTGGCGGGAGCATTTCCTGTCCGAATCGCCCACCAACCGACGCGGCCAGACCCCACGAATGCATCGGTAAAGTAAACCTGTTCACGCCCCGGTTCTGTCAGCGAAACGGCATGCTGATGAGCAACCACTCCAACGATCTCGACCCATTCAGCCTCGGGCGTGCGGAGGCGTATGAGAATCCGCCTTCCCACGGCGGATTGCCCGTGGAAAGCCTTGTTGGCAAGGACGTCGTCGATCACGACGAAATTGCGCCCGGGCAAGTTGTCGGAGTCTGTGAAAAAGCGGCCCGCCAATAAGCGCATGTGCATGGCTTCAAAGTAGCCGGGGAGAACAATTTCATTATCTGTCGCTTGGAATTTGCCCGCGTCCGCGAGAGCTTCTTCGGTGCCCCACCGGATGGGGAAGAAACCTCCCGCTAGCGGAAAAGGATTGGAAGCGGTCACACTCTCAACTCCCGGGATGGACCGCAGACGCTCTTGCATTTGGCGGACGGAAACGGCTCGCTTTTCCGGTGAGTTTCCGACTTCACCGTTCCCCACAACTTGAAACGTCAACAGCCGGTGCGGATCGAAGCCCGGATCAACGCGCTGCAGTTCGAGGAAGCTGCGGAACATCAATCCCGCTCCGACCAGCAGAACGAACGATAGAGCGACTTCGACCATGACGACCGCGTTGCGTAACGTGCTTCCCCCTAACAGTCCGGCATTTCGGCCGCTGCCGCGCAACAAAGTGGTGACTCCGGGCTTCGAGGCTCGCCAAGCCGGCAGCATGCCGAAAACTGCGGTGGCAGCCAGACATGCAAGGGCGGTAAAACCGAGCACGACCGAATCGAGTCTGACGCTATCGAGGCGAGGCAGATTCGGCGGGGCGAGGATGCGCAGTTCCTGAATTCCGATCCACGCCAGAGCCAGACCCACCAGCGTACTGACGGAGGTAAGCAGAAATGCTTCGGTCAAGAGGGAAATAATCAGGCGCCACTGATTGGCGCCGAGGGCCGCGCGCACCGCGAGTTCTCGTTCGCGCACCGAAGTCCTCACCAGCATAAGGTTGGCTACGTTGGCGCAAGCGATGAGCAGCAGGAAAATCGCCGAGCCCATCAGCGCCAGAATCGCCGGCCGGACTTCCGAGACCAGATGCTGCCGCATGGGCTCGACGTGAATGTAATATCCGGCGGTTCGTTCAATGAGAAAGTTCTTGCGAGCCTCCGCAGCCACATTGTCGGCGGCCGCTTGCGCTTGATCGACCGAAACGCCTGCTTTCAGTCTGCCCACGGGAAGAATCGCGAATGAGTTGCGTTCGGCGGCATCGTAACCCAGACGATTGGCAATCCAGAAGTCGGGTGAGGATTCCTGATCCGCTTCTGGCGGAAAGTACAGCCGGAAGTGCGGAGCCAGCACTCCGACAATGATCGGGCTGGGCTGCCCGCCGGCCGGCATCGGATGACCAAGCACCGCAGCATTGCCGCCAAAACGTCGCTGAAAATACTCATAGCTGAGAATCGCCACCAACGGCAGCTGCGGCGGCGGCCGCTGCTCGCCAGCTCCGGGCGGCGCTGCAGGTTGTGGGATTCCGTCTTCGTCGTAGAAATCGCGCCCAAGCACGATCCGGCCGCCCAACAAGCGGAAGAAATTCGTCGTCACGAATGCCACATGAGTCTGCTCCGGCGTACCGTCTTCGAGAGGCGTGACATCACGAAAGGTAAAAACGCCGGCTAAATCCTCGAACACAGTTTTCGTACCGTCCCGCAGATCGATAAAGTCGGCATTGGAGAACGGAAGATCACGAACATGGCGCTGCCGCAGATCCATTCCGGCGATCACGATACGGGCAGGATCCTTGTAGGGAAGAGGCTGCAACAACACGCCATTGGTGACGCTGAAAATCGTGGTGGTCGCAGCCAGTCCCAGGGCGAGCGTGGCCACAGCCGTCAATGTAAACAACGGGTTCTTGCGCAGCACCCGGATTGCAATCACGAAAGTCTGCAGCGCCATGCCTGGACCTCCTGCGCACAGGGGGTGTGTGAGATTGGTGAGCCCCTTTATACAACAAAAGGAATCGGCTGACGCGGGTTTGATCGTGAATTGCCGTTCGTATGCTGTACGCTCTCCGGCCGACCTTCTGCCCGCAGTGTGAAGTTTGCTATCCTCAAGTCTTGCAAAGTCCTCACCCTCACCATGAGTCGAGCGTGACCAGGGTCCTGCTATCGTGGAGCAGCGGCAAAGACAGCGCCTGGACGCTGCACCTTCTGCGGCAACAGCCGAGACTCCAGGTCGCCGCCCTGCTCACCACCTTTAACTCCCATGCGAATCGCGTGGCGATGCATGCCGTCCGGCGTGGCTTGGTGGAAGCCCAGGCGGAGCGAACTGGGATCCCGCTGTGGGCTGTCGATCTACCCTGGCCATGTTCTAATCTGGAATACGAAGATCGAATGCGCGCCGCCTGCCACCGGGCCACGGCCGAGGGTATCAGCGCGGTCGCATTCGGCGACCTTTTTCTAGAAGACGTTCGCGATTACCGAGTGCGGCAATTGCAGGGCAGCGGACTCGAACCGCTGTTTCCGGCCTGGAAAATTCCCACCGAGCAACTGTCTCGCGAAATGATCGCGGCCGGAGTGAAAGCAAAGATTACCTGCGTCGATCCCGCGAAGCTGACAAAGTCCTTTGCCGGACGTGACTACGATTCGCGCCTGCTCGAGGCTCTCCCTCCCGGGATCGACCCCTGTGGGGAGAACGGAGAATTTCACACCTTCGTCTATGATGCGCCGGTCTTCTCTCGTCCGATCGAAGTGCGGACGGGAGAAGTGGTCGAGCGCGATGGGTTTGTCTTTGCCGACGTACTTCCATCATGACCAGTCGTCGCATCCAACTTCGCAGGATAGACTGCTATACTCGCGCCCATATGTGGTTGCGGCTCATCTGAGCCTCGGCGGACTTCATGTATCTTACGGGGACCTTGCCTATTCATTCTGGCAAAGTCCGGACTCGCGCTCGTAGGGCGGAGCCTTTCAGAACGCGTTCCATTCCCTTCCTGCTCGCTTTTACCTTGGCGCTAGGGAACGGAATCTGTTTCGCCGATCAGAGCGACCCATCGGCGGGATCCCAGATCGAAATCAACAACACGGCGCAGGCAGCCTATGGGGCAGGCAATGCCGCGGTGAAGAACCAAGACTGGAAGACCGCAGAAGCCGAGTTCGAGAAGGTCGTCCGCCTGGTGCCGCAGATTGAAGAAGGCCACAGCAGCCTGGGCGCCGTGCTGATGCAGGTCGGGAAATTTTCCCAAGCCATTCGAGAGCTGGAACGGGCGCTCGCGCTAAAACCTGGCGATGTTGCCGCCCAAACAAATCTGGCGTTGGCGTACGAGCAAACCGGCGCCTACCAGAAAGCAGTGGGTACCTTTGAAAAGCTGGAAGCCCAGGCCCGGCAAAGGCCAGGTTCAGATTCCGCTCCCGCGCTGCCTTCCTACGTCCTTCAGGCCTATGCTCGCTCGCTCGCCGCGACCGGGCAGGCATCGGCGGCAATCGCCGAGATCAAAGCCGCCGTTGCCGCCTCCCCACAGAACCCCGAACTGCACGACGCTCTGGGCTCGCTCCACGCTCAACAACGAAGCTGGCCTGCGGCTGTCAGGGAATTTCAGCAAGCGATTGAGCTCAATCCTCAGTTGGTCGGGGCTCATCTGCATCTGGGAGTGGCGCTGCTGATGCAACAACAGGTGCCTGCCGCGATCCCGGAATTGACCATGGCTTCCCAGATGGCTCCCGACAACCCAGTGGCGGCCACGGAACTGGGTAAGGCTTATGCGGCGAACAATGAGGACGACAAAGCCATCGCGGAATTCCAGCGCGCCATCAAACTCAGCGCCGCGGCCACGGAAGCGAAGTATCAGCTCGCCCTGGCGCTCGAGCGCGGCGACCACACAGCGGACGCTGTGCCCCTGCTTGGCCAGGTCGTTGAAGCGCAGCCGAAAAACGCAGAAGCGGTCGCGAGCCTGGGATTAGCTCTTTTGTTGACGGGGAACGCCAAGACTGCCATTCCGTTTCTTGAGCGCACGCTCGCCCATAATCCCCACGATGCCGCCGCGCACGAGAATCTCGCCGCAGCCTACCTGCAAATGAACGAAGTCGATGGCGCCATTCGCGTCCTCGGGTCCGGCCTCAAGACCGCTCCTGATAATTTTCAGCTGCACTACAATCTAGGACTCGCGCTCAAGTTGAAGGACGACGATGCCGCCGCAATTCCTGAATTGGAGGCCGCGGCCCGGCTGAATCCTTCCGCCCACGAGCCGCCTTACACGCTGGGCATCATTTATATGCAGGACGGCCGCTACGACGATGCAGCCCGCGAACTCTCACGGGCGATGAAGCTGCACCCCGACAACCCCGACGGCTGGGCGACGTTGGGCAGTCTTTATCATAAAATGAACAAATTGCCCGAAGCCGCCGGCGCTCTGCGGGAAGCGATCCGTCAAACGCCGGACCAGCCGGACCCTCACCTGACACTGGCGAGCGTGCTGGCGCAGCAGGGCAGCCCGGCCGAGGCAGCCGCCGAGCGCAAGAAGGGCGCGGAACTGGAACGGGTTGCCATGAATCACCAACGGGCGACCGTGTCCACGAATACAGGCAACTCGCTGCTGCAGAAGGGGCAAATCGCGGACGCCGTCGAGCGCTATCAGGAAGCGCTTGGCGAGGACCCCGATTATGCCGAGGCGCACCGCGGATTGGCGAAAGCGCTGCAGCGCCAAGGCAAAATCGCGGAAGCCGTAGCCCAACGGCAGAAAGCGGAAGCACTCGAACGGGCGCAGCCGTAATGGGAAGTGGTTGCGCTTGGTTATCATTTCCAGGCAGCATTTATCGCCAGTTAGGGATAAGCTATACAAAGATTGTTTGATTCCCGCAGGTCGCCATTGAAGTCTCGAATGAGCCGAATCATGGTCGGCATCGCCGTTTTCGCGGTCAGCATGGCATTGCTGATGGCAGCGCTGCAGTTCACTACCTTCGCCCAGTCGGCGCAGCCTGACCCGAGCCTCGAACGCAAGAATTACTCCGATCAGATACGACAGACCTACAATTTTCGCTTCGACAAGGACAACTTCTCGCTGCCTGGCAACGCCGCCATCGAGGGCAACCAGTTCATTGCGCCCGGCGCCTTTCCGAAGGCGGAGTATTGCGGCCACTGCCACCAAGAGGCTTATCACCAGTGGCGTCAGGCGCTGCACTCCAACTCCTTCCGCACGCCGTTTTACCGGACGAGCGTCAACATCCTGATCCGCACCGAAGGCATCGAATTTTCGCGACATTGCGATAGCTGCCACAATCCCATCGCCGTGTTGTCGGGCGCGCTGACCGAGAACTCGCAGGTCGATCGCGCGTTTGACCAGGATGGCCTGACTTGCACCACCTGTCATTCCATCCAGCGGTTGCAGTCGACCTCGGGGAATGGCGGCTATGTCATGGGTGTGCCCGCCGTCATGGTCGACGAGAACGGCAATCGCATTCCCGGCGAGGCTCCCTTCGGCGATATCCTGCAGCATCCTGAGCGTCACGCGCAGGCCGTGATGCAGCCGTTTTATAAGACGCCGGAATTTTGTGCCGCCTGTCATAAGGCCAACCTGCCGAATGCGCTCAACGATTACAAGTTCATCCGCGCTTTTACCGTTTATGACGAGTGGCAGAATTCCAAGTTCTCGAACCGCAATCCGCTGACTTTTTATCACGCGGACTTCACCACTTGTCAGAATTGCCACATGTATCGCGTACCAGCGGCTCTGCCCGATTATGGAGCCAAGGGCGGAATGCTGGCGTCGCATCGCTGGACTGCGGGAAATACGGCGGTGCCGTTCTATTACGGCTTTGACGAACAACTGGAGAACACGATTGGGTTCCTGAAGCGCGGCAACTTCCTCAACGTAGACATTTTCGCCCTGAAAAAGGCCGGCGACGATAAAATGATCGCGCCTTTAGGCTCAGTTCCCTTCCGGCTTGAGCCGAACGACGTGGTGCAGGCTTACGTCGTGGTCCAGAACAAGAACATCGGCCACTCGCTGATTCCCGAGGTTCGCGATCTCTACGAGGCGTGGATCGAGGTCGTCGTAAAGGACGCTGCCGGGAAAGATATTTATCACAGCGGATTTCTGAAGCCCGACGGCATGCTGGATACTCGCGCGCACAGCTTCACCAACCGGCCGGTGAATCTTTCCGGCGAGTTTGTCGACAATCACAAAGTCGCGACCATCCACTCCATGGCCTACGACAATTCGATTCAGTCCGGTCGTTCCGCCCTGGTGCGTTATGAATTCCAGGTTCCGTCGGATGCGGTGGGTCCGCTCAGCATCACCGCCCGCGTCAACTACCGTCACCTGCGGCAGAGTTATTTGAATAACGTGCTGGGATCGGATCACCCGCTTTACCCTGTGGTGGAGCTGGCTTCCCGCGCTCGCACGTTGGGCATGGGCATGAATGATCCCACTCTGCCCGCCACCGGCGACAATCCGGACTGGATGCGCTGGAACAATCTGGGCATCGGATTTCTCGATCAGCAGCAATACTCCGACGCCATTGAGGCCTTTGAGCAAGTCGTAAAGCTGCGGCCCGACTACGACGACGGCTACGTAAATGTGGGTCTGACGTATATCGAGTGGGAAAAATATTCGTCGGCGCGACCCGCTCTGGAAAAGGCCCTGCAATTCCATCCTGATTACGCGCGAGCACTCTACTATCTCGCCTTGGTCGAGCGCCGCGAGGGCCATCCGGAAGCCGAAGTCGCCGATCTGCAGGCAGTCGTGAAACAATATCCCCAATCGCGCGATGCGCGCCGCGAACTTGGCATCGCCTACTACCAGCAGCATCGTTCCGATGATGCGGTGGCCCAGTTTGAAGCGCTGCAGGCCATCGATCCAGACGATGTGGCAGCGCATTACAATCTCGCTATTTTGTATCGCCGCAAAGGCATGAAGACCGAGGCCGCTCAACAAGCCGCCCTTTATGCCACCAAGCGGATCGATCCTGCGGCGCCCACTTATTCTCTCGATTTTCTACGCAAGCATCCTGAGATCTCGACCGAAAGCGTGCCCTGGCACATGCATTCCGACCTGGCGCCTGCCAGCGCCAACGGCGGCGGTCAGCAATAGCGGAGGAATTGTGTTGCCTTGGGATCGCCGGAAGTTTCTTCGCTCGCTGAGCCGCACGGCTCTTGTCCTCCCTTTCGCGGACGTTCTGGCCCTGGCCGCTCCTCAACAACAGAATGTCCCGCCCAGCGGCAGCAAGAAAACTATAGGCCCAAGCGAGCGCAGCTACGACGCCAAGCCGGCGCCTCCGCCACCGGGTCCGAAATCTCCCCTTGAAGGCACGCCACTCGGCGTCAGCTTCGTGGATGTCATCCAAGGTTCCGGGCTTGACGTCGAAACGATTTACGGCGGCGTCGGTAAGAACAAATATCTGCTGGAAACCACGGGCTGCGGACTCGCCTTTTACGACTACGACAACGATGGCTGGCTGGATGTCTTCCTGGTAAACGGATGGCGCCTTGAAGGATTCGCCAAGGGACAAGAGCCGCATTGTCGCTTGTTCAAGAACAACCGTGACGGCACGTTCACCGATGTCACCAAAGGTTCGGGCCTCGAAATCCGCACCGGATGGGGACAGGCCTGCTGCGTCGGCGACTACGATAACGACGGCAATGACGACCTGTTTGTTACCTATTACGGGCAGAATGCCCTCTACCACAACCACGGCAATGGAACCTTCACGGATGTCACGGAACGCGCCGGTCTGACGCAGCCCGGGCCAAAAACGCGCTGGAATACCGGTTGTACCTGGGTTGACTACGATCGCGACGGGCATTTGGATCTTTTCGTCGCGAACTACGTTGACTTCGATTTGAAGACGGCTCCACTGCCTGAGGAAGGCCCGTGCACGTACAAAGGAATCGTGGTCGCCTGTGGGCCACCGGGGCTGGCCGGGGGAAGAAATATTTTGTATCACAATGAGGGGAATGGAACCTTCACCGACGTGAGTCAGAAGTCGGGCATGTGGAACGCCGTCGGCACCTATGGTCTCAGCGTGGCCGCTTCCGATCTCGACAACGACGGCTGGCCGGACATCTACGTGGCCAATGATTCCGCCCCCGCGACCCTGTATCTGAATCAGAAGGACGGTACTTTCAAAGACGTGGCCATCGAAAACGGAGCGGCGCTATCGGCCGAAGCCAAACCCCAGGCCGGCATGGGGGTTTCGATTGGCGACTACAACCGCGACGGCAATCTCGATGTGGTGAAGACAAACTTTGCCGGCGACACCGACTCGCTCTATACCAACCTCGGCGACGGCGTTTTTGAAGATCGCACCTATCCGAGCGGGCTCGGTGTCAACACCCGGCTGCTGGGCTGGGGCGTAGGCTTCTTCGACATGGACAATGACGGCTGGCTCGACATCTTAATGTCCAACGGCCACGTCTATCCCGAGGTAGACAAGTCGAAGGCCGATCTGAAGTATGCCGAACACAAATATCTCTATCGCAACCTGCGCAACGGACGCTTCGAAGAGGTCACCAACCAAGGCGGTCCGGGAATTATGGAGAACGCTCCGGCGCGCGGCTGCGCCTTTGGCGACTACGACAACGATGGCGACCTCGACATCGTCGTCAACTGCGTCAATGCGATTCCCCAACTCCTGCGTTGCGACTCAACGCTCCACCGAAACTGGATCAAGATCAAGCTGGTGGGCGTGAAATCCAATCGAACCGGCATCGGCAGCCGCGTGCTGGTGACGGCCAAGACCGTGTCGAGCACGGATAAGCCGCTCGTCCAGATGGACGAACTGCGCAGTGGCGGAAGTTATTTTTCGCAGAATGACATGCGCATGCACTTCGGCCTGGACCAAGCCACCCAGGTCGACAGGGTGGAGATTCGCTGGTTGAGTGGGCAAGTCGACCAATTGAAGGATCTGGAGGCTAACCGCCTCTATGTGATTCAAGAGGGCGGCAAGATACTCAAGGCGGAAGCGTTGCAGCCAGCAATGAAATCCTAACCTGCGGCTGAGAGGCTCCGTCGGGATCCGCGTTCAAAGGGCGCCCGCTTTTCAGCCGCTCCGATCAGTCGACTGGAATGGAGAATGGCTTTCGCCACCGGGGGAAGTCTCAGCGTCGGGAAAGAGTTTTTCCGGCACCCTACTCATGCTCGCACCCAGAATCTGCGGCGGAAAAAACATGCGAAGCTCTCGCACCATCCTGCTCGGCCTGGCGATGCTTGTAGCTCCTGTTTGCCAGGGGCAATCGAAGTGTCCCTGGATCAACGAGGCCACCGCCCGCGGGATTCTCGGCGGCGCCGTGACGGTGACCGCCAAGATCGGCAATCGAGGCGACGGAGTCTGCGAATTCTCGCGAGCGCAAGGATCCGTGGTTCGCCTGCTGCGCATATCGGTCGACATCATGACCGACATCCCCAAACAGTTCCCCACCTATCTCGCGCAATGCGGGCCCAAGCCGGAACCCCTTCCAGCCATAGGCAACGAGGCCGTCATGTGCAGCATCGCCGCCCGGCGAGAGCAATACGCCGAGAGCGTGCTGGGCCGGGTGCGAGATCAGGCTTTCCTCGTGAGCGTGAGCTCCAGCGTCCAGAACGATCCATCGATGACGCACGAGATGCGACGCGAGAAAGCGAATCTCATGGCTGAGCAGGTGGCCGGAATTCTTTTCTAGATCGCTTCCGCTCGGCCCTCGCGTCCCCGCACACCTGCTTGTACCGCTCGGGGACACGTTTCCTGCTCGGGCCGTTCTTTTGCGATTGATGGAAGAAGGACTCGACCGGCACGATGCCGTCCATGCGATGGGATTGGTGTTGTCCGAGCAGCTTTTTGCCGCGCTGAGAGAAGAGGGGCGACGCCGATATCAATCAGCCGTATGTGGAAAAGCTCAGTAGGCTGACAGCGGAATCCCCGAGAAAGCAAGAGTCCGAGCGCAATGCCTCTTAACTCGTTGCTATGGTCAATGTACTGATTACGGCAAAGAATGGCGCTGTGTTCGCGCACTGGGAAGAAGCGGTTGCCGGTAAACCAAGCGAGGGTGACGATGCGCTCGTCGGCCCGCGGTTTGGGTCGTCCCGCCCGTCTTCTGCGCGAGGACTTCCTCGAGCGAGTCCTGTGCCTGGTGCTTGGTCATTGACTTCGCGCCGAGCATGCCGACCCGCTGTTCTTTCCACCTCGATTCTCCGGTTGTTGGGTCGAGTACTTTAAGGTTGTTGAACCCGACCCATGATTTGTGTTCGAGGCGCACTGTAGATCTGGTTCGTCACCGCCGCCAGAGCAACAGAATAGCTTCCCGTGGCGATCGTCTTCGTGTTGTTTGGTCGCCCCGTCAATTACCGTCACGCTGCGGTGCTGCTGCCGCCGTTCACGACGTAGATGTTGATCGTGTTTGGTCTACCGCCACGGTCCAAGGACTTCTTCCCGCCGAAACGGTCGTTGTGCTGTTGGTTGCCCCGTCGATCACAGATCTCTGGAGGCCGTCAACCTGGGGCGCGCCGCGCCTTCAGGCGACCTTCAGATCTGACGCATATTACTTGTTTACGTCTACCATCTTGGCCGATTGCGCCAAGTCGGTAGGTGGCATGGACATTCTGGTTAAGTAGGGGAAGAACGGCGTGACTTCGAGCGGCATCTTGTCAGCCGGGCTTAACAGTGTCACGGGTTTGGAGCTCATCATTTCAATCTTGTTGCTCCATGGATACAGGTTCACTCGAGTGCCTAAAGACAGAGCTGCTATCTGATCGATTGTGTTTTCCAACTTTGGGACTGCGGCGGCTACAACTTCTAACCGTGTTGTGCTCTTGTTGCCCAACGGATTACCCAAGTGTGGGCGAATCAAGTTAGAAAGCACCTGCGCGCGATCTTGTATCTGCCGTAGAAACCGTCCCGCTGAGGCCAGTTTGTCCTTGTAGGGCGAGTTATTTAGCAGTTCTATTGCCTTTTTATCCGCTGCTTGCTCGTCGAGGGCGCTGCGCTCAAAATCCATGCGTTGGAATGTAGATGGCTCCGAAAAGAAAAATCGGTCGTTGAAGGCAAACTTGGTATCAATCCTGTGATTGAGAACGATGTGCGCCAGTTCATGGGACAGAACCATGGCCAACGCAGCTTCGTCAGGGAGCACGTCGATTAAGCCTCGGCTGATTACGATGGTGTGACCGACAGTAAACGATTCGAGCGGCGTGGTTAGAAGTACTCGACAACGAACTTCCGGGATGATGTCTAAATTGTTAGTAATGCTCAGATTGTTGACTACGGTCTGAAGCACTTTGTCTACCGGGCCTGGAGGAGCTATAAGACCTATTTTCTGTAGATGGTCAATGGCATTATCTTCAGCGAGCCTCTCCCAGTCACGCTGCGCTTCCAAGGGTGTAGCCTGTGCTCGGATTGCCTCGTCGTTGTCTCGGGCCAGGTCGACCCTTACATCCGTGAACTCGGACTGATGCTTAATGTGTACCTCATCGTAATCCCAAAACCTGGTCTGCGCTTTGAAGCGAGGCTGGATGAACGGCGGGAGGTCATGCTTATGCGAGGTTTCCTCGCTGTACACGTAGGAGGGCAGCCAGATCCCTGGCTGCATGTTCATGCGCCAACTGTCAAAATGAAAATAGGAATCGTAGTTTGACCTGTTAGAATAAGTGCCGTTGAACCGAACGATGTTGAAGTCGTGGTCCTCGACCCAGATGCGTCCTGCGAACGATCCTTGGTGCGCTTTTTCCCTGGGTTGTACATCGACGACGATGCATCGCACTTCTCCTAAAAACTCTTGTCTCACAAACGTAAAGAAGTAGTTATTTTTCTCGAAGTCGCGGTCGATGATCGCCATGTTGGCGAAGCCTGCGGGTACATAATGGCGCGTGAAGGCGTTCTTTCCGATCGTTTCGAACGGTGAAAGAAAGCGGTGCATTCCGCCCGGTTTGTCCTTTTGGAATACATCCTCGTTCGTGCTCTCTTTCAAATCCAGCCGCCCTAGGAAGTATGTGTCAGCAACGGGAGTGACGTTATGCTCTTTGTCTTCTTGCATGTTCTGAATGTAGGTCTCGGCTAATGGGTGATACCGTTTGACATTGTCGACGAAAGAATGCTCCCGAGCGATCACTTTGTCTATCATTCGATCGAAGGAGACAGGCGCCAAGACGGTCAGGTCGGCATGCTTGGTCACACCGTAGTTGCCATAAATGCTTGCTACTGTGTCGTCCCCGCCAATCGCCGTCTGGCTCAGTAAGGTTGTCACGGTGAAGGTCGCACTGGTCTCGCCAGCTTTGATAGTCACGCTGGATGGAACCGTAGCCGCCGTCATTGGGTCTGCTGCCAGAGAGACTTCGATGTCTTCTGTAGTAGGCCTGGCCAGGGTGACTCGTCCAATAATCGAGCTTCCGCTCGCGGCACTTGGGGCCGTGAGGCTTATGGAGTCCAGGGTGTTGGTCGTCTGCCCGTGGGCTGAAATAGCAAGCTCGGCCAGCAGTATCAACAATACAACTGACATGCCCTTAAGAAACTTGAATGGCGTTTTCATGGAAGGTACCCCCTTAGGATGCTAGTTCAAAGATCACATGCACTATTGCTATTGAGTCAACTTGCTGTCCGTTACTCTCTGCCGGCTTAAACCTGATCTTTTCGGCAGCGCGTTCGGCCTGCTCATCAAGTCCGTGGCCCAAACCTTGAACCACGTTGAGCACGCGGACTTGACCGGAAGCGGTGAATCTGACGCGAACTAAGACTTCGCCTTGGATGCCGAGTTTACGGCCTTCCTCGGTGTAGTCAGGTTTATCGTGGCCGAGAATCTCCACCGGCATGCCGGTGTCGGGCAGGGGAACATGGGCTGTTGGGGTGGAAACTGTTAGGTCCGGTTTTGGATCGAAGCCAGACATAGTGACAATGCCTGCCTTGCCGTGAGCACCGCCTGTACCATTCCCGTATGCCGAGCCGCTGGGCATGTCGAAAGATCCTAGAGATGACATCGTCACTATGCTCTTCCCGTCGCCATGGCCCTTAACACCGTTGGGATCGCCAAATCCGCCGGTCTGGACCTGCTCAGAAGACACAGACCTCGGCAACGTAGGCTTCTCCTTGGCCGGAGCGAACGCGCCTACTTGTACTTGAGGGGCAAGCTTCACAACGGAGACAGGTACGTCTGTCAGAACCGGAGCGTCTGCCTTGATTTTCAATTTCGGAGGTTCTACAAGGGCAGGGCGACTGACGGCGGATAACTTGGGAATGACAAGCTTGGCAGCCACAGGCGGCTCGTATTCCCTGATTGTCGGCTGTGGCCTAGCGGCCACGTTCTCTGTAAGTACCAGAGGCGTATAGACGAGTCTCCTCGTTGCTACTACAGCTCTCTCCGGTGTGATAACACCAACCTGAGCCAGGCCTATGATGAACATAGCGTGCAAGGCGAATGATACGAACAAGGTCGGGTAGCTGAATTGCCGCCGGGGCACCAGCCCTATGGTCATCGTTTGTTTCATTGACGATTAGTCTCCGACTGCCATAACTGTTAAACCATCGGCCTTTGTTTGACGATTAACCGCTGCTTCGCTGTATCTTCCTGCCGATGACTAGATGCATGCCAGGGAACGTGTTTGTGCAGAGTTACCGACGGTCGCGGAGTATACTGCACAATGGGGGCTGCAGGGACCAGCGGTGGGGGAAGAGCTGGAATCGAAATCGTAATCGAGTTTGTGAAAGCGACTGTTGCAACGACGGCCACAGCCAACGCTACGATGTAGGGCCTCCGTATGGCCAGATGGACAACGCCAGAGACGCTGCCGAGGCCCGGAGAAGCGGACAGAAACATACTAGTTGTTCCCCCTTCTTCCGAATAAGTGCCATTCGTATGAAGTATTCATAAATATCTTGAGGCCGTTGGCGCTGAGACCCGAGTTGAATCGGCTTTCATGCATTAGGCCGGCACCGAACTCGGTGTATATTTCCCCGATTGAAGCGCCGACCTTGACCCCGCCTCCACCGATGTACTTGTTCTCCCAGTCATACCCTTGGCTATCATGCCCGAGCGTAATCTCGCCGTAGGGAATGATGGCTGCGCGCCTGAAACGGTGAAGCACGAAGCCTTGGGTAGCGTAACCCTGTTCGATCAGGTCGCCATGCTCCACTGGAGAGGTATGTCCAATGCTGGTCCAACTAGAACCGGGGAAGCGGTTTGTCGGATTGGCGATTGCTTGCCAGCCGACCCAGTCGGAAATGAAATCTGTTCGGCCGCTCGCGGTGGAAGTGCCAAACCTATCTCCGTACGAGTAGGCTGTGCCCACACTGATAATGCCGATGCGGAACAGTTTGTTGATTCTGATGCCAGCGCTAGGCTGAATCTGGTTGTCGTACGTGTAGCCTTCGCTGTCAATCAGAGCGTTAAACTCCACGTAAGGGGTGACCGTCACCGAGTTATGCCACCCGGAGTAGACCACCGCCGATTGCTGGAAGTCCCACTGGGAAATCACATTGTTCTTTTCCACTGGGCTATACGTACCATTGGCGCTCCACATCTGCCCAGGAAGCCCAACCGCATCGAGAAGGGTGCCCTGTTCCGCGTGAGGCGGACTTTGCTGCCCCTGGGCGCGTGGGATAAGGCAAAGCAACCCCAGCAGCACCACGGCTGTGGTGGCCGGCGCGAGGACGAATTTCGAATATTTTTTCATATTGTTTCAGGCCTAGTAACGCTTCACGGCGAACCACGTGTGAATCCGTTGTTGGCGAACTATTACACCCCAGAAGGCGGCCAGAAACACGCTACAGTCGATCAACCGCACTAAAGGAAAGACTAAACAACTCGTCAGCACATCTGCACGCCGGTCACACATCGCGCAAATGGTAGCTAGTAATACTTGAAAGGCAAACTCACCTACTACGATTCTGCCTGCCCACATTGGATTTATGATTAGCCAGAGCGGAGTAAGTAGGATTATCGTCGCGAAAAGGACCCCTTCGCCCATAAGCAACTTGTACTCGAGATCGATCCTGTTTAGCCCGCCGAGCATGCCATACTTCTTGCCTACCTGCCATGCACCTACGTCCCAGCGGTACATTTGCTTGACATAGCCGCGAAGATTGTTTGGGTCTTGCGTGAAGACAAGCGCATCGGGCTGGTAAATAATCTTGCCTAGCTTCTTGCGGTGAACCTGAATGGTGCAGTCCATGTCCTCAACGATTGTGTCGCTGTTCCATTCCAGTTGTGCAAACACGTCTGCTCGAAAGCTTGCGGCACAGCCGGGAACGACAGTGACGACGCCCATGTTGCTTTGGCCACCCTTATATATGGCATGGGAAATCCAGTATGCCAAGGAGCGATAAGCAGTGAGCCAATTGTGCGGAACGCTCAATGCTCGTCCGCATACGGCTGCGACTTTGGGGTTACGGAATTCTGCAACGCACACCCGAAAGTAGTCCAAGTTGACTTCGGTATCGGCGTCCATCAGGCAAACAACGTCGTAGTTTTCGGTCAGCCCCCAGTTCTGAGTAGCCCGTAGAATGCTCTTCGCCTTGCCAATATTCTTTTCGTTGCGGAGGACATTGACTCCGAAGGAGCCGGCGATGCCGCCGGTGCCGTCACTGGAGCCGTCATCCATCACGTAGACATCATTCTGGTTTGCACCCGCCGCGAGAATGCTACGCACTGTCTTACCAATGCCTAGCTTTTCATCTTTCGCAGCTACGATGACACAGAACTTCACTTCAGACCTTCCAGAACTATCCAATGCGACAGCAGTGTTTTTCATAAGCATTAGGAGGAGGTTGACTGGATAGGTGCAAGCGCGATACCAGCGCAGGGTGCGAAGTCCGGCTGCCAGTGGGATTGTTGTGCCTACGCTGGCGCAGCTCGCAACTCCCGCTAGCGACACGGCTTAGGCTGATGGGTGGGACTCCTAGCAGCGCAGTTCCCTGACGTTCTTTCGATCGAGTGGTTACTTGTGGGGCGTTACTGTAGTAATTCAGAGCACGCAGGGTTATTGTCATCCGAGAGAAAACATCTTCCACTCTTCCACACTTTCGTGGATTGAGCTGCCTCAATCCAGCTGTGAGCTTACTAAGCTCATGCAACGCTGGACAGAGGTTGTGGAAAGATCCGAAGTATGTCGCTCGCAGATTAGGTCGTGACAACTGCCCTGCGCTTGAGGAGCTGGACCACCTGAGTTATGGAAGAGGTTTTCCCTTTGTTGGAAGAAGTCTTCCAACGGCCAACCATGCCTTGTTACCGTCGTAACCCGACAAGTAACACTGAGAGTAACCGGCCTGACCAAAATTGTCTGCTGCAGCCGTCGCTCCTCCAACCACTCACCAGGGCGTAAGGTCTTCTCTTAGCATGAGTTCCAAGCTGCGGCGGCTTCGTACCGGCCCGCCATCCCTCCAAGGCTCTCGGCCAAGACCCGCTGGCACTGTAATTGCACTCTCCTGTTGTGCAACTCCACACACAAGCTATGGCAAAGCCTTTATATGCAGTGTTAGTGCTAATGAGCAGTTTGTTGACGGGGCTGGGTTTTGCCCAGACGCCCACGCTTCGTGTTCTGCCCTGGAACGGCCATTCTGCTGCGGTATCGCTCACCTTTGATGATGCAAGGCCAGTGCACTTGGATGTCGTGGTTCCGGAATTGAACAAGCGCCATCTGAA
This sequence comes from Candidatus Sulfotelmatobacter sp., assembly GCA_036514015.1. GTDB lineage: Bacteria > Acidobacteriota > Terriglobia > Terriglobales > Acidobacteriaceae > Sulfotelmatobacter. The sequence continues at coordinate 40,621 of DATBYA010000096.1, forward strand.
CGCAACCTTTTTCGTCATCGTCTCCAAACTTACCCGTCTGGACGACTGGAGAAGAGCGCAAGCCCAAGGTCACGAGATTGGCAATCATTCCGTGACCCACCAGCATCCGGCTGAGTTAAACCAGGGGAGCGAAGAACTCGAGGTGGAGGACGCCAAGAAATTCCTAGATAGCAATTTTAAGTCGGACGTAACTATTTTCGCATACCCATACTGCGAGTTATCATCGGGATTGCTTTTCTGGGTAAAGAGGTATGACTTTGCGGCGCGGGGCTGGCAAGGGGACGGCGAGTCGGCTTACGTCACTTCGGACACCCAACCTGACTGGTACAACCTGCCGAGCCAGCCGGCTTACACCAGATACGATGCTACGGTTTACAGATCCTGGATCGACAAAGCTTTCGCGATGCACGCCTGGACTACGCTTCAGATTCATGGCATCGGCGACCCCTCGACTGGATTTGAACCCATCCCTGTCGACACTTTCCGTTCTCTATTGGACGATCTCAAGGCGCAAGAATCCAGAGGGCTTTGGGTCGCTCCGTTCGGGACCGTGGCCGCATACTTACGTGCTCAGAAGACTTTAGAAGCGGCGAAACCGCAACTTCAAAACGGCGGCGAAAGATTTGTCTGGAAAGTACCCGAGCAATTCCCTCCCGGAGTGGCGCTCAAAACTGCGATTGAAGGTGGAACGCACCTTCATGTTTACCAGGGTAAGCGTGAGCTAATTCCCAGCAAAGGTGGGGTCTACTCCGTCTCCTTCGATTCTGAGGAACTGGTTGTCACGGGTGCACTGTGAAGAGGCTCTGCGTGGTTCGGGCAAAGGACGATCGGTTAACCATGAGCAAGACAATGAGCAAGACGATGAACAACACGATGAACAACACGTTGAACAAGACGTTGAGAAGTATTCTCAGCGGCGGCGGTGCTGTGAACGTAAGCGCTACTATCGAAGGGAAAATCTAATGAAGAAGTTTGCTACCGTACTGTTTGTTGTACTCATCTCGCTTTCACTTATCCAATGCGGTGGTGGAGCAAGTGGATCCGGTGGAGGAACGACCTCGCCCACCCCGGCCTCAACCTCCACCGCTCATCCCCATGGCCTGTGGTCAACGCTTCCTCAAACCATGCCCGTTAATCCGGTTCACGCGGCGCTGCTCCACACGGGAAAGATTCTCATAATACAGGGTTCTGGCAACTGCCCGCCGCAGCAGGCCGGTTGTCCACAAGGACCGCAGTATCCGCAGGGCGCTGCGCTTCTCGACTTGTCCAATAACAGCATCACCACCATGCCCACCACGTGGGACATGTTCTGCAATGGTATGTCGATCATGCAAGACGGTCGCGTCCTGATCAATGGCGGCACCAAGGGTTACGGAACGCTGGGTGTGGTGGGCACTCAGGGCGACATTCCTTTCACTGGTCTTCCCAACGCATCGATTTTCGATCCTTCGAGCACATCCTTCATCGACATAGCTCCTACAGCACATGGGCGTTGGTACCCAACCCTCACCGAACTTAACGACGGCACCATGATGACTACTTCGGGACTGAACGACACTACCGGTGTCGACAACAATACCAGTGAAATCTGGAACGGACAGCAATGGAGCGCAGAGATTCCGGGGAATCCCAACATCGCAAATTTTCCGGGCTTCCAATTTCCGTTGTATCCCAGAATGCACCTGCTTCCCACCGGGCACATTTTCTATTCCGCACCATCCTCTGCAACCCTCGACTTCAACCCTACGAGCGATATCTGGACACTGGTTGCCTGGACTATCTATCCCGGACAGAATGATCCAAACGGAGAGCGAACCTACGGTGCATCGGTGTTACTCCCGCTCACACCGCAGAACAACTACAGCCCTAAGGTGATGATCATGGGCGGTGACAACCCCGCCACCAACACCACCGAACTGATTGACTTAAGTCCAGCGGGAGCACAGCTCTCCGCTGCCTGCCCGAACTACGCTCCGTGTTGGGTGCAAGGCCCGACCATGTCTCAAAGCCGCGTTGAAATGGAAGCCACATTGCTGCCTAACGGCACGGTGCTGGTGGACGCGGGCTCTGCCCAGGACGAGAACCCGACGACGGCGAGCTTGCAAGCGGAGATTTACGACCCGGTATCCAATTCCTTCTCTTCGGCCGGCAGCAATGCTTTCCCCAGGCTCTATCACAATGTCCAGTTGCTCCTGCCCGACGGAACCGTTCTTCTCGCCGGGGGCAACCCCGCTCAGGGTGTCTTTGCAAACCAAATCGAAATCTATCAGCCGTCCTACCTTTTCAACTCCGACGCGAGTCCGGCGTATCGACCCCAGTCTGCGACCAACCCACCGAGTTCGATCACCTATGGCCAGTCATTCACCCTGTCAACCCCGGATGCTTCGACGATCTCATCTGTGGTGCTCATGAAGGCCGGCTCAGTGACCCACTCTTTCGACATGGATCAACGCTACGTTGGTCTGACTTTCACCATGGGGCAGACCTCTGGGAGCCTTAGCGTCACCGCCCCCTCTAACTCAAACATCGCGCCCCCCGGCTACTACATGCTGTTCCTGGTAAACCAGACCGGCACACCCTCACTCGCCTCATGGGTGCAGGTTTCCGGTCCGGCCGCTCCGGTTGCCAACGTGGAATTGCATCCTGAGCGAGTACCCACGCCGGCTTACATATTCCAACGCAAGCAGGTGACCGAGTCACCGTTGATGCTGCGCAAGGAAATGCACATCCACTAATCTGACGGAAACCCGGGGGCTTCCAGGGCAAGTTGCCCTGGAAGCGTCACTCGAGCAGCAACCTAAAGCATGGCGGCGGGAGTAGGTTGTCGCAGCGAAGTGCTCCCTACCTCCTTCCGGCGCGAAGTTCCCTCTCTGCGGCTTCTGAAGTCTGTCGACACACCTTGCGATCCGGCTGCTAGTCTTGGCGGAGTCGTGTTTCCACGCGTCTGTTGTGCCTTGTTTCCCGAACCAACCTGCGCCCGACAACGGCCGACGCCCGCTTTAGCGCCAGCCATCGGATAGAGGCCAGAACCTTCTGAAAAACCCTCGCCTGCGAATTCCAGTCAGCCTTTCTCGGTTCCGACTCCGTTCTCTTCCTTGCCGCTGAAGGGCTTAAAGTAGTCTGCACCATTTACGTTGGAACCTCCTCAAACAACACAGGATGTACTACCGAGTTTGACCAGCTTCCTCATCCCAGCGTAGAGTCTCACTTCGATCCGTCTTTCCACGTCTCAGCAAAGGAACTTCCGGGTGGGACTCCGCCTCCGCACTGTGTGTTCCGTTCGCGGCGGCACACGGGGTACCGGTTTTTTTCGTCGGCCCGCAGCTTGGGCCGAAGAGCTCGGGTCTTCCGTTGACGTGGTTACGGTCGAATTTGCAGTTGTTGATGAGGTTGGGCGAGTTGCTTGAAGACTTCAACACGTTGAGAAGATCGCAAAGAGATTGTTCGCCATTCTATCGGGGACGGAAATTCGATAAAAGGTGGGAGAGAAAAAACAATGAAGAAGCTAATCACCGTTATGCTCCTCGTCGCGAGCGGCACGACACTGATTCAAGCACAGGTACCGGAACGCAATAGGAGGAGCAGAGCATCAGATTCCTTGTCTTCCATTAGTTTCAGCGCTTCGAGCGTGGTCGGAGGAGACTCTCTGATTGGAACTGTCCACCTGACTTCGCCTGCGCCGGCGGACGGAGCATCCGTTCCCCTGGCTCTCGACGATCCCGGCGATTCATGTGTCGTACCACTCAGCGTACTCGTTCCGCCCGGTGCCACCTCCGCGAACTTCGCAATACAGACTCACTCCGTCTCCTCGAACGTTACTGTGACAATCCGGGGCACGTTCGGTGTTATACGGCGCGCCTCGTTCCTGATAACGGATGCTGTTTCCACGCCACAGCCAGCGCCGACTCCAACTGAACCTCCAGACGAACTGACGAATACGCCAACTTTTGAGGATAACTTCAATGAAGGTGTATTGAACAAATCCAAGTGGGCGGTGTCGAACTACGAGACCAATGACTACGCAGGAGGCGGTAGCAATGTTAGGTTCTCGCCCGACAACATAGATTTGAGTGGCGGAAGCCTGCGCCTGGAGCTGAGGCAACCAACCCCTGGCACCTCGACTGGCGCTGAAATCACGTCACTGCTTCGCTTCGGTTACGGTACCTACCAGTTCTCCATGCGGGCAGGGTCTACGTCGCCATCGTCTAGTGGCACGGGTACGACCGAGAGCGGGCAAATTAGTTCCACATTCATTATCCATAACCCCCCGCCCACCTACGATTCCGTCACGGAGATTGACGCCCCGGAGATTGAGGGATTGTCCGCTCGGCATGACGATATCGAGTGGACCGTATGGAAGAACAGCAATGCAACCGATCCGACACCAGAATACAAGGTGCTGACGAATCCTGAGGACGCGTTCCACGTTTACAAGTTCGTGTGGTCAGCGACCAGCATCAAGTTTTACATCGACGGGGTCCTCAAATCGACCTGCACGTCGGGTATCCCAACGGTGGCCGCGGTCATAGATATCAACTTCTACGGTACGAATGATACTCTGTGGGGCGGGCTCGCAACCGTGGGCGTCACGCGCTACATGTACATCAACAGCGTCAAGTTCTGGGCGGCAAGCTAGCCTGGAAAGGCAAGGCCGCTCGGGTTCTGGCGACCTTCGGAATATCGTCAGCCGTCAAAAGTTTCGTGTGGGGATCGCGGTCGCCCCAGTAAGCTCCGGGGCCGGTGGAGTTGTATTCGGCATAGTAGGCAGTTTCGATAGAGTGGGTTTCTCCGGGTCCACTGGGCCGGGCGCGAGGTCAGCCTTTCATCGTGAGCGTCAGCTCCAGCGTCCAGAACGATCCATCCATGACGCCCGAGATGCGACGCGAGAAAGCATTTCATGGCTATTCTTTTCTAGATCGCTTCCGCTCGGCCCCTGCTCCAGCACACCTGCTTGCACGCTCGATTTAGGTCACGTGGGCGAGAACTCTTGCGGCAAATTCTGCAGCCTGCGGGACATCAACTGGGAGATGCATTGGCGGGTAACGGTGTATCCGTGGTCGAGATGCGGATGCGCGGGCGAACTTCAGCACGACACTCTCCCGGTTGCTCTCGTCCTGGTTAAAAGCGGCTTTGCCGTTTCCGTCAGGGGACGGCGCGGCTATGGAACCGCGGGATCCCAGCCATCGAGAAAAGTTTTGCTCTCAAACTGCGCGGCTTCGTCAGCCGTCAAAAGTTTTGTGTGGGGATCGCGGTCGCCCCGGTGAGCGCCGGGACCGGTGGAGTTGTATTCGGCATAGTAGGCAGTTTCGATAGAGTGGGTTTCTCCCGGGTGCCACTCGCGCCAGCCTGCGGGAAGAATGTGACTCCCCATCTCGGTGTTGAGAAAAATAACCTTGGCGTAAGCTCGCCAAGGCCGTCCGAGCCAGACGTTTGCAACCCCGGGAGCGGCGGTCAGCGTGCAGTGGTTGAAGACAAAGCCACTGTCCTCGGTCGGAGAATGCTTCGACTGGGCGGTGAGAAAGCCTTCTGAATGCGGAGTGCTATGAATCTCGCAGTGATCAAAGACCGCTTTGCTGTCGCCGAAAATGAAATCGACATTGCCCTCGACATAGCAGTGGGTAAAGTACTGGCGAGTGGGAATGCAGGACTCGCCGTCGGGAGCGCAGTTGCGACTGCCGGCGTAGAGCGTGTCCTGATTGCCGAGAAAGCGAACGTTGCGGAAGATGGCACGATCGGCAGCGACCAGCACCGCCAACGCCTGCGACCCGACGGGGACTTGGGTGTGGGTGGCGTTCCAGTCGTTGGCGAAGGTGAGGTTCTCGGCGCGGAAGTTGTCGCCGCGTATCTCGGCAGTGGCAGAGTGCAGTGTGCCTCCGGAAGTGCCGGCACTCTTATCGAAAGCGATGACGGTCTTGGAAGCGTCAGGATTGCTGCCGCGGAGTTCGATGTTTGGCTTAGTGATTGAAATGACCTCGCGATACGTGCCGGGCGCGATGAGCAGCAGTGCGCCGTCTGCGGGAGCAACGTCCAAAGCTTTCTGAATGGAGTAGAAATCTCCACTGCCATCCGTCGCCACGTAGAGCGTGTTATCGACGGGGGGTGCGGCAGTGGCGGATCGCGGGGCAGTCGGATTTGCGGGATACTCCTCGAAGCGCGCCTCGCACGCCAGCGGGGTACCGGCAACACTGCCGGCTTGCGGGGTGACGGTCACGCCGTTTCCGGCGAGTTCTCCGGTGGAAATAAGCTTGCCCCGCCGCGGACCAAGCGGGATGTCGACATTCGAGGCGTGAACGGCGCTCCCCGGCAACCCGTCGGCAAAAACATTGTCGAGCGTTACGCTCAGCTTGTGGGTAGCGTCAAGGCCTTCCAGCGTGACTTGTCCAGGGGTGACGACGTGCACGTCTTTTAGCGTGATTTCGCGATACACAGGGAGCAGGTCGCCGTGCGCCAGGGTGTAGTGGGGTGTGAGGATGATCGGATTCCTGACATTGCGGATACAAACGTCTTCGTAGACGACATCCTGCACCAGGCCGCCCCGGCTGGGGTCACTCTTGATGCGTATCCCGTTGTCGGCGCCGTCGATGGTGAGATCGGAGACGCGTACCGCGTTGACCCCGCCGCTGGTTTCGCTGCCAATCGACATTCCATGCCCGGAGTAGAAGTGATTGTGCGCCACGGTGATGTGGGAGGAAGCCCCGCTTTTTCCCGCTTTGATGGCCACGTCATCGTCGCCGGTGCGGATATAGGAGTGAAGGATAGAGACGTCAGTTGAAGCCGACGGATCGATGCCGTCGGTGTTGCGAGCCGTGGCGGGAGTGTCGATCTTGACTCCCCAGGCGGTGAAGCCGTTCGTCTTCTCAACCGCTACATGAAAGTTCGGAGAGTTGCGCAGCGTAATGCGATAAAGGACGAAGTCGTCCGACTGGCGGACGACGAGAATGCGGGTGCAGTTCTGCTTCGTGTCGTTGATCTTGGCGAGGTGAGCCAGGTCCCACCAGGAGGTGTTTTGTCCCAGCAGCGTTTCGCCCCCGCGACCATCGATGGCGCCGTCGCCCATGATTGCGCTGTGGGGTGCGTGGTCGGCAAGGATAAAGGGCTTGCATCCGTGGCCATTGTGATCGACAACTCCGCAACTGCCGGGGCTCACGTCGTAGTCACGCGGATTGCGCGAAGCATAGAGGGCAGTGTTTCGGTCGATGAGCACAGTGACGCCCGCATGGAGATGGAATGGCGCAGCCAGAAAAACATTCCGCTGGCCTGAACCGTGGAGTTCGACCGCCTTACCCGCCGCGCAGTGATCGATCGCCTTTTGGATGCGTTCGGTGTCCAAGCGGTGTTCGTCGGTCTCGGTAAGCAGACCGTGGGGAGCGGAAAGCCTGGCCTCAAGCTTGGTGCAGACGGCAGGAATGCGCGGTTCCACAACCGTTCGCCGATCTTGGGCGAAAAGATTTGCGGCGAGTGCGGGCATGAAGAAAGAAAGGGTGCTGCAAAACAGGAGAGAAAATCGCTGCGCCAGCCGAGGCATGTTTATTGATTTCGAACCCAGTGGTCATACCACATTCCAGAAACGGCAGTCCATCTGCGTCCCAGGAACGCGACCGTACGCCCGGTTTTCTTCTTTCCTAAACCTCTTCGAATCAGTGTTGGACGCCATGAGGTCAGACCACTACCTCATCGGTGGTCGTGGTTCTTGTTCCTTTGCGTCTGCGTGCGGCCATGCGCTCCTCGTCGTCCTGCGCGTCTTTGGCACTCTGGATGTGGCGTTCCATGAGTCTCTGCGCTTCGCTGGAATTTCTGGTGCGGATGGCGCGATAGATCTCGCGATGGACAGCGGCGGAGTCTTTGAGGGATCGGGTTAGGCCTACCGTTTTACGCCGGCCATCATAGAGGGCGGAAGTGATCGTCTCCATCAGGGAGGCCAGTATCGGATTTCCCGAGGCGGCGGCGATGGTGCGATGAAAGCGCACGTCGTGGATAAGATATTCCTCGGGATCGTCAACCGTGGCGTACATCTCGGCGACCTCCTCGGCGAGCAGGGTGAAGTGCTCTTCTTTCCCGCGTTCGGCGGCGAGAGCGGCCATCTTGCTTTCCAGCAGCAGGCGAGCCTCGAACATCTGCCAGGATTTGAAACCATGCAGGGCGCCCAGCAGTCCGAGCGATGACTTGCCAATCTCCGGAGGCCCGGTGGCGATGAAGGTGCCGACCCCATGTCGCACTTTCATGATTCCCATGGCGGCCATGTATCCGATACCGGTTCTGAGGCTGGCACGGCTGATCTTCAGCTTCTGCGCAAACTCGCGCTCCGGTGGAATCTTCTCTCCCGGCTTGAGAGTGCCCTCTTCGATCATGGCGCGGATGTGGTTGACCACCTGCATGGTCAGGTGGGACTCGAATGCCGGCGTGGTTTCGGTTTGCGTGGGCTTCAGAGCTGCACTCCCGTCGAGCCGAAAGAATTGTACTTCGGCTAGATTAGCACTGCCTGGGACATTTGCCCAGGTTTGTGATCATGATCGGGGATCAGGGGAAGCGAAAAGGAAACCTCCCGGCGCCGCAAAGTTTCTCTTGACAACCCTTCCGCGAAACCACTATATGTGTTCTCCGAGACCATGTGGTCTGACCTCTTTAGCGCAACGAAGCGAGCCCTAGCCCTGAGGCATCCCATGACGTTCACCAAGACTGAAGTGAGGACCAAGTTCGTCCTGTTCCCTGCTTTCCTGCTGCTGTTCAGCGCTTCCGCTTTCGCGCAACTCTCCGGTAAAGGCGAGATCGTGGGCAGGATCAACGACCCCGCCGGCGCCGTGGTTCCGGGCGCAACCGTGGTCGCCACATCGACCACCCGTGGCATTCGGGTAACGACGAGGACGACCTCGGCTGGCGACTATGCGCTCTCTCCGCTTGACGCCGATACCTACGCGGTCACCGTCACCGCCCCGGGCTTCAAGACTACGACTCAGGAAAACGTCGTGGTCAACGCGCTGGAGAATACGACCGTCAACATTGGCCTGAGCCTGGGCAGGGCAAACGAAAGCGTGACGGTTACCGAGGTTGGGGAACAACTTCAGACCAGCGACGCTACCCTCGGCGCCACCATGGCGCAGGAGACCTATTCCGAATTGCCCATTGCCATGGGAGCTGGCGGCCAACCTGACCAGCGCCGCGCCAGCGACTATGTGCTGCTGATGCCCGGCGTACAGAACAACGAGACCAACAACAACCTGACCGACAACACCGGACCCATCAACGGAAGCGGAAGCAAGGGCGGCGCTTCCTCGGTTTACATCGAGGGCATCCCCTTTTTCAACGTCTCGCAGGAAGGCGACAATCGCTTCATCTGGTCCGCCATCTCGGTCGATGCGGTCAACGAACTACAGGTGCAGACTTCGGGCTACCCCGCCATCTATGAAGGACAGGGCGTTCAGAACTTCGATCTCAAGCGCGGTACCAACACGCTTCACGGGGCGCTGTACGAATACTTCCGCAACACCGCGCTCGACACCTGGGGCTTCTACGCGCCAGCGCTTATCAATCCCGCCACCGGTACCGCCGCGAAACCCGCGGAACACATGAATGAGTACGGCATCGTGCTGGGCGGCCCCATCCTCAAGAACAAGCTTTTCCTGTTCGGCAACTATGACGGCTACCGCTACGCGAAGGGCGTGGTCCCGACTTTGCAGGCTTATCCCACCATGGCGGAGAGGCAGGGCGACTTCAGCGCATTGGGAGTGGACATCTACGATCCTTCCACCGGCGCCACGGCCACCACTCGCACCCAGTTCATGGGCTGTAACGGCACCACGCCGAACGTCATCTGCCCCACCGAATTCTCCAAAGTCGCGACTGTTATGAACGCCTTGCTGCCGCCCGCCAGCATGTACGCCAATCAGAATGCGGGCAATAACTTCCTCGCCGGACTGCCCTTTGGTTTAAGTAATTTCACCACCACCGGCCGCGTCGACTATGCCATGAGCAACAAGCACAGTATGTCGATCATCATCGCCGCCGGCCGTCAGGCCTCGGTCGGTCCGGCCGCGCAGACGACCGCCGGCAGAAATAATGGGCCCCTCCCCTTCAACTACGGACAGGGATATGCCCCGAAGACCAAGACCGACATCTTCGAAGATACCTATGCCGTCAACGCGCACATGGTGAACCAGTTCAAGTACGGCTTTGCGCGGTATTACAGTCCCTCCTTCAACCTTGACAACACACCGGCGTGGGCGGCAACCACGATGGGAATTACGGGAGTACCCGCGGGTCAGGCCTCCACTTCTTTCCCCGAAGTCACTTTCGCCGGCACCGACGCCCCCACCCAATGGGGGGGCGACACGGGAAGCAAGAAGATCTCAAACGCCTACTACCTGATCGACAATTACCAGTGGGATTTCGGCAAGCACCTGCTCACCTTCGGTGCCCAGATCGCGTGGCTCCAGTACCAGTACACTCTCGACACGGGCGGCAGCAGCCAGTTGCTGCTCGCGACCAACTCCTCGGAGACTGCCGGCTACACGACTGGAACCACCCTCAATCCGGGGACGGGCCTGTCCTACGCCAGCTTTCTGGTTGGCCAGATCGACGCCGCCAGCCTGACCGAGAACGCAGTCCAGGAAACGGGTGCGCGCTTCCGTCCGATATCGCCATACGTCCAGGACGATTGGAAGGTATCCCGCAAGCTGACGCTGAATCTGGGGCTGCGCTACGATTTTTTCCCGAGTTACAGAGAAGCTAACAATGTGCTCTCGTTCTTCAATCCAACCATGACCAACGCCAGTGGAACCGCGGGCGTTCTCCAGTTTGCCGGCGGCGGCGCCAACACCTGCAACTGCAGCACGCCGGTCAATAACGACAAGAAGCAGTTTGGTCCCCGTCTCGGCCTCGCCTACCAGGTTCTTCCGAAGACGGTGTTTCGAGCCAGCTGGGGAGTAATGTACACTCATGGAAACGCCGTTGCCGGCAGCGCCATTTCTCAGAACGGCACCGGGATTCTCGGCTTCCAGGCCTCCCCGAAGACGTCTTCGACCAACGGCGTGGCCCAGTACGAACTGGATCAGCCCTATCCTGCCTATACTCCCCCGGCCGGTGTCGCCTCCGGCCCCAACTACGCGGTGGGATACTCGACGATCTCTCCCTACACCGGCTCGCCGCAAAGCATCGCTTATGGTGATCCGTACTATGGCGGCCGGGCTCCGCAGTACATCGACTGGAATGCCGGCATACAGCAGCAACTCACTGAGAATCTTGTGCTCGGCATCAGCTACGTCGGGTCGCAGGGGCACTTTGAAAGCTCCGACAGCAGCACTGCCCGCGGCGAGTGGAGCAATGAACTCTCCCCCCAATACCTGTTCCTCGGCTCGATTCTCGGAACCGATGTCAAAAACCTCAGCTCGACGCAGTTGGCAACCCTGGCTGCCTCCGGCATCACTCTGCCTGCGAACTTCAGCAACAAACAGACGGTTGCGCAAGCGCTCTCGCCCTTTCCCAACTACAAGACCCTGACCGACGCATATGGAAACGTTGCCAACTCCAACTACAACTCGCTCCAAGTGTCGCTGACGGAACGGGCTTACAAAGGGTTATCTTTCATGTTCGATTACATCTGGTCGAAGTCGATCGACGATGGAGGAACGTATCGCTCCGGCTATGCCATTCCGGCTGCGTACTCGAACGATAATCGGGCTTGGCCCCTGGACCGCATCGAGCGCGGCGTCTCGACCACGAACCAACCCCATCATGTGATCGAGACCGGAGTCTGGGCGCTGCCCTTCGGCGCACAGGGTCTGGGCGGCGGAAACCGTTTGCTCCGTGCCCTGGCCAGCAACTTCAAGTTCTCCGAGATCGTACAGATCTACTCCGGCTCGCCGCTGGCCATTACCGGCTCCGCTTGTCAGATCAATCCCGCAGAGAACACCTGCAACCCGACCGTCGCACCCGGCTTCACGGGCCCGGGACGGATCAACGGCAAGTGGGGTCAGGACGCGACCGCGACCAGTTCCCCGAGTTATCTCAACGCCAACGCCTTTGTCCCCATCGCCACCCTGACCGAATCCGGTTCGCCCTATGCCTACACCTTCGGCAACGCCTCGCGCACCGCTCCGTTCGGCATGTATGGGCCCGGCAACTACGATATCGACATTAGTCTGCGCCGGAACTTCGCTCTGACGGAGCGTGCCCACTTGACCCTGGAAGGCGATCTCTACAACCTCACGAATCACACTCAGTTTCTTGTAGGAGGCACGGTGTTTGGCAGCGCGAGCTTCGGCACGGTCAGTGGTCAGGCGAACAGCTCGCGGGATGCTCAGTTGTCTTTGCGTTTGGAGTTCTAGGGGAAGCGCGTCCTCCAAACCGATTCGGTGTCCGAGCTCAATTCGAAAAGATGAAGAATCGCCGCCAATTCCTCAAGACATCCTTCGCTGTCGGGGGCAGCACCATGGTAGCGGGAGCGGCTTGGTTGCGGGGGAGCGTTCGTCACA
>DATBYA010000097.1:0-19591 GCA_036514015.1 Candidatus Sulfotelmatobacter sp.
GGGCCCGAAATCGAGGTGGCCGACACCAGCTTTCAGTACTTCTCCTCGTGCAATCCGTAGAAATCCAGCAATCTTGGAACCGCACTCAATGATTTAGATGCGCCGGCGCTAATGGATACTGGAGGGAACCTCGGGCAATTGTCCACGCGAGTGCTGCATTATCGCTACAACTGCGACAAGCATTTCACAACTGCATCAACGAGGAGCAGTACTTTCTGGCCTCAGATATGGGCTATGGCAATGGAAACATTGCCAAAATGGAATGCTTGTCAACTCGACATCGATAAACAATATTGAGCCGGGGGCGGCCAGTGGAAGGCTGCCAAGTACACAGAGTTACCAGTAACTTGGCACAGCTGAGTGCTCATTTCCGAGGGGGTCGAGTGTCGCTGAGCAAACCCGTTCCAGGAAGGCGCCTGAATCGCATTTGTGCGTCGGCTAACGTATCCTCTCCGGGAATGCAACCAGCGTGTCACGGTGAGCTGCTCGCATCTACGCAGCGCTCAGCCGGTCAATCTTTGCCGCCATGATGAAGTCGCTCTCGGTGAGGCCGTCGATCTTGTGCGTCCACAGCGTGATCTCGGCTTTGCCCCACGCCAGCAGAATATCTGGATGATGTCCCTGCTCTTCGGCCAGCACCCCAACTCGATTCACGAACTCCAACGCCTGCTTGAAGTCCGGGAACTGGAACTCGCGGTGAAGCTGATGTTCGTCGTAAACCATCCATTTAGGGACACTCTGCTGTAACTTCTCCAGTTCCTTCCCCTTGAGCGGCGGAACGCCGCCGTGGCACGGCACGCATTTCTTGTCGGCTAGGTGTTCGGTCATAAAATTCTCCGAAAGAATTTGAAGCGAAATCGTCAACCTCATGCTGAAGAAGATTTCAGCCCACCTGCGCTGACAGATTATCAGACTGTGCGGATGCCGGCCTTCTAAAATATCGCTTCAACCACAACAAGTATGCGAAAAGCAGCACCATGGAGATCAGGCTGAACCACGAAAGAACGTGACCGCGAAACATGGGATTGGAATTAAGCATTTTCAACTGCGCATCCGACACCCCCATCTTGGAATATGCCTGCATCATATCTGCCCTGGCATAGGTGAGCCCCATGGACAGGAGGCGGATGGGAACGCTGACGGCGGCGATCCACCAGCCCGAAGATTGCAGACGGAAGAGCGCGATCGCCAGATAGGCATCGAGAGCGGCCATTACGACAAAGCATGCGCTGCCTGGAATTCCGGTGAGGTATTGTCCGAAGAAAGGAAATACCGGGGTCGTGACCCCCACCAGCAAAAGATAGAGCGCTCCCATGGCGAGAACAACGCTAGCGCCCAGCACCGGCAAAGGTGTTTGGTCGGTCCAGCGTTCGATGGGATCGCGATGGCGAACGGTCTCGGAGACATCTTTCCGGCCGTAGAAAACGACGAAAGCGATTGGCGCCAGCACCAGAAAAACGGCGGCAAAAATGATAATCAGAGTGATAATCACGGCCATTGCACCGGTGGAAATGGTGGGCGACGGCCCCCCGGGAGCATTCTGCTGGGCCTGCGCCAAGGCGCTTCGCATAGTTAGCGGTAGCATTGCAGTCAGCAGGACTGTGATCAGAGAGCCCATGATCAGCCAGTACCAGGCGGCGACCAGCGTCAGGGCACGTGCCCAGCGCTTCATTTGCACCGATCCGATCCCGAGTGCAATCAGCCCGGACGCCGCGAATCCGTAGGTGGCGACTCCAGAGATGAACTGGCCGGGACGCACCGCGCCGCCAGGCGCGAGACGGGACATGAATGCGCCCAGCGCGATGAAAGGTACCATCAGCCCGGCCAGCAGACCGAGAATGATCTGAAGGACGCCGAAGATCACCAGGCCCGTGCCGCGGTCGTGATATCCAGGCACGTCCAGAATTAGCGGATCGACAACGCCGGGAACAACTGCTGGGACAGGGGCGGTTGCTTCGGGCGACGAGTCGGACGCATTTCTGAGATTGGGTCCTCGATCTGGTGGCGGTTCGGTTTCCACGGGACCTCCCACAGGATCGGGACATCTTAGCAGGCCTATAGGGAAGGGCGTAGGTGAGTTGCGGGGCTTACATTGTTGGATGCACTGCGGGAGCCCGTATAATTCCGTTGTGTACAATCATTCTCTACTTCTCGCCCGGTTCTGCATTCACTCCGGCAACCATGAAGTCATTGAAAATGCCGTGCACTTAGAAGCCTGACACGCCACCCGCGATGAGCGTTCCGGATTCTTCATGGGCAACAGTAGTTGAAAAGGTTAATCAACATGGTTGTTCTGGTAATTGGGGGTGCAGGATATATCGGGAGCCACGCGGCTCGGGCACTCAAACGCGCGGGGCATGAAGTGATCATTTTCGATAATCTCAGTACCGGATATGAATTTCTGGCTGCGGGATTTGAACTGATCAAGGGCGACGTGCTGGATGCGGACGCACTGGCGCGAGTGTTGCCGCGGGCCCATGCCATTATGCACTTCGCGGCGTACGCCTACGTTGGGGAGTCGGTGACGAATCCGAGGAAATATTTCCATAATAACGTTGAAGGCGGCCTATCCCTGCTGAACGCAGCTCTCGACGCAGGAGTGAAGAAGATCATTTTTTCTTCCACCTGCGCCGTTTATGGCGAACCGGCGAAAGTTCCGATCGAGGAAAATACGCCGCGGCAGCCGGTGAATCCTTACGGCGTTTCGAAGTTGTTCTTTGAGCAGGCGTTGCAAGCGTACGACCGCGCCTACGACTTCCGCTTCGCGAGCCTGCGCTACTTCAACGCAGCTGGCGCCGACGACAGCGGCGAAATCGGAGAATTGCACGACCCGGAGACCCACCTGATTCCGGTTGCTTTGCGCGCGGCCGCGAGACTCGGACCCGAGTTGCACGTATTTGGATCGGATTATCCGACGCCAGATGGAACTTGCATTCGCGATTACATCCACGTGAACGATTTAGCGAGTGCGCATGTAAGGGCGCTGGACCACCTAGCGGCGGGGAAGGAAAGCTTTGCCGTCAATGTAGGAACGGGGACTGGAGCTTCCGTGCAGGAAGTGATCTCCGCCGTCGAGGCGGTCACCGGGAAGTCCGTGCCTCGCAAGATGGTGCCGCGGCGCGCGGGGGATCCTCCGAGGCTGGTGGCGAATCCGGCGAAAGCGCAGGCGCTGTTGCAGTGGAAGGCAACGCGCGGGTTGAGCGACATTGTGACAACCGCATGGAATTGGATGGAAAGGCGAGCGGCGTCAAGACAAAGCGTTCTGTGAACCCGAGAGGTACGGCTTGAATCCGAGAGGAAATCCGGTTTTCTTCCCCTATGAGCTCTGTGGCCTCGTGGTTGAGCCTTCCATAGTGTTATTCAAGTCCGAGGAAAATTATGGCCAATGATCTGGCAGGAAAGAAAGTGGCGTTCCTGGGCGCGGGGAAGATGGGCGGCATTATTCTGCAGGCGTTGCTGAAGAACGGTTCGCTTTCGCCAAAGGCAACCCGCGCCACCGTGGCGCACGCGGAACGGGCCCGGGTTCTGGGCGCGAAACTGAAAGTCAAAATAGGGACCAACAACGTCGAGGCCGCCAAAGGCGCCGACATTATTGTGATCGCAGTGAAGCCGCAGGTGGTTGAAGAAGTGGTGCGAGAAATCAGTGGTCAAATTACTCCGAAGCAAGTGATTGTGTCAGTCGCGGCCTCGGTGCCAACATCCATGATCGAAAAGAACCTGCCGCCGAACGTTCCCGTGATACGTGCCATGCCTAATACGCCGTGCCAGCTGGGAGCTGGGATGACGGCGATCTGCAAAGGCAAGCACGCCAGCGCAAAGCATGTTGCTATGACTTGCCACATGTTTGATGTGGTGGGAAGAACGGTCGTGGTCGACGAGAAACACATGGATGCGGTAACGGCGCTTTCGGCCAGCGGACCGGCTTATATCTATATCATTCTCGAATCGCTGGCGGAGGCGGGGGTGAAAGTGGGACTGCCGCGTGATATCGCGACCCTGCTGGCGGCGCAGACCACGATGGGCGCCGCCCGCGTGGTGCTGGAGACGGGAGATCATCCGGCGCTGCTCAAGGATGCAGTAACCACTCCGGCCGGCTGTACCATTGACGCCATCATGGAACTCGAAGAAGGCAAGCTGCGCGTCACCCTGATCAAAGCAGTAGTAAAGGCCGCGCAGCGCGCGAAGGAACTGGCATACGGATAAAGAACTGTACGCTGAATAGCCGCGTGAGCCTTGGCCAGCCGTTATGGCCGCCCCTGGGTCCAGGACTTGTCCCCGACTGAAGCTGGTTGAGCTTTTTCCGCCGGTCACAAATCGTAGCGTTCCGGATTCGTAGGAACAGAATGTGTTCAAGCCGGAGTCCGGGTCAAGGGGTGCGGCAGTGAGGCGATACTTAGTTAGATGCCGGGTTTCCATCGCAGCCGGTGAGTGCGAAGCGATGTCCGTTCGATTCCTCATTGCTTTGCCCTGGAGCGACATACTCTCCGCTTTCTCCTGCCTCTCCGGCAACATCCCCCGCCGGATCTCGCGTAAGCAGATTCGATAATGTGCAGGTATAGCCGAGATTGGGATGCTTTGGTTCGATAGCGAGTCTCAGCGGCGGTGAGAGCCCTCGAGCGCATTTAATGCGGCTGATTCGTTGGCTGCGTCTTGTTCCTTATGGTCGACAAGCAGAAAGGATATTGAGCGCGGCTTCGTGCTACAGTTTTCGGGTCGGCCTTTTATCGTCGCGGATTGACTCTGGCAGCGACGAAAACGAGACTCATGGAACCGCGCCTCATCCTTATCAATTTGCTGCTCAGGCTGGGCGTAGCCGCGGCTGTGTCCAGCAGTCTGGTTCGCGCCAAAGAATTTAAGGCATTACTATTTCGCGAAGAGCGCACGTTTCGCCAGAAAGTGTACCTGGTTCTTTGGTTTGCCCTGCCGATCATGATTGGCGTCGGAATTAGGATTGGTCAGAAGAATTTTCTGGCCGGCGACCTGAGTTTTGAAACCGCGCTGCTGCTGGGAGTGATCGGCGGACGATTGGCGGGATCTCTGGGCGGCGTGCTGATGGGCCTTCCCGCTCTGCTGCACGGCGAGTGGGCGGCGATGCCATTCGACGTGCTTTCTGGTTTTCTCGCCGGTCAACTGCGAACCATGGCGGCCGATAAGGACGACATCTGGTCGTTCTCGCCGTTTGTCGATCAAAGCATCATCCGTATTATTCGACGCAATCTGGCGCGTCCCCGCTTGTTCGATTGGCAAATCATGTTTTTCTGGACGGTGATCGGCCTGCGTTTCCTGCAAACGGAATTGACCGAAAACTTTCGTCACCCCATTTTCAGCATCGAGAGTCCCGACAACTACTGGGTCTATAGCGCCATCTACGCCGCCAGTGTGGCGGCGATTGGCATCGAGCTGAAGATTTTCAACAGCGTGCGTATCCAGATCAAGCTGGAAGAGCAGGAGCGGCTGCTGCTGCACGCGCGCATGGAGGCGCTGCAGAATCAAATCAACCCTCACTTCTTATTCAACACCCTGAACTCGATCTCGTCGCTGGTGCGATTCGATCCGGACATGGCGCGGGAGGTGATCTTCAAGCTGGCAAGGATTTTGCGGCGTCTGCTCAACAGCGGTGAGGCCTTCGCACCACTGCGCGAGGAATTTGAATTCATCGACAACTATCTCGACATCGAGGTGGTGCGGTTTGGGCGGGACAAACTGCGAGTCGTGAAGGAATTCGATCCCGCCTCACTCGACGTGGTCGTTCCCAGCATGTTGTTGCAGCCCCTGGTCGAGAACTCGATAAAGCACGGATTGGCGCCGAAGGTCGAGGGTGGCAGCGTCTATTTGCGCAGCCGCGTCGTCGATTCGCGCCTCATTATCGAAGTCGAGGACGATGGGGTGGGAATGGGCGGAGCGCAACTGGAGGAAAGCAGCAGCTGGGCGGGAATGGGCATCGGCATGGCAAATATTTCCGAGCGGCTGCAAGTGCTCTATGGCGACACGGCGCGCATGACCATCGACAGCCACGAAGGCAAGGGAACTCTGATCCGGATTCGGCTGCCTCTGGTTGAGGCGGCCAGCTCCGTTCCCGAGGGTTTCTACGCCGAGCGATCGAGTACGCGCCGGTAGAAGTCTTCGTACTGCTTCACTATTTTCGTGGAACAGAAACGCTCCATCGCGGCAGCCCGCGCCTGTTTTCCCATTTCACGCAGGTGCTGCTCATTGTTGAGCAGCTCGACAGCATAACCCGCCATCGTGTCCACATCCCCTACGTCGGCGAGATAGCCAGATTTGCCGTGGTCGATGACTTCCGGCACTCCGCCCGCCCGTGTGGAGATGGGAACCACCTCGCACGCCATGGCCTCCAGCGCGGCGAGCCCGAACGATTCCAGTTCGCTCGGAATCAGCATGATGTCGGCGATGGCCAGCTTCTCCTGAATCTGATCCTGCTTCCCGAGAAATAGAACATCTTTATGAATCCCTTTTTGCACGGCCAGCCACTCGGCGACGGAGCGGTCGGGGCCATCGCCGATGAGCAGCAGGCGCGAGGAAACTTGCTTGTGCACGCGATCAAAAATTTCAATCACGTCCGTGAGACGCTTGACGGGACGGAAGTTCGAAAGATGCACCAGCACGCGCTCGCCGTTGGGTGCGTACTCCGCTCGCATTTCTGCGTTTGTCTCCTGATTGCGGCTGTAGACGTCGCAATTCACCGAGTTATAAATCACCTCAATGCTGTTCTTCACGTCAAAGACGCGTTGCGTGCGGTCGCGCAGGTAATTGGAAATGGCGGTGACGCCATCGCTTTGTTCAATCGAGTAACGCGTGATCGGCAGGTACGAGCGATCGAGCCCCACCAGCGTAATGTCGGTGCCGTGCAGGGTCGTAACAAATGGCAGCCGCCGCCCCCGCGGTCCCTCCGCAAGCATCTGCCGCGCCAGCAGCGCGCTGACAGAATGTGGGATGGCGTAGTGCACGTGCAACAGGTCCAGATCGTAAAGCTGCGCGACCTCCGCCATCCGAGTGGCCAATGCCAGATCGTACGGGGGATAGTCAAATAGCGGATAACGCGAAACTTCCACTTCGTGATAGTGGATGTTCGGTTCCTCGCCCCGCAGTCGAATGGGCTGCGCGTAGGAGATGAAATGAATTTCGTGTCCGCGCTGAGCCAGCTCCAGGCCCAGTTCCGTGGCGACGACTCCGCTGCCGCCGTACGTCGGATAACAGGTGATTCCGATCTTCATGTGCGAGAGGCCGCCTTCTCGTTGCTCTGTCATTCGATGGCTGGAACGTTCAGTAGTTGCAGAATTTACACGAGTGGGTCGCAGGCTACCGCGAGATGGTCGTTTATTTGGGATCTCTGGGGCCGAGCGACATTCCCGGATCGAGCTGGTCGAGGTGAGCCTGGAAGCGCTTTTTGGATTCTTCAACCAATCCCGTAAACTCGATACCCATCCCTACCCCGGGGTCGCGAGTGCGAACCATGGCGGTGTGCGAGAGATGTTCATCCTCGATCCATAGCTCCACTCGAAGCGCGGTACCGACGGCTAGCGGCATCACGGTCTCCACGTAGCAGCCGTTTCCACTGATGTCGGTGGCATTCACGCGCAAGGGAGTATTCACCCGCTCGTCGCGCATTTCCAGAGGATAGGAAATCTTATGCCGCATGAATTTTCTGCGGTTATCGGGGCGCGGCTGGATGCGCTCGTCCAATTGCATACCCGCTGGAAGAACCTGCGCCCACGGACAATCCTGATCAGCCACCAGTTGCACGCCGGCCTGCGTTTTTTTCAGGAGTCCAGCATTGACCACCCAAATCACCCTGCAGCGTGCTTTCCTGGTCTCGTACTGCACCCCGATGACGTCGCCCACCTTCAATTCGGGTTCAATGCCGTAGATGCAGGCGCCCGTGGCGCTGACATTCTGTGCCATGGCATTCTGAAAGAATGGCTGGTCATTAGCGCCCATGCCCCACACTCGGACCTTTAAGTCCAGAGTCGCGCGCGGAGCTGTCCCTTGAGCCGGCATTAGCGGAGAACCTTCCTTTAGAAAAGGGCGGTCTGCAAAACATCATACTACCTGGGATTAACTCAGTAGGTTACGAGAGTACCTTGAAGGCTTAGTCTTGCCAGACGAAATCAAGGAATCGAAAAGGGACTTGCGCGCGCTAGCGTGAAGGCTTCGCCCCCAAATCGCGATAGGATATCAGCTCAATGCCTTCCTGCAATAGCACCTCCCGAGCCGCCGGCAGGGTCAGCACACGGAGCTCCATCTCTCGCGACTCGCGCAGGCGAGTCTCGGCTACCTGCAAATCCGCGTCGTCGTAGCCGGGATGGCAAACAAATTCCCAGGTTCCTTGTGGGATACTGCGGGCAATCGCTTGGAACAGCGATTCGTCGAGAGATCCGGTGACTACAATGCCGAGCGTCCCGTCGGGTGTCAGGAAATCTTCGCGGTCCACGGCCTGGCGAAACTTACCGGCAAAGCGGCTCAGGACATGAAGTTCGGCGTAGCGAGCCCAAAGTCCGGGACGCGACAGAAGTCGGCTTGATCGCAGGGGCAGGCGAGGTCCGAAAGGATTGCGCAGAGCGCGAATCCCGCAAGCTCCGGCCGCGCGCAGCAGCGGGCGGAGAACCTTGGGAAACAAGTGAGTGTGTTTGTGAGTGTCGATGTGAGAGACAGCGATCCCCGCCAATTGAATCTTTCGAATCTGTGCAGTGGCTTCGGCGATAATTTCTTCGCCTTCGATGCGGCCCGCGATCGCGCGTGCGGCGAACATCACCAGACCATCGCGAAAGTGTGCGGCGCTGGTAAGGGAGGGAAGCTGCTCGGCACTCAGAACCGGCTGGCCATCGATCAGCACCACGTGGCAACCGATGCTCAGCTTCGGCATGGTCTTTGCCAGTTGAGCCGCCTCTTCGAACGCTAGACTGTTGGCCATGAGCGTCGAAGAAGTAACCACGCCACGCGAGTGAGCCTCAACGATGGCCCGGTTCACCCCCGACGTAAAGCCAAAATCATCTGCGTTGATAATCAAACGCCGCACGCAGCCAGTCTAGCAGGGGATCGGAGCGCAGAATCGGGACACCTCTTCGCACCTGACCCGCAAACCGACGCGGCCGCTAGAGCCTTCCGCGTGGTTCGTGGGAGCGTTCTTTCACGCGTCTCGTATACTCGGAAAGACGCCGTTCGCGCCGAAGCCTCTCAAATCAAGTTCCAACCTGCAGCCGGCGGGTTATTCTCCGGTGCCACCCCGTTTCTTTTCTGCAATTTAGTTCAGGGCTATAGCGATCATTTTTCCCCACGCTCACCTTCGCTCTTCCGCCCTTGTGCACTGGGTGTGCACGAAACTGCTGAAAATTCCAGAGGAACCGAGCGAGAAAAGACGCAGCCCTAAGAAAAGAGCGATTCTAAACCATGAAAATCGACAAAACCGGACAAGGCATGCGACGAAGAATCGACCAAGCGATCCAGGATCTTGAAAAAGGAGGTCGGATCGTGAAAACGGGAGAATATCGACGCAGCCGGCAAGGCATTTTTGAGCCGGTCTATGGGACGCATGAACTTTACGAACAGGTGAAGATGAACTGCTGAGTTCGAGGGGTGGCAGAGCCAGGGGCCAAACGTTGGCTGCCCCTCAGCCCGCGGTCCGAATACCAGCAGAAGAATCATACATAACCCCGCAACTGCGGGATAAAGCGGGGCAGAAAAATGCACGGCTCCATGCGCGTTTATCGAGATCAGTTCGAGAGATGCCCGGATTGCCTATGAATGGAATCCTATCTCGAAACAATTCCCAAGTGATGACCGCCCCTGATGGTTGCTCAAAGTGGGGACGAGTTGCGTGTGCCAATGTTATCGGAGTTGGCAGGAGGACGCTCGCGTATGTTGGCATATAGCTGAACGCGAAGCCAAATACCACCACAGCCGGGGCGACCCTCGCTATGTTCACGGGCAGGGTCGATCTCACCCAGTGCTTCCTGCTCTAAGGTTGCGCACCTATTGCCCCAAACGCGAACAGATTAAAGAGACTACAGTGAACCTGTGAGTTCTGACCTATCCACTCTGATAAATAGTGCCACCGCGTTCCCATGCGCTGTCTGCGGGCATACCGAAACCACGTTCATTTCAAGAACACAAAGGCCGGCGGCCGCGGCCCTGGAAACCCAAACGCGGATGCTTCAGTCCGAGGCCCGATATCGAGGCCTGCTAGAGGCGGCGCCGGATGCGATGGTGGTGGTGAACCCCAGCGGGGACATTGTCCTGTTGAATGTCCAGGCGGAGAAACAGTTCGGATACAGCCGCGATGAGCTGGTAGGGCAAAAGGTGAAGAACATCATTCCGGAGGGATTCGCTGAACGGCTCATCGCCGACGGTACGCGAAGCGCGGCGGACGCGCTGGCACAACAGATCGGCACGGGGATCGAGCTTGTCGGGCGGCGGAAAGATGGCAGCGAGTTTCCCATCGAGATTATGCTGAGCCCGCTGAAAAGCGCCGAAGAAATTCTGGTGACGGCGGCGATCCGCGACATCAGCGGGCGTAAGAAGGCGGAAGAGCATCTGGCGCAGATGGAGGAAAGACGTCGGCTGGGGGATGACGCGCTCCGAGAGAGCGAAGAACGATATCGGATGCTCCTCGATGGAATCAAGAGCTATTCCATTTTTATGATGGATCCGCAGGGGCAGGTTCTCAGTTGGAATGCCGGCGCCGAACGAATCAAGGGTTATACCTCCGATCAGATTATCGGTCATAACTTTTCCTGCTTCTTTCCGCCGGAAGACATCGAACGCGGAACGCCGGAGGAGGTACTCCGAATAGCCGCTGCCAGCGGCCGGTACGAAGCAAAAGCTATGCGTGTGCGGAAAGACGGCTCACGGTTTTTGGCCAGTGTCACCTTCACGGCGTTGCGCGACACCGCCGGAAATCTGCGGGGATTTTCTGAGTTCAGCCACGATCTGAGCGAGAGCAAGGAGTCGGGCGCAAAGTATCAGGCGCTGTTGGAAGCGGCTCCGGATGCGATGGTGGTGGTGAACCAGGCAGGGGAGATCGTTCTGGTGAATGTTCAGGCCGAGAACCAGTTCGGATACAGTCGCCATCAACTAGTAGGGCAACAAGTAAAGGACATCATTCCCGAAGGCTTCGCAGAACGCCTGATCGCCGACGGTGCTCGTAGCGCCGCAGAGGCGCTGGCGCAGCAGATCGGCACCGGGATCGAACTTATTGCACGGCGGAAGGATGGCAGCGAGTTTCCCATCGAAATCATGTTGAGCCCGCTCAAAAGCGCTGAGGGGATCCTGGTAACGGCGGCAATCCGCGACATCAGCGTGCGCAAGGAAGCGGAAACGCATCTGGCGCAGATGGAGGGTAGATACCGCGGGCTGTTGGAAGCGGCTCCGGATGCGATGGTAGTGGTGAACCAGGCAGGGGAGATCGTTCTGGTGAATGTTCAGGCGGAGAAACAGTTCGGATACAGCCGCAATGAGCTGGTCGGGCAGAAGGTAAAGAACGTCATTCCCGAGGGCTTCGCGGAACGCCTGATCGCCGACGGTGCCCGTAGCGCTGCAGAAGCGCTGGCGCAGCAGATCGGCACCGGGATCGAACTCGTTGCACGGCGGAAGGATGGCAGCGAGTTTCCCATCGAAATCATGTTGAGCCCGCTCGAAAGCGCTGAGGGGATCCTGGTGACGGCGGCAATCCGTGACATCAGCGTGCGCCGGGAATCCGAGCAGCATCTGGTGAAGACGGTCGGAGAACTGAAGCATTCCAATGACGAACTGCAGCAATTTGCTTATGTTTCATCCCACGATCTTCAGGAGCCGTTGCGCATGGTTGCCAGTTACACGCAGCTGCTGGCCAAGCGCTACAAAGGGCGTCTGGACTCCGACGCTGATGAGTTTATCGCCTTTGCTGTAGACGGGTGCAACCGTATGCAGGGGCTGATCCGGGATCTGCTGGCCTATTCGCGTGCGGGGACCAATGGAAAAGCGTTTTGCGAGGTTTCCGCTGAAGATGCTTTGCAAGGAGCGCTGACAAACTTACGAATAGCGATCGAGCAGAGTGGTGCGGTCGTGTCTCACGATTCTCTGCCAGCCATCATGACGGACGAAACGCAGTTGACTCAGGTGTTTCAGAACCTCGTCGGGAACGCAATCAAATACCGCAGCGCCGAAGGCCCCCGTGTACACGTCTCCGCCGCAAAAAAAGGTGACAACGAATGGATTTTTTCCGTGCGCGACAATGGCTTGGGAATTGAGCCTCAGTACTTTGAAAGGATTTTTATTATCTTCCAGCGATTACACGGGCGCGATGAGTTCGAGGGCACAGGAATCGGATTGGCTATTTGCAAGAAAGTTTTAGAGCGGCTGGGCGGCAGGATCTGGGTCGAGTCGCAACCCGAAAAAGGCTCCACGTTCTACTTTGCCTTGCCAGAAAGCAGTGAGAAATGATGAAAACGATCGGATCGGATGCGACTGCAATCGAAGTTCTTTTGGTGGAAGACAGTGCTGGCGATGTTCGGCTCACCCGTGAGGCGTTTAAAGACGCCAAGGTGCATATCAACTTGCAGGTGGCGTCGGATGGGGCCGAAGCAATGGACTTTCTGTATCGCAAGGGGAAGCACTCCAACGTGCCTCGCCCGGATCTGATCTTGCTTGATCTCAACCTGCCGAAGAAAGACGGCCGTGAGGTCCTGGAGGAAATCAAGCAGAGTCCGGCACTGAAAAGCATTCCGGTAGTCATTTTGACCACTTCCGCGTCGGACGCGGACATCCTCCGCAGCTATAGGCTGCATGCGAACTGCTACATTACCAAGCCTGTTGGCCTCGATGGGTTCCTCGAGGTCGTGAAGAGCATCGACAGTTTCTGGCTATCTGTGGTCAAGTTGCCGCACGAACCGCGTTCATGAAGAAAAAGCCGCTCCAAGTTCTTGTGGTAGAGGATAACGCTGGAGATGTGCGCCTGCTCCGCGAGATGTTCAGTGGCGAGAAGGTCGGCAGTTTCGAGATAACGCACCTTTTGCGCATGAGCGAAGCCGAGGCTCACCTTGCGAAAGGTGGAGTTGATATTACTCTGCTGGACATGGGTTTGCCGGATGGACATGGACTGGAAACTGTGCGGCGGGCGCGTGCGGCGGCTCCCAACATCCCGCTGATCATACTAACCGGCTTGGACGACGAGGCCCTGGCCGCCGAAGCCATGACCCAAGGCGCACAAGACTACATGATCAAAGGCCAGATCGAAAGTCGCGCGCTCCCCCGGGCTCTTCGCCATGCCATTGATCGCCACCGCATGCAAACTGAAACCGACCTCATTCGGACGCACCAGATGGAGTTTAAGGATGAGTTTCTCTCCCACGTATCGCACGAGCTTCGTTCGCCGCTGACCGCGGTCCGTCAGTTCGTGAGTATTCTCCTGGACGGGTTGGCCGGCGATCTGAATCCAGAACAGCGTCAGTACCTGGAAATCGTTCTGAGGAATGTTAAGCAGCTGCACTCGATGATTAATGACTTATTCGAAGTCTCTGGCGTACAAGCGGGTAAATTGAAGATCGAGCTGCAATGTACTTTGGTTTCCGATGCCATCGCCTACACCGTCAACACCCTCCAGGGGGCAGCTGCAGCAAAGGGAATCGTCCTCTCCTCAGATATTGCGCGTAATGTGCCATCAGTCTGCGCTGACCCGGCACGCGTTCGACAAATCCTCGTAATCCTGGTTGATAACGCCATCAAGTTCACGCCGCAAAACGGCACGGTGACGATTCAAGCTCGTATATTCGAGGAAGATCCGGATTTTCTGCTTCTGAAGGTCACAGACTCGGGATGCGGGATCGGTCCAGAGATGACCGAGCGGATTTTTGAACGGCTCTTCCAAGCTTCAGATCCGGATGCAGCGGATCATAACGGCCTTGGCCTGGGCTTGTACATCTGCAAAGACTTGGTTACGCGACAAGGTGGAAAGATTTGGGCCAAGAGCGAGCTCGGACAAGGTTCAATCTTTTCCGTTACATTTCCCATTTTTTCTCTGCCCAAGCTGCTCGCGCCGGCCTTCAGCGAGGAAAGACAGGCCGAATGTCCAATCACAATCGTATTGACAGAAATCGGTTCACAAACCGGCTGGCTTTCGAATGAGGTGCGCGCGGAGCAGTGTCGCGGCATCCGCGAGCTCCTGCGCGAGAGTTTGTATTCCGATCTGGACATCCTCTTGCCCAAGATGGATTCTGCTGGACCGGCAGAATTATTCCTCATGCTGGCGATGACCGACGGGATTGGGGGCGAAGCGATTTGTAAGCGGATCCGAAGACAATTGGACGGTTCCGATCGCCTCAGGCAAGCAGGTTTGACCCATTCAACTTCTTATCGGCCGCTGGAGACGATCAAACGAAACTCGACAGAATCGAAGGAAGAGTTTCTGGAGAGAGTGGCCACCGACATTCAGGAGCTCATGAACGTGGAAATCTCGGCGAGGCAGGCTAGCAATGGATAGCAGGAAAATTCTGATTGTGGACGACAACGCGGATATTCGCCTGGGGATGCACTTGCGCCTCAAGGCAAACCAATACGAGACTTTCTTTGCCGCCGATGCGCTCTCCGGTGTGACTGAGGCACAGAAACACCGGCCGGATTTAATTATCCTCGATCTCGGTCTCCCGGCGGGCGACGGCTTCACCGTGATGGAAAGACTCAAGCAAATTCCCCTTCTCGCAGCAATTCCCATCATCGTGGTCTCCGCTCGCAACGGTCTCGGTAACCAAAAGAGAGCGCATGAGGCAGGGGCGAAAGCCTTTCTGCAGAAACCGGTGAATGATGCCGAGTTGTTGGCGGTCATTCGTCAAGCACTGGGAGAACCCGCAGGGACAAAGAAACCCAGTCCCTATGACCAGGGATCGGTATGACGGAAACCACGCGGCGAAGGACAGAACTTACTGCCTCCTTGTCTCACGAAATGCGCAACGCGCTTGCCTGCATCCATCAATTCGGAAACATCCTGGTCGATGGGCTGGCAGGTGAATTGACTGGCGAACAACGCGAGTATCTGGGGATCATGTTGGAGAACGCCTCGAAAATTCGTCGTGCGCTAGACAGCGCGCTGGACGGGAACGACGGTCCGCCTAAGGAACTTGCGAACAAAAGCGAACGTGTTTCTAAATTGGAGACCTAATGGATAAGCCGAGAATATTGGTTGTCGACGACAACCCCACGATAAGAAAAGGATTGAGCGTCCGTCTGCGAGCGAATGGCTACGAGGTGTTGTTTGCCGAAGACGCCATTTCGGCTACCGCCGCTCTGGTGACGGAAAGGCCCGACCTGGTGATTCTCGATCTCGGACTTCCCGCGGGAGATGGATTCGTCGTGATGGAGCGATTGCATAGAAGCGACCGTCTGGCGAACATCCCGGTGATTGTGCTGACCGGCCGCGAATTGGCCGATAATCGGGACCGAGCTCTTCAAGCGGGAGCGGCAGCCTTTTTTCAAAAACCCGTGGAAGATGGCACGCTGCTGTTTGCCGTTCGCAAGGCGCTTGATGTCTCGCGTGGTGAGTTACGCTTTGACGATTAACCAATTTTGCGAACCGACCACAGAGCTTTGCTGGAAAGAGGAAACCTACTTATATGCTGACGATCCTTGTAGTAGACGATAACGTTCACCTCCAAATCGCATTCAAGAAAATACTCATGTCTTCCGGCTATAGAGTTGAAACCGCAGGAGATGGCGAAGAGGGGTTGCGTCTTGCGACTAGCATCAAGCCAGACGTTATTCTGCTCGATATGATGCTGCCGAAACTAGGCGGATTGGACGTACTTCTCGCCTTGAAAGCGGATCGCGCGACAGCGAGCATTCCGGTGATCGCCCTAAGCGGTCTGCCCATGAGTAATGAAGCGAGGTTAAGGCGAGACGGCGCGATAAGCTATCTGCAGAAGTCGAACTTGGAGGACCTAGACGTTTTGCTGCAAGCCATCGATTACGCACTTCTTATGCCTCGTGCCGACGAGTTCTCAGAAGTCGCGTTTCATCCCAATTCAGTTCAAAACTAGTGACTTCTCAGAAACCAAGGCTCGTCGTCCGACTCCGGGTCTGAAGGGAATTTCCTGGTATTGGGCGTAATGGCCGCATGGGCACGGCAACTGACGCTGATCCGACCCCGGGATTTCGAATTGCAGCGGTTCGCTTAAGGCGACGGCGCCGGCTTGGTGGAGAGCCGTTCGCAAGGCCGACTCGACCGCTTCCAGATCGGTCCGGCCGTCCTTTCGGCGTTGTGCAAAGATAGGGCCCAGCAGTTGGTTTACTTCCTGGCCACTTCCTGAGGGATCGCAGCAGCCGTTTTTTTCCTGCTCCGTCCGGCCCCCACGTTCCTGCGCGACCGGGCGCAGTCGACAGATCCTGTCGTTGAGAGCGACTAGGTCCTGACTGAGCTTCTGGAAGCGGTGAAACTCGGCGACTTGTTGCTGCGCCTTGCGGAGCGCAGTCGGATTGGGAAAGGTCTCCGTCACCGTCTTGCCGGACACGCGGCGCGCGAGGCGAAATTGTCGATCGTGCCCCGGGTCGTTGTGTTTAGCGCGGTGGCAGGAAGGCTTGCCGCAGCGTCGGGTCACCGCAGTGATGGAGCCGGGTCGCAGATTACCCAACCGGAGGAACTCACACGCGGAGCTTAGCCAAAAACCGGTTATTGATGCTCATCGATCTATTACTTCTCACAACTATGCGCGTCATCTTACCTCCGACGCCATCCGTTCTTCAAGATGGACGCTCGGACGCTCGGACGCTTGGGTCTATACACGCGAAAGCGTCTGCCGCGAAGCGGCTTCGTTCAAGTCGCCCTCGAGGACATCGCCATTGATCTCCCCCAAGCCCGTTTCTGAATAGTGCGAGTAGGCTACAAGCCCATCCAGAATGGACTGCGGCGCAATCTTAGAACTCTAATTCGGCAATCAACTTCAAGAGTCGAAGAAGTGTTGTGCATTCTTCCGGAGTCAGTTCTTTCCGGAGTTTATCGTCAGCGGCAATCCTCGCATTGATCAGGCGTCTCCTGTATTTGTGGCCTTTTGGCGTCAACGTAACGTGAATTGCTCTGCCCGATTTTGCTTTTCTCTTCGACACAAGCCCTTCTTGAACCATTGACTTGATGGCTCGGTGCACGACAGTTCGGTCGAAACCGAGAAGTGTGGCGATTTGATTCGGATTGAGCGCGGCACCGCCCCGCAGTGTGGATAGGATGAAGCCACGAGTCGCAGAGCACCGAGTTTTTCGTTCAAGTCTCTTCCCGACGGAAAAATAGGCTGCAAAAACGTGGGCAAGTACTGAATCCCTTAGGATGTCTTGAGGAATATCCTTCCTTGGAACGATGATCATAGGACGGTTACCGTGGCATCGAGAGGTCGCCGCCACTGAGGCGGTTCCGCATAAGCAGGCGATTTCTTCCCGATCGCAATCACCATCACAATTTCATGATACCGGGTTGACAGCCCGAGAAATCTGGAGAGTCTGCGGCCATCGAATCCTTCCATGGGGCACGTGTTAAGTCCCAGCGCTTCGGCGGCAATCATCAGATTCTCACAGGCCAACGATGTACTCTTCGTCGCCCACTTTAACAAGTCCTGTTGAGACACTGGTGGCATCCCGATCATTTTCCACAGATTCACCAGTCGGAAAATCGCCCACTTGAGCGCGCCAAAAATGCCGAACGGTCCTGGCGTGAACAGGATCCGGCCGATCTTCGCCGTCTGCTCGTAGTCTCGGACTTTGGCGTGGCTGAAGCCGCTCCTGCGCATCCACTCCAACTGGGCTCGCGAGGTCGCTGCCAGCGACCCGATGTCGGCCACCGCAACGACCAGCGCCGATGCGGTTGTCGCAGGCACCTGTCCCAGGCAGAGTTTCGCCGCGGTTGCCTTTCTCGGCGACGATTCCACCCAAAAAAACCGGTACGGCTGCATATTGAAACTGGAGGGAGCATGGCGGGCTGCATCGAGGATTTGTTCACGCAGTACTTGGGGGATTTCGACCGGCTCAAAGGCCTTAACTGCTCGCCTACGAAACAGCGCTTCCAGGATTTCGCTCATCGGATACCTCGATGTTGCCATTGCAACATAAAAGTGTTGCGCGCGCAACATGCAAACGAAATGCCTGCCCCCCAAAGACGGCTCGAATATTTCAGTTCTTACTTTGGCTCAGCGCACTGCTCTCTCTATTTATTGGCGTCGCTGCTTTCGCAATTACCCACATCTGACGTTTTGGAAACTGAACCCGCCCGCTCCACACAACGCGGCGAAGAGCTATTTCATTCGCTCGGCCTTCAACCCCAGCCGGCCAGAACGCACCAACGGTAGCAAAAGGGCGTGAGTTCTCTCGCGGCTCGCGAGCCAGCTAGCCCCTCGCGCCCCGCATACCCGCTAAGTTGAAAGAAGAAACGGCTGATCGGCCGTATTGCGACACCGTTTGCGCCGAGGAAGGAACTCAAAACGCCGTCCCTTCCTCGGACTCCATCTCGGCTTCGCCGTGGCACCCAGCGTTTCTGCCAATCGGAACTCGAGTGCTGCCATGCCGCAGTCGCTCTGGGCAGCCGA
Organism: Candidatus Sulfotelmatobacter sp.; assembly: GCA_036514015.1. Taxonomy (GTDB): domain Bacteria; phylum Acidobacteriota; class Terriglobia; order Terriglobales; family Acidobacteriaceae; genus Sulfotelmatobacter. The sequence goes on from DATBYA010000097.1 coordinate 18,546, forward strand.
GGCTGCGCGGTTGCGGATCGCTGGGGTGCACTCGTCCTTTCCATCAGAAAGGGCATGTTTGTTGGAATGTCGCAGAGAAAACCAAATTCTCTGGGTCACCGGTTCAGCGGTACAGCCTTCGGCTGGTTCTTCCTTCCTCACATTCGTTTCACGGCGAAGTCTTCAGCGGTCGGCTCCTACTGTCAAATCCCACTTGTGCAGCTCTGCGCGGCGCATAACCCAAAACCGCGCCGTGCTCGCTTACGCGCCCTTAGGCTCCGCTCCGGAGATTGACAGCGCCTCCCTGCGCTCCTTCCCATCGCCAATTATGAAACGACTGTTTTTATTGGCGGTAGAGGCCCAATTGACTTAGAGGGCAATCAGCAACCAGGGCGGTGCCGTTGCGGCCGGTCGCGCAATCTGGCATCTTAATCCAGACTCAACCGAAGCGACGACGAAAGGGGCGAAAGTCCATGAATCGTCGCAAAGGTCAGAACGGGGCCGTCGTCATCCAGTCCGGCTGGTATCGGGTCCGCTGGCGGATAGATATCGAAGGTCAAGAAGAACGGATCCACATGTCTGAGAAGGTTGCTCCGGTAGTGATCGACAAAGACGGTAACCGAAAGCCCACAGCACAAGCTGTCCAACGCCTGGCGCGGGAAATAGTCGAACGATCGGGCGCAAACTCAGTAGAGCATTTTAGCCGCCTGGTTTTTGGGGAAGTGAGCTTTCGGGATCAGACCAAAGAGTATCTGCGTTGTGCAGGTGGTCGGGACCGGAAGCGAATTAAAGATTTGGTCAGCGTCGAAAGTGGTTGTGAAATAATGGAGTTGCCAAGGATGGGCGGTTAGCTCAGCTGGTTAGAGCGCCTGCCTTACAAGCAGGAGGTCGCAGGTTCGAGTCCTGCACTGCCCACCACGCCTTTGATCATAGGCTTGCAGACTAAAACTTCGAAAAAGCTACAAGGATTGTCGCTGATTTCCAGACTTTCTCGGTATTGAGATTGGAGAAGGGGAAACGTGGCGAAAGCAAAAGTTGGTCTGTATTTGCCGTATCGGCAGGAAGGT
>DATBYA010000098.1:0-33324 GCA_036514015.1 Candidatus Sulfotelmatobacter sp.
AGTTCAGCGCGTTCTTTCCATTAGGACTCTCGGTCTGAAAGGATTCCAGACCCGCCGTCGTGATCATGTCGGCGAACACGCGAAAATTCGCCGCTGCGCGCGGAACATCCAGCCGTGAAGCCACCGCCGCGGGCTTGCCCGTATCCGCTACTTCCGCCGCGACGAAGCGATCGAAACGCGCTTCGATCCCATCGGCCACCTGACGCAGTCGCGCAGCGCGTTGGGGAATTGTCCATCCACCCCACTCGCGTCCGAGGGCCTTGCGGGCCGCTCGTACTGCATCATCGACCAGGCCCTGATCCGCTTCCGCGACCTGCGCGATCACGCTGCCGTCCGCCGGGTTGACGTCGGCAAATTCCCGCTTACCCGTTACGAACTGCCCGTCGATATAGTTCAGGAGTGACTTCAATCGCGTGAACTCCGCCGCATGGCAACAGCCTCACCTTAAACCAAACCACGGTCCTGGCGGTACACTCCGTTGCTGCGTTCTACCAAGTACCGCTCCAGCCCATCCCGCCACATCGGAACGGCAATTTCATACCGCTGCAAGCTCTTCCCCGATAAAACGGAGTACGCCGGACGGGGCGCGGGGCGCGCCATTTGTTGACTGCTGACCGGACGCACCTGGGTGGCAAGGTGCGCTCCCTTCACGATCTCGCTCGCGAATTCAAACCACGAACAATTTCCTGAGTTCGTGGCGTGCACAATTCCACAGGCATGGTTGCGACATAATTCGATGATCACTCTCGCCAAATCCACCGAGTAGGTCGGGCACCCACGCTGGTCATTCACGACATCCAGAGCCGGCCGGCTCGCTGCCAGTTTCAGAATCGTGTCGGGGAAGCACTTCCCTCCCGTTCCAAACAGCCAGGAAGTACGCGCGATGCAGCACTCCGGCAACAACTCTAGCAACCGGACCTCCGCCTCCGCCTTGGACCGTCCGTACACACTGGGCGGATTCCGCGCATCTTCAGTTTCATAGGGCGTGGTCTTTTTTCCGTCGAACACGTAGTCCGAACTGAGAAACAAAAGCTTCGTGCCGGTCCGCTTCGCCGCCTGCGCGACATTCACTGCCCCGTCGCGGTTTACGGCAAAGGCTAGATCGGGATGACTCTCGCAATCGTCCACGTTGGTGTATGCCGCCGCCAGCACAATCCACTCGGGGCGAGCCTGCTCGACCACTTGCAGCACCTTGTCCGCATCGCGAATGTCGACATCGCGCGAGCCGAGACCGACCACCTCATCCCGCGTCCATTCGCGCATGAGCGCCTTGCCCAACAGACCGGAGGCGCCAAGAATCGTCACGTTCATTTCGCTGGTTTCCCGCGGCTATTCGAAAGTCTCGGCATCGCGAAGAGCGATGCCGCGCTGGTCTTTCGCGGAGACGATCGGTTCGCCTTCCACTTCCCAGTCAATCTTCAATTCTGGATCACTCCATGCCAGAGTGCGTTCGTGTTCTGGAGCATAATAGTCGGTCGCCTTGTACAGCACCTGCGCCTTCTCCGAAATCACGCGGAATCCATGCGCGAAGCCTGCCGGTATCCACAGCATCCGTTTATTCTCGCCCGAGAGGCGCACCGCCTCCCAGCCGCCAAACGTCGGGGAACTTTTGCGCATGTCCACTGCGACATCCAGGATTTCTCCCTCCACGGCGCGCACCAGTTTCCCCTGTGCATGTTTGATTTGATAGTGCAGTCCGCGCAGCACATTCCGCCGGGAACTGGAATGGTTGTCCTGCACAAACCGCTCGTCGATACCCATCTCCGCAAACGCCTTTTCGTTGTAGCTTTCGAGAAAGAACCCACGCTCGTCGCCGAACACGCGTGGCTCCAGAATGACGACGCCCGGCAGAGAAGTCGAAGTTTTTCTGAAAGCATCCATTGCCCCCCCGCATCTACGGAACCGCCGTCATTTCAGAATACCCTTTCACGCAGGAGTTGCAGCAGGTACGCGCCGTAGCTGCTGTTTCTCATTGCGCTTCCGATCTTTTCAACCTTGGCCGCGGTGATGTAGCCGGAGCGATAAGCAATCTCTTCCGGACAGGCCACCATCAATCCCTGCCGTTTTTCGATTGCCTGGATGTAAAGCGCCGCATCCATCAAGGACTCGTGCGTACCCGTGTCCAGCCACGCCATACCGCGGCCCATCACCACAACTTCCAGTTCTCCCTTGTTCAGGTAGGCTCGGTTGACGTCGGTAATCTCGAGTTCGCCGCGGGCGCTCGGTTTCAGCGATTTCGCAATTTCCACCACTTGGCTATCGTAAAAATAGAGTCCGGTCACGGCATATCGCGACTTTGGTTGCTTCGGCTTTTCCTCGATGCTCAAGGCGCGCCCGTCTTTGTCGAACTCGACCACCCCATAACGTTCGGGATCATGCACTGGATATGCAAAAACCCGTGCTCCGTTCACTTTACTCGCCGCTTCTCGCAAATCTTTCGCCAGATCATGTCCGTAAAAAATGTTGTCTCCCAGAACCAGAGCACAAGGACTGCCCCCGAGAAATTCTTCTCCCAACAAAAAGGCCTGCGCAATCCCTTCGGGTTTGAGCTGCGCCTGGTAGCTCAGACGAATGCCAAACTGATTTCCATCGCGCAAGACAGACTGAAACCTGGGCACATCCTCGTGAGTCGAAATCACCAGAATGTCGCGGATTCCCGCCAGCATCAGCGTGCACAACGGGTAATAAATCATCGGTTTGTTGTACACAGGAAGCAGACTTTTTCCCATGGCCTGAGTCACGGGATAAAGACGCGTGCCCGATCCTCCTGCCAAGATGATGCCTTTGTATCGTGTGCTCTCGCTCATGATCTGATCGATCTGCCTCGTCGTCGAGTATGGCAATTAACCGGAATAGTGCGTGGCGACCCACTGCCGGTAGCTCCCACTGGTCACATTCCGCACCCACGGTTCATTCTCAAGATACCAGCGAACGGTCTGGCGAATGCCGCTCTCAAATGTCGCTTTCGGTTTCCATCCCAGTTCGCGTTCGATCTTGCGCGCGTCCATGGCATAGCGCCGGTCATGCCCCGGCCGGTCCTTCACAAAGGTAATCAGCGTGCGGCGGGAGTCCCCGGCACGCGGCGCCATCTCATCCACAAGGTCGCAGATGGTCTCGACGATCTCAATGTTCGGCTTCTCATTCCAACCTCCAATGTTGTAGGTATCTCCGGGCTGACCGTCCCGTAACACGGTGGCGATCGCCTCGCAGTGATCTTCCACGTAAAGCCAATCGCGCACGTTCTTCCCATCTCCGTAAACCGGTAATGGCTTCCCCTCGCGAGCGTTCAGGATAATCAGCGGTATCAGCTTCTCGGGGAACTGAAACCGTCCATAATTATTCGAACAATTCGTGGTGAGCGTCGGCAGACCGTAGGTGTGGTGATAGGCGCGCACCAGGTGATCGGAAGCGGCCTTCGACGCGGCATAGGGACTGTTGGGAGCGTAGGGAGTGGTTTCGCAAAATGGCGGATCGTTCGGCCCCAGCGAGCCGTACACTTCATCGGTGGACACGTGCAGAAACCGAAAGCGATTCCGCTCAGGTTCCGGCAGCGCTCCCCAGTACGCTCGCGTCTCTTCCAGCAAGGAGAAGGTCCCATCGACATTCGTGCGAATGAACTCTTCGGGACCACGAATGGAGCGGTCGACGTGACTTTCGGCCGCGAAATGCACGATCGCGCGCGGCTCGTGTTTCTTCATCAGCTGCCGGACCAGATCCCGATCGCCGATATCGCCATGAACGAATTCATACCGCACATCCTTTTGGACGGCGATGCTGTCCAGATTGTTTAGGTTCCCCGCATACGTCAGTTTATCCAGATTCACGACTGAAACTGATTCATCCTGCGTCTGCTGCAGGATGAAGTTGGAGCCGATGAAACCCGCGCCCCCGGTGACCAGGATGATATTTTGCATGCCCAATGTCGCTCGCTTCCAGGCTACCGCTCGCAGCCGCGCCGCTTGCACGACAAGCACTTGATTGTAATAAATAAGCACGGGGTGAGCCCCGTCCTCTGCGCAAGTGTTGAACTTTTATCTTTACCGGGCCCTGCGCCACAGCCGCAAGGGAAGCCATCATCTTTTCCAGCTTATTCCACCGTCCGCGGGCTCGCCAGACCATGCATCACCGATGCCGTGCGTACCGCATCCTAACCTGCCCTCCGTCCCGTGTCCACGCCCCGCCGACCGTTGCAGACCATTGCAGCAGCCGCGAACGTCTTTCTTGGCCAGCGCGGCAGTTCCCATCCGCTGCAAGTACATTTTCTCCCAAGGTCTATGGCAATCTTGTGCCACGGATACCGCTCCTCGATGCGCTTCTTGGGCCGTCTTGCCTGCGGGCTCCCGCCCCGCAGGATTCGCAATTAAGAAGCGCAAACGGTCTGCCAGCCGTCACAGTTGTCCTTTACGCCATGAATCATGGAGCTCCTCGGCAAGCGGGCGCCGGACACGGCGAGGGGAAGACGGTGGAAGCAATGAAGAAACTGCTGGATTGAATTGAAGCGGTGACGAGAACGCCCACCACTCCGGCGGCTTCAGAATAAGCAGAGGTTCCCGCATCATGTCAGGAAGCCGGAAACGCAGCCATTTGAAAACTTCGTCCTCTGCCCTGTATAAGGGACGGAACTCCTTGCCCGACGCCGCTTCCAATTCGCCCAGCGCGCCCCAGCCCCGCCGCTGGAGCATCCTTGCTGCAGGTCTGCTGCTGATCGCGCTCTCTCTGGTGGTGATCTACACCAGCCGTTCCGCGTTCCTCAGCCCGCTCGCTCTTGTCGTCGTCGCTGCCATTGGACTGGCCGCTCTCCTGCTCGAACTCCGTCTCCGCAAAGATCTATCCATCCGCGCCCCGCTTTGGCTCAATGTGCTTGGACTTATCTTCGCCGGAGCCGCCGTCTTCGCCGACTTTCTCCATCTTGGCGCGAACCTCCTGCTGCTCGCCGCGTTGGGAGCAGTCGTCTGCTTCGGCGTCAGCGGTGCCACCGTGCTGCACGCCCTCGGTAAGAGGAGAATCTGAATCCGGCGTCTGGCTTCCGCCGACCAGCTTTGGCATCAAGCTTCTTTATCATCCTATCTTCGGTTGAGAACGCTGGTTGAGAACGCTGCGCGTTGCCCGAAATCGGAGGCTCTGCTGACCCCGCGATCAGGCAGACCGGAAAGCGTGGAAGGTCAACCGCGGAAGCGAATTCCGAAGTCCGGAACGCGGATGCCTCTAATGCTTAAACTCCACCGCGACCGTCGTCTCCACCACGGCCGGCTCCCCATTCACACGATACGGCTCAAACTTCCACCAGCGCAAAGCATCCATGGCCGCGAGCGCCAGCACCTCAGGACCGTTGAGTGCGTGCATGTTCACCACCGATCCATCCCGCCCCACGACAATGTCCAGCGCAATAATCCCTTGCAGGTTTGCCTTGCGCGCCTCCGCGGGATAGGTCGGCTCGACACGGTGAACCAACAGTTTCTCCATCGCTTCAGCCGGCACCTGCACCTGCGGCTTTTCTGAGGACGTTATCTCGGGACTCTTCAATCCCGATTCCAACTCTTCCCAACCTCGATTCCAACGCCACCAGAGGACGGCGACAGCGAACACCACGAGGACCAGAAGGATTGTCCATCCCCCCCGGAATCGTTTCTTTCCTGGGCGCGCTTCGCTACTGAGCGTTTTCCGGGCTCCTTCGCTCGCATTCACGCTCTTTGCTGCCGCGGCGAAAGCCGGATTCGCGCTGACCTTGATCTCCGTCTCCGCCTCTTTGGCCCACTTCCGGATGTCTGCACGCTGTTCGGCGGACAGACCCATAAATTCGAGTCCACTGCAGAGCTTGTCCTGATACCGCACAATCGCCCGCGTTCGCAGAGGAGGCGCCACATCCGTGAGTTGTACTTCAATCGCCACCGCTTCGCCCGGAACTAATTCCTGCGCCAGCATGGCCGCGATCCCTCGCTCGCACACATTCAGCGCGCGTCCGGGCACCGTGTCCGGAATCCCCGACCGCAGCACGGTCACGTCCAGCACCGCCTGCAGCGGAAACCGAGGCCCCCGCCGGCGCGACGTCCCCTTCCATCCGATCACTGGTGCGCCAGTTGCCATTCAGTCTCTATCATGAGACCAGTTGTCACCCCGACTCTGATCTCGGCCAAGCGAGGAACCTGCTTTGCTGGTGTGGTTCCGGTCTCAAGCCGGACAAGGCGAGCGAAGGTCGGCGATTCTGCCTACCGCCGCAGTTCAACAATCTCGCTTCCGCGCGCAAATAAGGCCACGCTCGCCATCCCAACAAACAGCCCATGCTCCACGATGCCCGGCATCTCGCTCAATTGCCGGGCCAACCCATCCGCATCCGGAATCTGCCCAAACCGGCAATCCAGAATATGATTATTTTCGTCCGTCACATAAGGCTTGCCGTCTGCGCCGGTCCTTAACTGTACGTCGGCTCCCAGCGCCTTGATCCGTTTCGCCACCAGCGCCTGCGCAAACCGGATCACCTCCACGGGCAACGGGAACCTACCCAGCATTGGCACCTGCTTCGAAGCGTCCGCCACAATCACCAACTGCTTCGTTGCCGACGCCACAATCTTCTCCCGCAGCATCGCTCCGCCGCCACCTTTGATCAGCCGCAGCTGCGGGTCAACCTCATCCGCTCCATCCACCGTAACCGCGATCTCCTGGCATTCATCGAGAGTCGTCAGCGGAATGCCTAAGCTCCGCGCCAGTTCCCCCGACCGAATGGAAGTCGGAATCCCGCGAATTCTCAGCCCATTTTTGACTTTCTCGGCAAGCAGCTTGATAAAGTAGGCGGCTGTTGATCCCGTCCCGAGACCGACGACCTGGCCATCTTTTACGAATGGCAAACTGGCTCGCGCCGCCGCCTCTTTTTCCTGATCGTTTTTTGTTCGGTCGCTATTCCGTTGATCGTCCGCCATAGTCCAATGCCCCACTTCCGTTCCTAAGTTGTCATTCCGACCCTGAGCTGTGCCAAGGGGAGGAATCTGCCGTTGCTCAGCCAGCAGGGGGCATTTCACCCCAAAATCCTCTCCGTATAAATCAAATATCCCGCCAGCACCAATCCAAACAGCACCATCAAAATCGTGATCAGATCCACCACAAACCCCGCCGGCTCAAACGTCCCAGCAATCAACTGAGCCCGAGTCTTGCGATACCGCACTAGCCCCGCCACCACCAGCGCTACACCCGCAATAATCGTGAACGACCCCATGACCACGGAAATCCCCGCACTCTTTACTCGATGTCCCTGCAATGCCGTCAACTGCCGCATCGCAATCGAGAACCGCCCAATGGCGAATCCAAACACCACGATCGCGGCCCCGGTTCTCACCCAGGCCAGAAACGTACGCTCATTCGCCAGATGATCGCTGGCTCGATGGGAAATGGGATTCTCCACCACGGCATCCTCCGTCACCCATGCTCCTCCACAGCCGCCAGCATTATTCCACAGCGTGAGCGATCAAACCGCGGCAATCACCTCGTAGGGACGCATCATCTCATTATCTTCATGTTCCAGGATGTGGCAGTGCCACACGTAGCGTCCCGTAAAGCCTTCGAAGGGAACAATAATCCGCGTCACCATCTTGGAGTGAGCCCGCACGGTATCTTTCCAGCCGGCCTCGTTCGCATCGGGAGGTTCTGGCGGTCCCAAGAAGTGTAACTCACGCTTGGTCTGGAACAGCCAGGGCTCATAGGGTTGGCGGTCGAGGATTTGGAAGCGCACTAGATGCAGATGAATGGGATGGGAGTCGTTGGTGGGATTGATCAGCGTCCAGATTTCAGTCGATCCCAACACCGGCTTTTCCGTGACCGGCATCTTCCAATGCGCGCCATTCAGCAGCAGCATGACGGGATTACCCGCCTTGTTGACATATTCGTTGAGCGTCAACAAGCGTGTCTGTGTGGCCCGTGATTCTGGGATCTTTGGCAGTGGCCGCAGGGCGGCAGGCAGCGAACTTGTTTCGTTCGTCTTCCTGGCCGAAACGCGAAACTGCATGACAACCACAGCGTCGTTTTTAACAAGCAGGTTCCCGCCCCGGTGGTCACTGAAGTCGACTACAAGGTCGGCCCGTTCACCCGGCGCAATTTCAAGACTTGTTAGTGGTACCGGCGCCGGCAATAAACCCTGGTCCGTGCCGATTTGTTGAAAGGGCACATCGTTGGCGGACGCAGAGTCGACGAAGGATAAGTGATAGAAACGGGCATTGGAGCCGTTCAGAACGCGGAAGCGATATCTTCTAGGCTCGACCTCGAAATAGGGAAAGAGTTTTCCATTGACCAGAATCGCATTGCCAAAGATCTCCGGAACCCAGGGAGATTGGGGATCGGGCGAAACGGGATATAAAAGCTGCCCCTCTCGGGTTAACAGGCGGTCATAAAGGATGAGGGGCAACTCGTATTTGCCTTGGGGCAAATTGAGCGCTTCTTCGACACCGTCTCGGACGAAAAATGCTCCCAACAATCCTGCATAGACGTTCAGGCGATTAATTCCCAACGCGTGGTCGTGGTACCAGAGCATGGCGGCATCTTGCTGGTTGGGATAAAAGTACAGCGACGATTTCCCCGGCACGGTCCAATCTTCGGGATACCCGTCGCTCTCAGGACGCGTTTTCGCCCCATGCAAGTGCACCACGGTGCGGACCGCAGGTTTGTCGGCTTCGGCGCCATGGATCGTGTGGTCCATAGGCAGGAAATGTTCGCTGGGCAGAGCATTCACCCATTCCACCAGCAACGGTTCCCCAGAGCGGGTCTCGAACGTCGGACCGGGAGTGGAGGAACCGAAACTCCAGAACCTTGTGGGCGGGAGATCGCGGTGAACTTTGCTGGCGATGGCCTGGGCCCGGACCCGGTAGAACGGCACGCTCGCCTTGGGGTCGGTTGGGTTGGGGCGATATCCCTGGCGCTGCGCGATTTCGGGGACTGGCAGCCGATCTACAAATTGCGCCAAGGTGTTGACATCCAGCGCAGCTGGCATGGTGGCCACGGTGCTTCCGGGTCCGGGGTGTGACATCGCACGCAGTAGCCTGCCCGTTCCAGCAGCCAAAGTTGTAGCCAGCAAGCTCGATCGTTGCAGAAACTTTCGACGAGTAATCACCACATGCCTTTCGGGAGCAAGGATATAACAACGGCAAGGCAGGTGAGCGCTGCGCGCCGCACCTGCCTTGCCGTTTGTCGGTACTGAATTTGCGTTAGTTCATCTGCAGGAAAGCCTTAATAAATGTTCACGGGCTCCCCTGTGTTGGGATTGAGGATGAATAGATCGTCGGTCACAATCTGTTGGAAATTGAACATCGAGCTGATGGAATCTGCGATGCCATCAAACGAGCCTTGCCCGATCCGTTCACCGCCGAGCCAGTTGTCCTCGATGAAACGAATCACCGAGCTCTGATCGGTGGCCGAATGATCCACGAAGTTATGCCGCGCCCACGGGGAAATAACGAGCAGTGGCTGCCGAGGACCATATCCGCACCGGCCTTGAGCGTGCACGGTCGCTGGATTGAGACCGGGCAACGCCGTGACTCCGTTTCCGCAGGTTCCCGGACCAGTGAGTGCGTCGGCGGATGTCCGCGATGAATTCACGATCTGGCCGAGTTGATGATCGTACCAGCCATCGGAGTCGTCGTAGAGAACGACTAGTGCTGTATTGGCCCATTCCGGTTGTGCCTGCAGAAAGTTAGCTACCTTGACCACGAATTCCTGCTCATCCAAAGGATCGGAATTTCCAGGATGGGCGTCCTGAATTGCGATGGCTTTCAGGAAGCTTACCGCGGGGAAATTGCCGGCCTGCACAGCGGCGAAGAAATCGTCAACATCATAGTCGTGATTGGCAGGATCGCCCGAATGACCAATCGTCTTCACTGAGCTCGGGCGGGCATGAGTAGGATTCGCGGTCGAACCATAGTACTGGAACGGAGTGTGATGGGGAACGTAGTCTGTCTGCGTACCCACGATTGCGGAGGTTGACTGGCGGTTACAACCGGTGCTGCCGTCCGGGTTCACCTTTTGCAGGTTGAACCCTCCGGCGAACCAACCCCAGGTGATACCGGCTGCGTTCAGCAGGTCGCCGATATTCTTTCCCCCCATTTGCGCTTGGGTTCCGCTGCCGGAGCACACATCGTTGAGAGGATCAGGATCGCCGATCACGGTCAGTCCGCCGCTGCCGTCGGCTTCCAGCCCACCGGTGCCGTTAATGTGTTTTACGACTCCGTTGGTCTGGCCTGAAATCAGATTGATGGCGCCAACCGTGGAAGGACCGAAGTTGGTGCTATAGGAGTTGTCGCTCATGGCATAGTGCTGGGCATAGTTCCATAAGGCGGTCACGGTGTTGCCATCGAAGTAGCCCATTACCTGACCGGTGGTGAGCACTACGTCGGGCGGAGCACTGGGAGGCGGACCGGCGCTTCCGGTGTTTGCCGGGAAAAGGTCCATCGCACCGCCGTCGAAGGCCAGTTGTTCGGGAGTGTAATCATGACTCATGTCTTGGGTGTTTGCCTGCGAGCGATCGAAGCGAAACGGATTGGCAGCTCCGCTTCCATTGAGTGGATTGAGATTGGGATTGTGGGTCAGAAGAGCGTTGCTCAGGCCATTGATGGTTGGTGTATTCGCAGACGGGTGAAATTGAGGCTCCCCCTTTGGGTTCAGGGCGTACGGGTACGTGCCGAAATAGTGATCGAAAGAACGATTCTCTCCGAAAATAATCACTAGATGTTTGATCGGCGTGGCTGTTTTAACATCGGCGGCGTTGGCTAGCGGTGAAAGCACTGGTCCGGTAACGATGACCGCGACGAGGCATAAAGACAACAATTGACGCATAAGCCTTTTATCCTTTCCCTATCGAACGTGAGGGATACTTCAGCTCTGGCGGATGATAAGACGTGAATATTACGGCAGGATTAAAAAGGAAAAACAATTCCGGGCTGGCTTGCACGTACTTCAGAATTACCGGCCTTGTCAGGACCCGGTTCAGGGTGGTGCTGGATCGTACCGCTTGGCACGTCTAGTTTCACGGGCGAGCAATCTTCAAGCCTGAAGAGAGACCCTGTAGCGCGAATCGTATTTTTCTCCGCGCAATTTAATCCACAGCTTTCGCGATCACGGTTCCTGCCCCCGCAAGATTCTTGATCAACTGCTCGGGCACGCCGTGCCTTTCGTTCAAGTACTCGGGGGCGTTGTAGGTCACCCAGACTTTCCCGAGGTCATCCTCGGCCACCAGTGCTTTGAGCGGTAAATCGATCGCCAGGCTGGGAGCCGCCACCATTAGCGGAGTCCCCGCCTTCGGGCTCCCAAAAATCACGACCTTCGTCGGCCGCATTTCTAGCCCAACCTTCTGCGCTTCGCCGCTGTGATCGATCACGGCAAACACCTGCAACCCTTTCGTCGCGAAGGCAGACTCCAGCCGACGCACCGTCTCCTCCACCGAATAGTGACTGGCTATTTGCACCAAACCATTTTCTTTCGCCATATCGTTTTCCCCCTCTAAGGCTACATCGAGACCGTCTTCGACCGCTCGATTGTGTGAGAGACGCCCGCCAGGACAAACTATCAGGTTCGACCCCCGGCTCTTACAATATCCTCACCAGCATGAAAATCCCCAGCCTGATTCGAGAGCAAAAATCTTCCGCGGCGCTGACGCAGGCAAGAACGGGGCCATCGCTTTCTCCGCGGACCACCGGCATCGTGGCTGCCGCCTTGGTGGTGATTATCTTTGCCATTTACAGCGCCGCCTTGAATTTCCAGTTTATTCTCGATGATCACCAATTCCTGAGTGATCCACGCCTGCAATCGTCCGGTCATGTGTGGGAATACTTCACCAGTTATGTTTGGGCACAAGTTGCAAGCGGACCGTCAAGCTTTTACCGGCCGCTGTTCGTGCTATGGCTGAGGCTGAATTTCATCCTCAGCGGAGCGTCTTCGTGGGGATGGCATCTGCTCAGCATTGCGAAACATCTGTTCGTAGCCGTTTTGCTCGGTCTACTGGTATGGAAGCTGCTGCGCGATCGAATTGCCGCATTGATTGCCGGCACTTTGTTTGCGTTGCATCCCGCCCAGACAGAATCCGTGGCATGGGTTACGGTGCCCGATCCGCTGATGTCCGCTGCTCTGCTCGGCAGCCTGCTCCTCTACTTCACCTATACAGAGCATGTATCCGCGGACAACCTCCCTCTCGTTGGAAAGTTTCAAAAGAAGTCTCGAAAGCAGGCCCGCAGCAAAGCCACGGGCAAGTCCTACGCGGCGTGGGCCGTTGCCTCTGCGGCGGCTTGCCTGGCTGCACTCATGGCGAAAGAGACAGCCATTGTGCTCCCGGCCCTGCTTTTTGCGATGGCTCTGGTCCCGGGTTTCAGCAAAGCGGAGCCGTTGCGTAAAGCGGATCGGAATGAAGCCGCGAGCCGAGCGAACCGGAAAAGGAGAGCATTTCGAAGTCGGCTGGTCTCCGCACTCCTCCAGACCCTACCCTTCTTAGGTGTAGCCGCCGTTTATCTTCTCCTGCGCGTCAATGCTCTGAAGGGTCAGCTGAGCCCTCCGACTCAGAACTTGTCATGGAGTACCTTGTTGTTGTCCTGGCCCGCGACTCTCTGGTTCTATGTGAAAGTGCTGCTTTGGCCGGTCAGGTCATACGCTTTCGCCGATCCCACGTTAGCAGACACTTTCTCGCTGCGCGGCGTTCTTCTGCCGGGATTGGCAGTGTGCTGTGCCGCAGCATTTCTCGTAGCGGCATGCATCTGGGCTTGGAGACGGGCGCGCCGTGATCTTCCCGCTCAAGAGGCGACTGGAGTCGCCCGCGGATTGCTGCTGGGCAGCTTGCTGCTCGTGCTACCGATTCTATTGACGTTGAACCTGAACGCGCTGAATCCCGGCGATTTTCTGCACGGCCGCTACACCTACCTGCCTTTGACCGGCCTGATGCTCCTTCTGGCCACGGGATGGCATCTGGCGAAAAAGGGTCGCATCGTTCTGGCCTCGGCAGTGGGCTTAGTGGCTGTAGCGTTTAGCGTGTTAACCGTAGAGCAGGAAAGCATGTGGAAGGATGATTTGACGGTCTTCACAATCGCCCACCGAAACGCGCCTCACAACGGTCCAGTGGCGCTGGATCTTGCAAATGCGCACGTGCAGGTTGCCCTCGCTCTCGATGAGGCTGGCCGATGCGACGAAGCGATGCCCATATTTGAGCTCGTGATCCACCAGTACCCGCAAGACTGGTTCGCCTGGGCGGGGCGCGGGGAATGTCTCTTCAAACTCAACGATCTGCCGAGAGCCGAACAATCGCTTCGTCGCGCTTCCGAACTGTCGCATGAGCCTCGGGTGAAAGAGCAGTGGCAGGAACTGCGTGCGAGAATGGGCCTACCTTCCGAGCCGCTGGATTAAATGCGTCCGATTGTCGGTAGGGTCCGAATCCAACAGTGTCCAAAAGAGCCGGGTCCGTTGTGATAACGTTTCAGGTTCGAGAAGGCTAGTATGTATCCAAGCTGCTACCTCCGCTTCCTTAGTATGTTTCTGCTTCTGCCGGTGGCATCGCTCAATTCTCAAACTGCGGCTACTGACTCCGGTAACGCCGTAACCACAATCAATACCAAAGTCCGGCTAGTGCTGGTAGATGTTGTGGTCACCAATGGAAAAGGGGAAGCGGTTACCGGTCTGCAGAAGAAAGATTTCGAAGTCCTCGAAGATGGCAAACCGCAGACCATTTCCACTTTTGAGGAGCACCATGGCACAGCGCCCACTCAGATCCAGTTGCCCACGCTGCCGCCCCATGTCTACACGAACTATCCGGTCACCAAAACCGCCGACTCGGTGAATGTGCTTCTGCTGGACGCCCTAAACACGCCTTCGAAGGACCAGTCCTACGTCCACTCACAGATGATCAAGTATTTGAAAACAATTCCGCCCGGGATGCGCGTCGCTATTTTCACTCTGGCGTCGCGATTGCGCATGCTGCAAGGAGTCACCACTGACTCGTCGGATTTGTTGGCCGTTCTTAACAGCTCGAAGACCGATCCCCATCAGTCGGCGCTACTTCCTTCCAACGCCGAGACCGACGCAAACCAACGCATGATCGACTTTATGATGGAGAATTCGGCGGGGCCTGCAACTGCTCCTGCCACTCTAGCCCTGGCTGCCGTTGATCCCATCAATGCCATGAAGCAATTCATGGCCGACAACGCCGCCTTCCAGACGGAGCAACGGATCGAGCTTACGCTGCAAGCTCTGAAGCAGCTGGCACGCTATCTCGCTGGGGTTCCGGGCCGTAAGAACGTTATCTGGTTCTCGGGTTCTTTTCCCGTGAATATTTTCCCCAATCCGGACGTGCCCGACCCATTTACCTTCACGGACAGTTTTCAGGACGACATTCGGAAGACCGCCGACCTGCTGATTGCCGGTGAAATCGCCATTTATCCGGTTGCGGCAGAGGGTCTTGCACCCGACGCAGCCTACGAAGCCAACAGCAAGGAGATTGGGGAGAAAAGAGGACAATTCGCCCTTCGCGATCAGGTCCGGAACCTGCGAACTGGCGGAGTGGATCGCGATTCGAATCACAGCTCAATGGACGAGCTGGCCAAGGAGACTGGCGGCGAGGCTTTCTACAATACCAACGGACTCAACGATGTGCTGAGCCGCGTGGTCAACAACGGCACGCGCTACTACTCACTGTCCTATACGCCGAGCAACATGAAGATGGATGGAAAATACCGTCGCATCCAGGTGAGGCTTCTCAATGGCAGAGATACGCTGGCCTACCGCCGCGGATACTACGCCGACGATCTTGAAACCGCGCTCGCCGCGGGACAGAAACCGGACTCCGATCCGTTGCTGATGCTCATGGGACGCAACTTGCCCGACTATTCTCAAATTCTCTACAAGATCCGCGTGCTGCCTTCGGACCCGCAGCCACCGCCTGACGCCGCACGCCTCGGAAGCAACACCGAAATGAAAGGACCGTTCACCCGCTACGGCGTGGACTTCGCCATCTCGCCGCAAGACCTCAAGCTCGATCCCACTGAGGATGGAACCCACCACGGCAACATTGAAATTGTTCTGCTCGCCTACGATCGCGAAGGCAAACCTTTGAACTTTGTGGTCACCAAGGGCGACGTCAACCTTGACCCCAAGCTCTACGCCAGCGTGCAGCAGGTAGGCCTGCAGATCCACAAGGAGATCGACGTACCCCACCAGTACGTATTTCTGCGGACGGGCATCTACGATCTGAGGTCGCACACCGCCGGCACGCTTGGAATTCCGTTGACGGAGACTACCGTTCCGGCGGCAAAGTAGCGCTTGGGCCGGCCGCCCCCCGAGGGTCATCGCCTGCCGTCCGCAAGAGCGCTTGTAACCTATTTGATCAAATGATTCGCGGTCCGGGAAATTATTCCGGATGGCGCCCTGGCTTCACGTTACGTTCGATGGCCCAGCTCTGTTTCCCGGAATGTCTCACTTGCGCGACCCGACGGAGAAGCATGTTCCACTCATGAGGTACCACGAGTTCCGGGCCGTTGCGGGTAACCGCGAAACTAGATTCTGCCAATCCCTTTGAACGTCCCTTGAACAATACCCAGTCGAACTCGCGATCGGGTTAGACTAGATAACCGGAGAAACGACACATGGCAAACGCGCGGCATTCCACCATGGCCCGATTCGCTCTGGCTGTTGTCGTTGTAACTGGCATTATTCTTACGGTCTGCGCCGCCTCCGCCCAGACCAACTACCAACCGTCCGCGGAGAACCTGCAAGCCCGCCGCGAATTCCAGGACATGAAGTTCGGCATGTTTATTCACTGGGGTGTCTACAGCGTTCTGGGCGACGGCGAATGGGTTTTCCACGACCGCAAACTAATGCTCGATGGATACAATCACCTGCCTGCGTTTTTCGATCCCGAGAAATTCGACGCCCCGACCTGGGTCGCCCTGGCCAAGGCCGCCGGCATGAAGTACATCACCATCACCTCGCGCCATCACGACGGCTTCGCCATGTTCGACTCGAAAGTCTCCGACTGGAACATCGTGCAGCGGACGCCCTATAAAAAAGACCCGCTGAAGATGCTGGCCGAGGAATGCCACCGCCAGGGCATCAAGCTCTTCTTTTATTATTCACAACTCGACTGGCACAATCCCGATTACTATCCCCGCGGAGCCACCAACTGGAACAACGGCCGACCCGATCACGGCGACTGGAATACCTATCTTGACACCTACATGGACGGCCAGTTGCGCGAGCTGCTCACCAACTACGGCCCCATCGGCGGCATCTGGTTCGACGGCATGTGGGACAAGCCCGACGCCGACTGGCAGCTCGCCAAAACCTACGCGCTCATTCATCAGCTACAGCCGGCCGCGCTCATCATTCCCAACCATCATCAAACTCCCAAACCCGGCGAAGACGTGCAAACCTTCGAGCGCGATCTCCCCGGTCAAAATACCGCGGGCTTCAACACCAAGTTCGTCAGCAATCAGCTCCCGCTTGAAAGTTGCGACACGCTCAACGGCTCCTGGGGATTCAACATCGGAGACGTCAACTTCAAGAGTCCTGCCGACCTGGAACGGAAACTGGTGCGAGCCGCAGGCAACAACTCCAATCTTCTGCTGAATATTGGTCCCATGCCTAATGGTGTGATCCAGGAAGAATTTGTGACCCGCCTGCACGCTGTGGGGGAATGGCTTTCACAATATGGAGAATCGATCTATAGCACTCGCGGAGGACCTATCGCTCCTGGGGAATGGGGAGTCACCACCCAGAAGGAGAATAAGATTTTCGTGCATGTGCTGAACTGGAACGCTCCGCTCCTCGCGCTTCCGCCAATCGCTACGAAAGTATCAGCAGCGCATTCTCTGCTCGACAACTCGAATGTGGATTTTACCCAAAATGCGGACGGAGTTATTTTGAAGGTTCCCCCATCAAGAAACGATGAGACTGATCGCGTTATCGTCCTGAGCCTGGCCAAATGAAAATGTCGAAAGGGAAATAATCGACTGTGCGGCGCTTTCAGGAGCGTGCGGGCGCACGCGCCGTGCACTCCGCTATCGCCCACAAGCCTCCCCACAATGCCAGGGCAATTCAATGCCTAGACCGGCGATAGCGAGCGCCAACAGGACACGCCCAGATTAAACAACGCATGCGACGCTCGCTCGAATCGCGTTCTCGTCGTTGATATTGGTGTTGAGATTGCTTTGGCAGGTGCGGTTCCCTCTGCGGGCGATATTCACGCATCTCCAGCTTAGACTTCAACCCACCGGCGCTCACGCGCGCTCTTAGCGATCGCCTCCGACAGCACAAGCTCGTCGTGACCAGTCTGAAATGTCGGGAACGTCGCTTGCGAATCGCCACCTTTCTCGAGGTGCTCGTAAAAATCCTTGAACAGCTGGAAGAACGTGTCGGGATAGCCCTCGGTGTGTCCGCCGGGATAGACGGAGTACGGCCGGGCGGCGGGCGTCATCAGCGAAGGATCTTTCAGAAGATCTTGATTCGCTTGCTTGCGATGCCCGATCCAGAGTCGATTGGGAGATTCGGAGTTCCACGCCATCGACCCTTCCGAACCATCGATTTCGAAGGACAGGGAAGCTTTGCGTCCGGCGCTGACTTGCGAAACCGTCATCACGCCACGCAGACCGGCCTCGAATCGCAGCAGCACGGAAGCGTAATCATCGGTCGAGATTTTGACCGGATCAGCGGCGGCCGCGCCAGCGGTTTGAAACGTCTCCACCCGGATCCGTGGACGCTGTCGCACCGGAATCGTGGTGGCAAGATCGCCGCAGACCTCAACAATTTTGCGCCCCGTAAGCCACATCGCAAGATCTAGCCAGTGGGTCCCGATGTCGGAGACCGCACGCAGGTCGCCTCCCAGTGCCGTCTCCAGCCGCCAATTCCAGTCCGTGGGGTAGAACAGCCAATCCTGCAGAAAATTTCCATGCACCAGTCGCGGCTCACCGATCGCCCCGTCGGCCACGCGGGCGTGAACTTCCTGACAAAGAGGATAATAGCGGAGGTTGTAGCAAACTCCCCCCACGCGCCGGTGTTCGCGCGCGAGATCGATTAATGCCGAACTCTCGCGCGTTGTCATGGCCACCGGCTTCTCGCACATCACATGCTTGCCCGCGCGTAGCAGCGTCGCAGCCTGCTCAAAGTGAAGATGATTCGGCGTGCAAATATGAACTACGTGGACTTCGGAATCGGCCGCCAGTTGGTCGAGAGAACGATAGGCGCGCCGAAGTTTCAACGCCGATCGCGAGGCTTCCGAACGCTCCGCGGAGCTTCCGAGAACGCCAGCCAGCGGAATATCCAGCCGGCGAAGAGCATCGATGTGGGCGCGTCCCACAAAGCCGGCGCCGATGATCGCAGCTTGCAATTGTGCCAAGCGATATCCCTCGTACGGATTCTAAAGTGAAGAGCGAAGAACCAGAAGCTTACACGCTACGGTCCCACCGTCACCTGCAGCGCCCCCGGCGTTTGCAGGCGCTCTCGGTATATCAAGTTCTTGGGCGCTACTTCTCCCACCGCATCCACGTGGACCACATATCCCCCGTGAGGAAGGGTTTCGCCAAAGGGCAGCTCCATAGCGGTCGTACCACGGCGCAGCACGAAATGCTGATATCCGATGGCCGTCGCCCGGCCATTCGACGCAACCGCCATGGTGACGAAGGTCAAATCCATATCATCGGGGGTCGTGTTCGAAACTTCCACGCTGCCCTCGATCCGGTTCCCGTTCACCCGCGCCGCCGATTTCCAATTTAGGGTCAGCGCCGAGATCACCCGCAGCACAAATCCCTTCTGTACTGCCGACTGCGTGTTGCCGCCGTCAGTGACCGAAACCGTAAACTGAAACTCCCCCGTACGATCCGACCGCCCGCGAAGTAATCCGGTGTCGTCCAGGTTCATGCCCGGTGGCAAGGTTCCCTTTTCCAGCCGCCAGTGCAGCACCGAAACACCCCCGTGCGCCCGAAATCGCAGTTCATACGATCCGTGTGGGTAAGCCAGGGGCAAGGCCGAATCGTTTTCGATGACCAATCCATGGTCGCTTGGCGGTGTCTCGGTGGTGTCCTGCGCCGCAGACTGCTGCTTTCCTGCTGTGGCGACTCCGAGCTGACATGCCGCCATTGCTACAACGCACACCAACGGGAAGACCACTTCGACAATCCGCCGCGGCCTTTGAAGATTGGTCATCTCGTCCACCCTAAGAAATCAGCACTGGAAAAGGCACGGGTCAAGGCGGATCTGTTGCCTCCAAGTTCGCATTCCCTACTTTCCCACAACCCGGCTGTTTCCGTCATAAGAATGTTCGATCCGCGCAATCTTGCACCGCATCCCTCTTGGTCACGGAAGTCACACGTTGACTTGAAATTGAGATTTCTGAAAAACTAGTTACTGGGAAGGGCTGTTTCCCGGCCCGTCTTTTTTCATGGAATTGCTGCTCAATCTGGCGTGGCTGTTTTTGGCGGTGCCTGCCTTCTGGTTATGGCATGGTTCCAGAACCTCCTCGCTGGTCCGCAAGTTCACCGCTTTGCAATGTGTGCTGGCACTGGGATGCATGCTGGTCATTCTCTTCCCGGTAGTTTCAGCGACCGACGATCTCTGCGCCATGCGTAACGAGATGGAGGAATCGCCCGCCAGCAAGCGTACCATCCGCCTGGCAAGCAATGATAAAGCTTTAGCCTGCCGGTGGCAGCATCCGCCTGCCTTGGCCGCGACTGCGAAGTCTGTGACGGTAGGGGGGCAAAGCCGGCAGCCATTGCCCACAGTCCTGTTGTCGGCTCCGGTAGTGCCTGCCATCGAGCGGGCGAGCCGGGCTCCTCCTCGTTCCCTTCCCGGCTCGTCCCACCGATCGCCGACTCTATCTCGATAGAAGAAGCGGCGAAATCTTTTATTTATGTTTACGAAATTCTGAGGCGGAAAACGAGATAGTCGTGTGGTCGGTGAAATCGCCGGCTAACGCAACCGAGGACGCCGAATCCCTTTTCTCGCGGCGGCAACTGGATTCCGGATGGAGTTCTTCATGCGCTGGACATTAGTTACTTTGAGGGTTGTACTCGCGCTCAGCGCTCTGGGTTTATTCGCCCAGACCGCTCCTCAAGCGGCGCCTGCGGCAGCGGTTCAACTCTGGACCTGGGACACGGTCAAAGACCATTTCGAGCTGAACAATACGACACTTCAGGCCAGCCGGTTGAATATTGACGAACTGAAGGCGCAGGAAATCACCGCCCACCTCCGTCCCAACCCCGACTTCACTTTGTCGGCCGACGGTACCCAGATCGCGCCCAGCCAGGGAGTGTGGACGCCCTTTGCCGGCACCTTCGTCTCGCCCGCCGTCAGTCAGCTTTTCGAGCGCCGGAACAAGCGCAATCTGCGCTTCCAGGCCGCCCAAGAAGGTACCGCCGTCGGCATCGCCCAGCAGTCCGACTCGGAACGGACTCTGCTCTTTAATCTCCGCACCGCTTTCGTCGGCGTCTTGCAGGCCAAAGCCGTGTTGCATCTGGCGCAGGAGAATCTGGATTACTACGACAAGCTTCTGAAAGTCAGCCGCGACCGCTATCAGGCGGGGGATATCGCTCAGATTGATCTCGACCGGCTGGAACTGCAACGCCTGCAATATGAATCCGACGTGCAAACCGCCCTGGTCAATCTGCGTACGAACAAGATCAATCTGCTCGCCTTGCTCGAAGACCGCAGGACGGTGGATAGCTTCGACGTCGAAGGGACCTTCGATTTCAGCGAGGATATCCTCTCGCTGGATGACTATCGCAAAGACGCTCTGGATGCACGTCCGGACCTGCGTGCTGCGGTGCTTTCCGTGAAGCAGGCGGAGACCAACTACCAGCTGGCCGAAGCCGATGGCTCGACCGATCCTACGATTAGCGCCTGGTTCACGCACAATGGCTCGTTCAACAATCCTGACGCTCTCAACACAATCGGGGCCAGCGTCAGCATTCCTCTCCGCATCTTCGATCGCAACCAGGGCGAAAAGCTGCGCACGAAAATTGATATCAACCGCAACCAGAAGCTGCGTCAAGGCGTAGAGACTCAGGTCTATAGCGACGTGGACTCTGCTTATGCTACGCTGAGCAGCAATCTGATCCTGTTGCGCCCCTACAAGCAAAAGTATCTGGCCCAGGCCGTACGCGTCCGCGAAACGGTCCTATTCTCCTACCAGCACGGCGGCGCCGCCTTGCTTGACTTCCTGAACGCCCAGAGCGAATACCGTGCCGTGGAGTTGAGTTACGTGAACCTGGTGGGGTCTTATCTGACAGCGGCGGCACAGCTGAATTTGGCCATAGGGCGTGAGGTAATCCCATGAGAAATTTTTTGTTTCAGAGTCGGGCCGACGCTCGGCGCAACCGACTGTCGAACGTTGTGCCGCGGGCGCTTCTGCTCGCTTTCCTTTGCCTTGGAATTGCCTGCTCCAGGGAAACACCAGCCTCGGCCAGCAAGCCTCCTGTCACGCTCGATCCCGACGTCTTCGAAACGGATCAGCCCGAATTCTTCAAAACCGCGAAGGCCGAGACGCGCTCCCTGCCGACGCAAGTGACGGCCAACGGCACGATCTCGCCGGACGTCAGTCGCACCATCCACGTAACGTCGCTGGGTGGAGGCCGCGTGGTCGAAATCAAAGTGAAGCTGGGCGACAACGTGAAGAAGGGACAGACCCTGCTGGTGATTTCAAGCCCCGACCTTTCCACTGCATTTTCCGACTACGAAAAGGCACAGGCCGACGAAGAACTGTCGCGCAAAGCTCTCGGGCGCGCCCAGATGTTGTTCGACCGCGGCGCCATCGCGACCAAAGATCTGGAGACGGCGCAGGACACTGAAGACAAAGCCAAAGTAGATGTAGAGACTGCGAAGCGCCACGTCCAAATACTCGGCGCCGACCCCGCGCATCCCAGCCCCCTGATCGACTTGAAAGCCCCGGTCTCGGGAACAATCGTCGAGCAAAACGTCGCAGGATCCGAAGGCGTTAAAAGCCTCGACAATAGTCCCAACCTATTCACCATTGCCGATCTGGACCAGGTGTGGGTGGTATGCGACGTGTTCGAGAACGATCTGGGCGAAGTTCATCTGGGCGACTCCGCCGAAATCCGCCTAAATGCCTTTGCTGATCGCATGTTTAAGGGCAAGGTCGCCGACATTTCACGGGTGCTCGATCCCAACACGCGTTCGGCGAAGGTGCGCATCGTACTCGGCAACGCCGACGGTTCGCTGCGTCCTGGTATGTACGCCGAGGCCAACTTCCGCTCGCGCAAGGTGACGCAGCGCGTCATCGTGCCCGCCACTGCAATCATGCGTCTGCACGACAAGGATTGGGTCTTTCGAAAAGAGGGCGACAAGCGCTTCCGCAAGATTGTGGTGCAAGCCGACGGCTTGGCTCCCGACGGCATGCAGGAGATTCGCGAAGGTGTGAAACCGGGCGACCAACTGGTCACTAACGCGCTCGAGTTCTCCAGTGAAGTGGCGGAGAAGAAGGCAGACTAAACAATATGATCCGCGGTTTGATCGATTTTGCCCTGCGCAACCGCCTGATGATTCTGGGCGCTTCGCTGGTGCTTTTCGCCTGGGGCATTCTCTCCTTCCATGCCTTGCCTATCGAGGCGTATCCGGATGTGGCCGACACCTACGCGCAAGTCATCACGCAATGGCCAGGGCATGCCGCCGAGGAAGTCGAACAGCAAATCACCGTTCCGCTGGAAGTAGAATTCAACGGCGTGGCCCATCTCACGCATCTTCGCTCCGTCTCGCTGATGGGTTTGTCTGTCATCACCATCATTTACGACGACGAGATCACGACCTTCAACGCCCGGCAAGAAGTGCTCGATCGTTTGCAGCTCGTGACTCTGCCCAACGGCGTGAATTCGGCGATCGGCCCCGACTACAGCCCCACCGGCCAGATCATGTTCTACACCCTCACCAGTTCCAATCCGAAATATGACGTGATGGAACTGAAGGCCCTGAATGACTGGGTTGTGGTGAACCAGTTGAAGTCGGTTCCGAATATTGTGGACGTGAATCCCTTTGGCGGCCCGACCCGCGAATATCAAGTGCAACTCGACCCGGGCAAGCTGGTGTCGTACGGTCTGTCGCTCGCGCAAGTGGAGAATGCGCTGCTGGCCAACAACATTAACGCCGGCGGCGGATTCATCGAACGCGGCGAGCAGGCCTTAAATATCCGCGCTGTTGGCCTAATGCAGACGACTGATGACATCGCCGCCACGGTCGTCAAAGTGCAGAACGGAACGCCAGTGCGGGTTCGCGATCTCGGCGGCGTGGTCCAGGCCCCTAAAGTCCGCCTCGGACAACTCGGTAAAACCGTCCGCAAAGAAAATGGAACCATCCTCAACAACGATGACGTTGTGGAAGGAATCGTCCTGCTGCGCAAGGGCGCCGTCGCCGAGACCACTCTCGAGGCATTGCATCAGAAGATTGATGAATTGAACGGGAAAAACGGCAAGGCTGGCCTCTTGCCGCAAGGTGTGAAACTTGTCCCACACCTCGATCGCAGCGAACTCATGCAACACACTACCCACACAGTGCTGCGCAATCTCACCGACGGCGTCTTGCTGGTGACGCTGATTCTGTTTCTGTTTCTCGGCAATGTACGCAGCGCATTGATCGTCGCCGTCACCATCCCCTTCTCGCTGTTATTCGCTGCCATCTTGCTCGACCTGCGCCAGATTCCCGCCAACCTGCTGTCGCTGGGCGCGCTCGACTTCGGCATGGTCGTCGACGGTTCGGTCGTGATGGTGGAGAACATTCTTCGCCATACGTCTTTCGGCAACACCAAGAAATCGTTCATGGAAACGATTGCCATCGCGGCTCACGAAGTGCAGCGCCCGGTCTTCTTCGCGCGCGTCATCATTATTGTTTCGTATCTGCCGATCTTCACTCTCCAGCGCGTCGAGGGCCGGCTGTTCAGCCCCATGGCATGGACCGTCGCCTTTGCCCTGTTGGGTGCGTTGGTGTTTGCGCTGCTCATCGCACCCGTGCTGTGCAGCTTCCTATTCAGTTCGGAAATGAAAGAATGGCGAAATCCTGTGCTGGAGTGGCTCAACCGCAACTACGCCCGCACGCTCGACTGGTGCTTCGATCACTTAAAGCTAACCTTGGGTATCGGGTTGCTGGGTTTGGCTTTAATGCTGTTCATCGCATTCAGTGGAATCATCGGGTCGGAGTTCCTTCCTCATCTCGACGAAGGCGCGATCTGGGTGCGGGGAACGCTCGCCCCCAGCACCGGGCCCACCGCCAGCATCAGCATGGCGCAGAAGGCGCGCTTGGTGCTCGCTAATTTTCCCGAGGTAAAGCAGGTGATCAGCCAAGTGGGACGTCCAGACGATGGCAGCGATGCGAGCGGCTTTTACAACACGGAGTTCTTTGTCGACCTGCGGCCCCGCGAACAGTGGCGAAGCGATTTTCATGGCAAGAAAGATGAGCTGATCGCCACCATGGACAAAGAACTGCAGCAATTCCCCGGCGTCGACTGGAACTTTTCGCAGCCGATCTCCGACAACGTGGAAGAGGCCGTCAGCGGCGTGAAAGGCGAGCTCGCGGTGAAGCTGTTTGGAACCGACCTCAAAACTCTTGAAGCGAAAGCCGACGAAATGCAGGGCGTGATGAGCCAGATTCCTGGCGTCGCGGACCTAGGCACGTTTCAAGTCCGCGGCCAGCCTAACGTCAACTTAAATGTAGATCGCGCCGCCGCCGACCGCTTCGGCATCAACGTCAGCGATATTCAGGACGCGGTTGAAACTGCCGTCGGCGGCAAGGCGGTAAGCCAGATCCTGATCGGCGAGCAGCGCTTCGACATGACGGTCCGCTATCAACCGCAGCATCGCGACACCGTCGAGGACATCGGCAACATTCGCATCCTTGCACCGACAGGAGAGCGAGTTTCGCTGTCCCAGCTCTGCAAAATTACGCTCGATGATGGTGCGTCCACGATTTATCGCGAAGGCAACTCCCGCTATATCGCCATCAAGTACAGCGTACGCGGCCGCGATCTCGGCAGCACCGTGCGACAAGCGATTGACGAAGTGGGGCAGAAAGTCAAATTGCCTGAGGGTTATCACCTGGACTGGACCGGCGAATATGAAAGCCAGCAGCGGGCCAACCGTCGTCTCGCGTTTATTGTGCCTATCACGCTGCTGCTGATGTCGTTCATTTTGTATTCCGCCTTCGGGTCCTGGAAGTGGGTCGGCCTAATCTTGGCCGTGGTCGCGCTTTCTCCCTTGGGTGGCTTTCTCAGTTTGCTCCTGACCGGAACGCATTTCAGCGTCTCGTCTGGCCTCGGCTTCCTAGCCCTGATCGGCGTGTCGGTCGAGATCGGAGTCATCATGATCGAGTACATCAACCAGTTGCGCGCTCGCGGAATGCCGGTGCGGGATGCTGCAAAGGAAGGCGCGGCCCTCCGCCTGCGGCCAATCATGATGACCATGCTGGTGGCGACATTGGGACTGCTTCCGGCCGCGATGTCCCATGACATCGGCTCTGACTCGCAGCGTCCTTTCGCCATCGTAATCGTGGGCGGCCTGATCGTGGAACTGCTTGTCAGCGTGATCCTGTGGCCCACACTCTACGTTTTCTGGGCCCGCCCCGGAGACCACCTGCCCCCGTCCGAACAAAGTTTCATGTCTGAAGGCGAGCACGTCGACTAGCGGCCTAGCGGAGAATTCCATGCGTCCCCTGACCGATAGGCCGCCATTCATAGACTCAAGCGACCAGACTCAAGCGACCGGGGTGCCACGCTCACCCTGTCAGTCGGATTCACGGTTTCGGGGTATCCCTCAAAGGTCTGGTCTGCAGAAGCTAGATGAGGTCCCTGTAGCGCTCTAAGGCAACCCGAACCAGCTGGCTCCGAGTCCGCACTTCGGTCTTACCGAAAAGTTGCTGGAGAGTGTTCTTGACTCCACTTTCTGAAATAGCTATTCGTGATGCTATCTCTTTGTTTGCCAGACCCTGAACAACCAGCCGGAGCACGTCCAACTCTCGGGCACTAAGCGAAGGTCTTTCCTTCTGGTCGAATGACGACCCCGCAGCGACGTTCTGCTCCTCGCTGACGTCAGCAATGATGGCGGCCAGCTTGGGCGTGGAGCCTTCCTTGTAGCTAGAAAACCATACTTCGGCGAGAAAAGACTCCCCGTTGCCACGATGTCCGCGGCATTGCATCGACGTTCGGAACTGGGGTCCTTCCTCCGGTCGCAACGCGTGATGCAGTTCCGGCAGAAAAGCAGCGATAGGCTGACCGATCAGGTGGCCGTCGTGCGGTGCCATGAGTTCGTTAGCCGCTTGGTTTGCTAATTCGATGAAGCCTCGCTCGTCGACCGTAACAATGGCCGCCGGGCTCGTTTCAACTAGGACGCGCATCCGTTCCTGGGCTTCAAAACTCAGGCGCTTGTTGCGGAGAACCTCGGAGGTCAATAGCCCACAGCCGCACAGCGCCAGCGCTTCAAATCCCAAACGAATGTTGGCGTCGGATGGATCTAGATTGCTGAAACGCTCGCTTAGCAATGCGCATGCCAAACCGAAGAGAATAATCGCCCAGCGGGGTAGAAAGCCCGCGGCGAGCATAATGGGAAATAAATAGAGGAAGCCCAGAGAAAAATAGGGCTTCGTCCACCAATCCACCACGGCAATCGCAAGGACGATGACACTACTGGCCAGCAGAACGGGAACTCGGTTCTGCCGTTCCCAGATCCAATCCAAGTGAGGCATGAAGTTGTTGTCAACGCTCGATTATGCCACGGTCGACGCATTCGATGAACCCAATCAAACGATTTGTCCTCAAGATTAGCGTTACTGGGACCGATTGATTGGCACACGGCTACGTCTCTGTCCTTCCATCCTTTCCAATCGAACGATTGGCTGTCGGATCGCTCCCACAAATCGAAATACCTCCGCTCGACGCTGGTTGAGTACCTTCCGCGAAAACCCCGGTCGCGATACACGAAGAAGATGACCTTGTGCCTAAGAACTTCGGGGACGTGTGTCTAGCGTGAAAACAAGGAGTGACGGTATGCGATCAACTAGGGGGAGCCGAAGGTGAACCCAGACACTTTGAATCGCTATGTGTTGGTCATCATCGGTTTGTTTGCTGTCCTCTTATACCTCGTAACGGTAGTCGCAGGGTTTTCGGAATTGATTTCTCGAATGCCAAGGGCCAAAGGTCACCGGAAGCGCCCCAAGGCAACTGCCGAGCGATCGCGAAGTGCAAAGAAATCGACCTGATCTCGAACCCCAAAAGATTGCGAAACAGGAAGAATGCCCCTTTCTTATCGATTATTCCCCGTAGAAAACCCCGCTCGGAATTGCCGCTGCCTTCGCGGGCGATGGACCTCTCGTCTGTTTTGCTGGTTGCTCATTTCTGGGTTTCTCGCAGTGCGAGCCCAGGGGCAGCAGCACAGTTATGCGTGGCAGGAGATTCGAGACGAGTTCGAAGCCACAAACCCAACGCTCCTGGCTGGGAGGCTGAACATCGACGAACTCAGAGCCCAGGAGATCACTGCCCACCTCCGCCCAAATCCCGATTTTACCCTCTCAGCCGACGGCACCCAGATCGTTCCTACGAAGGGCGTCTGGCAACCGTTTGCGGGAACGTTTGTGTCACCCGGAGTCAGCTATCTTTTCGAACGACGCAACAAGCGCGGGCTGCGCTTTGAAGTCGCCGCGGAAGGCACTGCGATGGGCGTCGCCCAACAGTCCGATTCCGAACGCAATCTGCTCTTCAATCTGCGGAGCGCTTTTGTCGGCATTCTCCAGGCCAAAGCCGTGTTGCGCCTGGCACAGGACAACCTCGAATACTACGACAAGATTCTGAAGATCAGCCATGACCGCTTTCAGACAGGGGACATCTCCAAGATCGACTTGGATCGGCTTCAGCTACAGCGGTTGCAATATGAATCCGACCTGCAAACTGCCCTGGTCAACTTGCGCACGACAAAAATCACCCTGTTGGCTCTGCTCGACGATCGCCGGCCAGTGAACAGCTTTGATGTCGAGGGTCCATTCGATTTTCAGGAAGACCTTCTCTCCCTCGACGATTACCGCAAAGATGCTCTGGATGCCCGTCCGGACCTACGCGCGGCAGTCCTTTCGGCACAACAGGCGGAAACGAACTACAAGTTGGCCGAAGCCGACGGCTCAACTGACCCCACAGTCAGCCTTTGGTTTACGCACAACGGTTCGTTCAACAACCCCGACGCCCTCAACACTCTCGGAGTCAGCGTCAGCATCCCGCTCCGTATTTTCGACAGGAACCAGGGTGAGAAGCTACGTACGAACATTGACTTCAAACGAAGTGAGAAGCTACGCCACGGCGTGGAGACGCAGGTCTACAGCGATGTGGATTCGGCCTACGCCGTTCTCATCAGTGACATCAATCTACTGAAACCTTACAAACGCCAGTACCTCGAACAGGCCGTGCGTGTGCGCGACACGATTTTCTTCTCCTACCAGCATGGCGCTGCATCCCTTCTAGATTTCCTGAACGCAGAAAGCGACTACCGAACGGTGCAATTGAGTTACGTAAACCTTGTTGGTTCGTTTCTGGTTGCAGCAGCACAGATGAACTTGTCGGTCGCTCGTGAGGTCATTCAATGAACACCTTTTCATGTCGGGTTATTCCTGCGGGACTGTGTCTGTTTACGAGCCTGCTAACTCCCGCTTGCAGCAACAGCAAGGCGGACCCGCGCGCTGAAGCGCCACCCATAGCGGTGGTTGAACCCGATCTCGATGCCACCAACTTCAAGGTCGACCATCCTGAACGATTCCCCCTGACAATCGCCGTCGTGCATAAGGCATCTCCCGCGCTCAATGTGACGGGAGTAGTTCAGCCCGACATCGTGCGTGCTGTTCCGGTTGTCTCGCTCGCGTCGGGACGCGTCGTTGAGATTAAAGCAAGGCTCGGCGACGCTGTGAAGAAAGGTCAACTCTTGCTGCGTGTTCAGAGCAATGATGTTTCCGGCGCCTATCAGATCTATTTGAAGGCCGAAAACGATGAGCGTCTAGCTCGTACACAACTGGAGCGGGCTCAGATTCTCTACGAAAAAGGTGCCATCGCCAAAAGCGCCCTTGAGCAGGCCGAAGCCGCCGAACAGGACGCCAAAGCCGACTTGCAACACGCCCTCGAAGGTCTGCGAGTTCTCGGCATCGACAAGGACCACCCATCGGAAATCGTGGACATCGTCGCGCCCATCTCGGGCATCATTTCCGACCAGCAAGTCACCAACGCATCCGGCGTCCAGGGATTAGGCTCTCCGAATCCCTTCACCATCTCGGACCTGTCCTACGTCTGGATTGTGTGCGACGTTTACGAAAATGATCTGGACGCGGTGCGCGTCGGCGACTCTGCCGACATCCGTCTCAATGCCTATCCCAACCGGGTCTTCAAGGGTCGCATCGATAACATTCTTCCGGTTCTCGATCCCAGCCTACGTACTGCCAAGGTGCGTATCGAGGTGCAAAATCCCGGCCTGATGCGCATCGGAATGTTCGTCACCGCCACGTTCTACGGCAAGCAACCGGAAACCCAGTCCGCAGTCCCAGCCAGTGCGATTCTGCATCTGCACGATCGTGAGTGGGTCTACCTCCCGCTGGGCAACGCTCATTTCAAACGCGTGGAAGTGGTCACCGGATCCATGCTGCCCGGCAAGCAGCAGGAAATCGTTTCCGGCATCAAGGCGGGCGATCAAGTGGTCTCGAACGCCCTCGATCTGCAGAACACGGTGGAGCAATAGGTGGAGCAATAAATAAATGATTCGCCGCGTCGTCGACTTCGCGCTCAGCAATCGTCTGATGGTGCTGGGCCTCGCGCTGGTGCTGTTCGTCTGGGGCATCATTTCCTTCCATAACCTGCCGATTGAGGCCTATCCCGACGTGGCCGACAATTACGTTGAAATCATCACTCAGTGGCCCGGCATTGCCGCCGAACAGATCGAACAGCAGGTCACGATTCCCCTCGAAACCGTGATGAACGGCATCCCCGGCGTGGTGCACCTGCGTTCTTTCTCGCTGTTCGGCCTCTCCGACCTAAAGCTTATTTTCGAGGACGGCACCGATAACGCCTGGAACCGGGAGCGGGTTTTGGAACGTCTCAGCCAGGTCACTCTGCCCTCTGGCGTCAACCCGCAGATGGGCACCGACTGGAGTCCCGTCGGGCAGATTTACTTCTTCACCCTGCACAGCACCAATCCGCAGTACGATCCGATGGAGCTCAAATCGATCGAAGACTGGGTCGTCGAAAAGAATCTCAAATCCGTCCCCGATATCGTCGACGTAGCGAGCTTTGGCGGACCCACGCGGGAATACCAGGTTCGAATGGATCCCAACAAGCTTGTCGCCTACGGCTTAAGCCTCGCCCAGGTGGAGCAACAACTCGCCAATAACAACGCCAATGCCGGAGGCAGTTTCATCCAGGAGGGGCTGCAAGAGATCAATGTCCGCGAGGTGGGTCAGGTCACCAAGGTTCACGACATTGAGCAGACCGTCATTCTGACCAAGAATGGCACGCCGCTGCGCGTGAAAGACATTGCGGCAGTTTCGCAAGGTCCGAAAATCAGGCTGGGCCAGTTCGCCCGCGCCATTCACCGCGAGAACGGCAAGATCGTCGACAACGACGACGTAGTCTCCGGCATTGTGCTGTTGCGCAAAGGCGCCGCCGCAGATCCGGCTCTTAAAGCGCTGCACGAGAAGATCCAAGAGATGAACGATCACATCCTGCCCCCGGGAGTGAAGATCGTTCCTTTCATCGATCGCAGCGATCTCGTCCACTTCACTAGTCACACCGTGCTGCACAACCTGACGGAAGGAATGATTCTGGTCTCGATCATTCTTTTCATCTTTCTCGGCAACGTTCGCGGTGGCCTTATCGTTGCCGCCACGATTCCTTTTTCTCTGCTGTTCGCATCGATCTGTTTGGACCTGAAGCAGATTCCCGCGAATCTTCTGTCTCTCGGAGCGTTGGATTTCGGCATGGTCGTGGATGGCGCGGTGGTCATGATCGAAAATATCGTTCGCCACATGGGGTTCGCCAATGGCACCGAAACAGCCACCGAACGGATCGGCGAAGCTTCCCACGAAGTCCAGCGCCCGGTGTTCTATGCCATCGCCATTATCATCACCGCCTATTTGCCTATCTTTACCCTGCAGCGCGTGGAAGGCCGTTTGTTCCAGCCCATGGCGTGGACAGTCGCTTTCGCACTTCTGGGCGCGCTGATCTTCTCCATCGTCATTGCTCCGGTATTAGCCAGTTTTGCGTTCGCCCAGGGCGCCCGGGAGTGGCATAACCCGGTTATGGTTTTCTTGACGGAACGCTATCGCGTCGCTGTTCGTTGGGCCATCCGGCATCGCGCCGTCACCGTCGGGGTGTGCCTGATGGGCGTGGCCGTGGCGAGTTATCTTGGCTTTGGCGGCGCGATCGGATCCGAATTCCTGCCGCACTTGGATGAAGGCGCTCTGTGGGTTCGCGGCACGCTCGCCCCGAGCACGGGTCCGGATGAGGGTATTCGCGTCGCCAGCCAGGCTCGCATCGTGCTCTGTTCTTTTCCAGAAGTGCCGCAATGCACCAGTCAAGTAGGCCGTCCCGATGACGGAACCGACACCACCGGTTTTTTTAATACTGAGTACTATGTCGATCTGAAGCCTAAAGAAGATTGGCGGCCGGTCTTCCACGAAAACAAAGATGAACTGATCGCCGCCATGCAGCGCGAACTCGACAAAATTCCCGGTGTGCTCTGGGGTTTTTCTCAGCCCATCGAAGACAACATGGAAGAGGCGGTGAGCGGCGTCAAGGGAGAACTTGCCACCAAAATCTATGGCGGCGATTTGAAGATTTTGGAAGGAAAGGCTGACGAGATTGTAGCCCTCATGCGCCAAGTTCCCGGAATCGAAGATCTGGGAGTGTTTCGGGTGCTGGGGCAGCCCAACTTGAACATAACCGTGGACCGCGACGCAGCCGCCCGTTACCAGATCAACGTCGCCGACATACAGGACGCCATTCAGACCGCAGTCGGCGGCAATGCCCTCACTCAAGTACTGCAAGAAGAAGCGCGCTACGACCTGGTGATGCGCTATCTCCCGCAATACCGTGACACCAGAGAAGCGATCGAGGAAATTCGCCTGCTCTCGCCCACTGCCGAGCGAGTATCGCTGGCGCAACTCTGCAAAATTCAGGTGGCGGACGGCGCCTCTGAAGTCTATCGAGAGGGCAATGAGCGTTACATCGCCATCAAGTACAGCGTACGCGGCCGCGATCTCGGCAGCACCGTCGAAGAAGCCCTCCAGAAGGTCAGGGAGAAAGTGCAGTTACCAACTGGCTATCACCTGAAATGGGAGGGTGAATATGCCAGCCAAAAAAGAGCCAATGCGCGCCTGCTGATCGTGCTGCCCATCACCATCATGATCATCTTCATTATTCTCTACACCATGTTCAAATCGTTCAAATGGGCCATGCTGATCATGGCCAATATCGCCATCGCGCCCGTCGGCGGCCTGCTTGCGCTTCTTTTCACCGGCACGAACTTCAGTGTCTCTTCCGGTGTCGGTTTCCTGGCTCTGTTCGGCGTGTCGGTGCAAACCGGAGTCATCATGCTGGAATACATCAACCAGTTGCGAGTTCGACGCTTTACCGTTGAAGATGCCGCGGTCGAAGGAGCCGTGTTGAGATTGCGTCCCATCATGATGACCATGTTGGTGGCTACTCTGGGTCTGCTACCCGCAGCGATGTCGCACGCCATCGGCTCTGACTCGCAACGTCCGTTTGCCATCGTAATTGTGGGCGGCCTGATGGCGGCCCTGGTCATGAGCATCTTCCTGCTGCCCACGCTTTATGTCTGGATTGCGCGCGACACCGACGTGCTCCCGAAAGCGGAACCCGGCTTCGCCGAAGGCGAGCACATCGACTAAAGAACTGAAGAACTGAAGAACTGAAAGATAGGGACGACTACTACTCGAGCACAGTCCCTCGTCCCGGGTATCACTGGCGCTGGCTACGACTCGCAATAGGTAGATACGTTGCTCGCAACGTCTCTGCCGGCAGCCACCATGCTCAAGCCATGCGCAGATTGCATAAAAAACCAGCGAGCCCTTGCCCGCCAAAACAAATCCTGATCGCCGTGGGTACCCCCCCGCCTTACAGGGTCGTTGCAACCATCGCGAAGCGAAAGCTCTCTGCCTGGAATTCTGGTGGGAAAGCGGTGGGGTAAGCCAAAAGCCGAAAAAATAAGGCCGCAAAAATAAAGAGAGTTCCGAGGTGGTGTGGGGTCCATTCGTCTCGGCCAGTAGCTCGCGTTTGACCCTTGCTCGACCTGCTCTCGCTGCTTCCCTTGCGGGGACAGCGCGCGATCTTCGCTTGGGCTCCGGGCTCACCGC
>DATBYA010000099.1:0-3911 GCA_036514015.1 Candidatus Sulfotelmatobacter sp.
CACGAGATCAAGCAGCCCATCGCTGCCGCCATCACCAGCGCCAATAGCTGCATTGAATGGCTGGCGCACGAGCCGCCCAATCTTGATCGGGCCCGTGCGGCAGCCGCCAGAATCGATAAGTATGGGAATCGTGCGGCTGAACGAAAATGCTGATCTCGATGTACCATCGTCGCTCGCTCGTCAGTGATGCAGGTCCCGATTCCATTGGTGCCTTCCATTTGCTCGGAGACGACTGCACCCAGCCAGATGCCGCGATCTTTATAAGTATCCGCCATTGACTCATCACCGCGGTGGTGAATTGCGACCCCGTCCCGGTTGCACAGCAGAACCACATACTGTTGTGGTCCGACGATGGCATATAGACGATCGAGTTCCTCCTGGGCTTGCAAAATGACATTGCGCAAGGGCTCCCGGGAGTCCTTTATTTCCTTCTCTGTGATGATGTGCGGTGCGGCCTGAATCTCCGGATCAAGATGATGTGCGGTCAAACAACGACGCCA
The DNA here is from genome assembly GCA_036514015.1 of Candidatus Sulfotelmatobacter sp. GTDB lineage: Bacteria > Acidobacteriota > Terriglobia > Terriglobales > Acidobacteriaceae > Sulfotelmatobacter. Next base: position 501 of record DATBYA010000099.1, read on the forward strand.
GGAGGTCACTACTTCCTCGACCCCGGGAACCAGCGTCCCTTTGTGGACCACGAGCTCGATGCAGTCGACGTGAGACCGTCTATCGATCGAAGATCGCGTACGGTTTTTGTTGGCGGTAGGCAACCCAGTCTCCCTCGGGGCCGATTAGTCTACCATGGCTATGACACTGGCTTGTGCAATGACAGCAACATAACCAAGAGGGAACGACACGTCGAAATCGGAACTTATTGTTCCGATTATGCTAGCACGCCAGACCTAGTTGACAAACTAAGCCGAACCCACGCAATCCACGCGGCAGAGCGGGCCAACAGTATCGGCGCGTTTCGGTTACGCTCTGCCGATCGAACGGCCCATGTTTGCCGATGCGCCCTCAGTCTCGTGAGCTACGTTGTAAGTGTTATTCCGATGTGCGACGGGGTTGCCACGGCTGAATAAATATTCGTCCTAGGATCGTCGCCATGCAGGCGGCAGCCCGGAAGGTGTGGGCGAGAACGAGTAAACGTGCCGAGGGTCGATTCCACCTGCCCACGATCCCGATGAGGGCAGTTTTGCGTCAGCTCACAGCGCGTTGCTGATGCATCCAGAAACGCTCGCGCAGAGTCTTCTTCAGTACCTTGCCGGAACTGTTCTTCGGCAGATCCTTTTCCAAAAACTCGACATGCCTAGGGAGTTTGTAATTCGCAAGGCTTCGCCGGCAGAAAGCAATCAGATTGTCGGCGGTAAGAGTTGCGTCCGGCTTCAAGACGACGCAAGCCATTACAAGTTCGCCCCATTTCGGATCGGGTACGCCGAAGACGGCTACTTCGCGAACGCCGGGATGCCCGTAGATCGCGGCTTCCACCTCTCCCGAATAAACGTTCTCCCCGCCGGTAACAATCATGTCTTTTAGCCGGTCGAGGATGTAAACATATCCCGTAGTGTTCTGATGGCCAATATCTCCCGTGCGGAAGAATCCGTTGCGAAAGGCCTCAGCAGTTTCTTCAGGATGGTTCCAATAGCCCCGCATGACATTGGCGCCGCGTGCGATCAGTTCGCCTGCCTGTCCCGGCTCGACTTGTTTACCTGAAGTGTCTGTCACGAGAAGATCGACGCCGGGACATGGTCGTCCGCACGACATCAGCTTGTCACCAGTGTGCTCCTGGTCCTGCAAGCCCGTGAGGAAACCCGTTTCACTCAACCCATAGACTTGAATCAGCTTGACCTTTGGCAGGAGATCCCGGGTCTGATGGACGAGTTCCGGCGCCATAGGTGAGCCGCCATACGCCAGCACCTGCAAACTACTCAAGTCATACTTTCTCGCGTCCGGGAATTGTGTGAGCAGATTGATCATCGTGGGCACGAGTACGGTGTGAGTCACATGCTCTCGTTCCACCGTCTCGCAGAAAATCTGTGGGCTGAATTTCGGAATTGTGATTTGGCTGGCGCCGAATGCCGGTGCCGCGAACATGCTGGGAAAATCCGCGATGTGAAAGATCGGAGCGGCGTGCAGGTAGATTCCGCCTTCGGTGTAGCGCATCCAGTAGTTGAAGTTGTGGACATCAGCAAGAATGTTGCTATGTGTCACCATGACGCCTTTTGGCTGCCCCGTCGTGCCGCTCGTGTAGATCAGGCCCAAGACGGCCTCGGGGTCGTAAAAGATCTTCGGAACGGGGTCGCTGCTGATTGGAAGAGGGTCCCGGTCGATCGCCTGTTGCCAGCTCAAATTTACTGCGGGGATTGCGAGTGAGGAATGGCGGACGATCCCATGCGGACGCGCATCTTCGAGCACCCCGTCGATCTCTTTGGTGGACAGGCGGGTGTTCAGCGGAACGGCGATCACCCCCAGCATGCTGCAGGCATACATGAGTTCGACGTAGTCGGGCCCGTTCGGCAGCAGTAGAGCAAGGCGGTCCCCCACACCAAAACCGTGGCTGGTGAGCGTAGCTGCAATGCCTTCGACGCGAGTGTGGAGTTCGCGAAAGGTCAGGAGCAGGCCGTCACGAGTAAGCGCAGTTCGGCCGGGATAGAATCGCAATGCCCGGCCGAGCGAATGAACGTAGATCATCTTCTGTTCTCATTTTCTGTTCTCATTTCTCGGCGTCTTACGCGAGGGGAAAGAGCCCTAGTCGGCGGCGGTGTCCGCTCGTGCATGTGTGGCTTGTTCGGCTTTCGAGCGGGTCGTGAGCAATTCCAGCAGCATGGAGTCACGCTCGCGCTCGAGTTCTTCGATCGAGCGGTTGCCGGCCTCCTTCAAAACTCCTTGGAGAAGCCGTTGCTTAACTTCGGTGCTGAATTCAGTAATCTTCCCAAGGTCTTTCCACCATACCGCCAACGGCCCCGTGAACTGTTCCAAGAAGTGTTGCATCCCACCTGGACCGCCACCCAGATGAAACAGAAGATTGGGTCCCATAACACCCCACCGCAACCCTGGTCCCCAACACACTGCCGTATCCCCGTCCGCAATATCGATCACGCCCTGGTCGATGAGATACACGATTTCACGATAGAGCGCGGCTTGCAGGCGATTCGCGACGTGGCCGACTACCTCTTTGCGGACGTGAATCGGTTTCTTGCCGATCGATTCGTAGAAGGCGATCACCTGCTCGACGGTTTCTGCTGATGTCTTTGCGCCTGCAACGACTTCGACCAGCGGAATGACATGAGGAGGATTAAAGGGGTGGCCGGTCACGCAACGTTCGGGATGCTTGCACGCAGACTGCATCAGGCTCATGGTCAATCCGGATGAACTGGACGCGATGATCGAATCTTCCGGGGTCGCAGCGTCCATATCCGCGAACAGCTTTATCTTGAAGTCCTGCCGTTCGGGGCCATTCTCCTGAACGAGATCGGCGTTGGAGACCGCCTCCTTTATATCAGTCGTGAACTGCAGATGTTCGCGTGACGCGTTCGGAGAGAGCCCGATCACCTGCAGATCTTTCCAAGCAGCGTCAATAAAATGGCGGAGGTTTGCTTCTGCGTTCGGCGCCGGATCGGTCGCGATAACGTTGAGACCACGTGCTAGGTACAACGCCGCCCAACTCGCACCAATCACACCCGTACCCACGATTGCTATGTTTTGAATCTGTTTTTTTCTCGCCATAGAAATTCTCTCCATTCCTTACTTAAGCGACTGCTGACTTGCCGGGGATATCTTCCGCAGCCTTCGCTGGTTGTGGCGCATGGTGATTCACGATGAGTCGAGAACCCCTTTGGCCGGTGAAATATGTCCAAACCCATTGCAGGAAAACGGTCAAACGAAGACTTGAGGTCGCCAGAAACTGGAGGTGTACGAGCGCCCAGGCGAGCCATGCTCCGAACCCGCTTACTCGGAGCTTGTGACTTTGCAAGACGGCAAAGCCTTTACCAACGACCGCCATGTTGCCTTTGTCGAAGTAACTAAACGGACCGGGCGGCGTGCTGCCGGTTATGCGG
>DATBYA010000100.1:0-4133 GCA_036514015.1 Candidatus Sulfotelmatobacter sp.
CGCTGATGCGGCTGCGTCCCATGCGGCACTCCTCTTCTACAATTTCAAGCTCAAACTACCTCGAGCCGGGCCTCTTAAAATGCTCCCCCCACACTAGCAGAGGTTCTGTTACGAATTGATGACATTTCCCTCGGATGTACATAACCGAAACCCGACACCTGTCCCGATGCTCGCGGGCGATCTGGAGTCCAGGCCTGGGAGCTGTATCGGAGTTGAATTGGGCTTGTCTCATGCCACGCCGCCATAAAGTTTGATCTTCGGTCGAGCTGAATCGATGAACGGGCCCTAGATTTCTACTAGTCAAGGATTACGATTTCTAGAGGCTAACAGCCTGTGGTGAAAGTCCTGATACCTGCAGACAAAATCGGCAGAGTATCCACAGGCGTCTTTCGTAAGATTGAGTTATGGCGATGGGGACACGCAAGGACCGCGAGCGGCAAGAGGATTTGTGGGTAGCGTATGCGGATATGGCGGTGGGGCCGGGGCACCCCTTCTATATTCGTCTCAACGAAGTGCTTGACGGCGAGGGATTCGATGCATTTGTCGAGAAGGTGTGCGCACGGTACTATGCCGAGAAGATGGGACGTCCTGGCCTGACTCCGGGGATCTATTTCCGGTCGCTGATGATCGGATACTTCGAGGGCATCGAGGCAGAACGTGGCATCGCCTGGCGATTGAAAGACTCGTTGAGCCTGCGGCGCTTTCTGGGTATAGCGCTTGATGAAGATACACCCGATCACTCGACGATTTCGCGTACGCGCCGGTTGATTGATGTGGAGACGCACGAGGAAGTGTTTGCCTGGGTGCTTGGTTTACTTGCCGACCGCGGATTGTTGCAGGGCAAACGGATAGGCATCGATGCGACCACCTTGGAGGCCAGCGCGGCGATGCGCTCGATCGTGCGGCTCGACACGGGCGAGAGCTATGACGAGTTTCTGACCGGTCTGGCCAAGGCGTCGGGCATCGAAACTCCGACGCGCGAAGACTTGGCACGGCTGGACCGCAAGCGCAAGAAGCGCACCTCCAACAAGGAGTGGAAGAGTCCAACCGACCAGGATTCGCGCGTTGCAAAGATGAAAGACGGCAGCACCCACCTGGCGCACAAGGCCGAACATGCGGTCGATCTGGACACGGGCGCGGTGGTGGCCGTCACCTTGCAGGCCGCCGACTTGGGCGATACGACGACCGTCACGGAGACGCTGGCCGATGCGGCCATTGCGGTGGCGGAGTTAGTGGAGCGGGAAGCGGAGTTGTTCCCTGAAGAGGAACCCAAGGTCAACGTCGATGGGATTGAAGAACTGGTCGCGGACAAGGGATATCACAGCGGCGCGGTTCTTGAGCAGGTGAAGGAACTCGAAGTCCGCACCTACATTCCGGAAAAGAAGCAGGCGGGCAAGCGCCACTGGGAAGGCAAGCAGGGACAACAGCAGGCAGTCTATCAAAATCGTCAACGGGTGCAACGCAAGTATGGCAAGAGTTTGCTGAGGCGACGGGGCGAACTGGTCGAGCGCACCTTTGCTCATTGCTACGAGACCGGCGGAATGCGACGCTGCACCTTGCACGGACGGAAGAATATTCTCAAACGCCTGTTGATCCACGTCGGCGCATTCAACATCAGCCTGGTCCTGCGCAAGATGCTGGGCGCCGGGAAGCCGCGAGAGCTGAAAAACCGGGCAGCTGGTCTCGTTTCGCGACTTATCGAGCTCCTCACCAACCTAAGCAGGCGCCAGAATGCCGACCAATCCACCCCTGGCGCTGCTCGCGCATCTCGGGGCCGAAATCGCTCCATCACACTGCAGTGTCTGCTGTCGTGGAAAATGGCCACTTAATCCACAGGCTGCTAGCGGGAGTTTACTGGGAAAGCGGCAAAGACACGTGTAAGCGGTTCTGAATATGTAGTTTATTGCGCGGTAAATGTATTACCCACGTTGGGTACTACAGAGCTGATCGAGGCCGAGAACCTTTGTGAGCGCTTGCTGAATAAGCGATTGTTTGGAGAGAACCGTGGCCAGGCGATTTGGTCCCTTTTCGCCTTGCGGGGGATACAGCAGGTTGTACTTCTGTATCTGTCTCAACTGGTCCAGTAGTTGTTCGATGGAGAGTCCTGGCCATGCCGGCTCTGCCTGCCGGCGTACGTACTGCAACAGCGAGATACCGAGCATGCAGTAGAAAGCGTGAACACGGATCTTCTGATCGGTCCAGTGATACATCGGTCCCCATCCCAGCCAGTCGCCATCCTTGAGTCCGCGAAAGACCTGCTCAATATGCTGTTGACCGGAATAGGCAGTGATGATCTGCTCTGGGGTCCAATCGAAGCGGTTGGATATCAGGACGGTCCGCCCCAGTCTTTGCTTCATCAATCGGTCCAGAGCCTGGTAATCGAAGTCGAACTGCAAATGCCAGCGGCCATCGCGTTGCTCCAGGGTGTAGCTGACCAGCTCATCCACGAATTGCGGGGCCAGCCAGCGCTCGATCTTGTTGCGCAGCCCGGGCTCGGTGAAGGATGCCGGCGAGGTGGCCAGCTCCCGCGCCAGCCTGCGCATGGACTGCATGGCTTTGCTCAGACTGGTCGTCAGGCTGTGCAGTTGTTCGCTGGCAAAGGGGGCCGAGTACTTGAGCACACAACGATACTCTTTGCCGTGGACGAGCATTGTCTCCGCGGCTGCTGATACGCCCGGCTCCTGGCTGCTGAGCAGAGTCAGCTTCTGGCTGGAGCGAAACTCCGCCGGCGCCTGCGTCCAGGGAAGCGCCGAGATCCATCCTACGCCGGCCTGTTCCAGCTCCAGCGTATTGGCCAATGCGGCCGAACCCTTGTCGAGGACCAAAGTGACGGTCTCGGGAGCAATCTGATTGCGTTCAAGCAAAGTTACGATGCGATGTAACGCATCGGGAAACTCCTCCGCGTCGGCTACGTTACCGCGATACAGGTGGTGACAGAGGCTGAGGCCGTTGTCACCATCCAGAACGTAGCTCAATCCCACCTGGCGCAGATTATGACGTCCTTGCTTGTTGCGTCCCCGCTGGGCCAGGCTGTTGCGTTCGTTGTTGCTGGCGATGTAGGTGTAGAAGTTGGTCGTGTCGTAGGCCAGCAGCCGGCGGGCGACCAACTGCTTTTCCTTCCACAGGCCGAGCAGCCGCAGCTGGGCCTCTTCCAGTTCATCCCGCTTGTCGGAAGGCAGCGACTCGCCGGTAGCGATGCGATCAAAGCAATCCCAGAAAGCCTGCGAACTAAATCGTTCCGGAGCAAATCCCCACAGCGAAGACAAGATGCTGTCTTGATACCAATCAGCCACTTCGGTCTTGGGACCAGGCTGGCAGATGCGATGGATAGCGGCCAGCAGCAAGTAATGTGCCGTTGAGGGGCCGGAACGCGGCTTCGGCCAGAGCGACTGCAGGAGTGCGAAAACTCCCGACTTCTCCGCTGCCAGCCACAGAGCACCGGGCAGACCGAACTCGACCGTGGTGGCCGACAGCGGCACGGGAGCAGTGCGATCCTGCACCAGCCGGGCAACACTGTTGGCGGTGCCCAGGTAGGTCTGATGGACGATGCGAGGCTTGCCGTTTACGCGTGCGCTCTCGACGACATAGTAGTAGATGGTGTTGGCTTTTTTCTTCTTGATGAGCGAGGCCATACAGGGTACTACAATAACTCGATATATCGAATAATGTCAACTGAAAAATGAAGATTATTCTGATTATTTTATGTACTCAAGGGGTAATACGGAAAAGCGAAGACCAATGCGCACATAACTCCTTGTGATGCAGAAACTTAGATCATATGGCTTAACAAAGACTCCCTGCTTCGCAGTAAACTCCCGCTAGCGCGCTTCTTCGGTGACAGCCCAGAATTCTGGCTCAAGCTCCAGCAGATGCATGACCTGTCCAAAGCCAGGCTTGAATTGAGCAAGACCATCGAGCACGACGCTGAAGCTTACCTCGGCGCAAGATCCCTGTTCCCTCATCGCGGGTCCCTGCCTTACGATGGAAGCCGACATGACCTACTTCCTCTTCAAAACCGAACCTGAGAAGTACTCCTTCGACGACTTTCTCCGCGACCAGGAGACGATCTGGGACGGCGTTACGAACCCCACTGCCGTGAAATTTCTACGCGAGATGCCCAAAGGCACCAAGTG
>DATBYA010000101.1:0-11770 GCA_036514015.1 Candidatus Sulfotelmatobacter sp.
GGAAGTCTTTAACCGCATGTTCACCATGCATGGGACGACCATGATTTTCTTTGTGGCCATGCCCATCTTGTTCGGATTTGCCAATTACCTGGTGCCCTTGATGATCGGTGCGCGCGATATGGCTTTTCCGCGCTTGAATGCCTTCAGTTTTTGGCTGTCGTTTCTGGGAGCGCTTCTTCTTTATTTCAGCTTTCTCGGAGGAAGCGGCTTGTACGGCGCCGGAAGCGCGCCGGACGTGGGTTGGTGGTCGTACGCCCCATTGGGCGCTCGAGCGTTCTCGCCTGGTCATAGTTCCGACTATTGGACTCTCGCGCTGCTCGTCTCCGGGTTTGGGAGCATTGGAACGGCCATCAATATCATTGCGACAATTCTGTGCTTGCGATGCCCGGGTATGAAGATCAATCGCATGCCGCTGCTAGTGTGGCTCAACCTTGTGATGGCGGGAATGGTTCTGATTGCGATTACTCCGTTATCGGCCGCCCAAATCATGTTGCTGATCGATCGATATTTGGGCGGCCATTTCTTCGATACCCAGGCCGGAGGATCGGCAGTCCTGTGGATGCACTTCTTTTGGATCTTTGGACATCCGGAAGTCTACGTTTTGATCATTCCTTGCTTTGCTTTCATGTCGGAGATCATTCCGGTCTTTTCGCGCAAACCGATTTTCGGGTATCCGGTGATGGTTGCCGCAACGGTGTGCATCGCATTCGTGAGCATGAGCGTCTGGGCGCACCATATGTTTACGATTGGGATGAACTCCTACGCCAACAGCTTTTTCACCCTGACCACGATGGCGGTGGGCGTCCCCACCGGAATTAAGATTTTCAACTGGATCGGCACGATGTGGGGCGGAAGGATTCAGTTCAAAACACCGATGCTGTTTAGCATCGGATTTCTATTCCAATTCCTCATTGCGGGCCTGACCGGCGTCATGATGGCGTGTTCGCCGTTCGACTGGCAGCTGAGCCTCTCCTATTTTGTGGTGGCGCATTTTCACTATGTGATCGTGGGCGGAATTCTGTTCGCGCTCTTCGCCGCGTTCTATTACTGGTACCCCAAAATGACTGGTCGGATGCTGAGTGAGCGTCTGGGCAAATGGCATTTCTGGCTATTCCTGATTGGCTTTCACCTGACGTTCGACGTAATGCACGTTCCGGGAGTGCTCGGGATGCCCCGTCGGATCTACACCTACGAGCCAGGGCGCGGTTGGGATACTTTGAACTTCATCATAACTATCGGCGCGTTCATTCAGGCACTTGCGATTGTCGTGTTTTTGGCGAACCTCGTAATTTCTTATTTCAAGGGAGCCAGAGCCGGTAACGATCCGTGGGACGCGTGGACACTGGAATGGTCCATCAGTTCGCCGCCGCCTGCGTATAACTTTGCGACCGTTCCGACGGTTGCGAGCCGACGCCCCTTGTGGGACCTGAAGCATCCGGAAGACCCCGATAGCCGCTATGAGTGAAGGCGAAATCATATGAGCGCAGTGACGACTTCATTTTCGAACACGGCGGCTGGGTGGCAGCTGCCATCTCGCGGGAAGGTCGCGATGGCCGGTCTCATCATCGCCGAATCCGCGATCTTCACGATATTCGTCGTTGCCTATCTCTTCTATCTGGGGAAGAGCATCACCGGACCGACACCCTCAGAATTGCTTGAGACGCCCATCTTGTACACGATCTGCCTGTTGTCGAGCAGCCTGACCATTCACCTGGCGGCGAAATCGTTGGAGCGGGACTACACACGATTATTCCTCGGCTTGTGGCTTCTGACCATTGCACTGGGAGCCTTGTTCCTGTATGGCACGGGCAGGGAATGGTACCGGCTGATTTACGAACACGGACTCACAATCTCGACCAACCTGTTTGGGACAACCTATTACTCACTGGTCGGCTTGCATGCCTTTCACGTCACCGCAGGTCTCGTCATGCTCTCGGTGGTCGCGCTATTCGGATTTAACGGCCGTATGGGAGTGAGCCAATCAGGTCGCATCGCGGTGCTCTCAATGTACTGGCATTTCGTCGATGCCGTATGGGTTGTGGTTTTCACGGTAGTTTACGTTCTTGGACGCTGAGGTCTATATGGCAACACTATCCGCGACAGAGGAATTGAGGGAGAGTCCACGTGCTCCACGCGAGATTGAGGTCCCGGCGCCGACTGCGTGGCCGTTCATTTTGGCGCTTGGGGCGGCACTACTGCTCGCGGGCCTGGTGACGAGCACGTCGGTAAGCTGTCTTGGCGCTCTGCTGTCGGTGGCAGGCTCTGTCGGCTGGTTCCGTGAAGTCTTTCCCCACGAACACGAAGAGGTTGTACCGGTCCTTCCCGAAGACATTCGCCTGACCACGCATCGCCGGGTCGTGGAACGGCTTCCGGTCCTTCCAGATCAGGTGCGAGCATGGCTCCCGGTTCACACCTATCCGATATCAGCCGGTGTGAAGGGCGGATTGGCTGGCAGCTTCGCAATGGCCGTATTGGCGTCCGCCTACGGGGCACTGAAAGTCGGCAGCATTTGGTACCCCATCAATCTGCTTGCCGCAGTAATTTATCGAGAATCCCTGATGCTCGGCCCTGCACAGCTGTATTCATTTCATGCTGATGCTTTCGCGATTGCCTTTCTTCTGCACGGCGTAGTGTCCATCTTTGTTGGTTTGCTCTACGGCGCGATGCTGCCCATGTTCCCACGCCGTCCGATTGTGCTTGGAGGACTCATTGCCCCGGTGCTCTGGTCGGGGCTACTGTACACAATCCTGGGACTGCTGAATCCACTGCTCGCGAGTCGCATTGATTGGCTCTGGTTCATAGCCTCGCAAGCGGCCTTCGGAATCGTCGCTGGACTTGTGGTCGTGCGCCAGCCGAGCTTTCCCACCCGCGAGAATGTTTCGTTTGTTCTACGGGCAGGAATCGAGGCTCCGGGAACGATTCCACCGCGAGAGAGCGGGGAGAACCACTGATGAAGATGAAGCGGATCCCAACTCTCTCTGCGCTGGCGGTCCTTGCCCTGGTGATGCTCGTTGCTTGCAGCACTCCAGATGGTGAACCGCAAACCAATTCGGAATCAGTTGCCCCGAACCAGGTTTTGGACTTCGGCACTCTCTACGCACAGAACTGTGCTGGCTGCCACGGCGCGGACGGCCGTGGAGGAGCGTCGATTGCCCTCGCCAATCCCGTGTATCTGGCCATCGTCGATGAAACCACAATGCGCAACATTGTCGCCAAAGGCGTCCGCGGAACATCGATGCCCGCGTTCGCGCAGTCCGCCGGGGGAATGCTGACTGAGCGGCAGATCGAGGTGATTACGAGTGAGATCTTTTCTCGCTGGGGGCGCAAAGAATTTCTCGATGGAGCCAATCCACCCTCATACGCGGCAAAAGCCGCCGGGAATGTCGATCGCGGCCAACTCGTGTTTGGAACGTATTGCGCATCCTGCCATGGTTCTGAAGGCGGAGGGACGCCCAAGGCAAGCGCCATCACGAATGATTCATTTCTGGCGCTGGTCAGCGATCAGGCACTGCGCACGATCGTGATCACTGGCAAGCCGGAGTTGGGCGCACCCGACTGGCGCGGCAATGTCCCCGGACGTTCAATGACCGATCAGGAAATCACAGATGTAGTTGCCTGGCTGGCATCTCGGCGTGCGCAGAATCCGGGGCAGCCTTATTCCGCTTCAAACTACGCGCAACACTCGGAGAAATAAGATGTCAACGAACACTGCGACCGCCCCGCCCGCTGGAGCTAGCCTTTCGCGACGCGGGTTCCTCATGAAACTGGGAATCCTGTTCAACGGATTCGCTGCGATCGTATTGGCTCTGCCGGTTGCACGTTTTCTTTTTTCCTCCATCACTCGTGGTCGCGGGAATGGCTATCTTTCGTGGGTGCGCCTAGGAGACGTCGGCAACTTTCCTGAGGGAGAGACGCGGATGGCTACGTTTCGCAATCCCTTGGTCATGCCAACCGATGGAAAGACTGTAGACACAGCATGCTGGGTGCGCCGCATCGCGGGCGATCAATTTCAGGTGTTTGCGATCAACTGTGCACATCTCGGCTGCCCCGTCCGCTGGTTTGCGCAATCTGGTCTTTTTATGTGTCCCTGTCACGGTGGCGCGTACTACCGCGATGGCTCACGGGCTTCTGGGCCACCAGAGCGTGGGCTTTTCGAATATACGTACAAAATCGAAAACGGAGTGCTCGCGATTGACGCCGGACAGCTGCCAACCCCCGGCGACCCGGTAGCAAGTCTGACCTCGGGGAAACCGCCATGCGCCTGATTTCACGGATCATGGAATGGTTCGATCATCGCCTTCAGCTGGCAGCGCCGATTCGCGAAGCGGCCGGCCATCCCGTGCCGCGCAACACGGCGAGCTGGTTCTACGTCTTTGGCAGCGCCGCGCTCACCGTATTTCTTCTACAACTGGTCACCGGAATTCTATTGGCGCTCATTTATGTGCCCTCGGCCGGCGAAGCATGGAGCAGCCTGCAGGCCCTGAATCATCAGGTTGCGCTTGGCTGGTTCATTCGCGCCCTGCACGGATGGGGCTCTAACTTCATGGTCGCCGTTGTCCTGATTCATATGGTGCAGGTGTTTCTCTTCGGAGCTCACAAATATCCCCGCGAACTGACCTGGATAATCGGCGTATTTCTGCTGCTGATGACTCTTGGCATGGCATTCAGCGGTCAAGTCTTGCGCTTCGATCAGGACGCCTATTGGGGGCTGGGAATCGGAGCCTCGATTGCCAGCCGCGTTCCCATCATCGGTCCTTTTGTCGTGAAGCTAATGCTGGGTGGCCCGATCATCGCAGGCGCAACCCTCTCCCGGTTTTTTGCTTTGCACGTATTCGTGATTCCCGGATTGCTGATCGGGTTCGTCGGCCTCCACGTCTTGATGGTGTTGAAGCTGGGCATCAACGAATGGCCGATGCCGGGACGCATCGTAAAGCGAGCGACCTATGAGGCCGAGTATCACGCTTTGACCAGGAAAGATGGCGCGCCCTTCGTTCCGTATGCGATATGGAAAGACATGTTTTTTGCCGCGTTCATCGTTCTCGCAGTCGCCGCATGCGCTTTCTATTTTGGTCCTTTTGGGCCCACAGGGCAGCCTGACCCGACAATCATCCAGACTGCGCCTAAGCCCGATTACTTTTTTCTGTGGCTCTATGCGCTACTTTCACTTCTTCCTCCATCGCTGGAGACGCCATTCCTTCTCATCGTCCCGCCTTTGGTAATTCTTGGCTTGATTCTTCTGCCATTTCTTTCGGGAGAAGGAGAAAAAAGCTGGAAGCGCCGGCCGATTGCGGTTGTTACTGTGCTGATAATCGCGATCACCCTCGGCACGTTTACTCGGCTCGCCCAGTTCACGCCCTGGAGTCCGCACATGAACGCCTGGAGCGGCGATCCAGTACCCGTCCGGTACATTCATGGCACGACCGCACTCCAGCGGCAGGGTGCGCTTGTATTTCAGGTCAAACAGTGCCGCAACTGCCACTCTCTCGGCAGCGCGGGTGGACAAAGGGGACCAGCCCTTGACGGCGTTGCCGTGCGGCTGACGCAGGACCAACTCATTCGGCAGGTGATTCAAGGCGGCGGCAACATGCCTGCATATGGGAACAACTTGAGTCCGGCAGAGACTACGGCGCTCGTAGCTTTCCTCGAGACCTTGCACCCAACAACACAAGGTCCGGCTCGTGATGCGGCACGGGATCTGGTACTCAGCAACGGCCAACTGCAAACGTCCGGGGCTCAACCATAGGCGCCGATGATTTCACACATTCATCACGGCGCGTCCGAGTCAGTCTGGGTCTCTAGCGCCTTGATGTTCGCCGCTTTTCTCTACTTACGTGGATGGCTCGGTCTTCGCCGCCAGGACCACGGCAATGTTGAGGGTTGGCGGGCCGGCAGTTTTGTATTCGGTCTGCTGTTCATCTGGATTGCAACGGCTTCACCTCTGGCTACACTCGACCATGACATGCTGACGGCGCACATGGTTCAACACCTTCTTCTCATGACGCTTGCGCCTCCCTTGATCTTGCTTGGCATGCCTCGAAAGCCCCTGGCGCATGGCTTGTCGCAGCGATTCTTACAAGCGGTCGATCGTCCATTGCGATCAGAACCGATGCAGCAATTCGCAAGCGTGGTAACTCACCCGGCACTTTGCTGGTTTGCAGCGGCAGGCACGCTAGTTGTGTGGCATATTCCTTCGGCCTTTATGCTCGGCCTGCGATCGCAAATGTGGCATGGGGCTGAACAAGCATCCTTCCTCGCAACCGGTCTTCTATTCTGGTCGCCGGTCGTGCGGCCATTGCGAAATAGTTTGAAATGGCCAGAATCGTCCTTACTCTTGTATCTGTTTCTGGCTACCTTGCCGTGCGATATTCTTTCGGGATTTCTGGTGTTCTGCGATCGGGTGGTTTACCCGGTGTTTTTGTCTTCCCCCCGCTCCTTTGGCCTCTCTGCTCTAGAAGATCAGCAATGCGCCGGTGCGTTGATGTGGACTTGCGTTACAGTCGTCTACTTAATCGCGGGGGCAGTCTTCACCGCGCGTTTACTGTCGCCTCATCGGCCGGAAGAACTCGCGATTCCGCAATTCGACGCGCGACGCATGGCGCTGCGGCACACGGATCCGCACAAGCTGGAGGCGGTCTGAAATGTCACACCGGTCCGCACTTGCCGAGTTTTCTTCCACTGTGGGGAAAGACCGCCATTCTGAGGGATCCACGCTGCTCTCAGACTATTGGGCACTCACCAAGCCAGAAGTGAACTTCCTGATCTTGATCACAACTCTTGTGGGGTTTTATCTGGCTTCCGCAAGTAATGGGCGGTTTTCATTCGTAGGGCTATTCAATACTTTGCTCGGAACGTTGCTGGTAGCAAGTGGGACTGGCGCGCTAAACCAATACCTCGAACGAAAGTTCGACGCGCAAATGCGCCGAACCGCCCGGCGGCCAGCCGCCGCCGGCCGTCTCACCCCGTCTGCAGTCTTGGCTTTAGGAACGGCATTGGCGGTGACTGGCAGCATCTATCTCGCGACAGCTGTCAACCTGCTCGCGAGTGTGCTCGCAACCTTGACGTTACTGACCTATCTGTTCGTGTACACCCCGCTGAAGCGAAAAACACCAATGTGCGTTCTCGTCGGAGCATTTCCGGGTGCGATGCCGCCGCTCATTGGTTGGGCCGCAGCCTCCGGCCGGTTGAATCTTGAGGCGGGGTTCCTCTACGCCATGCTCTTTTTGTGGCAGTTTCCACATTTCATGGCAATCGCGTGGATGTACCGCGAAGACTACGACCGAGCAGGTTATTTGGTTCTGCCCAAGGGTAATGTGAGAGTTCCTTTCGTGATTGCGGAAACACTATTGCCGCTCTTTGCTCTCGTCGCGATCAGCATCATGCAATCTCCGACACGGCACGCGGCCACTTTTCACTGTGCAGTGGCTCTTTTGGGAACAGGATTCTCGTACTTCGGATGGAAATTCGTGTTCGAGCGTTCGAGAGTTGCAGCACGCCGGCTGCTGACGGCCTCGATTGTCTATCTTCCACTGTTGTACGGACTGAGCGCGACGTTATGCAATCGAGCCAGATGATCCAATGCCCCGACCTAGGCCCCGGGTGGGCCGAGGCGTGGCTTATGTGTCACCAACTACTAGACGAGACGCATTCGCAGGAGTTAGGTGGACCGTCGGTCCGCCCAACTTGGCCCATTGCGCGCACTCGCCTGAAGGAACGCCGAAATAGGTACCTAAATGAAACTTACCTGGGCTTGTGCAATTGTTTTTTCGCTGGCGACGGTTCTGCAGGGGCAGGAGCCCACTCCTCCCTCTTCTACGCAACGCACAACTGCGACCGACCAATCACCGTTGACAGATGCTCCGAGGGCCGACTCGGTTGTCGCTAGCACGAGCTCATCGTCGTCAGAATCCTCAAGTACCGAACAGACCAAACGCATCCTCGGATTCATACCCAATTTCCGCTCAGTGAGCGCGGACGTGATTTTGCCGCCGCAAACCGCCAAGGACAAATTCAAAATCGGTCTGCAGGACACCTTCGACTACTCGAATTTCATCTTCGTGGGGGCCCAGGCCGGGCTCAGTGAGGCGACGGATTCTTATCCAGCATTTCATCAGGGTGCCCGTGGATACGGCCGGTATTACTGGCATACATTTGCAGATCAATCGGATGAGAATATTTGGGTCGAATCCATTCTGCCGGCCGCGTTTCATGAGGACAGCAGGTATTACACCTTAGGACATGGGGGATTCATCAAACGCACTGCCTATGCCGTAAGCCGCGTGATCATCACTCGGACGGACAGCGGGACTGAGAGCTTTAATGCACCCGAGATCATCGGAGCGGGTGGGGCGGCAGGAATCTCCTCTGCTTATTATCCGAAGCAATATTGCACGTGGACGAAGACCGGTCAGCGCTGGCTGACCAACGTTATCCTTGACGGAGCAAGCTTCGTCGTCAGGGAGTTCTGGCCAGACGTGCATTCTGCCTTCAGACACCACCGGGAGTAACAGTTCGCTAGTCTTTTTGATAAGCGCTGTGGACGATTCGCTTGTGCCGAAGCAACCGGATGCGCCACGAGGATCGCTCGCGATAGGTGTGGCTGCACGTTGCTAGACATCGGCAACGTTTCAGTATTTGGACATGGTTCTCTGTACGCGCAAGGTTTTCGTAAGTTATTGTTCGAGTGTGGTTTCTGAAAAAGTGAGTGGCAAGGCGTGCGCCGACTCTTAATCGATCTATTACCTGTGCACTAACGCTTGCCAAACGTTCCTTACAAGGCTTTTAGGTGGCCACCCGCGTTTTGTAAGTTGTTGAAAGTGCTAATCGTTTTGAGCTCATACGTCACGCTCCTTACTCCTTGGCGTTCCTTGGGCATCCTTATTATAGGAGCTTTTGCAAATTGGGCGTCCGGCGCAGCAATGCACCGCAAGATCACTCGTCAAGGTCGGTGGAAAGGTCCTCGCGATCTTTTAAGTTCTCCACTTCAATAGAGCTGGGAGAGTCCAAGCGTCTCTATTTCCGAAATTTGCGAGTGCTGTCCTTTATCGCAGGAGCCCAAAATCAATATCGCAAGAACTCACAAGTTTGCCCTGCTCCATCGCTTCAATTTCGACACAGACGCCTCCTCGCGCTCCTCCCACCGAGAGAAACTGCAGAGAATTACGCTCTGGTCGTTTGGATTTGCATTTCGCATGTCGATTCGTATTGCATGACAGCAAAATATACGTCGCCTGCCGTAAGACGGGTTGCTGCGTGCAGCACGCTTCAACGCGCACGGAACCATGTCCTCCAGTCTGAAAGGCGCTTCTCGGGCCTGGCAAAAATCGCGCCTTGTAGTTCAGAATCCTGTGCCAATAAAACTGACGCGTCATTGACACTGATAGGACTTTCATTGCTGGGGGATAAAGCCGTTGGCCAGTTGGTATTCCTGTTGTCTCAATCTTAATCACTTACGAATTGGTTCGGCGGATCACTGACTTGGCAGGATTCTTGCACATTCGTGGCAGTAAGAATGTTAGAGGAATCGGTTCGAAATAAGAAGGAGCGACTGTGCCGTACCGCAGCGTCAATCCAGCAACTTGCCTTTTGGAGTGAAGCGAATGCCGTTGCATCCCGCTATCCCTGAAGATGGATTTGTGTTTGACGAAGGCGAAGATCGCGAAGCCGTGGGCGTGACTGGTGACACGTCGGACAACGACGAGGGGACCGCATTCGCCGGCCTGGCGACTGCGAATCTGATCTAACCACGATCGGTGGCATCGGGCCATTAGCGGCCGCCTGTCTAATTGCACAACTCGGTGTCATACGGCATCACGAATCGGAGAAGATCATGCACAAACTACTATCAGCAGATCCGACACGCATAGGTCGTCCGGATGTACCACCCTCCTCGGATGCTGTAGACGAAGGGCTTGCGGGGGGAACTCCGGAAGAGCTTAAGAGTGATCTGATCGAGATACTTGGCGAGGAGTTTGTGCGGCATCGTATCAGCGACTTGGTGCGCTATGCATCGGACGCCAGCCCGTACCGGTATATCCCGAACGTGATTGTACAACCAGAGAACATCGATCACGTAGTGGGAATTTTTCGATATTGCATTCGCAAAGGTCGCCGCGCAACCTTCCGGGCCGGCGGGACCAGCTTGAATGGCCAATCGCAAGGCGACGACATCTTGATCGATGTCAGACAGCACTGGAGCGGCTGGAAAGTCGAGGACAACGGGTCGCGAATTCGTTGCAATGTTGGCACTACACTTGGACGTATTAACGAAGTGTTGAAATCTTACGGCCGCCGCATGGGACCGGATCCTGCGAGCATGAACGCCGCAACAATCGGAGGCGTACTGGCCAATAATGCGGGTGGAATGCGATGCCGGCCAGCGATCGATTCGTACCATTCGATCGTCGCCATGAAAGTCGTTCTTACGACCGGCACGATTATCGATACCGAAGACCCGTACGTTGAGGAACGTTTTGCTGCATCCGAGCCAGAGATGGCGGCGGGACTGCTGAAGATCCGTGAGGAGATTCTTACAGACAAGGAACTCTCTGCCCGAATTGTTCGCAAGTATGGCATCCGTAACACCTGTGGGTATGCCATGCATGCGTTTCTTGACGGTGAAACGCCAGTAGAAATCCTGCGCCGCTTGATGGTTGGGTCAGAGGGCACGCTCGGCTTCGTGGCCGAAGCCGTCTACAAGACTTATCACCTCCCCGCAAAAACGACGGTGTCATGGCTACCATTCGACACCATCGACGCGGCGGTCGAGCAGGTCGGAATGCTGGTCGAACTGGGAGCGCAGGCAGTCGAACTCATGGTCGCTTCATCCCTGACCGCAGCCTCCAAATTGATGAAAGGCACGCCAAAGTATTGGAAAGACCTCGATTCGAAGAACGCGGCGCTACTGGTTGAATTCGGCTTTGATAGGGAGCAAGAACTTGCGGCGATCGAGAAGAGGGTTGGGGACGCTCTACGCGATGTGAAAATGTTGCAGCCGTTGGAATTCGTTCGCGACGCCGAAGCTATTGAGCTAGCGTGGCACATTCGTGATGGTCTCCTTGGCATCGTCGGTGAAATGCGTCCGCAAGGCACAAACCTCATCATCGAAGACGTTTGCTTTCCACCTGCACAACTTGCGAATGCGACTCGTGACTTGCTCGGTCTTCTTGCCAAACACGGATATGAACCTTCGGCCGCGGGGCATGCTGCGTACGGAAATCTGCATTTCGTGATGATTGCGCAACTGAGCGAAGACGCGAGTCGCCAGCAGTACGACGGTTTCATGCGTGATCTTGTTGAGATGGTGGTGGATAAGTATGACGGCTCTTTGAAGGCGGAGCATGGAACAGGAATCAACATGGCTCCCTTTGTCCGGCGGGAATGGGGCGACAAGCTCACTGACCTGATGTGGCGCGCAAAACACCTCCTTGATCCGCACGGAATCCTGGCTCCGAATATCTTGCTGAGCCACGATCCGCTGATCCACCTGAAGAATCTCAAGACTACTCCAGCGATCGAAGACGTTCATTCTGCTTCTCATTGCATTGAGTGCGGCTTCTGCGAACCGGTGTGCCCAAGCCGTAACGTGACCGTCACCCCCAGACAACGCATCGTTCTTCGTCGTGAGATGTCACGTCAGCCCGAATGGTCGAAGCTGCTGACCCAACTGCAGCATGAGTACGAATACGACGCCATCGAGACCTGCGCCGTCGACGGTACCTGCGCCGATGTCTGTCCGATCGGAATCAATACAGGCGCCCTGATCAAACACTTC
>DATBYA010000102.1:0-21388 GCA_036514015.1 Candidatus Sulfotelmatobacter sp.
GCGCAGATTTTCACAGACCGGTTGAGATCACATTGCTGTGGAAATTTACTCTCCCAAATCTCTCGGCCTGAGTAACTGTAAGGCGCAGTTGCTTTAGCCTCCCGGTGGACCAGATGGCATAATCAACTCCGCGCGGTTCTACTCATAGCGCAGCGATTCGGCCGGGAGAATGCGCGCTGCCGACCATGATGGGTAAAGGGTTGCTACGAACGAAATCATTATCGCGAACAGCGCCACCCACACGCCGTCAATTACCCTTGGGGCAAAAGGAACATAGTCGATCGAATACACCTCAGGCGAAAGCGTAAGTATGTGGTAATGCCCTCCGGCGTATGAGATCGCATATCCCACAACGAGGCCGATGACCGTACCAATAGCTCCAATCAGAACGCCCTGCGCAATAAATAGGTTGCGCACCTGTGCCCGCCGCGTCCCCATCGACATTAGAACCGCAATGTCCTTCGTCTTCTCCATCACCATCATGATCAGGGAAATGAGGATGTTCAGGGCCGCGACGAGAACGATCAGGCCAACTGTGATGAAAGTGACCAGGCGCTCCAAGCGGAGGGCATCGAACAAAGACTTGTTCTGCTCCAAGTAGTTGGTAGCCATGAATCCCTTCCCTGCGGCGGCTTCAAGCTGGGAGGTGATCGGGTCGGCTTTGAAGATGTCATCGATCTTGAACTCGATCATGGAAATCAGGTCACCTAGGCCAAGCAAGCTCTGCGCGTCGGAGAGACGCACAAAGGCCCAACGGGAATCGTAGTCGAAGAAACCGGAATTGAAAATTCCGACCACGCGGAAACGGTTGTATTTGGGCACCATCCCAAATGGCGTCAGTTCCCCCTGAGGGCTCGTGACCATCACCGTCGAGCCAACCGTAGCCCCGAGGTTATCAGCCATGTCCTTGCCCAGTACGATGGGAGGCATTGCCGCAACCCGTTGCCGGACGCGTTGGAGCGAATAGGGAGACTGCTTGACCTCGGCGTGTGTGACCTGTGCTGGTGTGGGGTCGTATTGAAAACCCGGCTCACCTTGGCTTGCGCCCTCCCCCAATTCGTCGGCAGAACCTTGCTTAACGGTAGTTAACAAGTCGGCCACTTTGAGCTCGTAACGCGGAATTATCCCTTTGAGCACAGATCCACGAGCCCGCGGCCCTTGTGAGATGAGCACTTCTTCAAAAATTGCCGGAGCAGCTGCAACGACGTGCGGCTCCTTCGACAGTCGATCCACGAGTGAAGGCCAGTTCTGGATACCGTCGTCCGCAATGCGCTGCAAGCTGATGTGCGACGTAGACCCCAGCAACCGTTGCTGCAGATCCTGTCGAAAGCCGTTGGTGATGGCCATTGCGACCACGAGGGAGGCCACGCCCGCTGCCACCCCAGCGACGGAGATCCCCGCAATGATCCCGATAAACGTCTGCCGCCGCTTGGCAAGCAGGTAGCGGGTCGCAATGAAGAGTTCAAAGCGCATGGGAAGCCGTCAAAGTCGGATTATAACGAGGGACCTTCATTATCCTTTCCAACTACATGAACCCAACCATTACCGGGCGAGGTTACGGAGCTAATTACGATATCGAATCGCGCCTGCAGGTTCTCAGTTACGCAAACAAGGCGCAAACACTCAAAATCCTTTGTCAGTCGGTCTCCAGGCTGGTGGCCCTCGGTACGCTTGCTTTCTTTGGGGGCCAGTTTACAATCTTTACAATTCAGGTGTTTTCGAGCTGTGCTCTCTTCGACATTCTGATGTGAGCGGTCTCGCCCGAGGCTCGGGTCTCGCTATCTAGAGCAGCACGCGGGCAGAATTCTACAGGCAGGAGTGTCGGGGCTAGCCCTGGCGGTCAATCCCTCCCTCTCCGCCAGATTTTCTACGCCTTTATTTCCAACCACTTGCAGCGTAATAGGGCTGGATTTATCGATGACTCACCGGAAGTCCAAACGCGACGGGCGTTCGTTGACGAAAGGTCGCGATGAGACGTCTTGAGTGGCAGCCGAGTCCGCTCATTTTGTCTATCTTGGTTATTCATAATGAAGAGATACAAGTGGGTCCAATCGCGCGGCTCGGCGAGCTGGGAATAAGGATGCTGTCAGACCAACAACAACGACAATAGTTGCGACGAGGGAGAACGTCCAAGCGTCCATGGTCGAGACACCCCAGATTTGGCTGGCCATTAAACGCATTACAGCACTGCTTACAGCCAATCCCGCAACCGTGCCTGCAAGAATTAAAGTTAAGCCCTTCTTAAGCACCATCCGCAGAACATCGCTCCGTTGAGCTCCCATCGCAATTCGGATTCCAATCTCGTGAGTCCGCAATGAAACCGTATATGCCATGACGCTAAAAATACCAATCACAACTAGCAACAATCCTGTGATACCGAACGTTCCGAGAATGATCAGAGTGAATTGCGGTCCGGCATAATACGAACTTTTGAGAATGTTCTCCATTGGTCCGAGTTCAGAGATAGCAACGTCTGAATCCACGCCGGTTATCGCGCGACTCAGACTTGCGAGAACCAGGTTTGCGTTTCCCGCCGTCCTCACCATGATCCCGCGCGGCCCCGTACCACTGACCGAATGAGGAAAATATACTTCTGGTCTTGGCGCGTCCTGCAAGCCGCTGTTCTTCGCGTCCGCAATGACGCCGATTATTTCGAAATAAGCATCTCGGGGCCAATCCGCCGCCCATTGTTCGAGAGTCGCGAACTTTATCCTCTGACCGATGGGATCTTCGTTCCCGAAGTAATTGCGTTCAAATGTTTGGTTGATAACGGTTACATGTCGAGCTAACTCGACTTCACTTCGCGAAAGCAGCCTGCCGCGTAGCAAGCGTCGGCCCAAGGTTTGAAAATATCCCTCGCTACACATGTCAAACGTAGTGCCCCAAGGCTCGAAATGTGTTCTTCCCGGTACTACAACCTCGGTCCACCCGAAAGAGTATGGCGGGAAAGAGGTAGCCTCAGTAGAAGCGATGACTCCTGGAATAGCCGCGACTCGGTCGAGTACTTTCTCAAAGTAGGCTCTCTTCGCGTCGGCAGTATCGTACCGGCCCTCGGGTAGGGATAGTCGCGCATAAGCAACACTCGCGGGATTGAAACCGATGTCCACTCGTTCAAGAGCGCGGAGTGTGCGCACCATGAGCCCCGTACCCGTCAACAACACAATCGATAATGCGACTTCGACCACGACCAGAATAGAGCGCAATTTCTCGTGCTGAAAGCGGCCACTTACCCCCTTAGCGCTTCGCGCAAGGCCGACGTGCAAGTCACGCCTTACCATATGGAGGGCAGGTGCGAGACCGCAGACAAACGTGGCTAGAACCGACACTCCCAGAGCAAGCAGCAGCGTCGCTGGTCGGAGTGATATGGCCACTTCGGGAGGTAGCGTGTCAGGAGGAATCGTGGCTATCATCACTTTCAGTCCGAGAAACGCGAAGAGGCATCCGCCAATACAACTTGCGGCTGCCAAGAGGCCGCTCTCAACCAGCAATTGTCTTATCAAGCGAGAACGTGTCGCGCCTATCGAACCACGGATCGCCATCTCCTTTTCCCGCACTGTCGCTCGCGCGAGCAGAAGATTCGCAACGTTGCTGCAGGCAATGAGAAGCAGTATGAAAACTGCCGCGACCATCGCAAAGAGAGTTGCTTTGAAATGCCCAACGGAGTCATCCCTCAAGGAATTGACCACTATCTTGTAGTTGGCTCGAAACCAAGCGGGATAGGTTTTTTCCGACAGCTTTGCAATCACGCCAAGGTCAGCGGAGGCAGCTTGGAAGCTAACATTCCGTTTGAGGCGTCCGATGATCAACAACTCGTTAGGTTGAGCGCCAAATCCACTGATGAAACTGGATCTGTCTAAGTATGTTGGAATCCAGACTTCACAGCCACCGAATCGGAATCGCGGAGGCATTATGGCCACCAAGGTCCTCGGTACTCCGTTGAGATTCAGTGAAGCTCCTAGTATTTTCGGATCCCGATTGAAGAGACTGGCCCAAACTGTGTCACTCATCGCAAACGCGGGGGGTGAATCAGGGTCTCCATCTTGTTGCGTAATCTGGCGGCCAAGGAACGGCTTGATGCCAAGTAATTCAAAAGTATTTGCGGTCACCCAGCAGCCAAGCACTTGTTGACTGGGCACCCCATTTCCCTTATAGCGGACTTCGAAGTAGGCAAGCGCACCAATATCTTCGAACGTATGGTTTTGTTCCTTGAAATCTAGTAATACGGGGACAGGAAAGCGCGTAATCCCGTTTGAAATCGAGGGAGTTGCTAACCGATCAGCGTTCTTATACGGGAAAGGGTTCAGCATGACCGTATCGACCACGCTACCAATCAAGGTTGCCGCTCCGATGCCCAGAGCCAAAGTCAAAATGGCGAGGATCGTAAAGCCAGGGTTCTTCCCCAACATCCGCAGGCCGTAGCGAAGGTCGTGCCAAATGCTCGTCATCTTGTTCCCCTGACGAAACTCCAAGGTGATTTCTATATCGCTTTGGAGGAACGTAGGCAAGCATTTTTGTCGACCCTCGCTGGAGAGGGGATGTGACAGTTTTGCCGCTCTTTTCTTCCCCCCGGTTTGTCCCTGGTTCTTTGCGCCGGTAAGATCAATCGCGAGAACTCGATTCCGCGTTTGTAACCGAAAATCTTCCTCACATCATTTCGCACAAGCTGGCTGCGTGACCTTGCTCATGGTTCCTTCCCTTTCAGCATCCCGCTATCCACCAATCAGGCCGTGGTTACGGCCACCACATGGCGGCATGGTTCGTCATAATCCCGCCCAGGTGACCAGGTGTATTTACACCCGCAGTCGCAGGTGAAGACGTCCTGGTGAAGGGGGTGGTCTGCCGTCATGCGGACGATGTGGGCGGGCGTTCCGTCCGTGTAGTCCACCGACCATTTGCTGCAGACGGGCAGCTCCGCTTCAGTGATCACGGGCATAGCGTACATGCGAGGGCGTGAGGCTGATGGTGAACAGGAACAGAACTTCGCTAACCGGTCGGCGCTGGCCTTGTATGCCTGAGATGCGGCGACGCTATTTGAAATTCTCCACAAGCATGGCTTGATCCTGCTCGCGGCCGGGCTGGTCGAACGCCACTGTCTTGCCGTCTCGCGTTGCACCCAGCCAGAACGGCGTTCGCTCCAGCACTGCTAGAGTGCTGGTACGGTCCTTAGCGAGGTCATAGAAGCTCAGCACGGCTTGATGCCCGAGCGACGGACCAACGAAGAGGATTCCTCCTTCGACCATCTGCCAGCTTGCCCACGTTCCCGGACGCACCAGCGGAAGTGGCTTCTCTTCGCCGCCACTCACCGGAACGCGCCAAATCTCGGGTTCAGCATCGGCATTCTTTGCGTAGTAAACAAACTTGCCGTCGAGGGATTCGAGCGCGGCGTGCCCACCGTGCTGGGTAACTTGCACGGGCGTTCCGCCATACGAAGGCATTTTCCAGACCTGCCAATCTCCGGAGCGCAGAGAAGCGAAGTAGATCCATTTGACATTGCGCGACCAACTCGGACAGACGTTGTCAAAGGCGTCGGGCGTCAAAACCTGTGGCGCCCCACCGTGCAGGTTCATGCTCACAATCTTGCTACCATGCGGTGTGTTGACGTCGAAAACGAGCGCCTGGCTATCGGGCGACCACCGCGGAGTCCCTGTCCCGCCGACCGCGGTCAACTGGAATGGACTGCTGCCATCGCGGTTGCTAATCCAGATCTCCATCGTGCCCGAGCGGTCGGACATGTAGGCGAGCTTCTGCCCGTCAGGAGAGAACTGCGGAGCCGGTCCCTGATCGGTATCGCTGGTGGAAGACACAACGAGATATGGATGCTTGACCCCGGCATCAGCGAGATTCATCTGCCAGATGCTCAGGCTCCGTAGTAGGTGTTCATAGGCGAAGCGGTATCCACGACGGGAGACGGCGGGATCCCAGGCGGGTGATCCCGCTTCGCTAACCTGCACGGCGGAATCGGGAGCACCGAGTGCAGCGCGCCACAACGCGGGATGTCCGGTTCGGTTGGAAGAGAAGATGACGGACTTGCCATCAAACGACCATCGCGGCGGGCAGACAATTCGGCCGGGCTCGGAGAAAATGTGAGTCCAGTCGCCGCCGGTCGCAGAAACAGACCGGATTTCATTGGAAAGGTCAACTTGGCGGTTACGAACAAATAACACTTGCCTGCCATCCGGAGAAAAGTTTGGGCCCCAATCTTCGGAAAGTGGTGGCGCCTCGGTGATGCGGTGGATGTCCGGGCTGTCAAGAGCAAGCAAGTAGATGCCGTCAGGGCCAGGGAAGGCAATGGACTTGCCGTCGGGCGACCAGTCGATTTCACCGCGGCGCGGGATGACACCTTCGGTATTGAATGTGCGTTCGCTGGAGATTAGCTTGAATGACCCGGATTGCGTACTTAAAATCTTGGCCCGCAGCTTCCGTTCCCCTCCCCCGTCCGCGGGCACGAGGTGGATGGAGTATTCGTGGTTGTGAACGCGGGAGAAGGCGATCCAACGTCCATCGGGCGACCATACGGGGCAGCAATCGTCGTCATTGCTAGTAAGTTGCACCGATTGATTGCTTCCGACCGCTGTTACGTAAATTCCCCCTTCACCTGCTGCCGAGTGTTGTCGGTAGAAGGCGACAGAGTTTCCATCGGGAGAAAAGGCGGGAGCGTTGGTGTTGGGAATCGACATCAGCGGACGGGTGCACTCCAGCATCGGAGGAGTGGCCCTATCCGTCCTGTATCCCGACACAGACCTGGAAATAAGCGCCGCAGTCAAAAGTAAAGTGAACAGTACGCCTGCACCCATCAGGTACAGAGGGACCCCGCGCCGAATGGGAGTTTCCTCAAATGCTGGATTTGGTGGGGCATCGAACGCGACGTCGACTTGAGCTTGCCGGGAAGGATCTGGCAGAAAAGGCGCAGGATCTGGAGGTGCGGTCGGCAGCCCGGCTGGTTTCGCCTCGAGCCATTCCACCTTCGCGATGAAACGGTAGCCGCGCCGCGGGAGCGTTTCGATGTAACGCGGACTCTCCGCCGAGTCGCTGAGAGCTTCACGCAGTTTGTTCATGGCGGCATTAAGGCCGTGATTGAAATCCACGAACGTATCGGCTGGCCAGAGCCGAGTGCGTAGTTCCTCTCGCGTGACAAGTTCGCCTGGCCTGCTGAGCAGGAAAGCCAGAATCTCAAAAGGCTGGCCCACCAACCTCATCCGGGTACCAAATTTCCAAAGTTCGTGGGTGTGCAGGTCAACCTCAAAGGGACCAAAGCGCGCCCGATCTGAACCATTCCCTCTCATCTGCGGTCACAGCGGTTTCGGAATCGTACTCAGTTTACGTCGGCAGATCCGTTCTTGTTTCAATGGACGGTCGAATAAGTCTTTTGTCATCAGGTTTTTACTCGATGAGGTTCCCTGTTCGCGGAAATGACGCAATCTGTACTTGCGAATGAGCCTGCGAGCATTGCAACGGTGGCGACCTCGCGGCAAATTTGGTCCACGCTCGGGTGAAATCACAACCCGCGGCCGGAGGGACTATGAAAGGGGTCAAGATTCGAAGAGCACTGACTCGTTATTTCGTTCTCCTGATCGGGCTGGTAACGTGCGCCAGCATTTGCGCGCAGAGTACACCCAATCAACAGTGCAGCCAGGCCGTCGTCTCGCGGCTGGTGGGAAGTGGAGCGGCCGTCTGCGACGGTGCAGTGGTTCAGCGGATGGCTGCGGAGGGACAGGCCTTCGAGGAGAATCAGACGGGAATTGCATCCGTGCTGTCCATTGGCCCGGACTACGACCAGAAGAAAGCTGTGGAGTGGTTCCAGCGTGCGGCGCAGCACGGTTACGCTCCGGCGCAGGTGAATCTCGCCGTTATGTACATCAATGGATGGGGGACGCGGGTGAACTACGGTGCGGCGCAACACTGGCTGCGCGCAGCCGCCGATCAGCATTTCATCCGCGCTTATTACAACTTAGGGATTCTCTATTCCGAAGGCAAAGGCGTACGGCGGGACAATGATGAAGCCTTCCGCTGGTTTCAAAAAGGCGCGGAGGCCGGCGACAGCAGCGCCCAAACCAATCTGGGCTACTTCTACGATGAAGGGCTGGGATGCGATAGGAATCCCGCAAACGCGGCCACGTGGTATCGCGAGGCTGCCGAAGCGGGAAACCCGCTCGGAGAGAACAATCTAGCCGACCTATACCTGCGCGGCGAGGGAGTGAAGCAGGACGATGCCGCTGCCTTTGCCTGGTTTCAAAAGGCCGCAGCGCAAGGACAGACTGGGGCGCGCATCAAGCTCGGCTACATGTATGCCGAAGGCCGGGGCACGCGAAAAGACTCGGTAGCCGCTTATTCGTGGATCAGCGCGGCGGCGAACGCAGGCGATCCCCGAGGGAAAGAGTTACTGCATTCGATCGAAAAGGTTCTCACTGAAAAGCAGATTAGCCTCGCCAGAGAGCAGGCGCGTCGGCTGATTCCGCTCGAGCAGCAGTTCTCAACCAGGAACTTCGTGCCTTAGCAGTTTGTGATAGGTGCCCCGCTGCGGGAATCGAAAATCGTAGTTCGGAGCGGTTTTGCAGTGACGATACTCAGAAACTTCGGTTGGCTCCGCACGTGCTCAGGTTTCGGCGCGCCCTCGCAAAAGGTTTTTGCTGGATGCTGGATTGCTCCCATCGATATAACTTCGACCCACAGCATCCTGACCTAGCGGTTGTGTCCAGGAGAGAAGCAATTGTTTGAGGTAAGTCAATTCCGCACATCGTAATTCTGTAGCGAGCAAATATGTGACAGCCCAAAAGAGGGTAACCATGAAGCAGCTTCCCGAGCCTAAGAACCCGAACGAACTCTGGTGTGGAGAGTATGAAATTGCGGGCGTGTTCAGCGAGGCGCAGGCGAAGCAACCAGGCGGCTTGGTTCCTTTATCGTTGGATCAAAAGTGGAGCACAATAAGTGCCGAGTCAGAGGCCCTGAGTCCGACGCAGAGGTAAGGTCTTCGACTCTAAGCCCTTGAAAATGGGTGAGGGCGGCGAGAATGATCCATTTGCTAAACTGTTGTACGGGCTAACACCTGTACCGAGGGTTCGAACCCTCCTCTCCGCCATACTTCCTTGGAAGTTCCATCCAGCAAAGGGAGTTGCAAAGCATCGGGCTGGGCATCACATGATCCGTTTAGTGCCCGGAACCCCTATCATCCCGACGCCTAAGGCGGAGCACCTTTGATCTTCCCCGATTACTTCACCGCACCCGCCAAACCTGATACCACGAACCACTAGACCGTCGAAAGGATCTCGCCCTTGCTCCTGATTCTCCATCAGTGGGATTCTCGCGTAGCTCGACTTGGCCTCTTGCTTTCAGACAGGTAAGATGCACGCTGGTCTGACGGGAGGATTCGAGGGATGGTCATCAGAAAAATGGCGCTCCGGCTTGCTGCGATTGCAATGCTGGGCAGTATGGTTTCCGCGCGTGCGCAACAACCGGGCTCCGATGAAGAAGGACAGTTTCGATTCCGCTTTGTGGGTCCCAAGGCGGGGAACCGAATCGCGGCCGTGGCGAGCGTGCCCGGAGATGCGAGTACTTACTACGCGGGAGCTGCATCTGGAGGAGTCTGGAAATCGACGGATGGCGGAAATCACTGGACGCCAATTTTTGACAAGCAACCCGTCGCCGCAATCGGCTCTCTGGCCGTGTCTCCTTCTGATCCGAGCACAGTCTGGGCCGGAACTGGCGAGGCGTGGGTGATACGGGACAGCGACGTGACAGGCAATGGAATCTACAAATCGACCGATGCGGGCAAAACGTGGATCAACATGGGGCTGCCGGAGAGCGGTCGCATCGGCCGCATCGTGATCCATCCGTCGAATCCCGACATCGTTTTTGCCTGCGTTCTGGGGCGCACGACCGGACCGCAACCAGAGCGTGGAGTCTTTCGCACGACCGACGGAGGTCAGCATTGGGAGCGTGTTCTCTTCGCTGGAGAAAACGTGGGCTGCTCTGGCCTCTCGATCGATCCTCGCAATCCGCACACCTTATTTGCTGGCATGTGGCAAGTGGAGATGCATACCTGGGCGGAATTGAGCGGCGGCCCTGGCAGCGGAATCTACGTGTCTCACGACGGCGGAACAAAGTGGACTCGACTCGAAGAACATGGTCTACCTCATGGCCCGCTGGGGAAGATCGACGTCGCAGTTGCCCCCACCAATTCAAATCGTGTTTTTGCATTGATTCAGACAAAGGACCAGGGTTCACTCTGGCGATCCGACGACGCAGGCGAACACTGGAAGGCCATCAATTACCAGCGAGCATTGATTGGACGTGCGGGCTACTACATTCGGCTGGCAATTTCGCCAGGCAGCGACAACGAAGTGCTGGTAGCCAACAGTTCCTTCCACCAATCACTCGACGGAGGCGAGAACTTTAAGGAAGTCCATTGGGGCGGAGACACCCACGACATCTGGATCGACCCTACTAACCCGGACCGCTTCGTGATCACCGATGATGGCGGCTTGAGCATTACGACTGTACACGGCCGTGGTTTCCACCGGGTTACTTTGCCCATCGGCCAGATGTACCACGTCGATGTCGACAATCAGATTCCTTACTACTTCTATAGCAATATGCAAGACGACGGAAACATGCGCGGCCCCAGCGTCCCCGTGGATTCCCGGGAAACCGGCTGGGATCGCGAGATGGGCGGTTGCGAATCGGGCTTCACCGTTCCAGATTTAGCCGATCCTAACGTGGTGTGGGCCACTTGTTATGGGAACAAAGTAACCCGCTGGGACGCACGGACCAAGCACGCGCGCTCCGTAAGTCCGTGGATGCATACTTTGGATTCACCACCCAACGCAATCAAGTATCGTTGTCATTGGACCGCGCCGCTGGCCATCGATCCATTCGACCACAACACCGTTTACTACGGCTGCCAAGTGATCTTTAAAAGCTCGAATGGCGGCCAGAGTTGGTCGGTTATCAGTCCTGATCTTTCTACCCAGGACCCGTCTCGCATCATTCCTTCAGGAGGAATCGTCGGAGACAACCTCGGGCAATTCTACGGAGAAGTTGTATTCGCCATCGCTCCGTCGAAGATCCAGAAAGGACTCATCTGGGCGGGAACCAACGATGGTCAGGTGTGGCACACCGATGATGGCGCGCACTGGATCAACGTCAGCAAGAATATTCCCGGGCTACCTTCGTGGGGTACTATCACGAGCATTGCGCCTTCAAACTTCAACCCAGCGGTCGCCTATATCAGTGTTGATCTTCATCTTGTGGACAATCGTGATCCCTTCGTCTATAAAACCACCGATTTCGGCACGAGCTGGAGGCAAATCGGCGGAACCCTGCCGAAGCATTCTTTGTCCTACGTTCGCACCATCGCCGAAGATCCTAATTGCGAAGGCCTGCTCTTTGCCGGTACGGGAAATGGTCTTTACTACTCACTCGATGACGGAAGCCACTGGACTGCTCTGGAGACAGGATTACCGCATGCACCTGTGACGTGGGCCGTAGTTCAGAAAGAGTTTCATGATCTGGTGATTTCCACCTACGGACGAGGGCTTTACATTTTGGATGACATTACGCCGCTGGAACAGCTGGCCAAAAATCACACTGACGTCCCGGTGATTCTGTTTGCGCCCCGACAGAGTTACCGCTTTACGCGCGGCGGCAAAGCTATGCTCAATTTCTCACTCAAGAGCGCGCCGAAAAATCCGATCCACGTCGAGATCTTGGGCTCGGACGGGAAGGTGGTCAGAACGCTCGAAACCAAGGGTCGCGAGGGCTTAAATCGTGTGCCTTGGGACCTGCGCTATGAATCTCCTCGCGTGATTGCGCTCCGCACACTAGCCCCGGACAATCCTCACATTTGGGAGGAACCGCGCTTCCGCGATTCAGATTCACGGCCGATCACTCACTGGGGAACCAAGTCGGCCGAGGCTGGTCCCATTGTTGCGCCTGGAACCTACACCGTACGCCTCAAGATCGAAGAACGGGCCTTCACACAACCTCTTACCATCTTGCGCGATCCTCGGGCACCTGGGTCCGATGCGGACATTGAGCTCTCTGTGAACACCCTGCTCCGGATCTGCGCCGACATTGACCGCGTTTCCGATTCCGTTAATCAAATCGAGTGGCTTCGCAAGCAAATTGAGGTGATCGAAACGATGCTTCGTCCGGCTAAGAAAAAAGAAAAGGAGAAGCTTGAGGCCAACGAGGATGACTACGAGGGTGCGGAGTCCGCCGCCGCGCCTCCACCGGTATTGGACGATGCTCGGGCAAAACGCAAAGCCGAGCTCTTGAAAGCCGCAGAAGACTTGGGGAAAAAACTATATGCCGTCGAATCCCGGTTGGCATCTCCGGCGCTGCTCAACAGCGATGACAAGTACTTCGTGGAGCCCTATAACGTTTATCTCAACCTGATCTGGCTTAACGCAGAGGTCGGGACCGGAGGGGCCGACGTCGCTGGGGGTGCTGACTTTGCCCCGACTGATACTCAACTGGAGTTGCTTAAGACGTTTGAAACGGAGATCGCTGAAGTGGATACGCAGTATCAGAGAATCATCAGGGATGATCTTCCCACGTTGAATTATGCTCTCGCGGACAGCCACGTTGCTATTCTGGTTGCTCCGCTCAACTCTGAGGCGGCGAAGCAGGAATGATCAAACCACGACAGACCAAGCCCGACTCGATCGAGTTGAGAGGGAACTGAGGCGTTGTCGGACTTTAAAGCCGAGCCTTCACGCGGTTTTCTCGCAGCCATGCGCGCAAATCGCGGAGGTACTTGAATGTGTCGCGAGCGTGGCGAGGAATGCGAAAACTCTGGAAGGATTGCGACAATCTTTCCCTCTCGAAACCCAAATCATTTGACTTCGCAAATCTTTCCTTCTATTACAACCTTCGAAGGCAAGGAGCGATTGAGTTTTTCGCCAAGGCAGCTACGCCGCTGATGGCCAACGATCTACAATTGGGGCCACGTCTTTATCATTGTACTTTCTGGTCAGGAGCCATGCTTTCAGGAGCAGGCAGTCAATCGTCATTCGCTTTGCGAGTGGCGGGTGGTCTCTAAGAAGGCTGCTGCATGCTTTCGCTCCAAGTCGGAGCCTTTTCGTGCACCGGTCTTATCATCTCCCGTTTTGGCGCGCTTGCTGGGGCGAAAGCGCTCCGCGCAGCCTGTCAGCAAGCATTGGCGTGTCCGCGGCAGGCGAACCGAATTGTCTCCACTGCTTGGCGTCTTGCTTTTCGACTTGGCTTGCAGCATCTTCGAGAGGGTTCATGGGAGGTGATTGCTCCAGAAGTTCACGCCCTGGAGCGGACTCCACTCCTCTCCGGGGCCAAGCAAACCTCCGGCTCACCGCAAAACCATCACTCTAGCTCAAAGCTATCGGCTCGCGCGGTTGTTCCAGGTCTGACTACGAGCTTGGAAGATAGCGGATCAGTTTCGGATCGACAAACCGAGCTTTATCGAAGGAGCGATGGAGCCAAGAATATACTGGGAACTCCCTATGCTGATCATCCTTGGCGGCCTGCCAGGTACAGGAAAGACGACCATTGCGCGAGAACTTGCCCGCCAGCTAGGTGCAGTTCATGTGCGTATCGATTCTATCGAGGAGGCGATTTTGGATTCAGGGGTACTGCGCTCCCCAATCAACGATGCTGGCTATCGGGTGGGCAACGCAGTCGCCGCGGACAATCTCCGTATCGGCAGGACAGTGATTGCAGACTCAGTGAATCCTATTCCGCTCTCCCGCGATGCGTGGGTCGAAGTCGCGAACCGTGCACAGGTATCTGCCGTTGAAATCGAGGTCACCTGTTCTGACACCAAAGAACATCAGCATCGAGTGGAAACACGCATATCCGACATTGCCAGATCGCGATCCCTTACTTGGCAAGATGTAGTCTCACGAGACTACCGCCCATGGAACCGCGAGCATATTGTGATTGATACCGCCAGCCGAACCGTCGAGCAGGTCGTTACGATACTTCGCGCAGCGATTTCCAAACAGTAGTCAAAATCGCTGCCCCGCCCACGTGTGCCCATCCCAGGTGACGCCCTTGCGGACAGACTTGAAGTTTTGAAACTCTGCTTACAGATTGCCTGGGTCAGTTTTGGAAAGCAGACGTGGTCAACTTTTCGCGAGCGCCGAAGCTTCCTTGCTACTAGCGCTTTACAATGTCGGCTTTGGGAGCTTTGCAAAATGCCTCTGTCTAACCCGTGGCTCACGCACGGCGAGTGGGTAATGTCTATTCTTACCCTTAATCTACGTCGTGTTCTCGATCTTGACTTGGATACGGATCGGCCATCAATGGGCTGCGATGAAAGACTCCAGCGAGATAAGTCGCAAGAACCTGGAGGCGGTCCAAAGAGCGGTTGTCTTCGTGAAGCAGACGGAGATTCTGACAGACATAAACCGGGAGAGACAAATAACCGGATACCACTTCAAGCAACGTGGGAGCGTTCATCCTGAAACCAGCGATGCTCGCTGCCGTCGAGGTGCAAGCAGCATCCCGGCAACGGTCGTCGCGGACGCAACTTGCGATGCACCCCACGCTTCCGCCCCTTGGCCACCATCCCCGCCGCTTGCAGGATCCCTTTCACCCAGCTGTAGCTGATCTCCACCTGGTGATCCTTTTGCAGCTTCTCGTCAAAGTGTCGTACGTTCAGATCGAAATACTTCTCCCGATACAGCCCCAGAACTTTCTCCACCACCGCCACTGCCACCCGCTTGGGCGACGGCTTTCCCCGCCGCCGGTCAAACAAACCCCGGAAACCGAACTTTTCATAACGCTCCCGCCAGCGCCGCATCTGCCGGTCGCTGATCCCGATGATCTCGGCTGCTTGCCACCACGTGATCTTCTTCGCCATAGACCGCAAAAATCACTTCCTGTACTTTCATCGTTCGCTCCACTGCGGCCTGCATGTAAGTCACCATGTCTTCCATGGTCTCCTACCCTCGCCGCCTGCAAAGCGGACACTTCACTTGCTATCTCAACCGGACATATCATGTGCTTCTAACGACAATCACTGACAATCACTGATGGGCCGCTTGACTATCCTTCCGATCTGCGAGAAGCTGTCGCCGTTTGAAGATCAAGGTCACGCCGTGGGAATTGGCCGGGAGGCTGAAGTGGGGAGGGCAATCTCGTCGCTTATTGTCGCAGCCGAGCGAGGAGACCGTCCCGCCGCAGAAGGGTTGTTCGCTGCCCTGTATTCAGAACTGCATCGACTGGCCAAGCGTGAACTGGCACGGCAAGGGTCACCCGTCAGCCTTAGCGCCACCACCCTCCTGCACGAAGCGTATCTGGACATGGCTGGACGCGAGGGTCCATCGTTTCCCGACCGGGCGCGATTCATGGGCTATGCGGCGCGAGTCATGCGGGGACTGGTCATCGACCATGCCCGGGAGCGGCACGCCCAGAAGCGCGGCGGCCTATTCGAGATTACTTCGCTCGACACCATCGCGATGGAGAACGCTGTCGACCACCCTGAGCTTGTCCAAATCAGCGAAGCATTGGACGAACTGGTCAAAGTCGAGCCCGCCCTCGCTGAGGTTGTTGACTTGAGGTTCTTCTGTGGGTTCTCATTCGCGGAAATTGCCGCCATGCGGGACATATCGGAACGAACAGTGCAGCGAAACTGGGAGAAAGCGCGCATTTATCTGCATCGGAAAATTCGCCCAGATTTGTCGCTTTGAGGAGTCCATGTCCACACTTCGCCCCGATCATTGGCAGGTGTTAAGCCCATATCTGGACCAGGCGCTCGCCATGACCGACGATGAGCGCACCGCCTGGCTGTCCTCGCTGGCCGAGCGGGATCCCGCGCTGGCTGCGCAGGTGAAAGCACTTCTCGAGGAACACCGGATACTGGCACAAGAAGGCTTTTTGGAGAAGAGCCCGGCCGCGCCACCTAATGCGCCAGGACCGGCGGGCCAGACCATTGGCCCGTACACGCTGATCTCCCAGATTGGCCAGGGTGGAATGGGAAGCGTCTGGCTGGCCGAGCGCAGCGACGGGCGCTTCGAACGGCGAGTGGCAGTGAAGTTCTTGAGCGTCGCCTTGTCCGGCCGTGGGGGTGAACTGCGGTTCAAACGTGAAGGCAGAATTCTTGGGCGGTTGGCCCATGAGCATATCGCGGAACTGGTGGATGCGGGTGTTTCTCCCGCCGAGCAGCCGTATCTCATTCTGGAGTATGTCGAGGGCGACCACATTGACCGGTATTGTGACGACCGCATGCTCAACGTGGAGGCACGGGTCCGCCTCTTCCTCGACGTATTGGTTGCGGTTGCGCATGCACACGCCAATTTGATTGTGCACCGGGACATCAAGCCGTCGAATGTGCTGGTGAGCAAGGACGGACAGGTCAAACTGCTGGATTTCGGCATTGCCAAGCTACTCGAAGCAGAAGGCCAGGAGGGATTGGCGACACTGCTCACGCTCGAAGGGGGTCGGGCCATGACGCCGGAATATGCCGCCCCCGAGCAAGTGACCGGCGCGCCGGTGACGACCGCCACGGATGTTTATGCGCTGGGCGTGCTGTTGTATGTGTTGTTGACCGGACAGCACCCAGCCGGCAGCGGCCCCCATTCTCCGGCAGACTTGGTTAAAGCCATCGTCGATACTGAGCCCACCCGCCCCTCGGGAATTGTGATCCCGGCGAGGACAAACGCCAAGGAAACCACGACCAACGCAGCCAGACGCGCCACCACCCCCGAGAAGCTCAGCCGGTTAATGCGAGGAGACCTCGATACGATCGTGGCCAAAGCGCTGAAGAAGAATCCGCAGGAACGTTACGTGTCAGTTACGGCGCTGGCGGATGATCTGCGACGATACCTAAGACATGAACCGATCAGTGCGCGACCAGACGCGCTCACGTATCGCGCGGCCAAGTTCGTACGCCGGAATCGGACGGCGGTGGCGCTCACGGCATTAGCCCTCGCGGCGACGGTGGCGGGCGTCGCCGGTACCCTGTTTCAAGCCGGTACCGCACGCCGGCAGCGCGACTTCGCATTCCGCCAACTTTCCCGTGCGGAAGCGATCAACGATCTCAATACTCTACTCCTCTCCGATTTGGCGCCCTCGGGCAAGCCCTTTACCGTCGACGAACTGCTGGCCCGCGCGGAACACATAGTCGGACGGCAGCACGGCGGAAGCGACGCCGATCGCGTGGAACTGCTCATTTCGATCGGCCGCCAATACACCGTCCAGGGCGAATACGAAAAAGCCCGCGAATTGCTGGAAGAGGCGCACCGGCTTTCGCTTGCCCTGCCGGAGTCATCCATTCGTGCCAGGGCGTTGTGCGGTTTGGCGCAAGTACTGTCGCGAGGGACTGATCTCCCACGCAGCGAGATGCTCTTTCAGCAGGGGATCCAGGAGCTTCCCAACGAACCGATGTTCGCTCTCGATCGAGTTAGTTGCTTATTGTTGGGCAGCGAAATCGCGCAAAACCGTGGTGACGCAAGCGAGGGCATCGCACGAGCGCAAGCCGCGGAGCGTCTCTTGAACCAATGGCCCTACCGGTCCGATGTGATGGAACTCAACACCAGCATAACCTTGGCCGGGGCCTACAGTGACGCTGGGCGCTTGCAGGAGGCAAATACCGCGTTCGGGCAAGCGGCGGCGCGCCTAGCTGCGCTGGGCCGCGATGACACGCAACGGGCAGGTACGGTGTTCAACAATTGGGGCGTCGCGCTAACGGTCGATGGGCGACCACTTGAGGCGGAAAAGGCCCTTGGCCGCTCGATGGCAATCGGCCGCGACAACCAGGGCGAGCAGACCGTGTCGCCGATGTCACTCGTCAACTATGGCCGCGTCCTGTTCGAGCTCGACCGGCTCAGGGAAGCAGCCGATTACTCAGAGCGGGGATACGCGAAGGCTCGCAAGGAGGGCGACAACACCGCGATCAGCCAAGCACTGTTGTTGCGGGCATCCATCTATCGCGGCCTAGGCGACCTCCCGCACGCGGACCAGATGCTGTCCGAAGTCGAGCAGCGCTTGCAAGGGAGGCTTCCCGACGGGCATATCGCATTCGCGGCCCTGGCGTCGCAGCAGGCTCTTAACGCGCAGGCGCGCGGTGACATCCGCATCGCTCTGCAGTTGGCGAATCAAGCGGTTACGATTGCGGAAGCCTCGGTGAAAGCTGGTCGCGCCGGCGCGTTTTACTTGCGCACGTTTCTCGTACGCCGATCTGAGATCGAATTGCAACTTGGTCAACAAAACGACGCGGCGGCAGACGCCGCACAAGCCGTCAGTCAGTTGCAGGCAGATGCCCAGCTTGGAACATTTTCGAGCTATCTGGGTCGTGCCTACTTGGCTCTAGCCCGTGCCCTCGATGCCCAGGGCAAAAGGGACGAAGCTGGTGCGACTGCCCGCTCGGCAGCGGAACAGCTGCAAAACGCACTCGGCCCCGATCACCCTGATACCCGTAGCGCTCGCCAACTCGCCGGTCTCAATCCTCCTCGTCAATAACTGCCCCCACACTTTTTCTTTCCAGGTCATGTGTCGTCTTTTTCCTTCCGATTTCGATATTCACAGTAGAGCCGAGTAATTCCGGTCTCTGGCGCTACCCGGGGGAGGCGCAGTGGAAGTCGGGGGGCTTTGGCTGCGCCATCTTCCTCGACTATCGGGGGAAAGCGTAAGGCCAAAAAAGGCAAATTAAGGAGAATTGAAAATGGCAGATACACCGAAGCTGTGGCAAGTACCCGACTCCCCGGATTACGGCAAGAACGGCAGAAGATTCGAACATTCCTTCTGGGTCTTGGATGAGGTCAGTACGGTTCTTGGGCTTGCGACTGAGACGATGGCAACGGGTTGCTTGCTGGAGGCGGCCGCCTTTTTCCTAGGTTCAGGAAGCGTCGCCATCGGAGGACTATTTGGCGAGTTTTGGGCCATTGGCTCGGGCTATGCCGAGGCGAGCACCGAGATCGCGAAGGAGTGGGTCACCACGGGCTACGCTCGAGGAGTCGTGCTCGCGGCTCATGGACGCAAAGCAAACACTATGGCGAGGATGTTCGGTGGCCGCGTCACATGGAACGCCGTTAACTCTGGCGACGACGCCGTCGCTCAAAAGGCTAATCTCAACGGACTGGTGGCCGGATATTTGGACTGCTCTCAACTGAGGACTCAGCAGAAGAAAAATCTCTTCACCGACCTGGAGACGCGAAATGGAGACCGATGGGGGAGAGAGGAATACGGCAATGAGCACGCAGCGATGCTTTTTTACTCCGGTCTTGGCGGCACCTTTCGGCGGTACCACCTTAAGGAATGACTCCGGGGGCGCCATAAACCGCGCTGACCGCTCGCGCCTGGACCATTGCACCGCTGAATAGCCATCTACAGAGTTTGTCATTTGAAACTCTGATCAGAGCCTTATGGTCTCTGTCACACATCGTCTACCGCTGCGGGGGACAGTCGGGAATCGGGGAGCCGACGCGCAAGAAATTAGTCGCACGGCGGGCACAGACTTGAGATACCACGCTTCGCAGCTAACTGAAAGCACGCAAATTCTTAATTCGGGGGACATATGTTTGGAAAGCGACTCAATATTTCTTGCGCTCGGCGGTTGCGTCAGTGCGTTCTGAATTCTGTTGAGGGCAAGATCCGCAAGCGATTCGTCATCTGTATTGTCGGGCTGGTGGCCATTGCCACGGGTTCTGCCATTGCTGATATTTACCTTCCCAACTTATTTCCATTCCTGAATCGCACCGGCTTCTCAGGAACATACAGCAGCACCGGAAACGTCGACCTGAGTGGCCCCTTCTTTCAGAGTCTCGGCACCAACGGAAGAAGCTGCGGAACCTGCCACCAGCCTAGCGACGCCTTCGGACTCAGTGCGGTCAATGCGCAACTCCGGTACCTGATCACCCAAGGACGGGATCCGTTATTTGACCAGGTGGATGGTTCGACATGTCCCACTGGACCCATCAACAACAGTCTGGTCCTGAACAACGGGCTGATTCGCATCCCCCTGACCGTTCCGCCAAATACAACGGACCCATCGCCTCCGCAATACACGATTACCGCCGTCCAGGACCCCTATGGTTGCGCCCTCACGACCAATCCGGCAGGGCAGCAGATCGTTTCGGTCTATCGCCGGCCTCTGCCCACCACCAATCTGGGATTTCTAAGCGCCGTCATGTTCGACGGGCGGGAATCATTTGTCTACCCACTGAACAGTGGACAAACATTCGCTGCCAATCTGAACACCGACCTGACACAACAGGCGATCGATGCGACCCAAACTCATGCCCAAGCCACGCAGATCCCTACGTCCACACAACTGAGCCAAATCGTTGCCTTCGAGGCGGAGCTCAATTCGGCACAATTAGCGGATTTCTTTGCCGGGGATTTGTCGAAGGGAGCCAACGGC
This sequence comes from Candidatus Sulfotelmatobacter sp., assembly GCA_036514015.1. Lineage (GTDB taxonomy): Bacteria > Acidobacteriota > Terriglobia > Terriglobales > Acidobacteriaceae > Sulfotelmatobacter. Next base: position 20,336 of record DATBYA010000102.1, read on the forward strand.
GGAGCGCAATTCCTGTCCAAGCAACAGTACTATCCGGGAATCAACGACTCTTTGGGTGCGGATCCCAAGGGGAACTCATTCACTCCAAACGTATTCACCATCTACTCATCCTTCCAAAATTCCCGGAAGCCGCAGCAAGCTTCGATCGCCCGTGGCGAGCAGATTTTCAACACCCAACCCCTGACTATTAGCAATGTCCCAGGATTAACCACCGGCACGCAGCAGATTATGGGGACCTGCACAACCTGCCACGATACCTTGAACGTGGGAAATCACTCTCTCCCCTTGCCACTAGATATCGGGACGGGTCGCTCGCTCACCTACGAGACGGACCCGAACATACTTGCCGGACTTCAGCAACTGCAGCCGCCGATCGTGCCGGTGTTCGAGTTGGTCTGCACCCAAGGGCCGCTCGCCGGCACCACGTATTACACCTCGGATCCTGGCAAAGCCCTAATTTCCGGTCAATGCAGCGATATTGGCAGAGGCAAAGGACTTATCCTGCGCGGTCTAGCAGCGCGCGCTCCCTACTTCCATAACGGAGTTGCGGCCAATCTCCAACAAGTGGTGAATTTTTATAACCACCGTTTCCAGATTGGCCTGTCGGAACAGCAGATGCAAGACTTGATCAACTTCTTGCAAACGCTATAGCGAAGATCAGCTCGATCACAGTCGGCAGAGGCGGCGCGATGAAATCTAATACCCAAACAATTGTTTGTCTTGTCCCCGAACGCCTTCCGAGGGAAGGTGGTCACGATGATGGTTCAGGCGTTGCCACAGAGGACCGCATGTCTCATCCCATCAGGACTCCATTAGTAGCTATCCTGGCTTCCAGCCATCCTCTTCTCGCTCCTCGCCGTCGCCCAGTCGCACCGCGTTGACACAAGATGAAAAGGGACGTGCTTTTCGCGCGCTCCACCAGCGGGACCGTGCCTTCATTATTCCCAACCCGTGGGACGTGGGAAGCGCGCGGATTCTGGCGCAACTAGGGTTTGAGGCTTTGGCGACCACGAGCATGGGCTATGCTTTCTCGAAGGGGCGGCGCGATGGGAA
>DATBYA010000103.1:0-41922 GCA_036514015.1 Candidatus Sulfotelmatobacter sp.
CATCGTTCGCAACGATGAGGTCGTCGGTTCGATCCCGACTAGCTCCACCATATTTTCAAGCACTTGCAGGGGTCCTGTAGTTCCATTCTGTCCCAAACTGGTCCAAAAACAATTCAGCAGATGGTTGCCGGAGTTTGCCTCTCTGTACAACCGCATACCAGAAGGGATCGAGGAGGAATAGTCCATTCAGCGGCTCGCTGTTGAGAACGCCGAACACAAGCTGTTTTTATTCGTCGCAGCAGCTAATGAGAATCACAATCAGCTCGTGCGAAGCTCTTCGCACGCCGGTGCTGTGCTTCGCACGTCAGAGCCCTGCTTCGCTCCGAAGGGCCATTACAGAGAGCTAGGAGAATCGCTAGGGTTGCGTCGCTAGAAAGAACCTTATACCGGCTTACTCTGTTAAGCAGAATGGAACACAATGAAAAGCTGTATCGCTGTAATGCTGCTCCTCCTGGGTTCGCTCGCCTTCGGCCAATCGCGAACGAACGTCTCCGCGCAAACCAAAACCCCGCGAGTCTACCTTGACGCCACCTACGGCCACGTCTATCTCAGGGGAGTCGACCACGCCGTCCCGCGCCTAGACGCGTATGGTCACAATCAGACGATGGAACTCGCAAAGACGTTCCTGCAACGTTGCCCGGAAGCGCTGCTCACCACCAACGAGGACAGGGCCGACTTCAAGGTATCCTTGAACTGGGCCGACCAGACGCGCTTGTTCATGCTCGGTAAGCTTCTTCACAAGCCGGACCAGATCATGGTCACCAACAGGGACGGCGACGTGATCTTCTCCGGCGTCGCACGGAGTCTGGGCGGCGACACGCAGGACGCCTGCCGGGTCATCATGTCGGCTGTCGTTCCCGTGCAGCACGGCGAACCCTTGACGGGCAGGATGAACTATTGGACGCCCACGGCCCCTGCTCCAGCAACTCCAGCCACGGCCGATCCGGTCAAGATGGCCGATACGGCAGCGCCTGGACCGGCGTCGTATCAATGCAGCGAGTACACGCTCGACAGGCTCGGCATGAAGAACTGCACCAAGTGGATACTCAAATAAGTTCATCCTCCGGGCCGCTCGAAAGCAACGCCTGGGCCACGCCGAAACGGTGGCCCCGTTTTTCTTTTAGAGTACGCAATGAATCACGACAAGACGACGATGCGGGGTGAAGTTTGCCAGGGAGCGGAGAGGTGTCACTGCTTCGTGAACTCGGTTCGCCTCCTGTGCTCTCGAATCCATGAAAGCCGACTCGATCGGCACACTGTCGGGCGCGCCGAACAAAAGCTGCTTCTGCTCGTCGCAGCGATCCACGCGAAGCCACGTCCATTCGCCGACCCCGGTGGCCGCGTCAGGGAACTCCACCTTCACGTAGTCGCCGCGATTGTATATCGGCATCTTGGCTTCCCATGAGTATGCCAGCTTGTCGCTCGGGCAAAGCAGGTGCCAACAGGAATTGCAGCATTCCGCAACGGCGGGAAGCAGTGCCGGACCCCCAAAAACGCCGTACCGCTCGAACGTGCACAGAATGCGCGTTCCTCATCCCCGATACGAGGGCCAAGCGGTTTACACCTCTTCGTTCCCCTGGCTGTTAAATTTCAATGTTCGACAATTCTCCGTGACAGTGCGTACGACATTCTCTAGAGCACCCCACGGCATGTCAGCTTCAATTTCAAGGGTGATCTTCACCTTCGCATCGAGCAGGCCGGCAAGATGCTGAACTATCTCTTTCGGTTCCCAGCGCCATAGTCGTGTTCTCGACGCACCTGGGTTAGGGATTGGGGATTGCGGGCTTGTGCCCTCCCGGAGGTGGTTGCCGGAGTGAGGTTTTTTAGACGTGCTGCGCACGGGGAGGGGGTGACATTACCAGTCGAAGATGCTTCCTGCAAACAAATGGCCGCACAAAATTTGATATTACGATCTTGATGCCCGCCGCACCATTGGATGCCGAGCCTGACCGGGCGGAATGACGGTATAATCTCGCCATGGCTGACCATGTGATCCACATCTCAGAAGCAGAAGCCGCCAGCAACTTTGCTGAAGTACTGGCGCGTGTGCGCGCCGGTGCAGAGGTGGTGATCGAGAGCGGCAAGCTGCCTGTGGCCGTACTTCGTCCCGCCGAGCCGCATGTGAGGTTGCTTTCCGAGTCTTTACGGCTCGCGAAAGAACATGCTTCCACGGCCACGCTCGACGGAGATTTCGCTCGCGATCTGGAAGCCGCTATCAACAGCCATCGTGAGCCGTTGAACCCGCCCGCATGGGACTGATCCTCGATTCCAGCGTGGTGATCGCTGCCGAACGGCGCGGCGACACGTCGAGCAGTTGATCGAAAAGATCGTGAAAGCGACAGGCGAAGAGGAAGCGGCACTCTCGGCCATCGGCCTGACTGAACTGATCCACGGTCTTTATCGCGCGCAAACCCCGGAAATACGACAGCGCCGCGAATCGTTCCTCAACGAACTGCTGACTGATCTAACGGTCTATCCCTACACGAAAGAGACCGCGCTTCTTGCGGGAAAGATCGATGGAGAGCAGCAGGGCCGGGGTGTGGTGATTCCGTTCGGAGACTTGCTGATCGGAGCCACGGCGCTGACGCTTGATTTCAAGGTGCTAACGGGCAATCTCCGCGACTTCCAACGCATCCCCGGCCTGACGGTGATGCAGTTTTAGTCCGATGCCGACACATTCACCGGGGAAGAAAAGACGCTATCGGCACTCGCAAGCGAGGCTTGCTCAGGTCAGTCTTCCGACCTAGCGTTCGGGAGCGGGAATGTATCTGCGGATCTTGCGCGACTGCGGCGCGTTTAGTTCGAGCTCTTCAAAGCGTCCTGAGTTCCTCGAACCTCAGCCCAGACTTCTGCAGAGGCTACAGTTGAAGGCCAGAAATTTACATCGTTCTTGCCGACTACCGCACGCGACGTGGTTTCAGGCCGGTGTGGTATGATGCGCCATCTTCGTGGACGAAAGCTAATGTGCCACAGCCGCCTGCCGCCCCGGTAGTCGGCCTTTTTGTTTGGACGAGTGTTGATGGTTAAATCGCTCACTGGGCAGGCGGAAGGTTGATGGGGTTGATTAGCGTGCTATCACGCCCAAAGGTTCACCGGCGAACTGAACGGAGAGTCGGTCTGGTGGCGCACGCCGCTCCAAATAGCAGAATGATGAGAGCAGGTGATCGCGTGTGGTCTCGATACCACGATGTCTAGACTAGCCTGCTGCGAGGGTTGTGAGGCGCTGGCCGGGCAAGTTACCGGGGTCATCTGCTGCTCCGAGTAGCGACAGCGCGTTCCGCATCCCGATAACATGGGCCTAGTTCAGGCGTCCCTAATGTCTGTCTTTCCTGCCGCCTCACTGCTGAAAGGAATAGTGACCTCCACGCACGTCCCCGGATTAGCATTTGCCAGCCGCAACACACCACCAAATTCCTTTACCCGTTGGCCTATACCTCCAATGCCGACGCCAATGCTACGGGACTGCAACTCCGCGACACGTTCGGAAATTCCCTTGCCGTCATCGCGGACTGTAATGACCAGTTGGCCGTTCTGCCGCTTTAGCGTGACCCAGCCGTTTTTTGCGCCTGAATGGCGGAGCACGTTGTTCAAAGCTTCTTGGATGATTCGAAAGATTGCCGTTTCCAACTCAGAGGCAAGCCGGGGAAACTCCGGTGGTTGCACATCGAGGAAGGTCTCAATGCCGCTACGTTTTGTCAGTCCTTCGATGAGCCACCGGAGGGCAGAAAGTAGGCCGACTTCATCGAGCAACGGCGGGTGGAGTAGATGAGAAACGCTCCGGACCTGTTGAATCGCCTTGTCGATCATTGCACTCGCTTCCGAGCCGGCCGCCCTGGTTGTGGGATTGATCGCTTGGTCCTGCAAAACAATTCCATCGATGGCCATCTTGGCAGCTACTAGCTCCTGGCCTAAACTGTCGTGCAAGTTGCGTGCAATGCGGCGACGTTCTTGGTCCTGCGCTGCAATCAGACGACTGGAGAGACGACGGAGTTGGGCATTGAGTGTTTCCAGTTGTTGAGCCCGGCGATGCAACTCGGCGAAGACCGACACCTTGGCCCGCAACAATTCTGGGATGATCGGTACGGAAACGTAGTCGACCGCTCCGGCCCTGTAACCTTTAACGCGGTCGATGTCGGTCAGTAGCAAGGCCGAGATAAAAATGATCGGGATCTGCTGAAATCGCGGGTGCTGGTGAATGATATCTGCAAGCTCAAAACCGCTCATCTCCGGCATACTCACATCCATCAGAACCACGCCCACGTCAGTTTTCAACAAAAGGTCGAGTGCTTCCGTGCCGGAGTTGGCCTTGATCAAATTCTCCCCAAGCTCACCGAGCATGACCTCATAGCTGAGCAGCTTGCCCGGCTCATCGTCCACCATGAGGATATTAATCTTGCTCTTGGCGCTCATTTGTCCCTTAAGAGTCTAGCGCAGCCAATGCCCTTTTCTTGGTAGTGTCTGGTTTCAGGTGTTCTAGCGAAATCCGTGCCCAGTCGGTCTATTGACGTGAAAAGTTGCAGTCTTATAGGAATCCTGACGGCATGGTAAACGCACGCCCATCCGTTCTTATCTGCCTCCACCGGCTTGTCGAAGGTGGCCTTAACGAGATATTTGTGCTTAGCTGCTTCCAAATTCTGCCTTGTGGCAGCGTAACAGTGTGCCTCAGACCACTGTACATCGATCGATGGACAGTCATAGGCTTCGCCGACGGTCATCCTTTGAACGGAGACAAGCGGCGCGCAACCCCACCTTAAGACGGCCGGTGTCCCATCTCCGGAGCACCCGTGCCGGCGCTAACCAGAAGCGCGACGCCAGCTTTCAAGCACACGATCAATGTCGTCGCGAACTGTGTCTCGCGCATCCATGCGGTCAAGTCCCCTCATAAGAAGGCGATCGTATTTCGTATGCCTGTGGCGGATGGCCGCCACCACCGCCGCTCGTAGCGCTTCTTCCTCCAGTGCTCGCCCGGAGGCGGTTCGACCCACTCGGCCGCTGCCCCGAACCGACGTATGCGCTGCGATGGCCCGCGCCTCCTCAGGCGGGCAGCCTGGAAACATCTGCCGAATTGATTCAGCCATTCGCATTGCCAGAACCTGATCCTGTTTGTCGCGATAGATCTCGGCTCGCTCGCGTCGGACATTGCGCTGGTCAGCATCGGCCGAGCACTCTGCCTCGGCCTGCTCGAGCGCAGATTCTTCGACCAGCACTCCCTGGCGTTCGTAGCGCTTGCGAGCCCTGCTAAATCGAACCACCACGGCGGAAAGTGCGCTGTGCTTGCGCGCACGGCGGGTCAAAGCGGTGTCGCCTCGGGGCAGGTAAACCAAATGGTCGAGATCGGCACATGTGAGGCAAAGCGGTCGTCCGCCCTCCATAAACAGGAAATCACCCCTCAATAGCTCCTTTCCGCAATCGGTGCACTTCGACTCCCGGAGGATGTCGAACACAACGAGGTCCTTCGCTTCTGACGATTGCTGATCGGCTGAACCTGGTTTCATGTCACGCTATCTTGCACTTGCCCCGATCAATCCGCCGTTTAGCGGAAAGATCTGAGTGAGGTATTTGTGCGGCGAGCAGAGATGCCGCTCTGGAAAGGTCATCACTGCAGCCGTCTTCGTTCCGGAAAATAGCTGAGAACTGGCGGCGCAGCGGAACATGCAGATCCAAGCCCATCCGGCTGGTCTCGATCATCGCTGCAGTTTGGATCATCCGGGGGGAAGGTCGCGATGCGCATTCTTCTCTGCGAATCGCGCATCTGAACCAGCATGCGTTCACGTCGTAGTCGACTGCGATCTGCTAAGGTAAAGTGCGATACAGGTCCGATCTCAGGTTTTCGCTTACCGTTATGTGACATCCAACCTTGACGCTGCCAAGTGTTTTTTCGCACGGCCACAGCACAAAAGACGACGATTACGCGGGATCGTAAAAGCAGCTTCCGGATCAAGACGCTTTTCCGGAAGCCGGAAGACCGCCTGCGCTCCGCCGCTCTCCCCCCTAAAATGTATGTAACTTCCTTCGATTTGCAGCGTACTGCTTTATGGATGCCAAAAGCAACATGGCGAACGAACCGCAGCCCCGCGAGGGCGAATCCAGGAAGATGGAAGGGCTCGGTTTGGAGAGCGTAATACAGCGCGCCCAGATCCACGATGCCCAGGCCCTTGGCGAGATTTATCGCCGCTACGTCCGGCGCGTATTCGGATTGTGTCGTTACATGCTGAACTCACGGGAGAGCGCAGAAGATGCCACCAGCGAAGTCTTCCTCAAGCTGCAGCGATCGATCGAAAGCTACGACGGTTCGATACCGTTCCCCAGGTGGCTGCTACGCGTGGCTGGCAACCAATGTATTGACGCTTTGCGGCGCCGGCAGCGTGGGCAGAAGGTGTTTGTGGAAGTCGAAGACGGAGCCGTTGTCGTCGAGGCGGCCAGTTCGGAGCCGTCGCCGCTGGGCGCTGTCATCAGCACGCAAGAGAAAGCGCAGGTGCGGGATACCATCGCACGCCTGCCGGAGAACTATCGCGTGCCGCTGGTCCTGCGCTACTACGGCGAGCTGAGTTATGACGAAATCGCGGAGGAGTTGGGCCTGGAGAGGAACAACGTGGCGGCGCTGATATTTCGCGCCAAGCAGGAGCTGCGCCGGAGACTGGCCCCGAGGAGCAAATGATCATGGAATGTTATTCGGAACAGACTTGTGCCCTTGCCGTCGACGGCGAACTCGCGCCGGACGAGGCGCAGCGCCTGCGAGACCACCTGCTCACGTGCCGCCGTTGTCGCGAACTGGTGGACGCATTGCGCGCGGAGAACCGCCTTCTGAGCGAAAGTCTCCAGGAGCTTCCGGAAGAAGCACCCAGCCCAGCAGGATTCTCGCATCTGCGTAGGTCCTGGCTGTGGGGCGATCTGGCGGTGTTGGCCGTCGTGCTGGCGCTGGGGTCGATCACTTCCATCTGGTTCGACGGGCTGAGTATTCCGGCTGCGCTGGAATGGTTCAATCCCTTCAGTGCAAGCGGCCGCGCGAACCTGCTCTTCACTCTTTTTGACCAATTTGCAAGCGGAGGTACTGCCATGCTGACGGACTATGCTGCTGTCGTGGGATTTGTTTCTCTACTGTTGCTGTTGGGCGGCGGGGCACTGCTGTTGGCCCGAGGGCGGCGACGCCAGCCTGGCCTGCGTCTGCTGATCGTGCTACTTGCGTTCTCCCTGCCCAGCTTTGGGCTGGAGCGGCGTGATGCTGAGTCCGTCACCGTTGCGGCGAACGAGACGGTGGACGACACCCTGGTAGCTGCGGGCAACACGGTGCGCATCGAAGGCGTGGTCAATGGCGACCTGATCGCTTTTGCCCGGACCGTCGAAGTACTCGGCACCGTCAAGGGCGACCTGGTCACTCTTTCCAAGAGAACTGTGGTCAGCGGAACCGTGGAAGGCCGCATCTACACATTCTCGGAGTCGCTCGACTTGGACGGGCTCCTGGCTCACAACCTTTACGGAGTTGCGCAATCCTTGCGTGTGAATGACCGTGGCCATGTGGGGGAAGGTGTCGTGGCTGCCGCCGGCGATGTCACCCTCGAGGGCGACGTGAAACGCAGTGTTAACATCCTGGCCAGCGGCAACACCGATGTCAGCGGCACGATCGGCCGCGATCTGACCATTTCGGGGGTCAGCCTGACGCTCACCAACACGGCCCGGGTCGGCGGCAACCTGAGCGCTCGCTTGCGCCAGATGAATGAGGCGCACATCGCCGACGGAGCCACCATTGCGGGCAAGCGTGACATCCAGGTGCACGTGAGGGAGAGCCAGTTCGTCCGCCCCAGATTCTACTTTCACCAAGCCGTCTGGTTCGCTGCCGCCCTGCTGGTGGGATGGCTGGGCCTGGTTCTGTTTCCCGCGTTCTTCCGGGCCACGACTCAGGAGGTGGGCTCAGGCTGGCTTAGCCTCGGGCTTGGGGTCGCGGTTCTGACGGGTGCGCCAGTGGCGATGATCGTGGCAGCCATCACGCTGGTTGGATTCCCGATCTCGCTCATGTTGCTCGCTCTGTATCTGACTGCGATCTACCTGGCGAAGATCTGGGTTGGAGCCTTCCTGGGGCAGATCCTTCTAAAGCCCTCGGGATCAACCAAGGGCGATTGGTTTCTGGGACTCTTGCTGGGCCTGTTGATTCTCACCGTCGTTCGATTCATCCCCTATCTCGGCGGATTGGTCCACTTCGGTGTGGTTTGCCTGGGGCTGGGAGCTTTTGCCGTGCATCTTTATCGGGCTTCACGCCCGGCAATAACGGCCTGAAGAGGTCAGCTTCCCATCGTTATTGAAATCCGCCGCTACGATCGCGTCCGGTTGATTTCCTACCGCGATTGGCGAACCTGAAGCGGAGGTAAAGGTCCCGTCGCCATCGCCCAGCAGGATCGCGACGCTGTTGCCCAGGTTGTCGCAGACGGCTGGATCAAGCCTACCGTCGCCATTGAAATCGCCCACGACGGCGAAAGATGCGCCGGAACCCGCTGGAAGAGGCCGAGGTTCTGCTTCCTCGAAACGGACTTCTTCTTCCCCCCGACAGCCGTTTTGTGTGAAACTTGGACCCCGAAGAAAGCAAATCAAGAACGAGGTAAAATGACTCCTTCCAAACTGGGCTTGCTCGTCCTCTCCTTCGTCCTCTCCGCCACACTGCCCCTGCGTTCCCAGGAATTGAACTCAACTTTCGCCCGCGATCCCGGCCAGTCCGTCGATCGGCAATACACGGACCAGATTCTCAAATACACGACCGATCCCTCATTCATCTCGCCGCTGGTGGATTACCTTCCGGCCTCGAAAATCGTCCCCACGCCGGCCAAGGTGCTGGGGGACATCGCCGGAGCGCCCGACATGCTTCCCTATGCAGAAGATGTGTACCGATACTTCCGCCTGCTGGAGGCGAGCAGTCCGAAGGTGAAGGTCTTCACCATCGGCCACTCCGAGGAAGGACGAGAGATGATCGCCGTCGCTATCGCCGACCCCCAGCTCCTCGCCGGTGCGAAGGAAAATGACGCGCGCCTCGCCCAGCTGGCCGACCCTCGCAAGATCGGTCTTGAGGACGCCAAAGCTCGCCAGATCATCGACCAATCCTGGCCCGTCTATTACATCACCGGCACTATCCACTCCCCCGAGACCGGAGCTCCCACGGCCCTGATGGAACTCGCCTATCGTCTTGCCGTCGACGATGCGCCCTATATCAAGTACATCCGCTCCCACATGATTGTGCTGATAACTCCTGTGGTCGAAGTCGACGGCCGCGACCGCATGGTCGACATCTATAAGTGGCACAAAGCTCATCCCGGCTGGGACTGGCCACATCTTGTTTACTGGGGCCATTACGTCGCGCACGACAACAACCGCGACGCCATGGCCATGACCCTCGATCTGAGTCGGAACGTTCTCGACACTTATCTGAGCTGGCATGCGCAGGTGTTGCACGACTTGCACGAGTCGGTCCCTTTTCTTTACGACAACACGGTGGGCGATGGACCTTATAACGCATGGGTGGATCCCACCCTCGCCGACGAGTGGGCGGAACTGGGCGCGAACAACGTCGCCCAGATGCAGAGCTTCGGCATGCCCGGAGTCTTCACTCACGGCGACTTCGATACCTGGAGTCCCGGCTACTTAATGTTCATGGCCGGCATGCACAACGGCATCAGCCGCCTCTATGAAACCTTCGGCAATGGCGGCGCCGATACCGAAAAGCGCATCCTCCGGCCGGAAGACTACTCGCGCACCTGGTACCGTCAGAATCCGCCGCTCCCCGTGGTGAGCTGGTCCCAGCGCGATAACAACAACTACGAAGAAAGCGCTCTGCTCTCCACCCTCTCTTACTTCTCGCGTAATACCCACCATTTCCTCGAAAACTACTACGGCAAGAGCAAGCGCGCAGTCGAAAAACCATTGCTCGAAGGACCGGCGGCCTATGTGATCCCTGTGGAACCAGCTGACACCAATCGTCAGATCGAGTTACTCAAGGTATTGAAGCGTCAGCACGTCGAGATCGAACAGCTATCCGATGCGATCACTTCCGCCATTCCTGTGGAAAAGCGCGGAGACAAGCCGAAGCAGGCAACCTTCCCCGCCGGCAGCATTGTCGTCCGGATGGATCAGCCCTACTCCCGCGTCGCCGATGCGTTGCTTGATCGGCAGTTCTGGGCCGCAGGCGATCCGCAGAGGCATCCCTACGATGACACCGGATGGTCCTTCACTCAGCTCTTCAATCTGAAGGTTGTCCGCGTCCTTGACCCCGCCATCCTCAAGTCCAAGATGACTTCCCTGGATGATCCGGCGACACTCGCCGGTAAGATCTCCGGCTCCGGACCGGTGCTTGCCGTGGCCAATACCAGCCAGGTTTCGCTCTTGCCTCTAGTCTATCGACTCAAAAGCGCGACCATCCAGGTTGCTGAAAAGCCTTTTGATGCCGACGGCAAACATTTTGCGGCCGGTTCGCTGCTCATCGCGGCCTCTCCCGATGACGGCATTGCCAAAGTTCTGCACGATTTATCTCTCGATGCATCGCGGCTCGGCGCTGCGCCTTCCGTGCCGTTCCACGCGGTCACCGCTCCCCGCATTGCTTTCATGCACACCTGGCTTAGCACACAGACTGAAGGCTGGTGGCGTTATGTGTTCGACAGCGCCGGCGTGCCCTTCGATTACATCAGCACGCAGACAGTAGCCAACCAGCCCGACCTGCGGGCAAAGTACGACGTCATCGTCTTCGCTCCCGTCGGCCATTCTTCCGCGCTCGAAATTCTCAACGGCATTCCCCTGTGGAATAATCCGATGCCGTGGCAGAAATCCGAGCTGACCCCAAACCTCGGAGCCGTTGACAGCACCTCCGATATTCGCCCGGGCCTGGGTTACGAAGGCCTCGCTCATCTGAAACAGTTTGTTGAGCATGGCGGGCTCCTCATTACCTGCGAAGATACCGCTCAGTTCGCCATCGATACGGGTCTTGCCCCCGGCGTCAGCGTCGCTCCCCAAGGCGAGGCGCGTGTGGTCGGCACGGTGCTGAACACGGTTTTCGTCGCCCCCGACAATCCGGTCGCATTCGGCTACGGGTCCGGTGTGCCCGTCATCAGTGCCAACGGCATGGCCTTTAATGTCAGCAATATACTGGGCCGCACCGGAGGCCGCGCTTTGATGGACCCTTTGACGGATCCCCTGGACCCCTACGCGAAGCGGGCCACCGGCCGCGGTAGCGTCGACGACAGCGACGAGCCCCTGGGGAGAAAGATCGTCGAACCCGAGCCGCTCGTGAAGCAGCAGCCATGGGAGCCAAAGCCGTTAGATGAGGAACAAACGCGCAACAACCCGCAGGTAATTCCGGTTCAGGAACGGCCCGATGTCATCTTGCGCTTCTCCGATGCCAAGACCCTTTTGCTCGATGGCTTGCTCGACAAAGCTTCGTCGATTGCCGAACATGCCGTGGTGGTGAACGCGCACCTGGGTCAGGGAAATGTGCTGCTGTTTGCCAACAACCCCGTCTATCGCGGCGAGACCGTCGGAACTTACGCTCTGGTGTTCAACGCCATCCTCAACTATCAGCACTTCGCGCACGTGTCTGTACCAGCAGACAAACAGCCACCCGTTGCTCAGGCTCTGTCGCGCGGGGAAACGCTCTTCCGCGGCAGCCCAATCTCGGAGCAAGAAGCGGGACGATAGAGCGCGAATGGGGTACAGGGGTGAGATGAGAGAGCGCTGATTTTACCCCGGAAGCGATCGGCGCCAATGCTGACCCATGGGTTGGATTGCTCCCCGTGACGGTCAAACCGAAACAACGTACCCGTCAGGCGAGGCGGGCTCTCAAAACTGAGAAGGTCACTCACGCGGTATCAAGGTAGTCTTCATCTTCCTGGTTTTCCGTTGTTCGTCGCCAATGGACGACCAACCGGTGGCGGCGCTTCGTGGGATCGTGCGCTCGAGGGTTCGCTTCCAAAACCGCCCGACTCAATGTCTCGCGCGAGAGCGGCTTCGCTCTTGCGCCTCATGCGGCGGATGAAGTCTGCTGGTGGGCCGCTTTTGTATGCTCACCGTGGCTCGCAAGGCTTCAGGGTGTGATGGCAATTACTCGCAGAGGACTGCCGGAGCCGCCGACGATTTTCAGTGGCGCGGCGATGACAATGGCGCCGGTTGGCGGAAGCTGATCTAGGTTGGACAGGCTGGCCAGCCCAAACTTGCCGCTGCCGTGCATCAGATAGTGGTTCGGAAAGGGGGGATCAAAGGCGGCGGCCTGACCGGCATCAGTCCCAACCGTTTCCACGCCGACGCCTAGCACATCCCGTTCCTCGGCGAGCAGGACAGAACTTTCCTTGGCCAATCCCGGAGTGTGGGGGCCATTCTCCTTCAGGTTGATGTAGTCCTTGGGGTCTGTCCGCTTCGACCAGTCTGTCCGTAAGAGAACCCATGCGCCCGCCGGAATAAGGCCGTGCTGTTCTTCCCACTGGCGGATTCGGTCCGGAGTCAGCAAATAGTCAGGATTTCCTGCCACCTCTGAACTGATGTTGATCACACAGGCAGGTCCCACGAATTTTTTCGGTGGGATGCGATCCACGGTGTTTTCCGGAAGGTCTTTCCCCGAGACCCAGTGGACCGGAGCATCGAAATGGGTGCCCGTGTGCTCGCCGGTCTCGAACCCATTCCAGTACCAGGCGGGGCCGCGTTCATCGTACCGCGACAGCTCCCAGATTTTGAATGCAGGCGTGTTGTTCCACTGCGAGGGCAGCGGCAGCAGAGGCGTCTGCGGACTCAAGGTTTGGGTCAAATCCACCACCCGCAGCCGGCCGGCGGTAAGTTCCTCGAGCAGTGTGGCCAAAACCAGAGACATTTGGGCTCCTCCAGAATACTTTCGTCGGGCACTCCATTTGTCCGCCTGAGCGCGGTCCAAATCGCGTCGCCTTAGCGTGTTTTAAGCGATTGGATATGCCGGCGGAATTGAAACCGATTCTCCAGCAACGACAGGTCGGTGACGTAGGCGGCGGGGCCCTTGGCTTCGACCTTGGCGATAATGGTTGTGAGTTCGCTGCCCTGTATGGCCTCGTTCACGGCGGCTTTAAAACTCTCCACACTACGGATTGTGGTCACTCGGGGAATGCCGGCGGCGCGGGCGATTCCTTCCAGGTCCGTGCCTGTGCTCGTCGCCGTCGGGAAACCGCCCACCGACAGCAGGCTTTCGTTGTCGAAAACGACGTGGACCAGCTTCTGCGGGCGATAACGCGCCATTGTGCTAAGACTGCCAAGGTTCATCAAGAGCGAACCGTCGCCATCGAACACGATCACTGTTTGTTCCGGCATGCAGAGAGCAAGGCCCAATCCCGTCGAAGAAGCCAGCCCCATTGCGTGTTGCAAGTAGAAGAAATTCGGACGGTGACCCAGGGACTGAAGTTCAGCTGCGACTGCTCCCATGATGGTGACGACGAGACAGTTCTCCAGGTCCGAATAAACCGACCGAAGGCAATGAATGCGCTGCATCATTCCTCCCACATCAGGTCGCGCGTTAAGAGAAGGGCGACGGGCTGCAAACTGCTTTCGGCGAGGGTTTGCGCCTGCCGGATACGCTTTTTGACGGTCTCCCACCCGTCGAGAAAAAAGTAGGGGATACGCAACGCCCGCAAGAGCGGCTCCGTGACGTTGCCGCCTTGCGTTTGCCACGGGTCGCGCTCCCCCAAAGAGCCGCGATAGCTGATGAGCATCAACAGAGGGATCTTGTATAGATGTGCGAAAGAGACGATACCGTTAATGGATGCCAGGAAGCCGTGGTTCTGCATCAGCATCGCTGACTTGACCCCGGCAAAGTGCGCTCCGGCCGAGATGCCGACCGCTTCCTCCTCCTTTGCCAGTCGCACCAAAATCATCTCCGGGTCCTCGTCCGTCAACCGGATGAGATGCACCAACCAGGTTTCCGGCAGAGCTGACACCAGGCGGATGTCGCACTCCTTCAAAGCGTCATAGATCAACTTCGAGTTGGCCGCGGATACGGGCATATGTCTGTTTCCAGGTTGACGACTGATTGCAGCGGAGTATAGGTTTGGCGCTGCTCATTTTGCAAGACTCAGAGCTGACTTTTCCCATATCACCAGGAGCGAGGTTTGGAGGCCAAATCCCAGAAAGTTCTCAACCCAGAAATTCCGTCCGCACCGCATGCGGCTTTTCCCGTTGACACCATTCGCGCTGTTTTTCCCGCACTGACTCGCCCGCCGGAATTCATCTTTTTCGACAATGCGGCGGGTGCGCAGGTTCCACAGATCGTACTGGATGCGGTGAATCATCATCTCCTCGAGTGCAATGTGCAGCGCGGGGGACGTTACCCGAAAAGTCGCGAAGTCGACGCGACGATCTTGCGGGCACGACAGAGTGTCGGTGACCTGGTCAACGCGCGTGATGCGAGCGAAGTCGCATTTGGCATGAACGCCACTTCCTTCATTCGGTTGATGAGTCTGGCAATCGGACAGACGCTCGATCAGCGGAACGAGATTGTCGTAACCGACATGGACCACGAGGCCAACGTCGCCCCCTGGCTGGCGTTGGAACGGGACGGAGCGAAATTTTCCTGGTGGAAGATGAGGGACGACGGGAATTTGCACGTGGACGACCTCATCCCTCTGGTGTCTTCGACGACGCGCCTTGTGGCGTGCACGATGGCTTCGAATGCCATCGGCTCGATTGTGGATGTCAGAGCGGCGGCGAGAGTGGCGCACGCAGTCGGGGCTGAAATCTTTCTCGATTCCGTGCATTATGGCCCTCACGGACTGATCGATGTGCAAGCTTTCGATTGCGACTACCTGGTGTGTTCGGGCTACAAGATCTTCGGTCCCCACATGGGGTTTTGTTGGGGACGGCGCGAACTGCTGGAAAAGCTTCCCACCTTCCGTGAAGATTTCATTCCCGACGAGCCACCTGGAAAACTTGAGGCCGGCACCTTTGTTTACGAGAATGTAGCGGGGATGGATGCGGCCATACGCTACCTGGAAATCCTTGGGCGAACGATGGCCGGGAACGAAGCCAAGGAGAAATCGGAATCGAGCCGGTCCGCTCTCCAACGTGCGTTCGAGGCAATCAGGATCTACGAAGAATCGCTCGCGCTCGAAATGCTTCGCGTACTCCGCGATTGCGGCGCGCTTATCTACGGTGTCGCGGAAGAAGAGCGAATCGCGGAACGGGTGCCGACGCTGTGCTTTAATCTGCCGAACGTGGATCCCGCCACGGTCACCGAAGCGCTCGCGAAACAGAATATCGGCGTGCGTGACGGCCACATGTATTCACCGCGGCTCATGAAGCGATTCGGGCTGGCCAAAGAGAGTGGAGCAGTCCGAGCATCATTGGTGCACTACAATACGCTCGAAGAAGTGTGCAGATTCGGCAGAGTACTGGCTGCGATGCGATAAGAGAATCATGCTGACCGACACGCAAATCCGGCAGATTCGTTCTCGCTTCAACATCTTCCGCCGCCGAATCTATCTGAACACCTGCTCCCAGGGCGCACTTTCCGATGCCGTGGAGGCCGGCCTCGAGGACTACATCGCGAGTTGGCACGAGCAAGGCTCGCCATGGGAGTCGTGGCTAGAGCGGTATGAGGTCGCGCGAACTGCCTTCGCACAATTCATCAACGCCAGCCCCGATGAAGTTGCCATGGTGACCAGCGTGTCGGCAGGCATCAATGGCTTCGCCAGCGCACTGCGCTTCGAAGAACGGAAGAAAGTTGTCATGGGTGAGTTCGAGTTTCCTACCATGGGGCATGTCTGGCTGGGGCAGCGTGCTCGCGGCGCCGAGGTGCATTTTGTAGGTGCAGAGGGCAATTGCATTCCCGCCGCCAATTACGAAAAGATGGTAGACCGTAATACGTGCATCGTGCCGCTCACCCACGTTTGTTTCAAGAACGGATTTCGTTCCGAGGCAAGCGCCATCATACAAATTGCCCACCGCTCCGGTGCGCTCGTGATGCTCGATGATTACCAGGATTGCGGAACCCGTCCGATTGACGTCAAAGCCATGGACCTTGATGTTTTCCTAACCGGGACCCTCAAATACCTGCTTGGTCCTCCCGGGCTCGCCTTCATGTACGTGCGGAAAGGGCTCATCGCATCGTTGGTTCCCACCGTCACCGGATGGCAGGGGCAAGCAAATCCTTTCGCCTACGATCCCAAAGTATTCGATTTATCTCCCACCGCGCGAAGATTCGAGTCGGGCTCTCCGTCCGTGCCGAATGCGTATGCGGCGCTGCCCGGATTCCAACTGCTCGGAGAAATCGGGATGGAGAATGTGGCAGGCCACATCAAGAGCCTGACGCAATCGCTGTTGAGTTGCGCCCACGAGCTGGGTATTTGCGCCAAAACGCCCGCTGATAGCGCCGGGCCGCTGGTGGTATTGCAATGCAACGATTCCGCTTTATTGGTGCAGAAGCTCGCGAAAAGCGACATCGTCGCATCGCATCGCCACGACGGGTTGCGGATATCATTCCACGTGTACAACACGATGGACGACGTGAAGGCGGTGGTGGAAGTTCTTGAAAAGAATATCGATCTCCTGGTCCTAGAGCCTGCCAGCGTTGGCAGATATGATTGATCAAGAAGGTTCAGCGTCCGGAGCCACGATTGCCGGCAAGACACCTTCGATGCCGGAAGGGGAAGGTCTTCACCGCCGGTTGAGCCGAAGGCAGCTCACCATGATGGCGATTGGCGGCGCCATCGGCGTGGGTTTGTTTTTGGGCAGCGGGGTAACCATTCGTCTCGCTGGACCCGCCGTCATTCTTTCCTACCTTCTGGGAGCAGGCATCGCCCTGATCATGTCCTACGCCCTGGCGGAGATGGCCGTCGTCCACCCGGTGGCCGGCGCATTCGGAGTTTACGCCGAGAAGTACCTCAATCCTTGGGCCGGTTTTTCGGTTCGAGCCACTTACGGAGTCGCACAGATCATCGCGATTGGCGCCGAAGTCACCGCCGCCGGCATCTATATTTCTTTTTGGTTTCCCAGTGTACCGCAATGGATCTGGGTGGTGCTGGTGTCAGCCACACTGGTGGCGCTCAATGCCATGCAGGTCAACCGCCTGGGTGAATTTGAATATTGGTTTGCCATGATTAAAGTGGCCGCCATCGTCGCCTTCATCATCGTCGGAATATCTTTGATTCTTGGCATTGGTTCCCGCGGCGCGATCGGCCTGGCCAATTTAACCCGGCACGGAGGATTTTTACCTGCGGGATGGAAGGGAGTCTGGCTTTCGCTCACGATAACGGTCACCAGCTATATGGGAGTGGAAATAATCGCCGTCACTGCAGGGGAAGCGCAGCACCCGGAAATTACCATTCCACACGCCATGCGGAGCATTATTTGGCGGCTCATTTTGTTCTATGTGCTGGCAATTGCGATCATGGTGACGATGGTTCCGTGGAATCAGGCTGGCGGTTCGTCGCCACTCTCTGGCAGCCCTTTTGTGGCCGCATTCGCTGCGGCCCATATCCCCTTCGCGGCTGCAATCATGAACTTCGTCGTGCTGACAGCGGCGTTGTCGAGCGTGAATACGAACCTTTACCTTTCGACCAGAATGCTTTTCTCGTTGGGCCGGGGAGGCTATGCCCCGGAATGGATGGGCAAGGTGAGCCGCAATGGAGTGCCGCATCGGGCGCTGTTAGCTTCCACCGCGGGAATCATCGCAGCCGTTCTGCTGGCCATCTTTGCTCCCAAGAACGCTTTCCTCACGCTGTATGGAACTGCAGTCGCCGGAATGCTGTTCGTGTGGCTGGTGATTCTCAACACGCATCTTTATTTTCGCAAAGCCATTCCGAGCGATGTAATGTTGCGTCTGCCCATGCGGTTGTGGGCCCATCCCCTGTTTACTGTGGTCGGGATTCTGTTACTTCTTGCCATCTCGATTACCACCTTTTTTGTTGACGGGCTGCGCTGGTCAGTTCCGGCATTTTCTGTTTTCCTGGGTCTTATTTCTCTGTTGTACTTCCGAGCTCGTCAGCATAAGACCTATTAGCCGAGCGTCTCCATTGCGGGAAAGGGACATTTTGGAACGGGAGCGCAAAAATGGTCGAAGCCAGCGAAGAGGTTTACTGCTCGCTCCAGGGGCGGTTCAAAGGCGATTTGCTGCGCCCCGCCGATGATGGCTACGAGGACGCGCGCTCCGTGTGGAACGGCATGGTAGCGCGCAGGCCAGGCCTTATCGCGCGCTGCATGGATGTAAGCGATGTGCAAACTGCAATCAGGGCCGCCTCCGAGAGCGGAATCCTTACCGCCATACGGTGTGGAGGGCATAGCCTTGCAGGCTTTAGCACATGTGATGGCGGCCTGGTGATTGACCTATCGAGAATGCGCCAAGTCACTGTTCATCCCGAGGCGCGCCGGGCCAGGATCGCCGGCGGCTGTCTGCTGGGATCCATTGACACGGCAACACAAAAAGCCGGACTGATTTTTCCATCCGGTGTCGTTTCTCATACTGGAGCTTCCGGACTGATCCTGGGGGGAGGAACCGGATGGCTCACGCGCCGATTCGGATTGTCATGCGATAACGTCGAGGGGTTCACACTGGTAACTGCGGATAGTTCCGTCGTACGCGCCGACGCCAAGGAAAACCCGGATTTATTCTGGGCCTTGCGTGGAGGAGGCGGCAACTTCGGGGTGGTGACCGAATTCGACGTGAAACTCCATCCGCTCACCTCGGTTGTGCTCGCTGAGGGACTGACTTCCGAGGCTGATATTCGCCGCCTGCTTGAATGCTGGAGAGACTTCATGGCGGAAGCCCCAATCGACTTAAAGTGGAATATTGATTTGCGCCTTGCCCCGCGTAAAAATAAGGTACCCATTGAACTCCGCGGGCGACCCGTGGCCAGCAGCTGCTTGATTTGGACGGGCGACCCCGAAACCGGGCGTCCCTATCTGCAACACGCGCTTTCCATGTGCAGTCCGGATTCGGTGAGCATCGAGGTGGTCTCGTTTCTAAAGCTGCAAACCATGGCGGATTCCGATTTCCCGCACGGCCGGCGCTATTACACCAAGTCGGGCTATTTCTCTTATCTCGACGGCAACACGATCGATCGTTTGGTCGAGGCAGTCGTCAGTATTCCCTCATCAGAAACCCAGCTTGAACTTGCCTATCTCGGTGGCGCGGCAGCGCGGATGGGGGCGAAGGAAACCGCATTCGGGGATCGCCGCGCTCCTTTTATTATGAATCTACTGGCGAACTGGTCGGAGCCTTCCGCCGATGCCGGCAATATTTCCTGGATTCGCGGAACCTTCAACAAACTTCGACCCGCAATGAAACCGGGTGTCTACATCAACTTCATGAGCGGCGATGAACAGGATCGCGTGCCTGAGGCTTATCAGGAACGATGGGACCGCCTCGTAGCAGTCAAGTCGCACTATGATCCCGTTAACTTCTTCCGGCTGAATCAGAACGTTCCACCGGTCAAACCGGTAGCAAAGAACTCGTAGCTCAACCGCCGTCAAGGGTCGGGCGCAGGAACATCCCAAACTGTAAAATGAGAAAACTCTGAGGTGCGAGCGCACAATTCAGCGAGCCGTGTGCCTTAAGGCAAAGTTGTCCCTTGACCGATTGCGCAAGGGCAAACGGCCTCAAACTGGGGCTGGTACGGCTTAAACGTCAGCTAAATCGCGATCGGCATTCCGGGCAGCTGCGGAAACCTTAGGCAGCCGCTCGGCTTTTCACTATGTTGGACACCTTGACCTTTGCCGAATCGCGAGACCGCAGTTCCGAAGCGATGCAAATCAGAAAGCAAGAAAGCCAGTCTAAGTTCGAGTTGTCATCCGGCCCGCGTTCAGCATATCGTTGCCGGACATAAGAATAAGAAAAATGTTTGGAAAGTAACGTTCTGAAAGAACTTTTTGGTCAGGCGATCTGCGGTGCGGCTGATCCCAGGAGGATCAATTGAAGCATCCCAAGCGTTTGAGTGTGGTGATCGCAATGTTCATTCTGGCATCGGTTGCTTCGGCCACTCCAGTCCACCTACGCTGCGAATACCTGGAGAATCCTCTGGGGGTCGACGCCTCCACCCCTCACCTGTCTTGGCAAAGCGACAGCAGCCAGCGCAACTGGATGCAGTCGGCTTACCAGATTCTGGTAGCCAGCAACGGCGAGAGTCTGCGGTCCGGACAAGCTGACATCTGGGATAGCGGCAAAGTGAATTCTGATGAGTCCGTCGGAATTGCATATCGGGGTCCGGCTCTGGAATCGCGCAAAAGATACTACTGGAAAGTCCGGGTATGGGACTCGGCCGGGCAAGCTTCGGAATCGGGGGAAGGAGCCTGGTGGGAGATGGGCCTGCTCCACAGCGCGGACTGGAAAGCGAAGTGGATTCGTTGGAATAATCCCGAGGATGACGCTGATCGGAAAGGGATTCGCTGGATTTGGGTGCCCGGTCAAGATGCGCTTGCGGTTGTGCCGAATACGGCTGCCACCTTTCGCGTGACCTTCCATCTTTCGCAGAAAGCAAGAGCAGCGGTTCTTTTACTCGCGACCCGCGGAAACTTCGTCGCGAAGGTAAACGGTCATGAGGTAGATGCCAAGAGCAGATGGAGTACGTTTGATCGTCGGGATATCTCCGATCAGCTCCTCGTGGGCAAGAATTTAATAGAGGTGACGGTGACGGCTCCGAAGCCGGAATCCGCTGCGGCCAAAACTACCGCGGCGGCTCTGGCGGCCTTGGTAAAGATTACACGCGCCAACGGTTCCACAATGCGCCTTCCAACCAATCAGCATTGGAAGGCGAATCTCGAAAAGACTTCGCGCTGGCAGCGGGCTCAGGTCGTAGCCGGTTTGACCGACAAACGATTGGGAGACCCTGGGCAACTGCCGCTGCCCGCCGCGTACTTGCGTCGAACCCTGGCACTATCGAAGAACGTACAGAGAGCAAGGCTCTACGTGACCGCTCTCGGCAGCTACCGCGTATTTTTGAATGGTAGCCAGGTTGGAGTCGATGTCATGACGCCCGACTTCACCGACTATCGCAAACGCGTTTTGTACCAGGCCTACGATGTGACCAGCTTATTGCTCAGCGGCGACAACGTAATCGGCGCCCTGCTAGGGGACGGCTGGTATGGCAGCGGCCTGACGTGGGTGGGAATGCACTTCTTTGCGCCCCCAGATCGCCTGGTGGCGCAATTAGAAATCGATTACGCCGACGGTAGTCATGACACGGTTGGAACCGACCAGTCCTGGAGGGCGGCCGCATCGCCGATCGTTCGATCGGATATTTATGGCGGAGAAGTATATGACGACCGACTCGAACAGACAGGATGGGAGAAGGCCGGGTTCGACGATTCTACCTGGAGACCTGCGCTGGTGGCGGATGCGCCCGCCATTGCTGTGTCCAGCCAGATGGATGCGCCCGCGCGAGTAATCGCCAGGCTCGAGCCGAAGCGCGTGGTTCCTGCGGCCAACGGAGCCTACATCTTCGACATGGGTCAGAACATGGTGGGATGGGTCACGTTGAAAGTGAAAGGCGAGACGGGTACCAGGGTTCGAATGCGCTTTGCGGAAATTCTGAATCCGGACGGGACGATTTACACGGCAAATCTGCGGAATGCGGACGCCACTGATGTCTACATCCTGCGCGGCGGGGAGGAAGAGACGTTCGCCCCGCATTTCACGTTTCACGGTTTTCGCTATGTCGAGGTGACGGGCTATCCCGGAACGCCGCCGCTCGACGCGATCGCCGGAGATGTCGTCAGCAGCGTGAGCGGCGAACCCGTGGCCAAGCTGACGACGTCAAGCGACCTGGTCAATCAGATGTGGTCGATTGGCATTTGGGGCCAGCGGGGAAATTTTCTGAGCATTCCCACCGATTGTCCGCAACGCGATGAACGCCTGGGCTGGATGGGCGACGCGGGAGTTTTCTGGCGAACCGGAAGTTATAACTTCGACATCGCGGCCTTCTCCCGGAAATTCATGCAAGACATTGTAGATGCGCAGAGTCCGCAAGGCGCATTTAGAAACGTTTCCCCAAACACGCTTCCGTCCAGTAGCGATGAATCCGAGGAGCCCTCAGAAGGGAGTGACCGGGTGGGCGCGCCGGGCTGGGGCGACGCGGGAGTGATCGTTCCATGGACAACCTGGGTACAGTATGGCGACAAGGCCATGATCGAACAAAACTGGGAGGCGATGCAGCGTTGGATGCAGTTCATCCACAGCCGGAATCCCGACTATCTGCGCAAGAACGGAGTCGGCCCCAACTTCGCCGACTGGCTGGCTCCCGACGAGAACACGAACAAGGATTTACTGGCGACGGCGTATTGGGCCTTGATCGCTAACATGATGTCGCAGATGGCGCGCGCTACCGGCAAAGACGCCGACGCACGGCGCTACGACGATCTCGTGCAGAACATTCGCGCGTCGTTCCAGAAGGCTTACATTAAAGACGACGGAGAGGTTGGCACGGGAACGCAAACTTCCTACGTGGTCGCACTCTACACCCGGATGGCTCCCGAAGCACTGGAACCTCTGCTCGTCGACAAACTGGTTAAAGATATCGAAGCGCGTAACTGGCATCTTTCGACGGGATTCCTGGGAACGCCATTCCTGCTTTTCACTCTTGCCGATCATGGACGCAGCGACCTAGCTTATCGTCTGTTGCTGAACGATACGTATCCTTCCTGGGGGTACATGCTTTCCAAGGGTGCGACCACCTGGTGGGAACGCTGGAACGGCGACACCGGCGATCCCTCGATGAACTCCTACAATCACTATGCGTTTGGGTCCGTCATTGCCTGGGTCTATCGTTACGCTGCGGGTATTGATACAACACCCGATTCGCCAGGGTTTAAAGAAATTGTGGTGCATCCCCATCTCGACGCGCGGATGACCGCAGCCCGGGCGGAATATGAATCGATCTACGGCAAGATTGTCAGCGACTGGAAGGGAACTGGGGTGGGGCCCTTCTCGCTAAAAGTCACGATCCCCGCAAACACTGCGGCAAGAATTGTCTTACCTGCGATTCCCGGAGCGCAGCTCGCGGAGGACGGGCATCCGATCGAGGCGCAGGCAGAAAACGGATCTTACGTAGTTAAGATTGGGTCGGGTTCCTACAGTTTCGAAGTGAAGTGAACGACGCGCGGGTTGCGGATGGATGAAACGTTGTGCTCACCCAGCCGGCGCTTCTACGTTGAACCCGCTGACCACAATACGCGGACTCTGGCCGCGCGTGTCGGCAGAGTTCAGTTCCGTCCGCACGGTGCGATGTTCCGCGGGCATGAGTGTGAAATAATTGTCGCTGTAGATCACCGGCAGAATCCGGTCTCCGCTGTTCTCCCGCACCGCTTTTAATCTCGTCATGAGCGCCGGGTACGCCGAGAGATTTTGCAGTTGAGTCGTCAAGCGCCATCGATTGCCCTGTCGTCTCGTATCGGTTGTGGTTTTTATCCGAGCCTTGGGCAACTGGCGAATTGCCCGATAATTGCCCTCCTGCACGCCACGCAGGTAAAGATTGGTTGAGATTGGACTACCCGAGCGCGACAGCGTAAGCCGGACAAAGTGCACCGGCGTCAAGCCATTCGGGTATTCCATCTTAAGGCATGGGACAACGCTGTCTTCGGAGCTTTCGAGCGTGGCCTTTTTTCCCCACTGCATCGAGCCATCCAGGTTCAGCACTTCCGCCAGGGCAGTCACACCGGGAGCGTCGCCGGCGCTGTAGTTCACCACTTCGACATCGTCGGTGAGGCGATTCCATTGAATATGCAGCGGCTCACAAACATTCTTGCAGGCGAAGTAGGCGGCCGTTGGTTCCAGGTAGTAGTCGTAAGTCTGCCACAACAGTGAGGGCCAGCAGGAATGGCTCATCCACAAGAGCAAGCCCATGCGATTCTTGCTTTGCGCTTCGAACTCGGCGCGAAAGCCTTCGTAATCGGCGAAGTGAGCCAGCGAAACCCACTCTTCAAAGCTGTTGGTAGCGCCGTAGGCCTGCTCGACCATACTGAGAAAACTGGGGCCACGCCGGAAACCGCCCTCAACAAAATCGTGCAGTCCCCATTCCAGTCCCGGAGGCCAGAGAGCGCTCTGGGGCATAATCGCGCGCACACTTTCGATCGACGGGATATTGGGAATGCCGATCTCGCTATGCAGTTTGGGGTAGGCGGCCATGGCGGGATAGAAGGTGAGGGGCATCAGCATGTAGGGCCCGCCTCCGCCAACCACGTTATCGGCGGAGCTCGGAATGTAATGAAGCCCCGGATGCCGCTCAGCTAATATGCTTTGTATACCGTCGTCGAGCGGTTTCGGCGGGAAGCCCTCGTTGCGACCGCAATACAGTCCAATCGAGGGATGATTGCGGATGCGGAGCACAGTGTCGTTCACGTTGCTCAGGAACAGAGTATTGTCATCTGGGTTGGGACCGTCCCAGGGATTGGCGAGCCAGAAGTCTTGCCATACCAGGACGCCGTGTCGGTCGCAGGCTTCGTAGAATTCGTTGTCGCCGATCTGCCCCACCCAATTGCGGATCATGTTGAAGTTCATCTCGCGGTGATAGCGCAGAGCGGCATCATATTCGCGCGCACGATAGCGCAGCATCGATTCGCTGAATCCCCAATTGCCTCCGCGAGCGATAAAACGCCGGCCGTTGATGAAGATTCGCAACGCCCCGTCATCTTCGCCGTAGGCCATCTGGCGGAGTCCCGCTTTCACCGTCTTGGAGTCAGACCTCTGTCCGCCCTCGAGTTCGAATGTCAGTTCCACGTCATACAGATTCGGATCGCCGTAGCCAACCGGCCACCACAGCTTCGGGTTCTGCAGGCGCAGCGCCGGGTGCGTCACGGGATTGAGCTTGATGCGGGTGGGGGCTTGCGCGGGGCCAACATAGTTGACACGCTCTTCGAATTGCGACTCTCCGAAGCGTCCGCGAAGAGTGCCTGCGACGGGCGCGGAGCGATGGTTCATCAGGTCGAGCTCGATACTGACGTCTGCGTGCGAGATATCCGGCAGTGGCAGGGAAGTGCTGACAAACAGGTGTTCCAGCGTTACAACTCCACTGGTTGTGAGGTAAACGTCACCGATAATGCCGGTGTTTCTGCCGCGAATGGTGGGAATCCAATCCCAGCCGACCGACGCGTGATAAGTGGGATTGTCGGCTCCCAGAGCGCCGCCGTTCGGTCCTCCGTTCTCGTAAGTTTTCTGTTTACAGCTTCCGGGAGTCGCATTTTTCTCGATTCGTATGGCCAGAGCATTGTTCTCGCCGGGCCGCAGCTTGTCGGTTACATCGAAGCGTCCGCGCATGAATCCGCCATCGATACGCCCGATTTCTTCACCATTCAAGAAGACGTCGGCTTTCCAGTTAATGCCATCGAAGTTCAGCCAGACGATTTCCCCTGAAGCGGGAGGGGGTGAGGTGAACTCAGTGCGGTACCAGAAGTCGGAGTAAAAGAACGAGTCCGAAACATATAACTGGTTCCTGCCATAATTAGGATCCGGAATTGCCTGCACATTCAGGTACGAGGTGAGCACGGTGCCAGGCACAGTTGCGACCACCCACCCGGCATCGTGAAAGCCCACCTGCGAAAAGTCCCGCCCATTGCCCTCCACAAGTGAGAGACGTTGCAGGCGCCAGCTGCCTCCCGCAAGATTGAGCCGACCGTTCCGCTGACTCTGGCCGCGAGCTGTCCTAGCCGGTTTGGGGTGAGCAATCGGACCACCTCGGCCATATATCTCAATTTCACTCAGAATGTAGCCATCGGGCGAGGTTGGCCGCTTCATTAGGACTCGTACGTAGCGACCGTGGGAAGGCGGCGCGAGCTCGACATCGTCAACCCGCCCCGATGCTTCTGCCAAGGAATGCAGATCACGCCAGTTTTCGGCGTCATCCGAAACCTGAATGGAGCCTTCCGCCGCACGCGCAATCCAGTAGAGCTTAACGCGATCGAATTCACAGCGGGCACCCAGATCGACATAAACCCACTCCTCGCCCAGCCCGGCGCTCATCCAGGCGCTGGTGAAGGAATAAGGTCCGCCGATTTCGACCCGCTGATCGTGATTCGATAATTCAATCTCGCCAACTCTCCACTGCATAGAGAAGGCTTGGGGCGGGGCATTGGAAACTGCCAACTCCACCTGATAAAAACGATTGCGGCAAGCCCGGCTCAGTGCGATTGACGGAATGAACAACTGGCCCGGCCGAGCAAAATCCCGGGGATAGCCTTCAACCGATACCGGCAGCGGGGCGGACAGACTGCCGACCTTTTCCCAGTTGCGGCCATCCTCGGACACCGACACGGTGAAACTCAGATTTTCAGCAGTTGCACCATTGGGCGGAACTACGACTACCGCAATACGATCAACTTCGGGAACGCGCGTGCCGCCTCCGAGTTGAATCTGCACGGTAGCGCGCGGACCGAATAGTTCCACGGAATTCGTGCGGGAGTGATCCAGCACAAGTTCACGCTCGGTCTTTGGCAGCGCACCCCGAGAGCTGGTAGAAGTTGCGATCCATTCGGGCGGCTGAGTGTCTTTTATGCCGTCGGTGACCAATTGGGCGGTCAGGTTGTAGTCGTAACTGCTGGAATGGTATGCGGGGCGGAGCAAAGCAAGATTACGGTAAGTCAACTTCTCGATTACTAGTTCGGGACTGAAGTTCTCCCGGGGATCGCCAGGATAAAGGCCAAGTCCGCGCGTGAATTCCTCTGTGGTGCCGTCCGTCGAACCGGTGGTTTGCGAAGCCCCAGTCGGCGCTGCTTGGCCGTCATATCTGCGGTCAGGACTCTGGATGGAAGCTGCCAACCCGGGGAACGTTTCCAGGGCAAGGCCAGCCCCTGCAATTGCACTTTTCTTGAGGAAGCCACGCCGGGAGGTTGACAGTTCAGTTTCTCCTTTCACTTTTCTGCGCGCAGAAAAAGTTTACCCACAGTCATCGAGCGATTTCGCAAAAGGTCATCTCCGCAGGTTCCGATCGTTGTTCGAACCAGGGCAACGATCGTTCATTGCTTTGTAACCGCGATCATATTGTCGTCAGCATTGCGGTCAATGAGCTTATTGTAGGGATCGATGCCGGCAAGCGTGGGCGGCTGATCGACAACAATCTCGAAGGTTCGGTGTTCCTCGGTGAATTTCTCCTTCTTGAGATAGAGAGGTTTCTCTTCATCTTTCTTTCCACTGAAGACCCCAACCTCAATGTAATCGGCCAGGGGCACGGGAGTTTCCGCTCCATTGCCGTCGGCCTGCAGTTTGCGCGACTGCACCTCGAGCGTGACCTTGTACTTGCCGTCGGCGGTCTTCTGGGAAGTGGCCGTGAGGGCTCGGTTGTCGTAGAGAACGATGCGATTGAAGCCATCGTCCACCAGGTATTGAAGTTCGGGCGGGGTTTGTGCACGGATCGCCTCCACCAGCAGACGGGTGTCGGGGTAAGCAGCGTCGACCGTAGCCAAGGGGCGAGCACTATCGTTTCTAGGAGGGCCGGCATCGAGCTGGTTGTTGGCGTTGGCATAACGGTACTGCAAGAGAAAATTGTGGAGCGCGAGATTGAGCTTGTCTTCGCCGATGTAGTCGGCAAGCGTGTATAGAATCTGTCCGCCCTTCTGGTACCAGACGTATGGTTCACGCTGCACCAGAGCGAGTGGCGGCTCGTGGCGAATCTCACCGGCGCGTCCCCGCAAATAGGCATCAAGTTCGTGGCGCAGGTAGCGATGCATCAGATCGCGGCCGTACTTGTGCGCCATCACCTGCAGAGCGGAGTACTCCGCCAGGCTTTCCGACATCATGTTCGATCCTTCGACGTCGGCGCCGATCAGCTGGTGTCCCCACCATTGGTGGCCAAGCTCATGCGCGGTCACAAAGTAGGTAAAGTCGATGTCGGTTGGTTTCATTACTCGACCGATGAAACCAATGCCTTCCGAGTAGGGAACCGTGTTGGGGAAGGACTGGGCGAAACTGCGATAGCGCGGAAACTCGTAGATGCGGTACTGCGTGAACTGGTAAGGGCTGTAGATGCGCTGATAGTAGTCGAGTCCGGCGCGGGAGCTGGCGAGCATATCGTCTATGTCGTAGGTGTGCGCGGGATCGTAGTAGACCTCGAGCGCAACATCGCCGTTGGAACCGTGATAGGTTTCTTTCCGTACCTGGTAATGAGCGGAGATGTAGGCGAAGAAGTCGAGGATGTGGGTCGATCCCATGCTGTATTCGAAGAAACGGCGGCCGTTGGCCTGCCATTCGCGCTGCAGATATCCGGGGGCAACTGCAATCTGATCGGAGGAAGTGCTCACCACGGTGTGATAGGTAATCCAGTCAGACTCGCCGCGGAAGAAAACGTTGTTCACCGAGTGAATAGGATCGCCGCGGTGAACCATTTCTTCGAGAGGCGGCAGATGCTCTTCGCGTCGGCGGCGCGGATCATCAACCTCGACGTTCACGTTATAGCCTACGTAGGGGAAGTAGTCGGAGTCGAAAAACGTGCCGTTATAAGCGAATTCCGGCAGCTCGTTGCCATCGCGGAAGCCGCGCGTCTGGTGCCCCACACTGCAAGTCAGGATGATGGTCTCGCCCGGCGCTAAGGGCGGGTCGAGACCGTAAATGGAGTAGATGTCGCGTGCCGCCGAGCTGACCAGATGGAACGGACGGTCGAAGCGCAGATGGGTGACCGACTGCCGCAGATCGGTGACGTGTAGCTGTGCAATCGGCTGGCTGGTCTTGTTCTGCAACGTCATGCTGACAGTTCCGTCGAAGGAGCGGCGTCCGGGATAGATGTTGATCGCCGCATCTACGGCGGTGACTTTGGGCTGCGGGAGATTTTCGTATTGCTTAAAGCGGCGTTCGTAGTCGGCTTGAATGTCGCGCCGCGCCTTCGAGTCCAGATATTCGTTGAGGACGTGAGCATTGTAGAAGTACCAGGAGCCCGAGCCCGCGGCGATGAGAGCAAAAAGTAGCGCCACCGGTGCCAGCCGCGGGGCGCGCCGGAGTGCCAGGCGGACGCGGGCGCGCGGAGAGTCTTCCGCTCCGCGACGCGCGAAGGCGATAGAGACGATTCCCAGCACCGCGCAAATCGCCAGCCAGTAGGTAATCGACCAGAACAACGCGGGGACGAAATGACCGTAGCCGTTCATGTCGGAATAGGTGTAGGCAGGAGTCTGGCCGATGAGGTAGAGCGTATTCTCCCAGCCAAAGTTGTAGAGAATGGGCATGAGAACGAAGACGCCCAACAAGATGGCGTAGCCCACGAACTTGTTGGAGACCAGAGTCTGGACGAAGAGGGCGAGCAGGATAAACGAGAGAACCTGCGGGAAAGTCACCACATAGAGTTCTTTGAGGTACTGCAGGAACTCGTAATGGTAGTAACCGGCGATGGTCTGCATGACAATCCCAATGAGCATGGCAAAAGCGAGCAGGATCAGTTCGATGACGACGACGGCGGTGAGGCGCGAAAACCAGTCCGTGGACTCGCGCATGGGCAAAGCGTCGTGGATACCGTCGAAATGGGTGTCGCGCTCGCGCCAGAGCAGCTCTGCCGCATAGAGTCCCGCGACAATGAAGAGGAAAAGCAGGGCGCTGCCTTCGACAGCCTGGACCATGAGATAGGTGACTGGCCACACGTTGCGCTCGGCGAGGTGGCCGGCGAAATATCCGTTGTTAATCCCGAAGGCGACGATCAGGGCGACCAGAGCCCAGAACGGAATGTCGCGAAGAATGTTGCGCAGCCGCAAGCGGGAGAGTGAGATGTATTGCGCAAAAGTTGTGGCGGGAGTGAAGGCTTGATGGGCACGGGGAAGCCGAGCCGCCACCAGCGAACGCACGGGCTGGGCCTCGGTGAGCTCCTGTTGCTTCGCTTTGGCGGCGCGGCGGCCTTGTGAACGAGCCGTCAGTGCCTCCACAGACATGGGAAAGAGCGCCCAGACCGTGCCCAGCGCCAGCAGCCCAACGCCCAGCCAGAGAAGTCGGTTGTAGAGGAAAACGCCGCCGATGAGAGCTGGCGACCAGCTGACAAACTGGGTGTTCTTTTCGATGACCGTCCAGTAGCGGGTAACGTTGTCAATCAGAACGATGCCAATGGGATCGAATATGCCGGACCAAAAATGCTCGAGCGAACGGGTCGCGAAAAATACAGTGATGCCAATGACGTAAATCATGAACAGAGCAACACCCTGGAGGTAGACGATGAAAATCTTGCGCGTAAGAGCAGCGACGGCAAAAAAGGCAGAGCCGATGAAGAAGATCTGAACCACCAGGATGGACAAGAACGGCTGAAGGTATGTCCATAGATGATTCGGACCGATGCGGGTATGGTCTGCCCACGGCGCGAAGGTACCCAGGTAGGTGCCCAACATCATCCCCGAGAAGGCGAAGACGGTCGTAACGAAAGAGCCAGCCCATCGACCCCCCAGATAGGCGAATTTAGAAATCGGTTGGGTAAACAGGATCTGATAGGTGTCACGCTGAAAGTCGCGCAGGATCGAAGTCCCGAAGATCGCAGCAATGATGATGATGCCAAACAGCGCCGCGCCAACATTGTTGTAAGTGTTGGAGAAGGGTCCATTGAGAAGAATCTTGCCATTGCTGTTGCCGATCGGGCCGAAGCTCTCGGAGGCAACGTCGAGAAAGGAAAACGTGATCCAGATGGCGAAGTAAACGTAGGTGGAGAGGCTTTTGAAGCGAAACTTGAGCTCGAAGGTGAAGAATTCCCAAAACTGCGCCATGTCAGATCCTCCAGATTCGAGAAGCTAATTCGGCAGCTGACTCTTGGACTGCTGCGACAGGTTGAGGAAGTAGACGTCTTCCAGTCCGGAGTCGATCGAACGGAAACCATCGCCCGGAGAGGCTTCTGCGTAGACGCGAATCTCGTGCTGTCCGCCAACCAGGTGCGTGGAGATGACGTGAAGTTGGGTTTCGATGGCTCGCACCTCGTCGTCCGTGGCCACCACTTTGGACCAGATCTTGCCGTTTAAGGCGGCCAGCGTGTCGCTGGGAGCGCCTTCCAGCAAAAGCTCACCCGCGGCGATGATCGCCATGCGGGGGCAGAGCTGGCGCACGTCATCCACGATATGAGTCGAAAGAATGACAGTGCGGTCACTGCCCAGAGAAGAGAGAAGATTGAGAAAGCGATTGCGCTCGGCCGGATCCAAACCGGCGGTGGGCTCGTCGACAATGATGAGCCGGGGATTACCCAGCAGTGCCTGTGCGATTCCGAAACGCTGCTTCATGCCCCCGGAAAAGGTCGAGAGCGCCTTTTTTCGCACATCCCACAGATTGGTCTGCTGGAGCAGGATGTCGACCATCGCCTTGCGCTCGGTCGATTTGGTCATGCCTTTCATCACAGCGAGATGATGGAGCATGTCCAGTGCAGAAATCTTAGGATAGACACCGAACTCCTGGGGCAGGTAGCCGAGGATACGGCGGACCTCATCTTTCTGGCGGAGCACATCAATGCCGTCAAGATGGATGGTGCCCGAGTCGGGATCCTGAAGCGTGGCGATCGTACGCATCAGCGAACTCTTTCCCGCACCGTTAGGCCCTACCAGGCCGAACATGCTGTTGCCAATCGAGAGTGAAAGGTTCTTCAGCGCCTTTACTCCGTTCGGGTAAGTCTTGGAAAGACGATTGATCGTAAGTGCCACGATTGCCTCCAGATTCGAGATGCCGCCTCGGCACCGCGCAATCTGCTACACGCGAGATTGGGGAGCTATTCTACTACCAAGCAGACCGATGATTGCTCGTTCGCGGCAGCTTCTGAAGCTCTTCACACACGTTAAGCCGGGTTAAGCTGCGCTTGATTGACAGTTTCCAGGTTGATCAGTACCGTAGTCAGTCACCGCAAACTACGGGCCGGCCGAGCTTGCGCTCAGGGAGGGACAGTGAAGAATCCGCTGGGATCTCGAAAGCCGTCAGGGGGCTCAATTTCACGACGCAGGTTTTTGGGGCAAACCGCCGCGGCGGCAATTGGTTTTTCGATCGTTCCGCGCCGGGTGTTGGGCGGCGCTGGCTATGTTCCCCCCAGCGACAAGATCAACATTGCTTTCATCGGTGTCGGCGCGCAAGGCTTGCGCGTCATGCTTCATTTTTTAGCGGAGCCGGATGTACAAGGGGTGGCTGTCTGCGACGTCAATAAGAGCGGCGCGAATCACCCGCAATGGGAGACCCACGAGTTCTGCAATTCCGTCCGCAAATTACTCGGGGTCAGTAGCGGGTGGGATTGGCTGAGCCCTGACCAACCGATTCAGTTGACTCATTCTCTCGGCGTCACCAGCGGCGTAGCCGGCCGCGAACCTTGTCAGAAAATTGTAGACGGGTATTATGGCAGCCAGCAGCGTTCCGGACAGTATCGTGGCTGTGCGGCCCACGTTAATTTCCACGAGCTGCTCGAGAAACAGAAAGATCTCGACGCCGTGGTTGTATGTACAACCGACAACCTGCATGCTGCCGTATCGGCCGCAGCCATGAAGAAGGGCAAACATGTTTTCTGTCAGAAGCCTTTGACCCACACGATCTACGAGGCGCGGCGCATTGCCGAAATGGCTCGGGAGACGGGCGTGGCAACTCAGATCGCGGTTGCCAATCAGGCATCCGAATCCACGCGCTTGCTGTGCGAATGGATTTGGAACGGCGCGATTGGGCCGGTGCGGGAGGTCATGAACTGGTCGAGCCGCCCGTTTTGGGCCCAGGGCATGGAACGCCCGAAAGAGACGGAATCGGTGCCCGAAGGTTTGGATTGGGATCTTTGGCTTGGTCCCGCGCCCCAGCGGCCCTACAACCACGTTTACTTGCCCTTCGTATGGCGTGGATGGACGGATTTCGGATGCGGCGCTCTGGGCGATATGGGTTCCTACAGCTTCGACACCATCTTTCGCGTCTTGAAACTGGAGGCGCCCTTGAGTGTAGAAGCCAGTTCCAGCGACCGCTACGAAGAAACGTATCCCATGGCGTCCATCGTCCGCTACAATTTTCCGGCTCGTGGCGACATGCCGCCCGTGAAATTCACTTGGTACGACGGGGGTCTAAAGCCCCGGCGCCCGGATGAGTTGGAGGAAAATCGTCCCTTTAAAAATGATCGCGAAGAAGAGGACGAGGGACTTCTCTTCGTCGGAGATCGCGGGAAAATTCTCTGTACCTTCAACGGCGGCAATCCGAAGCTGATCCCCCAAAGCAAGATGGACAGCTACCAACAACCGCCAAAGACTCTGCCAAGATCGCCCGGTAACGAGCGGGAATGGCTCGATGCCTGCAAGGGAAGCAAAGTGAAGCCCGGAGGGAATTTCGAATTCGAGGGTATGGTCACCGAGTCCTTGCTCCTGGGAAATGTCGCGGCGCGCATGGGACAAAAACTAAATTGGGATCGCTCCAACTTAAGTTTGAACTCCGAGGTCGCGCAAAAATTTGTCCGTCCCGAACGCCGCAGCGGGTGGGAACTGTAGGGCAGTTGTTTACAAATCGTTTTTGTTCATTTCGCCGGTGAGGAGGCCTCAATGTCTGCAATTTCGAGAAGAGAGTTTGTCAAGAATGCGGCAACGTACACCGCCGCGGCGAGCTTTCTTTCCGCAGGTGTGCTGGAACTTCGGGCTAACCCACTGGGACTGCCCCTTGGATGTCAGACCTGGCCGGTTCGAGAAATGATTGCCAAGGACTTTCCCGGCACGATGAAAGTGCTGGCCGACGCAGGATTCCAGCGAGTTGAACTGTGCTCTCCGGTAGGTTATGCCGACTCGGGCTTCGCCGGACTGGCTCAATACAAAGGAACTGAGCTGCGGAGAATTTTGGGCGATGCGGGCATCAGTTGCGTGAGTTCTCACTTCGGTATCGAGGAACTACGGCAGAATCAGGAGCGCGCTATCGGTTGGGCGAAGGATGTCGGCCTGACACAAATGCTCGTGCCCAGCCTCGACGGACCAAAAAACCCGACCCTGGATGAGGTGAAGCGGGCCGCCGATGAATACAACAAAATGGGAGAGCGAGCCGCCCAAGCCGGCATTCAGCAAGGACTTCACAACGAAGACTTTGAGCTCTCGATGGTGGAGGGCAAACGGACCTACGACGTATTGTTCGGCCTGCTCGATCCGAAGCTGGTCAAGTTCCAATTTCAGGTTTCTACCATCAGCAAAGGCTACGATGCCGCCGCGTATTTCACGAAGTATCCTGGTCGCTTTATTTCGATGCACGTGCAAGGCTGGTCCGCCGAAGCCAAGAAGATCATGCCGGTCGGACAGGACAGTCTGGACTGGAAGAAGATCTTTGCCGCCGCAAAAATAGGCGGCATCCAGAATTACTTCGTGGAAATGGACCTGGAAAAAATGAAGTCCAGCGTTCCGTACCTTCGCCAGCTGCAGGTCTGATAAGCCTGCGCGTGACGGTCTCAATTGCGCGCGAACCCTTTATCCGTTGCTCCGGGGTCGCTTCCGACCTATCGGATTCGAGGGATCTGCGCACCCTCGAGCAGCGGCTCGAATCCTCATTCGTCATTCGTCATTCATGGTGCACGACTTACCCCGCGGTTCCAAGCCGGGCCCTTCGAAAGCAAGGGCGTAGGTAGGGTTCTTCCGCAAGGGCTGAAGGCGCGCGCTCTTCCCCAAAACCAGTTACGAAATAGCCTTTTACTCGGAACGCCCTGCTTCGCCCGGAAGCAGAAAGGAAAAGGGGTGAGCCAGGAACTCGCGTCCTACCTCGCGCAGAAAACGGCGCGATTCCGCCTCTCCGATATTGCGGGCGCGGACGGCCAGAAGAAAGCTCAACACGAAGGAAGTGACAATATTCAATATGCCCACCAGCGCAATCCCTGAAAGCGCTAACAGGGTCTCCTGCCAGTGCAATTTACCGTAAATCCAGGAACCGTCCAGCGCATAACCCAGACTTGCGGCTGCCAGTGTGACGTGACGGACTTCGAGAGGCATTCCGAAGAGCTCGAAAACGATGGGAACGGTCCCCAGCAGAAATCCCAGGACGATATATCCGACAGAGCCGGGGGCATGGTGGTTGACCCAGTTCGCGAACTTGGCCGCCCGCTCCGGTCCTAACTTTGCCCGTATGCGCAGGCTGTTGGAAATGGCCGAGCCCATCCGGTGGAGGGCGAGGTAATTCGCGGTCCAGCCAGTGGCCAGGGAAGAGAGCCAGAGGAAGATTCCGGTGATGATGGCGAAAGGGATGGTCATCGACGTCAATGGAAAGAGCATGCGCATACCGTGTTCCGCCAGCGGCTGCGAAAGGAAGGGATGTCCGCGAACTGCATTGAAAATCCTGTCGATGGCGATCGACGTTGGGACAGTACCAATCAGATTGCTGAGGGTTACGATGAATTGCGTCTTGGAAATCGCCTGCAGACTGGCCATGTGGTCTTTCGCGGGATCTTCCATGGCATCCACCAGAGTGGCTGCGGTGACGGCGGGCATCTTAGACGCCAGCAGGAATCCCCCAGCCTGCATCAGCAAGAAACTGACAACGTAGTTCAGCGAATGCGCCACCGCCAGAAGCAAAGGGGCATGAATCATCGCGGCCAACGAATATTTGAACAGCGCCGTGAAGGATGTGATGACGCCGGCGAGAACCGCCCCCATTCCCATCACGCCCCATTGCTCGGTATTTTGAGCGATATAGTGCTTGCCGGCGCGTCCCGTCCTTTCCACGACGCTGCGCGCCAGGCGGCGCGCGCTGGCGCTCATCACACTTCCGATGCGTCGCTGAGAAGCGAAACCATGGACCACGGTTACCGCGAGTTTGCGCGCGTCGGAATCGGGGCGCTCCAGACTGATCACCTGTTGCATTCGGCCAAGAAGAGATCGCAGCAGACGTATGCGAAAGATGAGATTCACGGAAGACCCTCGATCGGCGAGCAACTGGTTCACGGTCTGCAATTGAGCTTCGCACGCCGTTCTTTGTTCCTCCCAGAGCTGAAAGTCTTCGGAGTGGCGGATTATGTGCTCCACCAGGGCGGGCAAATGAAAGAAGGGGGATTTGGTGATGTCCTCATCGTCGGCAAACGCGATCAAATCCCGCGACAGTGCAACATTAGTGGCGCGCAGAGCAAGAATCTTGCACGATGCCAGCACCGAAAACTTAGACGGGCGAAACGTTTCTGCCCAGGGAGCGACCAGTGAGTCGGGCAAGGAAGCGATCCAGCGCGCGTCGGATTCCTGCAAGTTCAAAGAATCCAGCAAGACATAGAGGTCCCCTTCCACTTCGTCGACCGGCAGCAGATGTCGGAGTGCTCTCGCAAATAGCTCTCGAATCAGAAAAGCCTCATCGGGCAATCCTGCTTCGGAGATGACCCGAACATAGGAATGATGCGACCAGAAGTCGCGAAGTGTAGAACGAATGGAATCGCGGCATGAGTGGCCTTCGATCGCCAGCGTCACCTGCGCTAAGGTTTCGGTCCGTAACTCCGCTGGCACATTCAGGATCGCGCGGAGCAGTCCATACACACGAGTGGCTCGCTCCCGGGTAGAGAGAGTCTCAAGATTGGAAAGATTCTCTATCGCAATGGGAATAACGCTCTACCTCGCCAAAAGAAAAGAATTTGCCGCTAGCTGAGAGGGTAACCGCGCGGAACTAGAATAATAATGAAAGTTGACGAGACCGGGACTCAATTCGGATAGTAAGTACCTTGGTGCAGCAGTGCATCAACCCCTTCCACCACGCAGTTGATGTCACCTTTGTCGCATGCCCCGCGTATTCCTACCTTCTTGGCTTGGTCTTCGAGTTGGGGGGACATGTGCAGAGTTACCATCAGAATCGGAATGTCTGGCGACACTCTTCTGATTTCTTTCGCGGCATCCAAACCATTCATTTCAGGCATCTGGAAATCGAGCACAATGATATCCGGGGCAGTTTGCTGGGCTCTTTCGATCGCTTCTCGACCGTTGGTCGCCTCACTGCACACCCGCCACGAGCTTTGTTGTTCCAACAGAGTTCGCAGGCAGCGGCGCATAAGTCGGCTGTCGTCTACCAGAAGGATTCGGACGGGCGAGGTCTCCGGCCTGGCGTCCACGAACGACATACCTAAACCGTACAATCGGGGACCACCGGCGTCTATACCCCGCATCGCGTAGGCTTATGCCGATTGTTGCACCCTCATCCATTTTCCTAACGGTTTCGGGGTAGTCTGGGAGCACTCGGAGAAAGGGGATGGGGAAAAATGCGTAGCGTCTCTATTTGCGTGCATGTTCCTTTTCTTCTGTGACATCAAGTCCAAACTGGGGATGTTCATACGTGCCCGTAACATGGACGGGGACAACTTCGCCTTTTTTCTTTTTCTTGAAAAGGGGATCCAGGGCCTTGAGAAGAAACGATTTCATACCGGTTTCTGTCTTCGAAATCTTGCTGTCAACCCGGATTCTGCCATGCAAATCGATCCTCTCGTTTAGAAGGTTGTAGATGCCATTTGCGCGCGCCCTGGCACCGGGTATGCCGAATGAAAGGTCGGAAAATTTCGCGATTCCGCTTTCGAGCCCGACTTGCCCTTTCAGGTCGGTGAGCACCGTTTCCGCATCTTCCGCTTTTTCCCCTCGGGCGCCAGCACTCAGTTCGTTCACGTCTTTCTGGGTTTGCGGATTCGAGAAGCTGCCATCGTCGACACCGAAGGTGCCCTCCATCTTTACTCTGTTGAGAAACGGTTGCTTTCCGGGCGGAATCTCCACCTTGGCTCTGAGCGCGACCGTTCCCGACATCGGGGAGTGAGGAGCCTTGACAAACAGACCCAGGATGTCTTCGATTCGTCCCTGCGGGGAGGCCAGATGGAGGAGTGCAGTCTTCCCTTTGCTTCCTTTGATGCCCGCGACACTGCCTTCCACGACGAGGTTGGTTCGCCCGAAATGGGCATCCACGCGTTTCAGGAATGTGTCGCCGTGGATCGCATCAACGAAAGCGTCGAATTTGGTCACGAGCTGGACTTTGTGCCCACCCGACTTTACCGCGAAGTCGGGGACGTTGGTGGTCCCTGCGATGTCGATGTGCTCGAGCGCTCCACTGTACTTTCCGGTGGACGACAGCGTTCCCGCGATGCCCCCATAGACGCCAAGGTCCGCCTGCTCAAATGTGTATTCACCGGAAATCGGAGTTTCGCCGGGAGTGCCCTTGGTCCAGGCTCCAAATTTGCCGTGAGTTACGATTTCACCTGGAGGTTCAGGGTTTCGAAGCTTCAACTGATAGATAACCGGCCGGCTCCACTGCACATCGCGCAGAACGGCGTCGTGCACGTCGAAGCGCAAGGACTCCCCCTTTGGATTTTTTGAGGCAAACTCCACTACCGTTCCGTTCGCAACAATCTCCTCGACGACAAGCTCGGAGTGTTGCGTCTCAAAGGTGATATTGCTGCCAAAGGGCGGGATGAATACGTGGCCACCTTCGACCTTGATGCGCGGAACATGTTTCGTGAGAATCCCCGAGTAGCTGCCTTCAATGGTTAACCGGTCGATGGTGATCAGAGTCCACTGGTTCGGACCATGATGGAACTCGATGCCTTCGAGAATGCATCCCGGAAAAGGAAAATAAGTGCGATGAGACTTACGGATGGTAACCGTGCTGTTGCTGGCTTCGGCCAGATCTTGCACCACCGCCTTCTCGGTGAACGGCCAAATCCGGTTCCAGAAGATCGTCGCAAGCCACGCCGCAATACCGACCACCACTACGGCAATGACGAGAGCGATTGTCTTACCACGAGGAGAATTGAGGGATGATTTGTGCGTCGTCCTACCATGACCCGTGGGCGAAGCAGCGGCACTCGTGAGGGTGGGAGAGGACATGAATCGTTGGAATCCGAAATGCCTGTGGAATGTTGGCAACTTTGTTGCAGCACGTTAGCGCGCCTGCGGGCCTTTCTTGTTCGATGCTGGTTTCGTTCCGCTAGCAGCATTCCCGCGAGAAGCCGTCCGCGCACGGGCAGAGCGCGTGCGCTTCTGCGACTGGCCGCGACTTTGCTTCCGATCAACCTTCACCGGGGTCTTCTCTTTTTTGACCGACGACTTGCTCGATTCCGGCTCGTCGGATCCGGGATTTGCGGGCGCGCGTGATGCTCTCGTCGCTTGCTCCTTCGTCAGCAAATGAGTCATGTTCGCCAGCGTGCCGGCGGCTTGTCCCAGCTTGCGCGCCACGGTGTTCAGTAACGGTTCTTGCGCATCCGGTTTTCGAGTCATTGACCCTCCAATCGCCACCGTTCCTCGAAGCAGGTGATCTCGAACCAGGCGATCTCTGCATGCCCTGCTATGAACGAAATCCCGGCACTCGGCCGGGACTCTCTGAACCCCTTCAAACCAGCTTGCCTGCAGTTGCGAAACGCGAACAGCGCGGCCTTGCCTCATAGACTTAGTTGCCGCAGCACATGTGAAGGTTGGGAGGAAAGACAAATCAAACCGCCCGGAATGCAGCTTTTATGGCCTGCGAGGTTGCCGGTGTCGATCTGCGGCTCGCTTATCCCCAAACAAAAAAGCCGCACAGCATGGGAGCTGTGCGGCCACAGAGTGAGATGCGTTTAGAGGGTGAAGCAGTGACGCCGGACAAACAACTAATCTTCGCACGCCGTCAGTAACTATGGACATATTACCAATGGTTCAATTTCCTGGGAATGGCTCTTCCGTGGCGTTACGACGGTTTCCTCGCTGGGCTCGAATCAAGGCAAACGCAGCATGGTTAACACCGCCGGTTCGCAGCCCGCTCGGTCACAGTCGCCACGCTTCCTTGCGTGGTACGCCGAAGCATAATATTGTGCAAAATGTCTGTCCGGTCTGCTAGCATGTGGGCAACCAAAAACACATATCTCCTTCGTTTCATGAAGGATTAGACACTCGGCAACGGCACTTCGACTGCAACTGTGGTGCAGGGAAGTGTTTCAGTCCAGACCCCCTCGGGACGCGCCGTGTCAAAGGCAGGTAGAAGTTTAGTGAAGAAGCCCGAAGCAGAAGTCATTGAGACCGCTATCCGACGGCGTCCGACCCGTCGTCATCGCCGAAATCGCCTGCTTCGCCGTGGCCTAGTGGTTGTTATTCTCGTGGCCTTCGCCCTCGGGTTTGCCTCTGTCGCCCTTTGGAATTTGAGTCCATCGCTGTTCCGAGCGTCCAGGGCTGCGTTCGATGGCCGGCAGGTCGAAGCCGGCCGCAACATCGTTTTGCTTACCCAGCAGGAATCCGTGCGCCAAATCGGGAATCGTCCGGTCTACCCTTACTCGGTGGTGCCCGGAGGAGTGAGCGATGCAAGCGAGTTGAAGTGGGTGGCAGAGCATGATCCAGTCGTCGCATCTCACTACGCGGGGTTCGATTACGACCATGCCCGCATCGTGCGCCTGGTTTTGGCGCGCACGGCTTATGTTTCTTATCGCATCGGCAACCAGGTCTACTGGACGCGGCACAGAGTCTCGCTCAAGAAGGGCGAGACCTTGCTCACCGATGGCAAGATCACCGCGCGCTCTCGTTGCGGCAATCGAGTGGAAGAAGTTCCGCAACAAGCGACTTCTTCATCAGAACCGCCAGCAGTGCGATTTGACCAGCCGGCTCTGCCCGACGGCACCGCTCTTTCCAATCCTTCGGTCCCCTTCGAGTCCGCGTTGCTCAATCGTCCCTCAATCGGACCAGCCTTACCTTTGAGTTTGTATGATCCGTTCGGCAATGGAACGTGGATTCCGATCACGCCGCCGCCGCTGCCAGGCGTTTGCGGGGTTGGCAAGAATAAGACGGGCAACCCGCAACCGGTAAAGGGAAAGGAATATGTCTGCGCCAGTGGCGGTGCGGGCAGCGGAGGCGCCGTCCCGGAGCCCAGCACTTGGATACTAGTCGCCTCCGGCCTGGCCGCCATGTACTGGAAAACCCGCCAAAAGCTCGTCCGAACTTAGGCTCCTCGAATCGCGTTTCCGCATTATGCTCATTATTATGCTCATTCGAGGGCTTTTCTCATTGCGCGGCGCGTGGTTCTAATGCCAACGTAATCCCCTTCCGCGACCTGCCCTGCTACAATCGGCCTAGACCTATTCCAACCTTCCCGGGCACAGGAATTCATGCGCAGACTACCGCGAACGATCGTGATTCGGCTGCTTTTGGCCGGACTTTGCGGGCTGCTTACCACGCCGTCGCTGCCGGCACAGACCTCGGTGCGTAGTGTCAAAGTCCTCAGCGGCAAAGATGCGGTCGAGATTGAAGTAGAAGCCAGCGACCGCATTGTTCCGCAGACGCGAGTATTGACCGGCCCCGATCGTCTCGTGGTCGACTTTCCCAATGCCGTGCCCGGTAGCCAATTACGTAATCAATCCGTAGATCGCGGAGAAGTGAAAGATGTGCGGTTCGCTTTGTTTCAGGGCAAACCGCCAATCACGCGGATCGTGCTCGATTTGAAAACTGCGCAGTCGTATCAGGTCTTCCCTTACGGGCGGACGGTTATCATTAAAGTAATGGGTGGCAAAGTAATAGACGTTGCGCCCGATACCTCCGCCGGAGTTGACAATTTTTCTGCCAAACCGGCAACGCGCCCGGCCCTGGTGGTTGCCAATTACCTAACCGGGGCAGAGCCGGTAAATGTTGAAGCGTCAGCCAAACCGACCCTGGACGTTTCCTTTCGCGATGGATTGTTGGGGATTCGGGCCAGCAAGGTGACGTTGTCAGAAGTCTTGTTGGCGGTGCAGCAGCGTACCGGCGCGCAGGTTTCGATTGCAGCCGGAGCGGAGCAGGAACAAGTAGCCGCCGACATTGCCCCTGGGCTCGCACCCGAAGTTCTGGCAAGGCTGCTGAATGGCTCCAAGTTTAATTTTTTGATTCTGAGCGCAGCCAACGATCCGAGCCAATTGGACCGCGTGATTCTTAGCGCCCGCGCCGATGGCGGCGTTATGCCGTTGCCGCCAATGCAAGCGCAAAATAACACTGCGGATGTCGACGACACGTCTTCGTCTGTGCCGGCGCAGAATCCCGCTGCACCGCAGCCTGAAATAAAATCGCCGCCCGACAACAACGCTCCCAACCAATAAGCTCCGAAAAGAGTCCAGAGGCACGAAAATCCAGGCCTGTCTAGGGCGACGTGATCAAACGAATCGGCACTGGGGAGGA
>DATBYA010000104.1:0-47899 GCA_036514015.1 Candidatus Sulfotelmatobacter sp.
ACCGACGCCGCCTCCGGCTGCGTCTTCGGTTGCGGCATCCACTGCTGCCGCGCCCCCGCCAGCCGCGCGGCCCCAAGTTGTTGCTCCCTTGGTGGAGAAGACCGCTCCGCCCGTGGCTCCCAGCGTAGCTCAGAATACTCCAGCGATTCCAGCACAAGCACGCCCGGCTACGCCTCCGGCTTCGGTGGTGGCAGCGCCTGCAGTCTCTTCGCTACCAGCGTCGCCTGCGGCTCATCCTCCTGCGCCCGCGCCGCGCCCGCCTGCGGCACCGGCGGTTGCGGGACTTCAGCCTCCGGCGCCGCGCATGATCGTTCCGCAAACTGGGCCGCGTCCGGTCTACAAGGCTCCGCCGCCCAGAGTGGTTGCGCCCGTGGCACAGACCAGCGCACCTGCTGGGACCATGCGTCCCGCGCCGGGACGTCCGGTGCCGGGGCAGCCGATTTTTCAGCGCCCGCGTCCGCAGGTTCCCGGTGGAGGTCCGCCGCGACCCTTGCGCCCCGGGGAACGCCGGCCCATGCATCCCACGCGCCAGGCCCCAGCGGGTGCGCGTCCTCTGGGGGTTGGTCCGGGGCTTCCGCCTCCGGGACCGGCCCGTCCTGGCAGCCGACCGGGAGCTCCCGCGCGCCGGCCCGGCCAGCGCTATGTTCCGCGTGGCG
Source organism: Candidatus Sulfotelmatobacter sp. (assembly GCA_036514015.1). Lineage (GTDB taxonomy): Bacteria > Acidobacteriota > Terriglobia > Terriglobales > Acidobacteriaceae > Sulfotelmatobacter. The sequence continues at coordinate 657 of DATBYA010000104.1, forward strand.
TAAAAGAAGGCCCCATGAAGGGCTACACGCCGCCGCCGCGCATGGTGGTGTCGAATGAGCCCATGCCGATCACCCGCAACATCACGATCACGGAAGGCATCAGCGTCAAAGATCTGGCGGAGAAATTGGATGTTCGGGCGAAGGATTTGATTTCGCGTCTGCTCGGCCGCGGAGTTTTCGCCACCATCAACCAGACCCTCGACGCTGAACTGGCGAGCGAGATGGCCCGCTTCTTCGGAGCCGAAACCAATGTAATCACTTTCGAGGAGCAGGCTTCGAAAGACATTGATGCGGCCGCTGGCAGCGGGGAAGATTCCGCGATCGAAATCACGCCACGCCCGCCAGTGGTTACGATCATGGGTCACGTAGACCATGGCAAGACCACGCTGCTCGACTCGATTCGCGAAACCAGCGTTGCGGAAGGCGAGGCGGGGGGCATCACACAGCACATCGGCGCCTACAAAGTTCGAATTACTGATCAGCAATCTCCGGCGTACGGACGAGAGATTGTGTTCCTGGATACGCCGGGTCACGAAGCGTTTACCCGCATGCGATCGCGCGGTGCAAAGGCTACTGACATCGTGGTGTTGGTGGTAGCCGCCGATGACGGCGTAATGCCGCAAACCATCGAAGCCATCGATCACGCCCACGCCGCCGAAGTTCCAATCATCGTCGCGGTAAACAAGATTGATAAGCCGGACGCATTGCCCGATCGTGTGAAGAAGCAACTCGGTGATCGCGGCTTGGTGCCGGAAGAGTGGGGCGGCAAGACGGTATTCGTCGACGTTTCGGCGAAGAAGAAAACGAACCTGAACCTGCTGATGGAGATGATTTGCCTGGTTGCGGACCTGGCGGAGCTGAAGGCGACTCCGGAACGGGCTGCGACGGGCGTGGTGCTCGAAGCCAAACTTGACCGCGGCCGCGGACCTGTGGCCACGGTGCTGGTGCAAAACGGCACGCTCATTGCCGGAGACAATTTCGTGGTGGGCAACGTGTATGGCAAGATTCGCGCCATGTTCGACGATCGCGGTGCGGCGCTGGCGTCTGCGCCTCCATCCACGCCCGTCGAGATTCTGGGCATGGAAGGTCTCCCGCAAGCTGGGGATCAGTTCGTTGTGGTCGCGGATCGCGACAAGGCGCGCGGCATCTCCGAATACCGCGAGCAAAAAGCCCGCGAAGCCGCACTGGCCAAGAGTTCGCGCGTTTCGCTGGAAGGCCTGGCGGAGCAGATCAAGACCGCCGGCACCAAGGAGCTGAACATCATCCTGAAGGGCGATGTGCAGGGCTCGGTAGAAGTGCTCAGCGACCTGCTTTCGCGGCTGTCGAACGAAAGAGTTCGCCTCCGCTTGCTGCGTTCCGGCGTGGGCGCCATCACCGAAACCGATGTGCTCCTGGCCTCGGCCTCGAATGCCATCATCATCGGCTTCAACGTGCGGCCGGAGCGCAAGGCGCAGGAACTGGCTGAGCAGGAAGAAGTCGATATCCGCCTGCACTCGATCATTTACGAACTGCAGGACGAGATCAAGCGCGCCATGACCGGCCTGCTTGAACCGACCATCAAGGAAACCTACCAGGGCCGCGCCGAGGTGCTTGAAACCTTCCGCATTCCGAAGGTCGGAACTGTCGCGGGATGTCGAGTGCTCGATGGCTTGATCAAACGCGACTCCGAAGTCCGCCTGCTGCGGGACAGCGTCGTCGTGTTCAAGGGCAAGATTGGATCGCTACGCCGCTTCAAGGACGATGCCAAAGAAGTCACCAACGGCATGGAATGCGGCATCTCGATCGCAAATTATGGCGACATCAAAGCCCGCGATGTGATCGAGGCCTTTGCTACCGAGCGGATCGCAGCGGAAGTTATGGCGTAAGAACGAGTTCTCAGTTCTCGGTTTCTCAGTTCTTGCCGCTTCTGATAACTGAGAACGGGGAGCTGAGAACGGAATGCCCATCGCCTTCCTCACCCTAGAGCTGCATATCGAAGCCGCGCAGTCGATCAAGGATCGGCGCCAGGCAGTTCGCAGTATGAAAGACCGGCTACGCACCAGCTTCAACGTTTCGGTCGCGGAACTCGACGCGGCGGAACTCTGGAACCGGGCCACCATTGGCGTGGTCGGTATTTCCAATTCCCGCGATTACCTCGATGGCCTAATGAAGAATGTGGAACGCGCGGCCACCCGCATCGCCAACAACCACGGCGCCGATGTCGCTGATTCCTTCGTCGAATATTTCTAAACAAACCATCCGGCAGGGACAGACGACCGGGCCGGGGCGCAATCCGGCAGATTCGTCGCGACCAACGAAACCCCGCATCGCATTGTTACTTCTGTACTTAGCAACATGGCATCAAAGCGCGCGACAATAGCGCTTCCGGATCACACACTGGAGCCCATTTTTCTGATATTCTCATGCGTTTTACCTGAGGTGCGGTTGCGTGGAGAAGCGCGGGCTGAAATACCATCGCGGGCGGGTTGGCGAGGCACTGCGCGAGGAGATTGAAACGCTCGTCGAAGGCGAACTCGCCGATCCCCGCATTGGACTGGTAAGCGTGACCGCGGTGCATATCGCGGACGATGGCCGGTCGGCGCAGGTTTGGGTCAACGTGGAAGGCGATGACGCGGATGCGGACGAAAGCCTGGAGGGTCTGGAAGCGGCGCGCGAATATATCCGTCATGAACTGGTGGAGCGCTTGCACCTGAGACGCGCCCCCGAGTTGTATTTTCGGCTGGACCGTGCGGAACAAGAAAAAGCTCGAGTCGAGGAATTGTTGGCGCGCGCCAAGAAGAGAAACAAGGCGCGCAAGGAATCCGGTGGAAAAAAGGCATAGTGACTTGCTCGAGGACGTACTCCGCCAGATTGGAGAGCACGAACGATTCGTGTTGACCTCGCACGCCCGGCCCGACGGCGATGCCGTGGGATCGGCGCTGGCCTGTTGCCAGATTTTGCGCGCCATGGGCAAGCAGGCCGACGTTGTTCTGCACGACGGCGTTCCCCGCGTCTATCGTTCTCTGCCGTTCGCCGACCAAGTGGTGCAGTCCAGCCACGTCATGGGCAACTATGAGGCGGCGATTATTTTGGAATGCGATAGCATTCACCGGACGCGGTTGGAAGGTTTAGAAAACCGATTTCTGATCAGCATCGACCATCATGTCAGCGGGCGTCCTTTCGCCCACGTCAACTGGATCGATCCTCACGCGGTAGCCACGGCGGAAATGGTGTTTCGGCTGGCGCGCGAAGCGGGTGTGAAATTTTCTGCCGATGTTGCGACCTGTCTTTACACCGCGCTGATGACCGACACCGGTTCGTTCATGTTTCAGGGGACGAATGAGAATACCTTTGCGCTGGCGCGCGAACTGGTGTTGGCGGGAGCGGATCCGGCGTATTGCGCGCGCGGCATTTATTTCGCGCATTCCGTCGCTAAGATTCGGCTGCTCGGCGAGGCGTTGCGCAGTCTGACAGCGGACGGGCATCTGGCGTATGCCTGGGTCACACAGAAGCAGATGGAGCATTGCGGCGCCATCGAAGAGGACTGCGAAGGATTGGTGAACTATGTTCTTTCCATCGGCGGCGTCGAGGTGGCGGCGTTCTTCCGCGAGCTGCCGGATGGACGCTATCGGGTGAGCTTGCGCAGCAAGGGCAAAATGGACGTAGCCCATGTGGCCGAGACTTTCGGCGGCGGAGGCCACGAATGCGCCAGCGGGTGCTCGGTGGATGGACCACTGGCCGAAGCGGTGCGTCAGGTTCTTTCCCATCTTGGCGGCGGACCTTCCGTACAATGAAAAACAATTGTTGATTGCTGATGGAAGAGCCCGAACTGCCGGTCTTTCCATCCACCCATCATCAATTCCGCAATTTCTTTCATGACCACTCGAACCCGCACGGATGTGTTGCTGATGGCAGGCTTCTGTGCGTTTTTGTTTTTCTATGGCATCGGGCAATTCGGGCTGATCGGCGCCGACGAGCCGCGTTATGCGCAGGTAGCGCGCGAAATGCTCGAACGCCGCGACTGGATCACGCCCGTGCTTGGCGGCCAGGCTTGGCTGGAGAAGCCTCCACTTTATTACTGGCAGGCGATGCTGGCCTTTTCTGTATTCGGCGTGAGCGACGTGGCAGCGCGAGTCCCGGCGGCGATCGACGCAACGCTGCTGGTGGTCGTGGTTTATCTTTTCTTCCGCAAGTTTCGCTGCGGTGGGGAAGCGGATGCGGCGCTCATCACCGCTTCTTGCGCCGGAGTGATCGGTTACGCGCGCGCGGCTTCGATGGACATGGCGCTGGCGGCGTCGTTCTCCATTGGAATGCTGGCGTGGTGGGCCTGGCGCGCGGGCGGGAAACGTATCTACCTCGCGGTGTTCTACCTCTCGATGGCGCTGGGAATGCTGGCCAAGGGGCCGGTGGCGCCGTTTCTGGCGGCGGGGGTGATCGTGTTGTTCGCCGTGGCCTCCCGCGAATCCCGCCTGGTCTTGAAAACGCTCTGGTTTCCGGGGATGCTGCTGTTCTGTGTGATTGCTCTGCCGTGGTATACCGCGGTCGAGATACGGAATCCGCAATTCTTTCGCGAATTTATCCTGCAGCACAATTTGGCTCGCTTCTCCAGCGATCTGTATCATCATCGCCAGCCGTTTTGGTATTACCTTCCGGTTACGGTGCTCGCGCTTGTCCCCTGGATCGTGTTTGTGATTGCGGGGCTCGTAGAACCGATGCGAGTCGGGTGGGCCGCGCGAAAATTCGTTTCTGCCGAGCCTGATCTCGAATGGCAGTTCAGCTTGTTCGCGGGTTGCTGGCTGATCGTGCCGATTGGATTCTTTTCTTTCTCACAGTCGAAGCTTCCCGGTTATATTCTTCCGGCAATCCCCGCCGGGGCGATGCTGCTGGCGGATTATCTGCGACGGCAACTGGCGGCGGATGAAAAGGTCTTGAAGGGATTGGCGGTGCTGCACGCGCTGGTGGCGGCCGCGCCGATGGTTCCTTCTCTGCTGATTGCTTATATCGTTACCGAGCGTCGCCTGCCTGCGGGTCGACCCATTCTTTTCGCACTGGCGATGGCTTTCGCGCTGTGTGCTGCCATTGCGCTGACGCTGGTCAGCCGCTTGCGCCTGCGCATGCTGCGCTTTGTGACTTTGATCCCGGTGGTGTTGTCGGTAGCGGCGGTGCTGAAACTCGGAGCGACCTCGATCGATCAAAAGCTTTCCGCGCGCCCGCTCGCGGTCGATATGGCTGACGTGGAAACGCGTCAGCTTCTGCTGGCGGTCTGCGGGGTTTCCCGCGAAATGGAGTACGGGCTTAGGTTTTATCGCAACCAGGCGGTGCTGCGCTACGAGTCAGGAAGCGTGCCGGCGGAGGAACATCTGCTGGTGGCTCCGTCGACCTGGAAGGTGAATGTGGCAAGGCAAACAGCCGGGCGGCGGGTCTTGCTGCTCGGCCACTATGCGCCGCAGAATCTGGATTACTACTGGGTTGCGGCGGCGGGCACCGGTCGTTGATCAGCCGGAGCATGCACGGGGAAGCGTGAGTCCAAATAGCCGACTCCGCCTGTTGCCGCCGCTTGTTCGCCCGTTTGCCTCCGGTCGGCGAACCCACTACACTCGGAATTTTGCCGCGATATTCGCCGCCGTCCCTGTGCGGCTGCCGCTGCAGGAGGCTTTTGGAGATTCTCGACCTCAGGCATTTTTCTTCGATCGACCTGCGTCCTCTGCTGGCGGATGAGACGCAGCTTTGGTCGCGCCTGCTTTCTTGGGACTATTCGGGTTCGGCAGAGATGATTCTGCGCTACGTCGATGCCAAGATCTTGCCCGGCTACGCGGCGGTCGATCGCGGCCGCGTCTTTGGCTACTCGTTTTTTGTGTACGAGGGCAGCAAGGGAGTGATTGGTGATCTCTACGTGACCAACGGCAACCGGCTTCCCAACTCGCGCGAGGTCGAGTTGAAGCTACTGACCCACGTGATCGAAACCCTGCAGCAGTCTCCCGGGATTCATCGCGTGGAGGCGCAACTGCTGGCCCACGATGCGAACTCGGTGTCGCGCCCCTTTCTCGATACCGGATTTCAGCGGCACCCGCGGCTGTTCATGACATTGGATTTAGGGAAGGCGGCGGCAGAGAAAGTTCTCGCTCACCCGGAAGTGGAAATTCGGCCCTGGACCGATGGCGACTACCAACCTTCAGCTGCGGTGATTACCGCCGCGTATCGCAACCACGTCGATGCTCAGATCAACGACCAATATCACACTCTCAGTGGATCGCTGCGCTTTCTCAACAATGTCGTGCGCTTCCCCGGATGCGGCGTGTTCGATGCCGACTCGTCGTTCGTGGCCTGGGATCGCAGGGCGAAAAGTCTGATTGGATTGATCCTGTGCTCGCGCGTCCGCACCGACGTCGGCCACGTCACTCAGGTTTGCATTCTGCCGGAGTATCGCTCGCGGGGAATTGGCGAATCTTTGATGGCGGCCACCGAGAGCAATCTGCGCAAGCGAAACTTCGCCCTGCTTTCGCTGACGGTGACCGAAGCGAATACGCGGGCCGTTGGCCTTTACCGCCGCCTGCACTTCGATTTGAAAAAGGTCTTCGATGCCTTCGTGTGGGAGGGGTAGAGAAATCTTCTTCCGGTTGAAGCTGAAATAGGCCGCCTGCGATTCGCAGACGGCCGTGTGGTCGAGCCCAACTCAAGAACTGCTGCTATTTCTTCTGTTCTCCGATCGAAAGCAATTCCACTTCAAAAATTAGCGTTTGCCCCGGACCAATATCGCTTCCTGCTCCCCGGTCTCCATAAGCCATATCCGCTGGAATAAATAACTGCCACTTCGATCCCACCGGCATCAATTGCAGCGCTTCCGTCCAGCCCTTGATGACTCCGCCGACCGGAAACGAAACCGGCTCGCCGTGTTTGTAGGAACTATCGAACTCCGTGCCATTGAGCAGCGTGCCGCGATAATTGCAGGTTACCGTATCGCCCGCCGTGGGCTTGGGGCCGTTTCCCTCCGTCAGGATCTTATACTCAAGACCGCTCGGCAAGGTCACCACTCCCTCTTTGCTTTTGTTGGCCGCCAGGAACTCCTCGCCTTGTTTCCGAGCCGCAGCGCCTTCCTCATGCGCGTGGGCCTGCTGCTTTCCGCGGACTTCATTCTGCAGTTGTGTGAGGGCAGAGCGCTCATCGTCCTCGCTCAGCAGTGGTTTGCTTCCAGCCAGAGCGTCTTTGAATCCCCGCGCCGCCAGCGCCGGATCCACAGCCGCGTTTACGCCTTGCTTGCGAAGATCTCCGCCGATCTTCATCCCCAAGGCGTAGCTGGCCTTTTCCTTCTGGGTCTTGAGGGTGAGAGCTGGTGTAGTTGCCTTCTTGGCTGGGGTAGCCGGCCTCTTGGCGGGAGCGGCGGCTTGACCGGACGCCGGTGGACTGGGTTGAGCGGGGGTAGCCGGATTCTGCTGGGCCGAGGCAATCCCCAGCACCATCATCCCGGCAGCGACGAGTCGAAAAGGTAGGGTCAGCAATGTTTGCATATACTTCTATTGTCCCATTGCGCCCGAGAGATGAGCAAACCTATCCACGAAGCAACCAGGGTGCAGTTTGAGAGTTGCGAAAAATGTTTATTCCGAGGCAGGAGTCAAACTGACCCGAGCCGTTTTTCAGGCGTGGGGAGAGATCGCGCGCGCAGCCCCAAGCCGCTTCAGGCGCAGCTCGCAGGCAGGACTCCTCATCCGGCTGAAACGCCACCGGGATTCGGGATGACGCCCTGCAAGAGATAGCCCAAGGGAGCCAAACTGCACACTGCGCGCAACAGAAATGGTTCCTAAGGAAGCAATTAGGCGCTCGTGGTTTGCTCGTTCACTTCAAGCCATCGACCACGAACAGATCCGACAGGATGCGGCCGGTGCTGTAGGCGTACGACTTTCCGTCCGCGCTGAACTTGAGGCTTGGGATGCTTTGCACGCCGGCCGGATCGGCGGGAACAATTTCCTTCCAGGGCACGCGATGGCCGGTAGCGATCGCAACGCGAGAAACCTCGACCGGAATGGATCGAGTCCGCAGCAGCACGCTCTTGCCTCCATCGGAGAACCCGATAATCTGTTCGTCCGGAGATAGCACAACCTTAGACTCTTGCGGCTCGCCGCCAGCAATCGGGTAGAACCAGAGGTGATGCTCGGCATCCCTCGCGAGGAGAAGTTTGCCGTCGGGACTGATCTGGCTTCCGGCCCTGCCTTCGGGAGTGATGGCGCGCGCCGGCCCCCCTTTTATATCGAGCAAGTAGGTGCGTGGACCAAGCCCGGGCTCGAAGCTGGTGAAGACGATCGATTTCCCGTCTGGCAGCCAGGCCACGGCCAAGTGATTGGTCTTGTCATCGGTAAGCTGTCTCGGCTCCCCGACTCCGGTGGGAAGCAGCATCAGTTTGGAGGGCGAACCCACGAGCGAGACAACCCATTGGCCGTCGGGAGAAAGATAGCCAAAACCACCGTCCCCCAGCCGGACGGCAGGCGAGCCATCGGTCTGGCGCAGAAAAATGCTGTAATTGTTTGCATCGGCTTCCCCAGTTTCCGAAAACACAATCGTCTTGCCATCGGCAGACATATCCGTAAGCAGCGACCAATCAAACCAGGACAGGCCGCGCTCGCGCGTCTCGCCTGGAGGAAGCGCGGAAATCGTGAGACGAGTCTTGTCTGCCGTCAAAAGAATCAGGCCGGTGCGGCTGATATCGTGGAGGGTCAGGGTGCCGGGCGCACGATAAACAAGACGCTCCTGGCCAGAGAAATTGAGCGCGTAAATGGCGCGCGCCGATCCGGTCAGCGCCGCCGCAAACCAGACTTCTTTTCCGTTCGCGCTCCAGGCGAGTCCTTCGATGCTGGTGTAATAAGAGGAACTGGCCTGGCGATTTCCGTGAACGTCAATGATCACCACTCGGCCATCGTCGCCCGAGGGCACGTGATCGGCCATGGCCAGAAAATTTCCGTTCGGCGAAAAACGCAGGTGGCCGACCCAGCCTTTGGGCTCGTAGATTACGTTGCCCGCAGGAAATTCCAGGTGAGAGAGTGCAACGTTGCTGGCTCGAACCACCGCCAGAGACTGGCCATCCGGCGCCCAGTCTGCCCACAGAACATTGTCCACCGCCTCGCGCGGAGCGCCCCCGGCGAGCGGCACCCGCGCCAAAGTTCCCGACAGGGCAAAAGCCGCGTAATTCACCGGGTGTAAAGAGATTGCCAGCTCGCCCTTGGAAGAGATGGAAAAAATCTGGGCGGGTGGCAGACCCATGGATCGCGAGTCGGAACTGTCGAAACGGGTGGTGAAAATTTCGTGCGGTCTTCCGTCCCACGCAGCACCATAAACGATCGTCTGACCGTCCGGCGCAAAGCGGGCCGCCAGGATGCCGCCGTTGCGAAAGGTTATTTCGTGGAAGGTCGGATTCGCCGCGGCAGTTCCACGCCGCGCCACCCGGTAGACAATTCCCCACGATGCCAGCAACAGCAATCCGCCGAGCGCCGGCAACCACCATCTGCGGGGCGACTTCTCCTCCGTCAGAGCCCGCACCCCGCCTCGGCTGGACGACGATATATCCGTAAGAGCCTCAAGATTAAAAGCGACATCGCGAGCCGATTGGAAGCGCTCGGCGGCATTCTTCTCCAGGCAGTGACGGACGATGCGCTCCAGCGCCGGCGAAACGTTGGGGTTGGTCTCGGCGAGGTCCGGCGGCTCTTCTTTCAGAATCGCGCTCATGGTGTCGACAGCAGAGTCGCCGTGGAAGGCGCGCTTGCCCGAGAGCATCTCGTAGAGCACAGCGCCGAAAGAGAAAATGTCCGAGCGCGAATCGGCGGTCTTGCCGCGAACCTGCTCCGGCGACATGTAGCCAACCGTCCCCATCACCACTCCTGCCTCGGTACCCACCTGCTGCGTAGGCGCGTCGCCGGCGATATCCGCGTCCGGCCGAGTCAGCTTGGCTAAACCGAAATCCAGGATCTTCAACCGCCCATCGTCGCTCACGAAAATGTTTTCCGGCTTCAAATCGCGATGGACAATCCCCTTCTCGTGAGCCGCCGCAAGCCCACTCGCGATCTGCCGTGCTAAATCCATGGCTTTGCGCGAAGAGAGCGGTCCGTTCCGCAACCGGTCGCGGAGAGTCTCGCCCTCCAGCAGTTCCGAGACCACGTAGGGCGCGCCCCGGTCTTCGCCAATGTCGAAGATGGAAAGTATGTTGGGGTGGTTCAGCGCAGCTGCCGCGCGAGATTCCTGAGCGAACCGCACCAGGCGCTCGGGATCGCTGGACAACGATGCGGGTAGAATTTTTATGGCGACATCGCGATTCAGTCGCGCGTCGCGGGCGCGGTACACCTCGCCCATCCCGCCCGCGCCCAGCGGCGATTGAATCTCATAGGGCCCAAGTTTTGCGCCAAAGGTCAGAGCCATGTGGGCCGAATTATAGCCCAACCCCGCGGGCTGCTCTCAAAATCCCCTCAGGGGGAAAGCCGTCGCGTGGGCCGTGTCTTCCGCCATCAACTTGTGTGCAGCCTAAATTTTCCGCTTACCTTTCTCAATCGCGCGCCAGGCTGCGACGTTGAAACACGAAGACGGCCAGACATCGCGAGCCGGTTGAAGGCGCTGGAAGGATTCCTCGTTTTCCGCCTTCCGATCGCGATGCAGAATGCCGTCTCCTACGCGGTCGCCCGTCCATTCTCCGCAGCGGCTCTCCTCTACCACATCCACGGCACCAGCCGGAAACGCGTGCGCTCGCAGTACTCCCCATAGCCCGGCAGATCCCGGCGCAGGGTTCTTTCCTCATGAATTAGCCGATAGATCAAGAGCGGAACCATCAGCGCGACCACCGGCAGGGCGACGTAGGAGCCCAGCGCCAGAGGCGCGGCCAGCGCCGTCACCGCCATGCCCGTGTACATGGGATGCCGAACCAGCGCGTACGGTCCGCCATCAACCACCCTCTGCTCGGCTTCTACTTGAATTGTGCTGGCAGCAAAGCTGTTCGTCTTCATGGTCCAGAAGACCAGCCAGTACCCTGTGGCAACGCCAACCTCGGCTGCCATCACGAGTGCCGGCGGAACTGGCCGGCCGCAAATCCGAGACCAGCCGAAGCGAAAGTCCAGTCCCGCCAGAATGAAAGAGAAAAACACAATCGCGACGAACAGCCTCTGAAACAGCCTTTGCTCAGGCTCCGCCTCTTTATTCTGTAAACGCCGCTCCAGCAGCTGCGGATCATGCTGCACCAGATCGACAAAAAAGAGAGTCCAGAATCCCGCCGTCAGCGCCAGAAAGAGCCATCCCTGCCAGAAACGCAGCGAGCCCGCCGGCACAAACAACAGGGCAGCAAGGAAAATCAGAGTCATGACCAAGCGTCGCGCCGCTCGTGTTCTCAGACTCAATCTCTGGTCCATATAGCGATTCACCTTCTGCTTAGAATCCCGGCGGCCTTTCTTCCAGCACGCCAAACGCGCGCTCCAGCGCGAGCCCCGCGTTGACCATCGTTCCCTCCTCGAACAGGCGTCCAATCAGCGTCACCCCATGGGGCACACGTCGGGGCGGCGAAAAAGTTGGCAGCGGATGATTCGGGTCGGGCGCCCAATCGCTGCGCGCCTTCGCGACCTCGACGAAGCCCGCCCGCACCACCAGCGCCGGATGCCCGGTGAAATTCGTGATGGTCAACATTTCATCGCGCAGCGAAGGAACCAGCAGCAGGTCCACTTCGGAAAACAGCCGCGCCATTTCCTCCGCCACTTTGCGCCGCAAGCGGTCCGCCTGCACAAAATCTACCGCCGAGAGGAAACGCGCCTGCCGGAAAATATTCGGCCACGCGTCCGGCACTTGAGCCTTCAGTTCGCGCAGCCCGCCGCTGAGCGTCAATTCCTCGAATGCCGCCGCTCCTTCGGCGAACAGAATCAGATTGAGGGAGTCGTACGGCCAGTCGGGAATCGACACCTCGACCGGCACCATCCCGACTCTGTGAGCCACATCCACCGCAGAGCGGTCCACCGCGGTTGCGGGATTCTGATTCAGCCACTGCGGAAAATATCCCACCCGCAAGCCCGCGACGCTCGCATTCGCATCGAAGTCCAGGCGACTGGGCACGCTCGCCAAGTCGTCCCTATCCGGTCCTGTAATCGCGTGCAGTACAAGCATGGCATCCTCCACGCCGCGGGTCATCGGTCCAAGTTTGTCGAGCGACCAGCACAGAGTCATTGCGCCGGTGCGCGCCACGCGTCCGTAGGTGGGCCGCAAACCGGTGATTCCGCAGCGCATCGACGGACTCACGATGCTTCCACCGGTCTCGCTTCCGATCGCGAATCCAACCAGTCCCGCGGCCGTCGCCGCGCCCGGTCCGGCGCTCGACCCGGACGAGGCTTCCTCCAGCAGCCAGGGATTCATCGTCTGCCCGCCGAACCATACATCGTTCAGCGCCAGTGCTCCCAGACTGAGCTTGGCCACCAGTACTGCCCCGGCTGCATGCAGTCGCCTTACCACCACGGCGTCTTCGCTGGGCACACGATTGCGGAACGGTTCCGCGCCGTAGGTCGTTCGGATCCCCGCCGTGTCGAGCAGATCCTTGCCGCCCCACGGGATGCCGTGCAGCGGACCCCGATACTTGCCCGCGGCAATCTCCTCGTCAGCTTGTTTCGCCTGCCTCAGCGCCAACTCACGCGTGAGCGTGACGACGCAATGCAGCTTTGGATCGAACTTCTCCAGACGCGCCAGATAAATGTCCGTCAGCCGCGCTGAAGTAAGTAGGCGAGTCTCGATCCACTGAGAAAGCTGTGTCACCGAGGCAAAGGCAATATCCTGCTCGCGCGCGGGTAGCGGGCCGGCGTCGGGTGCGCTGCGTACAAATCGATCGCGCTCGGGCCCAGCCTTCTGTCCCGGCAGTATCGGATTCCACCCGCTCGCGGGGGCAAGCGTCGATTCCAGAGCTACCTTGCGCGGCCCGGTCCGCCGCTCGTACAGCGCGGCCATCGTTCTCGGCCAACTGCCCGCGGCCACGGTGCGCTCACTAGCAGTCATCTGAAACTGCGCCAGCTTCTCAGCCTCTGCAAAAGTCGTTGTCGACACTTCCGGTCCTACCGCCGGCCCGGCCCCAAAGGCCGGCGGAGCCCCAGGCGGCAGATCCGCGGACTGCTCTGGCGGACTTTGTTGCTGACCGCGCAACGCGGCGGTTGAACCTAGTATCCCTGCCGCCCCCAGTACTCCCAAAGATGTCTCCGCCAGAAATTGTCTGCGCGATTTCGCCATGAATCCTCCGCCGAGAATTGTAACGTCTAAAATGCTGACGACCAGCTGTCCGCTTGGCAGCAGGTTCGGCTGGGACGACTCCGGGTTCCGGATTCTTGATTTGGCTCTGCGCGGCCGGCACTGTGCAGGATATGGTTCCAGCCAGGTTGGCCGCGCATTGCACGATCGCCTGGGGATCTCCAGGCATCGTGGATCGCAGATTCGTAATCCGCAGGTCAGCGATTCAAGTCCGCATACGTACAAGCCATTTCGTTGCACCCTCAATTGGTGTCGCGATTAGCCGGTTCATTGCCGAAAGCTGACCATTGAATTTTGATCGGCCATAGGAAATTGCCGTTAATGTTTCACCGTGGGTGACAATTGCGGAATTGGAATCGTAGTCGGCTTCTACGTAAGGCACCGGCATAGATGCTTTTCGCGGATCCGTGCGCTAGGAGGCTTTCGCTGCGATTGCGCAATCTGGATTCCCTCGCAGGCCTTCGCCTCATTTTGCCTGCCGCGGTCACGGCGGGGCCTTCGCAGCGCCATTTTGGACTGAGGGGGGAGAGCGCGCTGCCGACGGCTGACAAAACCGTCCGCACCGCCCAAAGCCGGCAGGGTTTTCTACGGCGGGATCTTCCGAGTTCAGATCGGAATCAGCCCACGCCGGATTCCCCGTGCAACCGCTTCGGTTCGGGTGGACGCGCCTAGCTTGTCAAGAATCGAGCTGATGTGGAACTTGACCGTATGCTCGGAGATTCTGAGACGCGTCGCGATATCTTTGTTGACAAGCCCTTCCGCTAACAGTCTAAGCACATCGGTTTCGCGGGAAGTGATCTCTTCGGACAATTCATCTTCAACCTCCAGCGCTTGATCGTCATAGACGGCGGCCAGACTCTCTGCAGCGGGTGCGCTCAGAAGCACCAGTCCATCATGAGCGGCATAAATGGCGGAGATCACGTCATCTGGGTCGCTCTCGCGGGACAGGACCGCCCGCACCCTGTTCCGCAATAGACGCGAGATCGACCGCGCGTCGCTGACCGCAGTGAGCAGAACAATCGCGGTATCCGATATCGGCTCATGTAACAGATCTAGAAGAGAATCGGAGTCGATGACGATTACATCCAGTTCAGTGCCATGGGAAAATGAGACCAGGTTCGCCACGGAGCCGAAACTTCCTGCCAACTGGAAGTCAAGATGGCTACGGACGATGCTTTCGAGCCCCACACGGCGGACGGCCGAGGTCGCTGCCACGGCAACTCGGATTGCGCCTCCGCCTCGCTTTGACATTCGTTATCGAGTTCTCTGGCCTAATGCGACTGAAACCGCCTTGATCTCGCCCGCGCGGATCAACCTGATCTGCAGAACATCTCCGATCTTCGCCGTAGCCAGCGAATCCTGGATCGCATCCACGTGTTCGACTGTCTTCCCCCCCACTTCGAAAAGAAGGTCTCCCAGCAACACTCCGGCCTTTTGCCCGGGCCCACCGTTCTCGACGTGCATGACAAGCAGCCCGACTCGCGTTTCAGCCTGCAGCTTCGAGCGCATATTTTCCGGCACCTCCACCGGCTGCATCGCGATACCCAAATAAGGCCGAGCGATATGCCCCTTTTCCAGGAGTTCTTCGACAACACGATTCACGGTTGCCACTGGCAGCGTCACGGCTCGTCCATGGGCCAGGCCCCGCGTATTGACGCCGACGACTTCGCCCCTGGCATTGAGCAGCGGTCCACCGGAAAATCCCGGATACAAGGCGAGGTCGAGCCGGATGTGCTGATCGAGTTTTCCCCCGAGCTGATTTCTCCACTCGCCGCTGATGCCGCCAATGATCCCACTGCTCGCCACTAGATCTCCGCGCCGCGTCCGGCCGAGCGCGAGAACAAGATGGCCGAGCCTCAGGCTGGTCGAGTCGCCGAGTTGTCGTAAGCCCGAAGATACTTCCTCGATCCTTAGCACGGCTATGTCGGTACTGGGATCCCGTCCAGCCAATTTCGCGGAAACTGCGCGACCGCCATCGAGCAGCACTTTGATGTCCTCGTCGCGCTTTACGCCGTGATGAACTGTTACGACCACGCCCTTCTTCCATTCGATGCCACTGGTCGGCATCCAGCGCCGGGCATGGACGGCAACCACGCTACTGCCTACTTTCTCCGCCGCCGCGGCAAATTCGTTTGAAATTGTTTCCAATATTGAATTGGCCATGTTTAACGAAAACCCCTTTCCAAAACTATGAGAACAGGATCGAGGGTAGGAACGGAAGGCGCATCAGCCACATGGCTAGGTAGAAACCCAGAAGGTTGGCTAGGGCTCGCTTCTTGCGACTTTCGACAAGGCAAACGAGCAATCCGGAAGAATTTTCGTATGAAATGGTCGGGTTTGCGGATTTCGCTGTTTTCCTACAGGCGGTTGTGACACTCGTCACCGATCTTGTTCTTCCGTTTAGCTTAGGCTGACTTGTTTCCCGGTTCCCTCCGAGCAGACCTCAGATTTTGTGGTCTCCAGGTAGGGGGAAGTTGCACGTGCCTGCTCGCGAGTCGCACGAATCTCGGCCGTCGGCGGTTGACGGACAACAGTGTCACCCCCCGCCCAACAAACGCTGCCGAACTTCGCTCGGCGGACAGCCGGGGACGACTGTCCCCACATTGAGCTGCGTCGAAGCGGGAAGGCGTCTGACGTCTGCTACGGCTTCGTCCACTGATCAACCCATGCATTCACCGTCTCGTACCATAGCCGCGAATTCTGCGGCTTCAGCACCCAGTGGCCTTCGTCGGGAAAGTACAGCATCTTTGACGGTACGCCTTCCATCTGCAGCGTGTTGAAGAGCTGGAAGCCTTCGCTCACGTCGAGGCGGAAGTCGCGCTGGCCATGGATAACCAGCGTCGGCGTCTTAAAATTCTTCGCATACTGGTGCGGCGACCACTTCTGGTACATGGCGCGGTTGTCGTAGGGCGTGCCTTTGAACTCCCAGTTGTTAAACCAGAGTTCTTCGGTAGTGCCCCAGGCGGATTCGGCGTTGAACATGCCGTCGTGGGTCACGATGCACTTGAAGCGGTCGGTGTGCCCCAGGATCCAGTTGCTCATGTATCCACCGTAGCTGGCGCCCAGCGCGCACTCCCGGGACTTATCAATAAAACCATAATGTTGCTCGGCGTAGTCGAGGCCCTTCATCAGGTCTTCAAACGGAGCGCCGCCCCAGTCGCCGTTGATGGCGTCGATGAACTTCTGTCCGTAGCCAGTCGAGCCGTGGAAGTTGATCATCAGGACCACGTATCCGTTGGCGGCGAAGAGTTCGGGATTCCAGCGGTAGCTCCAGTCATCTCCCCATGCGCCCTGCGGCCCGCCGTGGATAAGGAACTTCACGGGATATTTCTTGCTGGCATCGAAGTTCGGCGGTTTGACGAGAAATCCTTCGACCCAGTCTCCGTGGGCGCCGGTGAACGAGAACGGCTCACCGTCCGACATGCCAATTTGCGAGAGCAGCTGGTCGTTGATGTGGCTAAGTGGCCAATCCTTGTTCAGTGAACAATTTTCTTTCCCGTGATCCACATCGCCAGTCCTGGCGGGACATCCCTCACCGCTGGCGTCGGCTGCATAGATTTCGCTGGGAGCGGCGATTGACATCCGAGTGAAAACGAGTCTCTTGCCGTCAGGCGTCACGGCCACGTCATCGTCGAAGCCGCCCACGAGGGTGCGCCTAAGATACTCGGTTCGTGTTCGATCGGTCCCGGCAGTGCGCGCTGTGCCCACCGCATAGATCAGAGAGTGGCGCTTGTGCTCCGCGCTGAAGTAGATCGCCTTTGAATCCGGCGCCCAGACAAAGCTTCCGACCCAGTGATCAAAATCCTCGGTTAGGTCTTTCTTCTCGCCCGTCTTGCGGTCGTACAGCATCAACCGGAAACGATCGCTCTCATAGCCCGGGCGCTGCTGGGAGCGGTAGGCGATGTAGCGGCCATCGGGCGAATAGAGCGGCGACGTGTCGCTGGCGGGATTGTCGGCGGTGATGTTCTTGGCTGGCACGGGCGAGTCGCCCGTACCCACACGGACGATCCACAGATCGTTATTGGTGGAAGCCGCCGAATTCTTGTCGTGATTCGAGGCGTAGCAAAGCTCCTGCCCGTCGGGCGAGAAGGCGTAGTCGTCCTGCCCGCCGAGCGAGAAGACGGGCGCGTCGTAATCGCCCGGAGTGAGATCGAGAGGGTGCTCGTCGATATGTGGGCCGCGATAGTCCTTGACGAATTTGGGGCCCTCCGCAGGAATCACGAACAGGTGAGTGCGTTTCCCTTGTTTAAATGCGTTCCAGTGCCGATAGAGCAGATGATCAAAAATCATCGCCTTGACCTTCGACTGCTCAGCTTCCTTCAGTCTTTGCTGGTTGCAATTCGCTTCAGCCTCGGGCACATCGTCGCATGCCGGATAGACGTTCGAGGTGAAGAGTATGTGCTTGCCGTCCGGCGACCAGAGTTCACCATCTGCCTCGGTGGCTAAGAACGTAACTCGGCGGGGAAAAGCGGCCGTTCCCTGGACTGCGTCGAATTCTGCAACCCAAACCTGCGATCCGCCTTCCTTGGTCGAGAGAAACGCGAAGCGCTTCCCATCCGGTGCCCAGCGTGGGCGGTCGGCGTCCTGGTCGGCGATGATTTCGCGCTCCTGACCTCCGGCTGTGGGGACGATCCAGACGTGCGGCGTCTTGGTGTTGGCTTCCAGATCGACGTCGACCACGCTGAAGATCACCCACTTCCCATCGGGCGAAATCTCCGGCTCGCCGACGCGCTTCACCTTCATCATGTCTTCGAAAGTGAAGGGATGTTTGGCCTGGGCGAGCGCGGGAAATGAAAACGCAAGAACAAGAAGGGCTAGAAAGAGACGGCGCATAAGCCAAACTCCTCGGCAAACGGATGAGTGTAGCACCGGTACGTTATTGGCTTCTAGCCGGGAAGGGATCGGATCCTCGAGGGGAAAAGAATAATAGTGGAGTTTTATCCCATTGGGTTTAACACTTTGGACTAGTTCCAAGAGGGGATTTTCTAACCAACCTCTTTTTCGAGCACGCATCCAAGTGAGTGGCAGAACTGCAGCACCCTTCCCTCTGGCCTCACTGAGCGGAGAGGGGTTGGAGGGCGGGGTCGCCGCGGTCGCTTGTTGGTTCCGAAATTTGCTCTGTTGCATCGTCCAGCGATTCTAAGCAGAGGCGGGCCTATGCCTTTCCGACGGCCTTGCCCGAAATTCGATAAACTAGATCTATGAACTCCCGATCCGCTCGTTTGCTATTTTGTGTGACTCTTCTGGCCTGCGGACTGGCGTCTGGGCCGGCGCGCGCCCAGGAGGGGCCGCTCGAGAATACTCCTCCCGCAGGCACGACGCCGGAGGACGTGATCAAGCGCTTCGCCGCAAAAGAGACGGAATTTGCCAAGGCGCGCGACCAGTACACCTATCGCCAGGACGTAAAAGTGGAAACCGTGGACGGTGAGACGGTCGACGGCCAGTATCACGAGGTCTTCGACGTGATGTTCGACGATAAGGGGCATCGCATCGAGAACGTGGTGTTTGCGCCGCAATCGAGTCTGACCAAGATCTTTATGTCGCAGGAAGATTTCGAAGATATCCGACATCGCCTGCCGTTCGTGCTGACTACCGAAGACCTGCCGGAATACAACATCATCTACGCCGGCCAGCAAAAGGAAGACGAACTGGATTGCTACGTCTTCGACATCGCGCCCAAAAAGATCGAAGGCAAGAAGCGCTACTTCCAGGGACGCGTCTGGGTCGACAATCACGATTTCCAGATTGTGAAGACCTATGGCAAGACCGTCCCCGACATTCGGGAGAAACATGGCAACCAGGAGAATCTCTTTCCCAAGTTCACCACCTGGCGGCAACAGATCGACGGCCAGTACTGGTTTCCCGTCTATACCAAAGCGGACGACGAGCTGCACTTTAAGCTGGAAGATGTGCACATCAAGGAAATCGTGAAGTACGAAGACTACAAGCGTTTCGGCGCCAATTCCAAGATTCTCTATCAGGGCAAGGAAATTCCGAAGGACACTCAACCGCCAGACCAGAAAAAGCCTAACGAGAATACTCCGAACGCGCCCCAGAGATAGTGAGCAGGGTTGCGGGCTCTCGATTATTGCCTGTCCGCTTGGGCCGAAGTTGGCTTCGCTCGATCTGCAGAAGCCGCCTCCGGGGCAGGTTCGGCCGTGCCCATGAGCGGCACCAACTTCCCCTCGCCGTGATCGAACGATAAAAACTTTCCATCGTGGACGCAGGCAACACCCGAGCCCGAACGTCGGTCTTCCAATTTAAAGCGTCTTAGAACGGTTCCATCCTGTGGGTTCAATTCGTAGAGGGAGCCATTGCTGGCTGGGTTCACGCGCGCATAAAGGTTCTCATCGCTTGGGACCAGCATCTCGATCCGTACGTCCTCGGGCAGCTGGGGCTTGATCACCCGAATCGCCCCCGCTTCGTTGACCTCAAGCAAAGGAAACCTGGTTTTATTTTGAATGATGAGGATGAAATCGCCATGAGGCACAAGTTGCATGGGTGCAATGTAAACGGCTGGACCCTTGCCACTTCCATCTCTCGTTCCGAACATTGATTTCGGCGCATCGTCCTTACCAATCTCCAAAAATTTGAGGAGCGTGCCGTCCTCCTTCAGCATCGCAAGTTTCGGCGAATGGTCTTGCTTGTCGAACCCAAACGCGAGAAAGGCACCCGACGGAAATACACCGACACGCTGCACGGCAAAAGTGTCTTCCAGTTGCACTCGTCTCCTGTAGTCTCCCTTGCGGTCAAAGATCACGATGTAATCGTGATGTTCTGCGAGGTTCCGGGTGACCTCATGCCTGGTCTCGTCCGAGGTGACAAATGCTTCCTTACCCTGCTTATCCTCGGGCGCGGCAATCACAAGGAAAACTACATTCGATTCCGACGCATAGTATCCTTTTTGTTGTAAATCGTAGAGATCGGTGAGTTGATCGAGCCGGAACTCGTGGGCCTCGCCCGAGGGACGAACGGATACGAGTTGTTCGACGGGCGGCGAGTATTTTCCTGATGAATAACCCGGAGGTTGCAGCACCATGTTCACGAAGACGGTCCCGTCGCTCGTGCACTCAAACGGCATCGCGATCGCTTGCGAAGCAGCCACGCCTGGAACGGACTCTCCGCGTTCAAAAGAGATGCGATACAGGGGCGTGGCCGGCGATGGCGATTCCGTCGCCTCGGGATTAGTCTGCGCTTGCGACGCGAGGGAAATGGCGAGGGATAACGAAAGCGCGAACTGGGTAACGGTTCGGTGCATGAGTCACTCAAAGTGATGATCGCGCAGGCGAGCGCTCCTTGCAGCAAGAATTCAGGAACGAATGCTTCTCTTGTCTATTTCCCGGGCGGGTTGACCTCGACCATACACCGCCTCGGTGCCTGTCCCGCGCACTCCAGGAATAGCTCGCCGTCCGCCGGAGACTGCATCGACTGACCGGACGTAAGCGTGTATTTGGCGTTCTTGTCTCGGAATTCGACGACGCAGGCGGTAGAGGCCTGATGGGTTTCGTCAAAGACCCCGACTAACATACACATCAACGAGTCACTCCGCGAGACCGATGCATGACCGATCATGTCCGGCCCGTCGGGATGATTTCCCTGTCGGCTCTCGATAAACGAGGTATAACGAACGGGTCTTGGCTCGTCTTGCCCGGGAAGTGCTGCGGCGCAGCAAAGGCGGCAGAGAAAGGGAAGCCAAACCAACGCAAAGACGTAGGTTTTCAAGGCTGGGCCTCGTTCTAAATTAGTAGCGGATGGTCCGCAGAGCGTCAGTAAAACAAATACTTACGCCACTTATCATCCGACCGTCCCATCAGGCGCATGATGTGGCGGCTGGTGTGTAGGTTGAAGGCACGGGGCTCTCGCATCAGCTTCATGCCGGCTTCGGTGGGATGCTGATTGCCCTTGCGGCGATTGCAGGAGTGGCAGCAGGCGACTAGATTTTCCCAGGTGGACGAGCCTCCGCGAGAGCGCGGGACCACGTGGTCCAGAGTCAGTTCACTCGAGGACAGCACGGTAGCGCAATACTGACAGGTGTTGCGATCGCGCAGCAGAATGTTCTTGCGCGAAAGCGCACGGCTCTGGTGTGGAATGCGGCGGTACTCCAGCAGGCGGATCACCGACGGCAGGCGCATGGCTACGCGGGCCGAGTGCAAGAAGTGTCCGTTCTCTTCCTCCGTCATGGCCACGCCCTTGAGCACGAGCACCAGGGCGCGGCGCGCGGCGCAAACGTTGATAGGCTCGTAGGACGCGTTGAGCACCAGGACGGGCGCGAGCAGAGCATGGCCATCGCCGGGCCGGTGCGTGGCCGCCGGCGAGAATAGGCCGACGGCATGCCGGGGGCCTGCATCGTGATCCATCCTCAGTGACATAACTTCGTGCCCTCAGGGGCTGAAGCTCAATCCTCTTTCCCCTCAAATCCGCTCAGCTTCCCACAACTCTCGCTAAATGTTCCTCATTCACCCTATCGGCCGGATCGTCAACCTCATCATCATTCTGCGGACCACCTGCCCCAGGATTAGATGCCAGTTTCGTGGTGCGCGCCACGGTCGCGACCCACACCTGCACGGCTCCGGCGCGGCACTCCGTGGCCGTAGTGCCTGCCGTGTATTCATCATCCACTAGAAGGACTTCACGGCCAGTGACTTCTGAGGGACGCGTGACGGAAAAGGTTCCGCGCAGGTTGAGACTGCGCTGGTGTCTGGTCAGGCATTTCTGAGAAGGGAGCCGGGAGATAGGCAACAGAGGGTCGCTGCAGATGCGGCAGTCGGACGGAAATAAAACGGAGAAAAGACTCTCAGTTGCCCCGCTTACCCGAACTCGGCTGACCCACGCTCGGTCACAACCCGGCGAATTCCCGCGCAACACAATGGAATGCCCTGCTGCTACAAGACTGGCTTGGCTGGCCCGGATTCGGTCCTCACTACTGCTGAAGACGGCCTCCTCATGATCCCGCGGATCGATACCGCGGCCGAACTTTGTTGCAACTCTGTTGCTGCAACCTCAGCAGTATAGCGGCGACCACGGCCGCTAGGCAACGTTCTGGGTGGATGCGGGCGTCACTTTAGCGCGAGTCATTCTCGGAGGGTCCGGCAGTCGCTCATGCACGGGAGTGAAAATCAGCCGGTAGTCCCGCCGAAAACATTCTCCGCAGCGCACCGGCTTGAGCAGAAACAGCGGAAGAATAAACCGTTCGCTCAAGGTGCGGCGTCGCGAGCGGAATCCGACGGCGCTGCCACAATCCCGGCAATGGAATGGCCAAGTCAAAGGCGAATCGGGGGAGTCGTTCATACTTGCACCTCTGAAAAGAAAGACGACGAAGGGACCGAAAACAGCTTGGCCCTATCTTACACCAGGAAGAACCAGCTGAAACCTCTGTTCGATAACAGACAGTGATGGCCAACGCTCGATGCCAATTGGGAAAACTCAGAGGCAATTGCCGTGCAAGCCTTTTCCCGAGAATATTCTCACCCCGAAAGAATTCTCCGTTGCAATGGCGGCACCCGCGGCCCCCCAAGGTTCGTCTCCATTTTATGGGAGCAGTTCGGCAGTGGCAACCGTGATCGCGGCATTACTGAACGCGCTACGCGGTCGGCGGAGCCAGCTTTTGCACCTCGGGCGTATCCCCACCCAGCCAGTCCGGATGCTTGGCCGTCGAGTCGAAGTGGGACGAGGTCTTGAACAATTCGTACTTTCCGGCCAGCGCCACTTCTTTGGTCTTTGCTAGCAATTGCGCGATATGTTCTCGACTCATGGGCTGAAAAGTCTTGGCCGCTTCAAACGCCTGGTCGAGGATGTTCGGCTTATCGATGCCCGTGATCACGACCGACGTCGGAAGGCTCAGTGCGTAGTGGAGACACTCGATTGGCGACACCGTTTTACTCTTCAAGATCACGCCATCGCCCATCGATTTCATGCCCAGAACGCCGATATCCTGTTTCACCAATGTAGGCAAAACCATCTGCGCGAAACTGCGAAAATGCGCGTCCATCACGTTGAGAGGCATCTGGACCGTGTCGAAATGAAAGCCGTGGTCCGCGGCTACTTTCAACATATACAAATGAATGTGCGGATCTTTGTGACCGGTGAATCCGATGTAGCGGATCTTGCCGGCTTTCCGAGCGTCCACGACCGCTTCCATCGCGCCACCACCTGCGAAGATGCGGTCAGGATCGTCGAAGCGGATGATTTCATGATGCTGCACCAGATCGATGTGATCGGTCTGCAGGCGTTCCAGACAAGTTTCGATCTGCTGCTCCGCGACCTCTTTGGTGCGACCATCGATTTTCGTCATCAGAAATACTTTCAGGCGATATCCATCTTTCAAGGCCTTCCCCATGCGCACTTCACTCTGGCCTTCGTTGTAGTCCCAACTGTTATCCATAAAGGTGATGCCGCGATCAATCGCCGAGCGCACCAGGCGGATGCTCTCCTGCGCCGTGAGCCCGGGTTGCGCAATATGGAAGCCTCCCATGCCAATCGCTGAAACCTTTTCTCCGGTGCGGCCGAGCGTCCGGTAAAGCATGTCGCCGTTTCGAGTTCCGGCAGAGGACGTGAGGGGAATCTGATTCATATTGCCATTCTCCTGCGCTGCGATCGTCTTTTCCTGCGCCCACGCCGCGGGTAACGCGCTCGCACCCCAATCCGGCTGCGGCGTTAAAAAATCCCCAGCACTTTACGGCAAGCCTTCATTGAACTGAGGAGGCTGATCACGCTTGAGATGACGGGCAAGGCACGGTGCGTTGCCGTCGATTCTCGTCACCCTACGGATCCGTTGGGCCGTTGGGGTGCTCCCTCGGACAAGCGTTTCCGTGCGCTATACTGGCCTCCGGCGTACAGGACGCCGCCCGTCCGCGGACAGGACTGAGTCCACCTGTGCGACATGTTGAACCAAGGTTCTCACGAACCTCCTTTTCGCCCGCTGCAGCGGACCCCGGGCATGACCACGAAGGAGGTCCGTCCATGTCTGATAGCTCCGCCAGTAAGTCCGGTCGTAAATTTAGCGATCGTCACTTTCCCGTTCGCCCCAACCTCGATCAACTCCGGCATCAAGCCAAGGATTTGCTGCGCGCGGTAAAGCAGCAGGATCCGGCCGCGGTTGCAGAATTGCGCAAGCATCATCCCGGGAAGATCGAGCCCGCAGACGCCAAACTCGCCGACGTTCAGGCCGCGCTGGCGCGCAGCTACGGCCTCGTGAGCTGGCCGCGGCTGGTCAAGGCCTGCCGCATGACCGATGCGATCTGGCGCGGCGATGTCGACACCGTCCGCAAGCTGGTGTTGAAAGCTCCGGGGCTACTGCATGAAAGCGCGCGCGGCGTGGCCGACAGCAACTGGGGGCCACCCATGTCCTACGCCGCCAATGTCGGGCAGGATGCGATCATCGCCATGTTGCGCGAAATGGGTGCCGAAGATCTGCAGCACGCACTTGATCGTGCCTGTCTGCAGGGCCAGCTCGAAACCGCACGGCGCCTGCACGCCATGGGAGCGCGTGTCGTCCCAGGACTGGTGATGGGGCCGTGTGAGACGCTGCAGGCGGATGGGCTCGCACTGTTGTTCGAACTGGGCGCAGAACTTGCCGACGAGCACGGCGACCGCCTCGCACCGATCGCATTGCTTCTTGAAACGTATTGCCGTGGACCCCAGGGAAAACATCGTTGCCTCGAACTGGTGGCCGAGCGCGGCATTGCTCTTCCGGACACCGCGGCCATGGCCATGCATCGCGGCCGCATTGATTTGCTGGAGGCGCAACTGCGCCGCGATCCTCAACTGTGCCATCGAACTTTCTCGCACCAAGAAATCTATCCTCCTGAGTTTGGGATGTCATGCAGACCATTCTTTCGCCTTGCACGGCACGCCGCTTGCCGGCACGACGCTGCTGCACATGTGCGTCGACTTCGACGAGATGGAGATCGCGCGCTGGCTGATCGAGCATGGCGCCGATGTGAATGCGCGCGCCGAGGTCGACGCTGACGGCTTCGGCGGCCAGACCCCGCTGTTCGGCTGCGTGGTGTCGCAGGCTTACCTTTGCGGTCTGCAACGAGATGCGGAGTTTGGCCGCCTTCTACTGGATCGCGGCGCCAACCCCAACGCGCGCGCCTCGTTGCGGAAGCAATTGCGCTTCGTGCCGGACGAGTCCATACACGAATACCGCGACGTCACGCCGCTGGCTTGGGGAAAGCGCTTTTACAACCCGGGCTCCCATGGTCACTCATGGGTAAGTGAGCCGGCCCTGCGGCTGATTACCGAACGCGGAGGGCAAGAGGGCACGGGGCGCCATGGATGATGCGATGGATCATCTTGTGCGGTGCCGGACTGCCCGAGCTTGGCTGGATTGGGCAGCCGAGGACGGCTGTCCCCACACGAACCCCGGGCAGTGGCTGATGCCACTACGGAACTTCACGGAACTTGCGTACTTGTCATGCGGGCTGGCCGCGTGCTAAGGTGCGCCGTTCCATTGTTTTGGCGTTTTGGAAAAGATCATCCACACGCCACAGCTGAATCGTTTTCAACGTACGCGCAAAAAGGATTCCATCTATGAGCAGTCCAGCGACCGAGGTGCCCGGCCCGAAGAAGCACGTCCCCTTTGTGCCGGAAACCATGCACATGAAGGAGTTTACGCTCCGCGCCATACTGCTCGGGCTGGTGCTGACGGTAATCCTGGGGGCGGCCAACGCGTATCTCGGCCTGCGCGCCGGCATCACGATCGCAGCTACCTATCCTGCCGCCGTGATTGCGATGGCGGTGCTGCGGGCATGGAAAGGTACTTTGCTGGAAGAGAACATCGCGCGCACGGCAGGCACGATCGGTGAGGGCCTGGCTGCGGGCGCAATTTTTACCATCCCCGCATTCGTCATCTCCAAGGCATGGCCATCCTTCCGTCCCGCCGATGCCTACTGGAAATCGACGGCGCTGATGATGGTGGGCAGCATTTTAGGAGTCCTGTTTATCTCCCTGGTGCGGCGCGTGATGGTGGAAGATCCCGAACTTCCATTCCCCGAGTCTGTAGCTGCGGCGGAGATTCACAAGGCCGGTCGACGCGGAGCACAAGCCGCGAAATATCTTTTCTGGAACATCGGCGTAGGCGGTATCGTTTATTTGCTAGGCCGTTTTGGACTATTCGCCGCGGACAAGGATATTCATTTTGCCGTGGGCAGTCTGGGCCGCAGCCAGGTGCGGCTCGGCACCACGGGCAGCACCAATATTGTCGCCGCGGGCGGGACCAGCACCTTCGCCGCGCCCAGCGTTAGTCCGGCATATCTGGGCGTGGGATACATCATCGGACTGCGCCTGGCCTCAATTCAATTTGCCGGCGGCGTGCTGGCTTGGGGATTGCTGGTTCCCATGCTGATATTTTTTCTCGGGCCGCAGTTGAAACACTATCTTCCCGCGGATACTCCTGACGATTGGGCTGCGATGTCGATCGCCGTTTGGCGGTTCGTGGTACGCCCCATCGCTGTTGGTGGCATGCTCGTGGGTGCCGCCTGGACTTTATTCAAGATGGGCAAGAGTCTTACGGCCGGAATCGGCAAAGCGCTGGGCGATCTTCGCCAGACCGCCGACCAGCGAGCTCAGATGTCGCGCACCGAGCAATACATGAGCTCAAGAGTTGTGTTCGGCCTGATCGCGCTGATGTTTGTCCTCATGTGTTTTCTTTATGTGCACATTTCCGGTTTGCTTTGGCCCGCGGTGCTGGCTGCGGTGGTTATGCTGGTGGTCGGATTCTTCTTCGCTACGGTCTCCGGCAGTCTGGTTGGCTTCATCGGCTCTTCCAATAATCCGGTTTCAGGGTTAACCCTGTCCACACTGTTGATCGCCGCTCTCCTCATGGTTTCCCTCGGGGTCTCCGGAACTCCGGGAGTAGCTACGGTGCTCGGCGTCGCCGCGGTGGTTTGTGTTTCGTCCTCGGTGGCCGGCGAGCTGTTGCAGGATTTCAAAGTGGGCTACATCCTGGGCGGCACGCCTCGCAAGATTCAAATTGCAGAATTGATCGCAGTGGTGGTCGCCAGCCTGGTGATGTACTGGCCGCTCTACCTGCTGAACACGGCGTTCGGTTTTGGCAGCCGTCAACTTTCGGCGCCGCAAGCCGGACTTATGGCTACGCTGGCAATCGGCATCGTCGGGGGTGATATGCCGTGGCCGCTGGTGGTGGTCGGTATCTTTTTCGGCATCGGATTGATCATGATGCAAGTCCGCAGTCCCATGCTGGTCGCGGTGGGTATGTATTTGCCATTTGAAACGACCTTCGCCATTTTTATCGGCGGAGTCTTCCGCTCGCTGGGGGACTGGCTGGCCAAACGCCGCGGGCTCAACCAGGCGCAGATGGCGCGTACGGAGAATGCGGGAGTCTTGGTGGCGTCTGGGCTCATTGCTGGAGAATCGGTCTTTGGCCTGGTGTGGGCCGCGTTGATCGCGATGGGGCTCGCGAGTTCTCAACCCCGCGTATTGCAGGTGATCGAAGGATGGGCCCGCCGCACCACGGCAGCGCAGATCTTTGAGCATCCCACGTATCTTGCTGGAGTGGTAGTGATGGCGTTGCTGGCGATTTTGATGATCTGGCTGCCCCTGACGAGTGCCGGCGACCCGAGCGAACCCGCCCCTCCGACGGCGATGATGTAGGGCTCCGCGGTGCGGCAGGTCGGGGCGGACACCCCCGTCGTTTTCGCTCAGGGCAGGCTCTGTCCGCCATGCTCGCGCAACGAGAAGCCTTGGCCCGGAGGTCAGTCGTTCCAGAACACAGGGGCCCCGAATTCCTATCTGTAGCTTCATGTCCTTCGCGGTCGAGTGTTCCTATGTCCATCGCCGAAAATATCTTTGCTACTCGCGAACGCATCGCAGCATCGGCGAAGCGCGCCGGCCGGCGTCCGCAAGAAATCGTGCTGATGGCGGTGAGCAAAACTCATCCCGCAGAGCGCATTCGCGAAGCGTATTTGGCCGGACTTGGTCTGTTTGGAGAAAACCGCGTACAGGAGTTCGCTGGGAAGGCAGGTGCACTCGCCGATTTGGCGGGAGCCGAGTGGCACATGATCGGACACTTGCAGACGAACAAGGCCGGCAAAGCTGTGGAACTGTTTCGCGCCGTAGACTCGGTCGATTCGGTGAAGCTAGGCGAGAAACTCGACGCGGCAGCGCGGAGTCTGGGAAAGAAACTAAGCGTCCTGATCGAAATCAACGTCGGCGGCGAAGCGGCGAAGAGCGGTGTGGCCGCAGATTCGCCTGAATTGGAACAACTGCTGCTGGCTGCGCCGCGGTTCGAGGCGCTGGAGTTTCGCGGGCTGATGGCCGTGCCTCCCTTCACGGACGATCCCGAGCGAGCGCGGCCTTACTTCCGCAAGCTGCGTGAACTGCGCGACGCGATCGCCGCGCGCCGACTTCCTGCCATTGGCATCGATGTGCTTTCCCTGGGGATGTCGCACGATTTCGAAGCAGCCATCGAAGAAGGGTCGACTTGTGTGCGTCTGGGTACGGCGATTTTCGGCGAAAGGCCAAAAAGACAACCACCGGGGAGCGCGGAAGAGTGAGGCGTATGGCCGCTGTCACGGCGAAGCAGGTTCTCATTGCAAAAGTACTGCGGGAGGCCGACTCGTCGCACGTGCAAATCTCCGCGGTCGAAAAAAAGATGCTGTATTTCACCGAAGGACACCTTCGTTGTCCGCCAGCGCCATCTTCTGATTTACATTTCCATAGGAATTGCTCTCGTTTTGTTTCTAGTTCTGACAACATTCTGGCGGGCGACCCACTGACATTGTTATATGATCCCCGTTAACGACGGCCCCGGCGGCGCCACCTTTGCCGTCAAAGTCCATCCCCGCGCGAAGAAGACCTCGATAACCGGCGAACTCGGCGAGGCGCTCAAAGTCTCCTTGACCAGCGCTCCTGTCGAGGGTCGAGCCAACGACGCCTGCATCGAATTCTTCGCCAAACTTTTGAAGGTGCCGCGATCTTCCGTTACCATTGCCTCCGGCCAGAGCAGCCGGAATAAAGTTATTCGCGTGGCGGGAGTGAGCAGCCAGTACGTTCAAGATCACCTTTGCGCCTGAAGGTGGCGGGGGCGCCCGCGCCCCACCAGCACAGGAGTCATTTTGCCTTTCTCTCAACGCTTCGAGGAAATCCGCACCGGGTTTGAGCGGCCGTTCTGGATTGCGAATATCACCGAGATTTTCGAGCGGCTCGCTTACTATGGGGCGTTTGCTTCGCTTGCTCTTTACTTGCAAGAACAGCTGAATTTTTCCACCGAGCAGACCGGCACGCTTACCGGCATCTTCGGCGGCATGGTGTGGTTTCTTGCGATTTTCGGCGGGGCCGCGGCTGACCGCCTGGGATTTCGGCGCGCTCTTTCGGTGGCCTATCTCATCCTCGGCGCCTCCTATTTCCTCATCGGCTCGATCGGGGCGTCGTGGCTGGCGCCGGTGCGCAACACCGTGCCGCTGGGGTTGTTCGTGGGCTTCATCCTGATTCTTCCCGCACTCGGAGTGGCTCTGGTGAAACCCTGCGTCGTAGGCACGACGGCACGGGCTTCGCGGGAAAACGTCCGCTCGATCGGATATTCGATTTACTACACGATGGTCAATATTGGCGGTGCAGCTGGGCCCCTGTTTGCTTCCTGGGCGCATCGCCATCTGGGGGTGGAAAATGTTTATCGCGTGGTCGCCCTGGCCGTCTTTGCCATGTTTTTTGTCGTCTTGCTCTTCTTCCGCGAACCGCGCAAGGTGGGCGACGCTCCGCCGCCGTCGATCGCGATGGTGGCGCGAAATTTTTGCGTAGTGTTGGGAAATTATCGGCTGGTCTTGCCCGTGTTGGTGGTTGCCCTATTGCTGCGAATCGCACTGTGGGTGAAGCCTCAGTGGGGCGTTCCCTGGTGGATCTGGATCGGCTTTCTCGTTTTAGTGCTGGCGGGCATTAGCCGCTTCATGTGGTTTCTGGTCATCTTCACCGGCTACTGGATCGTGTTCTGGCAACAGTACATTAGTCTCCCAGGTTTCATCCACGGCTACGTCAACTCCCATGCGGACGTTGAAAAGATGCTGGTGGTAGACGGGCTGACGGTAATTTGCCTGACCCTGGCGGTAAATTTCCTCACCCGCAAAATGCCCGCGTTTGCCGCAGTCATTGTGGGCACGGTGATCACGTCACTGGCCTGGCTGATTCTTGCGTTCCGTCCAACCATCTGGGGCGCGGCGTTCTCGTTATTTTTTCTAGCGCTCGGCGAAATCATTCAGGCGCCACGCTATTACGAATATATTTCGCGACTTGCGCCTCCGGGCCAGCAGGGTACATACATGGGATTTGCTTTTGTTCCCATCGGCATCGGATCGCTCATTGGAGGGCCGTTTGGCGGATTCCTGCTGCATCACTTCGGAGAAGTGATACACCGGCCGACCTTGATTTGGTTTTGGATAACCGGGGTGGGGCTGGCGACGGCAGCGGGTCTGTGGGTCTATGACAAGTTTGTGAGACGGGTTGGCGACGGCGCGAGATAACGCTTTGACGGTCTGGCAGAATTCGCATGGCGGAACAAAAAAGTAGCAGCTCCGCGGTGGCTGGGCAGATTCGGCGTGCCCTCAAAGAGGGCGGCTCAGTTGAGCATGCTGCCGGGGTGCAAGGGTTTTTCAAAGAAAAAATCAAGTCGCACGGCTGGTATACGGCTGACTTGCGGCGGGCCGTGCGGCGCTGCCGCCGCGAGATTCTGCGGGAGCGCGACTTCGATTTTTTGGTGGAAGTAGCCGATGAGCTTTTCCGCGGGTCGGTGCTCGAAGAAAAAGTAGCCGCCGTGTTTCTGCTCGAGAGGATGGAGGCGCAGTTTCGCAATCGAGAGTTTCAGATGTTCGAGTGTTGGCTGGACCGCATCGCGAGTTGGGCCGATCACGATGCGCTGGTGCATTGCCTGATTGCGCCTATGGTGTCCGCGAATCCGGCGAGTGTCACCGATGTGTTTCGCTGGGCGAAGTCGCGCGATCGCTGGCACCGGCGTGCGGCCTGCGTGGCGCTAATTCGCGGGGCGCGGGCGAAAATGTTCTTCTCCCAGATCGTGAAGCTTTCCGACTCCCTGCTCGCCGATCCGGACGACATGGTGCAGAAAGGTCTGGGATGGTTATTGCGCGAAACGGCCAAGTCCGATGCAAGGCGAACCGTGCCATATCTGATGAAGATTCGCGGGCGCGCTCCGCGGCTGGTGTTGCGGACCGCCTGTGAAATGCTGCCCGGTGTGGCGAAGCAGAGGATTCTGTCCGCGGACAAGAAATAAGCCGTTGCGCAGCCCAGCTGCGGCTTCGCTTCTCCACGTCCGGGCGATGTTCTGCCGCCGTTCTTGCAAGCTGTCGGCGGATAGCCCAGGGCGAACTGCCCTCCCGAACCCTTTTCTGCCAGCCTGATTCAGGCCAGCTAATTCAGGAAGTGTGCGAGGGGATTCGCCCAAACCCTGGCTCTTGTTTACAATAAGACTCTGCCCATGGATCTGGCTGCCATTCAATCTGCGCTGCGCGAACGCAACATGGACGCGTGGCTTTTCTACGATCATCATCATCGCGATCCCATCGCCTACCGTGTGCTGGGCCTGCCTGCGAGCCTGATGGTGACCCGGCGCTGGTTTTACCTGCTTCCCGCGGAAGGCGAACCAGTAAAGCTGGTGCACAAGATCGAAGCCGGACATCTCGATTCCTTGCCTGGCAAGAAGCATCAGTATTCCGGTTGGCAGGAATTATTCGACAAACTGAAGTCCATCTTGGCGAACTATCGTGATCTGGCCATGCAGTACTCGCCGAACAACATTGTCTTCACCATTTCGTTGGTGGACGGCGGTACCATCGACCTGCTGCGCGGGCTGGGCAAGAACGTGGTCAGTTCCGCGGATCTAGTGGCGCAGTTCGAATCCACCTGGAGCGAAGATCAGGTGCAGTCGCATTTCGCGGCCCGCGACAGCGTCGATTCCATTGTGGCGGCGGCCTTCCAAGAGATCGGCAGGCGCGTCCGCAACGGTGGCACCAGGGAGCACGAAATTCAGCAGTGGTTCATGGAAGCCTTCCAGCGCGAGAATCTGGTGAGCGACGATCCGCCGATTGTGGCCGTCAACGCCAACGCCGGCAACCCGCACTATGAGCCGCACGCCAGTCATCCCGTGCCCATTCGCGAAGGCGACCTTATCCTGCTGGATGTCTGGGGAAAGAAGAACATACCCAACTCGGTCTACTACGACATTACCTGGATGGGTTACGTGGGTGCAGCGCCGTCAGGACGCATGCATGAGATTTTCGAGATTGTGCGCGATGCACGTGACGCCGGCGTGAAGACTGTGCTTGACGCAATCGGCGCCGGCCGCCGCATCGCTGGCTGGGAAGTCGATCGCGCCACCCGCGGGCATATCCGCAAGGCGGGCTATGGCGATTATTTCATCCATCGCACGGGACACTCCATCGGGACCGACGTCCACGCCAACGGAGCCAACATGGACGATCTGGAAATTCACGACGAACGGCAGATTCTGCCGAATTCCTGCTTCTCCATCGAGCCGGGCATCTACATGCCGGAGTTTGGCGTGCGCAGCGAAGTGAACGTGCTGGTGCGCGCGAAGTCTGCCGAAGTGACGGGAAAAATTCAACGCGAGATTGTGAACATCTGAATGGCAAATTCCACCACGGAAAAAACGCGAGTAACGCCGGCACAACCAGCCAACATGATGGCCGTGCTCGCCCCAGCAGTGGGCTGGCTAATTCCCGGCGCGGGCCACATGATCCAGAGGCGCTGGATTCGCGGCCTGCTGCTGCTGGTATCGATTGCAACCCTCTTCGTACTGGGATTGGCGATGCAAGGCCGTATTTACAAAGCGAATGGCGGTGATATTCTCGACATCCTGGGTTTCATCGGCGACGTAGGCGCGGGCGGTTTGTACATTGTGACGATGGCCATGGACTGGGGCCAGGGCGCCATCGCATTCGCCACCGCCGACTATGGGACAAAATTTATGATTGTCGCCGGCTTGCTGAACTTTATTGCCGTCGCCGATGCCTATCACATTGCCATCGGAAAGAAACAGTGAAACAGCTGTCAGTTGCCGGTTGTCAGTTCCCGGTTAAAACCTTTTCGTGGAGACACGCGCGGTGAACATCACACTCAATCATTTCAGCGCGGCGGCGGTATTTGCGCTGTTCGCCTCCATCGTCTTCGGCATTACCCATCGCCAGACCCCACGCGACATGATGCGCTACGGCCTCTATTGTTTCGCAATGTTTCTGGGCGGAGTGCTGGTGGCGGGCTGGGCGATGTGGGTGTTGCGAAGATAGCGAGTAGCCACCAGGCACTCGCTGCTTCATAGCTTCATAACGGTTTCCCTTAGAGAGCGTTATTTGCCCGTCCCCGGGAAACGCGTTGCCGCGTTTCTAATTCCCTGCACCACCCTGGGCCCTACGCAGCATCGTGCAGGTGTTCTTCCGCCGAAAGATTGGCGCCGGCCAGCAGAAGCAGGCCCGAGAGGAATGCCCAGAACATCATGCTCACCGAGAGCGCGAATGGGCCGTAGACTTCCTGAAAATTCAGCCAGGGTAGCGCCAGGATATAGGCGTATTTCAAAGCTTCCGAGAGCAATCCCATGATGATCGCCGCGGGCAGTACGGCCCGCGCCGGGACCTTGCCGTTGGGCAATAGCCAGTAGATGAGGAAAAAGATGGCGATACTGGCTGCGATGGCGAATATCTTCATCATCAGAAATCCCACCAGGCGCACCACTCCCGTGCCGTAGCCGCGTAACAGGAATTCCATAAATGAGACCGGCCCGGCAGTGAGTCCGATCGAAAGCAAAGCCAGCAGGCCGCAGGCAAATGCGAGACCGAGCGAGATCACCTGATTACCCAGATACGATCGATTGTTCTCGAAGCGCCAGATGCGGTTGAGCGCAACTTCGAGCGGCACGAAGATCCCCGTCGCAGTGACTAGCAAAATGATCAACGAGGCAACCTGCACCCGTTGCCGGGCGTTGACCATGGCGTTCAGGTTGCGAATCACGAAGTCCTGGCCGGCGGGCAGGTAATCCCGCAGCAACTGCAGGACTACATCGTACATGACGCGCGAATGAAAAACGCGGCGGATCACAGTCATGAGCAGGACGACAAAAGGGAAGAAGGACAGAATGGAATTGGCCGCAACCGAGAAGGCGAAGGTATGCACCTCGGTCCGCGTCAGATACTTCAAGGTGGAAAGGGCGATTCCTGGAGAATGAGATGGCGCCCGGCGCACATTACCTTGCGGTACGGCATCGGCGGGCGGAAGCGTCGGAATGGGCGGATTAGCCACAACCATCCCCTCATCCTAGCAGAGCAGAACGAGCGGGGTAACAATCGGAAGTCTCGGGCCGAATTGCCAAGTATTTCTTTATCCTTGTGAAAGCTATGCCGGATTCTGCTATTTGATGACCGAGGGTCATGTTACGATTTCTTTCGGATTCTTCTTGCGAATCGTTTTAATAGCCCTTATTATCGGGGCCTCATTCCGGGGAGTGGTCCGGTGGTGAGACCAGTACTTGGCAGACGTTGGTTGGGTGTGTGGTGAAATGCGCCAAATTGTCGGACTCCAGAAGTTCCTTCAGCGGATGCACACCGCGGGGACTGAGGAGTCTTTTCCTTTTTGGGGTTCTTCTCCGCACTCGTAGGCGCACCGAAAGTTCTACCGGATTCTTCGAGGGGGGCTCCAGCAAACCGGGGCGACGATCGAGATTGCCGGAGAATAATTCTTCGCGATTGTGAAAGGAGTTTTTGCCGTGAGAGAGAAAGGTACAGTCAAGTGGTTCAACGGGGCGAAGGGATATGGATTCATCCAGCGCTCCACGGGGGAAGATGTGTTCGTGCACTTCTCCGCGATCCAGGAGAACGGCTACCGCACGCTCAACGAGGGTGAGACCGTGGAGTTTGATCTGCTGAAGGGCCCCAAAGGCTTCCAGGCGGCAAACGTCGTCCGCGCATAACTGCGAATTATTCCTGAACCCTCCCGTCCCCCAGCGGGAGGGTTTTTCATTGGCCCTCCAAAGTTCAAAAGCAGATTTATCCAAAAGTTTGCCTCGGATATCTGCAAGGGTTCTTCATTGACCGAGCCGGAGTGCCCGACCTAGTATGACGTTGCCCAGTATGACGTTGCCCATTTCCCGCACTCGGATGGGGGTTCTAATGCCTCACCGCTCCAATGCCATGTGGTTCCGCATTCTTGTCTGCCTGACGTGTCCGGTGCTCCTGGCTGCTATGGCGGCGCCGGCGTGGGCTCAGCTGCTGGCGAGCGGCGACCTTTCTCGCCTGCGCTCGGTTGGCGGCGTCGCGCTCTCGCCTGATAACCGCTACCTTGCCTACACGATTACGATGCGCGATCGCCCCGGCCGACCCTACGGCCAACTCTGGGTGATGGATCTGAGCACAGAGAAGAGCGTCCGTCTCGGCGGCGACCAGCCGGCCGGTGGCCCGCTCTGGTCTGGCGATAGCAAGTGGATCGCGTTCCGCGGTGCGGAGGGCGAGCGGCACGGCCTTTTGCTGGCGCATCCCGACGGCAGCGGCACAACTTTCGTGGCGGCGCTGGTGGGTACGAATTCGCCCTTGCCTGGAACCGGAAAGGACTTCACGTGGTCACCCGATGGAAGCCAAATTGCGTTTGTCTCTTCCACGGCAGGGGCTGTCGCCGCCGAAGCGAGTGGCGATCCCATGATCATTACGCGTTATCTCTACAAGCCCGACGCGGGCGAAGGCATGACGCGCTTCAACGACAATCAACGCCTGCATATTTTCGTGGTAGACGTCGCTTCGAAGCAGGTGCGTCAGCTCACGCAAGGCGATTACGACGAGCACTCCATTGACTGGTCGCCCGACGGAAAGCAACTGGTCTTCGCGTCCAACCGCGAGCCGAATCAGGACGAGTTCTTTAACTACGATCTTTTTACACTGCAACTCGCCGACAACAGCATTCATCGCCTAACGGCTACCGAATTCAACGAATACGATCCGCTATGGTCGCCGGACGGCAAATTCATTGTTTATCGCGGCACGCGCCGCGGCCTCACCGATCGCGAGACCACCATGGAGGACACACATGTCTGGATCATGAACGCCGACGGCAGCAATCGCCGCGAAATTGGGAGCGCGATTGACAATCGGCAAGGGACGCCGCAATGGGCGCCGGATGGGAGCGCGGTTTATTTCACGGTGCAGGAACACGGCAATAATCGTCTCGTGCGCCTGCCGATCGCCGGCGGACAGCCGGAATACTTGGTAAGCGATATTGGCGGAGTGGGAGCCTGGTCGGTCGGCAAGAACAAGGCGGTCGCTTACACTTTCACCACGCCGCGCGACGCCTCCGAGCTGTACTACAAATCCGGCGCGGCCGGATCCCGCAAGCTGACCGATCTCAACCATGAACTCTTCGCGAATAAGTCGATCGCCGAGGTTGAATCGTTTACTTTCGTCAGCAACGACAATCGATTCGATGTCGAAGCTTTTCTCACCAAGCCCATCGGCATGACCGCCACGTCGAAGCATCCACTGATCGCGGTGATTCATGGAGGACCGCACGGAGAAAATGGTCCCGGCTTCAACTTCAAGAATCAGATCTACGCGGCGCACGGCTACGCCGTGCTCAATGTGAATTATCGCGGCTCCACCGGTTACGGCCAGAAATTTGCGGACGCCGTCTTCGGCGACCAGGACGGCAATGAAGGCCAGGACGTTCTCTACGGTGTGAGCGCAGCAGTGCGGCGCTACTTGTGGATTGATCGAGAACGGCTGGGGATCGAGGGAGTGAGCTACGGCGGCCAGCTCACCGATTGGCTCATCACTCAGACCAACGAGTTCAAGGCAGCGATTCCAACCGCGGGCATTGCGAACCTGGTCAGCTACAACTACATGACCTATTACAACCAGTATGAGGAGATGGAGTTTGGGCAATTCCTGCATCAGGGAAATCTGATGGATGTTGCCTGGGAACGGTCAGCGCTGAAGCATATCGGTGCCGCGCATACTCCGACTCTCATCATCCATGGCGAGAACGACAACGACGTTCCCATAGCGGAAGCGGAGCAGCTTTTCGTTGCTCTCAAAGACGTAGGCGTCGAGACGGTATTCCTTCGTTATCCTCGCGAAGGACACGGCCTCTCCGAGGTCAAACATCAGATCGACGCGACTGATCGATCCATCGCCTGGTACGAGAAGTATTTTGCGAAAGTCAGCGCGGAAGGCGTTACCAATGTTCAGCCGTAGGCCGCGAGTTGTGGACCATGATTGGGGGTTGGATCAGACGATTGAGACCAGATGACGTTCGATCAGACGAGGGCGTTCAGCGTACTTCGAGCGAGACCAAGTCCCCGTCCTTCGGGCCACCGGGTTTGTAGTTCACCGTGACTTGCCGATCTTGCCAGTCGCAGGAAAAATCGTCGGCACCGATCAGGAGCAGAGATTTGTAATCGGCGGCGCGAAGTTTCAGCGTCGCGCTTTCTGCGGCGATGGTGAGGATGGCGGCTGGGGCCTCGGAGCAATCGACCGCCACCAGGCGGCCCTTGAAAAACTTCGTGGGACGCTGATCCCCCGGTTCGCCGGATTGCGCAGACTTCTCGGCGGCGGCGCGCTTGGCAGCGTCCTCCTCCAGCACATCAAAAGGCGACTTCTGCGGCGCGAATTTGGGTTGCGTTCCGGCCGAGCCCACAATGCCGTACTTACGTTCGGTTTCGGCTTGCTCGATCAGGTTGCGGGCGAGTGCCGCGATTTGCGGATTGCTGCTGGCTTTCAGCCGGTCGAGCAAAACATTGGCCGTTTCCCATTTCTTGCCGGCCACATAAATCTGAGCCAGATGATAGGCATAGCGTTCATCGCGCGGACTCAGATTGATGGCGGCGCGCTCGGCCTGCAGGGCGGCGGCCGGGCCTCCGCCGGCGTTGCGGGCGACCGCCAGCAGATCGTAGGCATCGGCGAATTCCGGATACCACTCGAGCACGGACCGAAGATCGAGCATCATGTTGGGCAGGCCTTGTATGTCGGTGTGGCTCGTCTGCGCGCTGCGGTACTTCAAGACGGAGACGTAATACCGCAGCCACATGTCGCCCGGATTGAGGGCGGAGGCCTGTGCGAGTTCGGTGGAGGCTTCTGGGAATTCGCCGCGCTGAATGTGATCCCAGGCAAGGATGCGATGGGCGAGAGCGTTGCCCATGGCATTGCTGGGCAGCAGGTCGGGATCTTCGCCGGGTCTCTTTTCTTCTTTTCTGGTTTCGAACTTCTTATCGGCTAGGGTGGGCGCTGTAGCCAGGGTGCGTAATTCCTGCAGACCGAAGTCGCGGCGTTCGGGGATACGGATTGCAATTTCGAAGTAAAGGGCGCGCGCATCGGACTCGGGCAGAGACTGCGATGTGATGGTCGAATCGTCAGGCCCAATGGGCGCCGGGAAGCGGTAAGCCTGGCCGGCCGTGGTATTCGCCGCAGAAGCAGGGTTCGAATTCGTTTGCCGGGCGGCATCGACCGCGCTCAGAAGCGCGTTCTGTGCATGGAAATAATCCTTCACCGCCTGTTCGAACTGGACCGAACTTATGCCGTAGGCTTTTTGAATGGCATCTTCCACCGGGACGTGCTGGTTCAATATCAGATCGAAGTAAGTGCCAGTTTCCGGCAGTTTCTGC
The DNA here is from genome assembly GCA_036514015.1 of Candidatus Sulfotelmatobacter sp. Taxonomy (GTDB): domain Bacteria; phylum Acidobacteriota; class Terriglobia; order Terriglobales; family Acidobacteriaceae; genus Sulfotelmatobacter. The sequence goes on from DATBYA010000104.1 coordinate 39,493, forward strand.
TCGTGCAGCAGGTAGTGCATGACGATCCACGACTCCGCGTAGTAGAGCGTGTGATGAGTACCTTCGTTGCGCGTCGAGGTGTCGTGCTTCATGGTGAAAAGATCGGGCAGCGAGAGCCAGACCTGGGAGCCGAGCAATTCGGTGAGGGATTTTGGCGGATGCGTATCGCGCTCATTACCCAGCAGATCCTGGGTGGCGGAGGGAACCAGTTCGGGGTCGCTGCCGAGTTCGACCTGTTTGTTGTCGACGCGAATCGAGCTGAAATACTCGGCGAGGCCTTCGTCGAACCATCCTTGGGCGCGGGGATAGTTGTAATTCAGCAGCATGACGGCGAGGTCGTGCGCAACCGCTCGCCAGGACTCTTCTTCGAACAGGTTCAGCACGATGAAGTCTTGATCGTTGCCGGGGAGAAAAAATCCGGGGACGCCAATGGGCTGCATATTGAGTTGGCCGGCTTGTGCTTCAACGTGAGCCAGAGGCGCAACCTGATAGTAGGACTTGTCGTTTTTGAAGGCGAGGATGGTCAGCGGGATCGACTGGTTGAGATGCTCTTTCCCCAGCAGCGTGGCGAAGACGGCCCGCATCTGCTCGAAGCGGAGGGCAACTTCACGGCCCTTTTTGTCGCCGGCATCGGTGATGACGGTGAAGTGGGCGGAGTGAATTTCGAGCCAGGGAGAAGGTTCGGCGGCGGGTGCCAGGATGCAGCCCAGGATGACCTCGCACAGCGTGAGACAGAGCGGGATGGCGTGGGAGCGGGACATGGTGCCGAGGAGAGGGAATGCTCTTCAAGGAAATGCTATCACGATGGATCGAGCGCATGTTCTTGCAGTTCGCAGCGCGGCCATCTCGAGGGCTGCTCGTTCGACAAGCTCGGGGCCGCTCTCGCAACGGCCGGCAGGATGCCGGTGCTGCATGCATTGGGTTTTGCGCCGTTTTGACATCCTCCCCGCCATAAAGAGCGGGGATTCCTTCTCAGGCTACGCAGGGGCTTAATCTCCCTACGTTAGCGCCGCCACAGCAGACCTTGATTTGTCGAACCTACATTGGCACACAGGGCTGGCTCAACCCTGATACGCCGGATTAGGATGCAGGACACGAGCTGGAGCGGGCAAATCGCGGGAACTTCGGGTTCCGTTTGCGCGTAGGAAACAGAGGAGGCTCCCTGTCCGTGCGAAGACCTCATGTTCTCGTGTTGCTGCTGGTCGTGTTGCTGCTGGGGGCCGGGCTCTCGGCCGCTCAAGACTTGCAGCGAGAACCGGCAACCGAACCGCTGACCGCCGATGCCATCATGGCACGCGTGGCTGCGAACCAGGACCGCAGCGAAGCCCTGCGCAAGCAATACGTTTACCGGCAGCACATCCGCATTCTTACGCACAAACCCCAGGGCAAAACCCTGCGCGAAGAGACGACAGAGTATGACGTCATGCCGACGCCCGATGGAACTCAGAAGGAACTCAGGTTGCTCACCGGCCGGTACTGGCACCAGGGGAAGTACGAGACGTTTCAAGGCCAGCCCGCTCCCGGGTCGGGGAGCCTGGATGGGAGCCTGATCGACGGCTTGCGCGACGACCTGCTCAACGAGAACACCAAGGACGGCTTGGCGAAGGATCTGTTTCCCCTGACCAGCGAGGAGCAGAAAAACTATGAATTCAGGCTGCTCGGTCAGGAGGCGCAACAGGGGCGTAGCGTCTACCACATCGGCTTTCGGCCCAAGGACCGGAACGAGATTGCCTGGGCCGGCGAAGCCTACATCGATGCAACCGAGTTTCAGCCGGTGCGAGTGTTTACGAAACTCTCGCGGCGCATTCCGTTCGCGGTGCGGACATTGCTTGGGACCGATTTGCCTGGGGTCGGTTTCAACGTTGTCTACAAACGGCAGGGGGATGGAGCCTGGTTTCCCGCCACGTTCGGAACGGAATTCCGGATCCATGCCTTGTTCTTCATTCATCGGCAGGTGTCGATTGCACTGGAAAATTCAGCCTTTGAGCGGACGCACGTGGAGAGCAAGATGAAGCTGGTGGGGCCGGCGGAGTAGCGGAGTAAAGGTTCAAAGCAGGGAGCAACGCTAGGTCGTCAGCCGAGGGCTGCCCGCACAGAGTCCGATGGTTCAGTCGCCGCTGGCGTGGTTCTCGGTAGGGACTAAGACCAGGCGCCGGCGCGACGGTTGGGGCTGCGAGCCGGGGCCGAAGGTATGCAGGATGCCGATCACCGCGGCATAAGCGGCTAAAACACCGAAACCAACCGATGCGACTACGGTAGCGAAAAGAATTACGGGCATAAAAAGCGAATTCACGGTCAACCAACCTTTACGAAGGGCTGTTATCAGATGCACGGCCCAAAAATCCGTATACCTAGTTTCTTCCTGTTCCCACGGAGCGAATCTTCAATCTAACTGCGTTGACGCTCCGCGCTGTTGGCGACTAAGATACGGAGTAAAGCTGTGCAATCCCACTTTCCATTAAATCTGTTGCCCTGTCGACGTTACGGAAGGGAAATAGCCCCAAGTACAAGATGGCCATTACCAAGATTTCTGTCCGGGGCGCCCGGCAGCACAATCTGAAAAACATTGACGTTGAGATTCCCCGTAATACCCTGACGGTGGTCACCGGGCTCAGCGGTTCGGGGAAGTCTTCGCTTGCCTTTGACACCATTTATGCCGAGGGGCAGCGCCGCTATGTGGAGACTTTGTCGGCCTATGCGCGGCAGTTTCTGGATCAAATGGAACGCCCGGATGTCGATGCCATTGATGGACTTAGCCCGTCGATCTCGATTGAGCAGAAGACCACCAGCCGCAGCCCGCGCTCGACGGTTGGAACCATCACCGAAATCTACGATTATCTTCGCCTGCTATTCGCTTCGATTGGGGTGCCGCACTGCCCCAGGTGCGGACGGGCGATCAGCCGGCAGTCCGCCGATCAGATTGTTCAGCGGGTGATGGTGCTGAGTCCTGAGGATCGGGTCATGGTCATGGCCCCGATCGTGCGCGGGCGCAAGGGCGAGTTCAAGAAAGAGATGGAAACCCTCGTCAAGCACGGCTACCCGCGGGCACGCATTGACGGGGAACTGGTCAGTCTGGACGATGATGTCGCGCTTCATCTTGACAAGCGAAAAAATCACACCATTGAAGTTGTGATTGACCGGCTGCTGGTGAAGCCCGGGATCGAGCATCGTCTGGAAATGTCGGTGGGGCTGGCGATGAAGCTGGCGGGCGGATTGGTGCAGGTTGCGGTGGTCGGCGGTGAGGAACAGCTATATTCGGAGAAATTGGCGTGTCCCGATTGCGGCATCAGCGTGCCCCAGTTGGAGCCGCGGTCGTTTTCGTTTAACAGCATGTATGGGGCATGTCCGGAGTGCCATGGGCTGGGCAGTAAATACGATTTCGATCCCGCGAAGGTGATCACCGACTGGTCGAAGCCGCTGCTCGAGGGCGGGCTGGGGCCAGGATCGGCCTCGCAGAATCTGATTCACATGCTGCAGATTTCGTCGGCGGCATATGGCATTAACTTGAGCACTCCGTTTGAAAAGTTTTCGGAGAAGACGCAGGATTTTCTGCTGAACGGCGAACCGGGGCGCGGCGGCAAGACTGGGTTTCACGGCATTTTTGGATATCTGAAACAGAATCTGGAGGAGTCGACTTCGGAGGGTTATCGCGACTGGCTGATCGATCACATGTCGGCCACGCAGTGTCCGGCGTGCCATGGCAAGCGGCTGCGCCCGGAGAGTCTGGCGGTCAAGGTAAATGGCATGTCGATCGCAGAGTTCACCGCGATGCCGGTGGAAAAGTCGGTGGCGGTGGCACAGAGAATCAAGCTGGCCGGCCGCGAGGCGACCATCGCCGGGCGGGTCATGCATGAAGTGGTGGAGCGACTGCAGTTTTTGAATGCGGTGGGCTTGGGATACATCTCGCTGGATCGCTCGGCGGCGACGTTGTCGGGTGGCGAGGGGCAACGGATTCGCTTGGCGACGCAGATTGGATCGAAGCTGCGCGGCGTTCTGTATGTGTTGGACGAGCCGTCGATTGGGCTGCATCATCGCGATAACGACCGGTTGCTGACCGCTCTGGAGAATTTGCGCGATCTCGGCAACACGGTGCTGGTGGTGGAACACGATGAAGATACGATCCGGCGTGCCGATTATGTCGTGGATCTGGGGCCGGGCGCGGGACGACATGGCGGGAACCTGGTGTCGCATGGAACTCCGGAGGAGATCATGCGCGATCCGGACTCCCTGACCGGGGCATACATCTCAGGTCGAACCGCGATCGCGATGCGGGCGGAGCGGCGCCGGGCGAACGGGGCAGCGCTCACGATTCTAGGCGCGAAAGAAAATAATCTCAAAAATCTGGATGTGACCTTTCCGCTGGGCGTGATGACGGTGGTGACGGGAGTTTCCGGTTCCGGCAAGTCGACTCTGGTGAACGACATCTTGTATCGTGCGCTGGCGCGGCAGCTTTATCGCTCGCGCGAGAAGGCGGGCGAACACAAGGCAATTTCGGGCGCGGAAAATATTGATAAGGTCATCCGCATCGATCAATCGCCCATCGGACGAACGCCCCGGTCGAATCCGGCAACCTACACCGGCGTGTTCACTCAGATCCGCGATTTCTACGCGATGCTGCCGGACTCGCGGGAACGTGGCTATAAGGCGGGCCGGTTTTCCTTCAATGTTTCCGGCGGTCGCTGCGAGGCGTGCCAGGGCGAAGGGCAGCGGCGCATCGAGATGAATTTTCTGCCTGACGTGTACGTGCTGTGCGAGGTCTGCGGCGGACGGCGCTACAACCACGAAACGCTGACGGTGAAGTACAACGGGAACTCGATTGCCGACTTGCTGGAGATGCCAGTCTCCGACGCGCTCCCGATTCTGGAAAATATTCCGCAGGTAAAGCAGAAGTTGCAGACGCTGGTCGACGTGGGCCTGGGATACATTCACCTCGGGCAGTCGGCAGTGACGCTCTCGGGTGGCGAGGCGCAGCGCATCAAACTGGCGCGCGAATTGAGCAAGCGGCAAACCGGCAAGACGCTTTATCTGCTCGACGAACCGACAACGGGACTGCACTTCGACGACGTGAAGAAGTTGCTGGACGTGCTCCACCGGTTAACCGACCTGGGGAACTCGATCATTATCATCGAACACAATCTGGATGTGATCCGCAACGCGGATTGGATCATCGACCTCGGGCCGGAGGGCGGCGAAGAAGGCGGGCGCATCGTAGCTCAGGGCACGCCGGAGACGGTCGCGCGGGTGAAGAAGTCGTACACCGGGCAAGCCCTGGTGGGGTATTTTGGAAACGGGAAGAAGCACCCAGTACCGAGTGCGGAGTATCAGGTCAAAACTTCATAAGCATAAATAAGAAAGAGTCATTTTGTCTTCTTCTGACAATCCACAGTTGGAGCCGCAGCCGCTGATGAACGCTGAACCCCCGACGCCCCGATCGGGCGAGTCTGACCTGTTCGCCGCTGGCCGGGTTGCTCCCGGACCAACCCTACCGCCGCCGGTGGAGAATCCGGTGTGGAACGGGTGGGACGTGCTATTGATCGCGGGGTTGACGGTGGTCAGCATGGTGGTGTTTCAGCTGGCCGTGTTATGGGCGGCGCATTGGCTTTGGTACCCACAGGAAAGCCTGACTGACGTCTCGAAAAGGCCAATTCTGCTGATTGCTTCGCAATTTCTGATCTACATTCCGGTGGCCGCGTGCATGGTTGCGCTGGTCGAGGGGAAGTATCATGTGCGTTTTTGGCAGGCGATCCGCTGGAATTGGCCGCGGTTGGAGTGGAGGCTGCTGGCGCTAGGAGCAGCGATGTTCTTCGTGCTCGGCCTGCTGCAAAGCTTGTTGCCCATGCCGAAGGACACGCCCTTCGAGCATCTGTTCGACCGGCCGCGCGATGCCTATCTGCTGTCGATCATTGCCGTCACGCTTGGTCCGCTGATGGAGGAGCTGTTTTTTCGCGGATTTATGTATCCGGTGCTGGCGCGGCGGATGGGCGTGGTCTGGGGAGTCGTGCTGACGGCGCTGCCGTTTGGTTTAATTCATCTACCGCAGTATGGTTGGGCGTGGGGAGCGGCGCTCGTGATCTTTCTGGTGGGCGTGGTATGCGGCGTGGTGCGCGCCGTCATGGGTTCGGTGGGAGCCAGCTTCCTGGTGCATGCCGGCTTCAACGGCACGCAAATGCTGATTGCTGTCGTGATGACGCAAGGCTTCCGGCACATACCGAAGGGCGTTGCCCTGTTTTGCTTGCGTTGAGGTTTTTCCTCAGGTCGTTTCGCGCGTTCGTAGAGGGAAGGCTGGTACGACTCTACGGCGGCTCGGCCTTCTCCGGACAGCCGTGGCGGTTGTCGTTAGCGGAGCTTTTCGGCGGCCGGCCCCTGCGCGGGCGCGGAGTGCACACCACACGGTTTCACTCCACTACTTCACGGTTACGGTCAGCAACTGCGCGCCGCTCACTACGTAATCGAGCGGAGGGGTTGCAGTTTCGTCGACGCTGGATTCGCCGCTGACGATCATCTCCTGATTGCCGCGCATGCCGTCCATGATGTTCATCACCGAGATGGGCAACGTGGGCATGACTTTATCCGCAACGCGGGCTTCCGGGTCCGCTTCAAGCAGCGAAACATAGAGGCGATTGTTGGAATGCTCTTTGTTGAGCAACGCAATTGTCGAAGCCAGGTCGAGTCGCCGGCCAAAGGCCGCATTGCCGCGGCCCACGTGGTCGAGAGTTTCACCGTCGCTGACCAGAATGCGCAGGCTTCCCTTGCTGGCCGAGGTGGGAATCTTTACCGGAATCTGGTGCACGACGCGTTCGCCGCGGTAGGGAGCGAGCACGGTTTCGACAATAATTTCGTCGCCCGGACGGACTTCGCTGACGTCGGTACGGGCACTCTCCAGGCGCGCCCAGCGGCGCTCCCGGACCAGGTCGAAATCAAGCTTCACGCTGTTCACTGCAGGAGCGTTATAAGGGTTGTCGTAAATGCGTCCGAAGCGCTCACCCAGGGAAAGGGCTGCGGCCATGGCGGCCGGCTGACCATTCTCCGCAGGAACGAACATGTTCCGAAGCCCCACTTCGGGAAAGCCCTTCACATCGATGCTGCCGTTGAGGCGGTAAGTGATTTCTTCACCGTATTCGTTGACGCCATGCAAAGCATTGAAGACCGTTGCCATCATGGCGACGGGACTCAGACGCGGATTGTTCAATACTTCGTAATGAAATTCCTTTACGCCGCTTCCGCCGTGGATGGTCAGCGTCACCGGAATCATGTCTGCCTGTTTGTCGAACACGCCCATGATCCCAGTATGGCGATCCTGCACAAAGACTCCGGCTTGCTCGGTGGTGTTGACGATCTTAAAGGCGTTCAGGGGCGAGGGCAGAGTGGCCAATACCTGCGCCTTGTTCATGGGCAGATCGACGGAGCCGAACTGCAATAGAGGATGTCCGCAGGCCAGCAGACGCTGCGGATCGATATAGGTCACGGTGCAGGTGGCCGCGATATCCATATCGCCGCGAACCAGAATGGCGCTTACCGCCGATCCTGCTTCGAGCGGTTCCGGCTGTTTCTCTTCACTGACCGAGCCTGCTCCCATCACGGGAACGATTCCCGCTGAAGCGAACTGGCCGGCGAAGCGGCGCATGGTGTCTTCCGAAAATCCGTTGAAGACGAGGGGCGCGTCGATGGGCTTGAGATAGTTGGAGAAATCTTGCCTGGAATCGGACTGCGCGGAATCCGGAAATGTGCCGGCATCGCCGGGGGCGGCGGTTTTTCCCGCGGCATTCGATACGCCGGGCTTGGTCGCCGCAGCTTCTTCGGCCGGCGACTTGTCGAGTGCATTGATCTCGAGCATATCGGCAATCGGGGTCACTCCGGCGATCGGTTCCTTGGAAAACTCCCCGATGCGGAAGGCGAGTGCGCCAGCCAGCTTGCCGTTCAGGTACACCGGGCTGCCGCTCATGCCGGCGACCACGCCCGTGTATTCCACCTTTTTTCCATGCAGGCGAATCAGGATGATGTCGCCCTTGGGTCCGTTCGTATTGTGCAGAACGCCCAGGACTTCGACGTCCATCGATTCAGGCTTAACCCCCTCAAATACGGTGAGGGCATAGCCACGCATGCCAGCATGGATCTGGTCCACCGGGATGGTGGGCTGCGCGGTTTGGGCGGCCAGACTGATTGTGGATAGGGATAGACCTAGGACGAGAAGCGCAAGAACTACTTTTCTCATTTAATGCCCCGACACGGAACCCGCCAACCGGCTCCATGACAAATTAGACTCAGACCAACTGCGACTCGTTGCCTGGAGGAGGACTTTCTGGGACCGGGCAAAACATCCCAATTGCGAATCTGTGCGTCTATACTAGCACAGGGGTTTTCAGGGTTGAACATGTTTAATCATTACAAAAGTAAGACCTCAGGATTT
>DATBYA010000105.1:0-5818 GCA_036514015.1 Candidatus Sulfotelmatobacter sp.
TTGGGGTTTGGCCTCGCACTGCCCTTGATTGCCGAATCCAATACGGTCCTAACACTGTCGGTCGCTCTTCTTTTCTATGGGGCGATGGCTGGTTCGATGGATGTAGCGATGAATACTCACGCCGTGATGCTCGAGAAGCGATACCAGCGTCACATCATGTCGTCATTCCATGCCCTCTTCAGCCTGGGTGGAATGGCCGGAGCTGCGTTAGGGGGATTGGTTGCTTCACGTGCGGTTCCGGCCGGGATTCACTTTTGGGTCAGCGGTATAGCACTTGCCGCAATCTCCATACTCGCATTCAGGTGGCTTCCGCTTCCCTCCGCACCTGAGGACGCCGAGAAAGTGGCATCCGGAGGCACGATTACGTGGTCTGTACCATTAGGCACGCTCGCTCTTCTTGCATTTTCGATTATGCTCGTTGAAGGTGCGATTGCCGATTGGAGCGCGATTTATCTTCGTACTTCGGTTCTCACCGGGCCAGGATTGGCCGCACTTGGATATGCCGTGTTCTCAGGCGCTATGGCTGGAGGTCGCCTGACAGGCGACTATCTGACTGGGAGGCTTGGACGCGGCCACCTCGTATGTTACGGGGCTCTTTTGGCCGCGGCAGGGCTTGTCTTCGTCTTGTTATTCGGCACTGCCGGTTGGGCGTTGGTGGGATTTGCGTGCGCTGGAGCAGGTCTGGCCACGATTATTCCCAATACGTTCGCCGCTGCAGGGAACATTGAAGGCAGTGCACCCGGTCCCAGCCTCGCCGTAGTCACGACGGCTGGCTATGTTGGCTTCCTTGCCGGTCCGCCCCTGATCGGGTTTGTCGCGCAGCTTTCGACCCTTCGCGCTGCGTTATGGATACTTGTGGTCTTGAGCGGGTTGAGCGCTTTCGCATCAACCTCAATGAAAAGAACTTCGCCGCTCAGAAGAATACCCTGACATCCAGTCTTCCGCATGGTGATCGGCGAGTACGACCCGCCGCTCGATCCAGATAAGCCTACGCTGCCGACCTTCTACATGGGCCTGTATACCCCTGGCCCCGAAGCGACGCTCTATTACGGGATGAACACGGCCTATGCGCTCGGCCAGGTCCTGTTCGCGCTGTTGGCTCTGCTCGCGATCCGCAATGGCGTTTCCTTCATGGGTCAATGGACGGGGCTGACATTGGGTCTGCTGGCAGCGGTCGGGTGGCTCACGATCGGCTTCCTCTTTCTTGAATACCCCGAACCCCGGATTATCATGGCGATTTTCGCCGCGCTGCTTATCGGTGCGGCACTGACAGCAGCCTAGAACCGCGACTCTTAATCGAGGAATGTTTTATGGAGACGGAAATACAGGGCAATCTGACGAGGGTTCTGGGATCCTGAGCGTTCCGCCTCGGGAAGTACGGATTCTCTGCGTGGAACGCTCAAGGACCCCTTGGCGTCGATCCGTGTCAGAACGCTCGATGGTCCGTAACATCCGACGCGTGCTTGGTACCCTGAAGGTTGGCTTGTGATTAACAATCTCGTGAATCTGGGAGGGCGGGGTCGGAGGCTTTTGTCTGGCCTACCCTCCTAGCTGTTGGGTCGTTAGCTCACCTTCTCAAATACGACGAATCCATGGGCGGGAATGACTGCATATATTTGGCCGTTATTGACGGGTAATACGGCACCGCCGTTGCCGACGTTCGCTCCTCCGTAGATCGCGGCGTCGCTGTTGAAGACCTCCCGCCACCCTCCGGCCGGTAGCCGCGAGGCGTCCGTGGCGATCGCATAGCCGCTCCCAAAGGCTGAATCGTTCAGGCTTGCGAGGACCAGCAGATTCTCTCCCGGAGCGGTCCGGGTGAAGGCGATGACGCGGTTGTCACTGTGCGTGTAGATGACATCGAGCGCATTGGATCGCGCCGCCGAATTCCCCAGCACGAACTGGATAAGGTCCTGGTAGAAACGGAACAGGAACTGTCCAGTGCCTGTCCGCTGGCCGATCAGATCTTCCTTGTTGGCTGCGAAAGTGCCGACCGTGAAAGGTTTGGCCGCGCCAATCTCTTCCCCCATGAAGAACATGGCCGTGCCGGCGGAGAGCGCGGCCATTCCGAATACGAAGCGGCAGCGTCCCTCCGCGAAGGTTCGCGTGGCGCCGAACAGTGGCGCGGAGTTCACCGCGGTCACGATGGTGCGCTCGGTGCCCGGATCGTTGCCGGCCTCGTCGTGGCTCTCGTGATAGGCGACCTTGTCGTATTGCGTCGCCAGCAGCGCGCCCGCGAAGTAGTCCAGGTTCAGTGGGCCCGGTACGCCAAAGCCCGCGTTCTTCAGCAGATTTGCATAGCTGTCGCCGTAGTTCCCATCGCCGATCAGATTGTGGTAAAAGTCCATGTACCAGATCGCATCGAAGCCGATGCCTCCCTGGTTGACCGGCTGCGTCATCGCTGCCCATCCGGTATAGTCCTCGGCGATGAGAAATGCCGACGGCTTCAAAGTGAGCACCGTGCGAGTGAGTTCGCGGAGAAACTTCGCGCCAAACAGATTGGCATTCTCCACCGGCGTTCCATTCCAGTGCAGCACATTATTGTTGTGGATGGCGTCGGTAAGGTCGACCCGGATGCCGTCGATGTGGAAATCGTCGAACAGCGCCGCCACGCTGCTGGTAAACATTTGGCGCACGTTCTCCTGCCAGAAACACGGAGTGAATCCGCTTGAACCGTTGTCCAGATAACCGCCGAGAATGTTCCCCGGATAGTCCGCGGGCATTCCTTCGTACCAGTTCCAGGTATTGTGCTGCGGCGCGACATTGGGGTCGGAGTCATAGCCCCATTCCGACCGGTTGTTTCCGCTCCCCGCAAAGTGGTTGTAAACCACATCCAGAATGACAGCGATGCCGCGCTGATGGCTGGCGCGGATGAAATGCTTTAGTTGATTGGCACCGCCCTGGCTGGTCTGCAAGCAGAAAAACAGCGAAGTTCCATAGCCCCATTGCACGGCGCCGTCGCTCTCGAGCAGCGGAAGCAACTCAACGGCATTGACTCCCAGTTCCACCAGCTGATCGATAAAGGTCATCGCTTCGGCGAGCGTGCCCGCAGAGGGGGAAGGAAATCCGAGGGATCCGATGTGAAGCTCGTAGATGACCAGGTCCTCGATCGCCTGCGCAAGCGGCTTGGCGGGGTTCACTTCGTTCGCCCAGAACTCGTCCGCCGGGATCAGGCTCTGCTTGACGACGCTGGTGTCGTCGAAGTCCTTCGTCAGCAGATCGGGATCGGAGACCACCGAACAGCTTACGATCCCGTCGAGATCGAGGTAAGAGCCCGCGTATTGGACTCCGTTGGGATCGTCGTCTCCGCGTCCCACCTGGTTTCGCGAGAAGATATCGACCTTGTAGGTCGCGACACCTTGCTCGTTCACGATCCGGTACATGTACAGACGATTCATGAAGTCGCTGAAGTCGGCGAGCGCGGGCGTCGCGGCAAGGCTCGTCTCCCAAATACCAGTCGTTCCGATCTGGGTCAGAGGCACCACGGGAGCCGTGGGATCGACTCCCGTACCGTCGTCGGCGATGTAGCCTACCGGCGTTGCGGGTGCGGCCGGAAACGGCGCGAAGACGACTTCGACGCTCTGGGCATAAGGCGCCCATACCGAGAAGCGAATACCCGGTTTGGCTGCCCCAGGCGGCGTATATTTCTGCGCGCCAAACCGGCGCCCGGTGGCGAACCAGTAGTCCTGCCGCCCTCCCGCAGCGGAGAGAACGAAGCTCCGAGTCTGGAGGAGGGAGTTGGGATCCGAGACCTCCGTAACCACGACCCATGACTTCGGCGCTCCCGCGAGATCGGCGATAACGCCCCACTGGAGCGTCGTTCCCACCTGCGAGGCGTCCACAGATACACTCGCGCTGAAGGCATCGCAGCCGGTCTCGTCCGCCGACTCAGCCATGGGCGTCTGGGTCCACTGATTGGAAAACATGCCGTCGGCGTCCCAGCTTCCCGACAACCGGACATTCTGGAATAAGTGGCGCTTGACGCCGCTGTGAAAGGTGAAGGTAACGACAATCTGCGCCATCCGCCATACTCCTGTGAGTGGGCCGAAGTTCGTCCTTGCGCCAAGCATCTCACAAACCTGGCGGCGCTCGACACGAATTGTCGGCACCTCGCGATCTACTGTCTCGAATCAGGCCGCCCTTTGGTTTGGGTCTTCTGCCTATGAATGGGCATACAGCAACGCTTCTCTCCTCGCTCTTTGGCCTACTCCGTCGGCAATACGCGGAGAGATTCGGTCCTGATACGTCGGCAAGAGTTTACGAACGAGTTTGCTTCACCTGGACGACAAACCGGCGCCTCGTGCAATTGCCCCCAAAACCTGTTGCAGGCTTGCCGCCCACCTTTGAGCATGATAAAGGACGTTATCGACAAGATCGCTCAATCGATGATTTCCCATGTTCCTAACTTCTAAGCCGCGTCGTCTGCGACTGCTACTAGGAGGGGAGTGAATGCTAATGGATTTTCCTGCGGCTTCGGGTGAACGAGGTTCGTAACTTCCCAGATGCCCCTTTCTGGATAGCCCGTTTCTGGATAGCGCCTGACGCCCCTGTCCGAGCGTCGTTCAAGGGAGAAGTTTCTGAGGAGTTTCCGAACAGCCGACAAACCACCTAGGATCGTTAGATTCTTCTCCGACGTGCTGCGCGACTATAATTACGCGCACGCATGGCCACCACCTCTGGCACGCCACTGAGTCGCCATGAGATTCAGCCACCGGATGGAATGGCTCTGCTTACCAAAATCGCGCTCGTTCTAGTGACAGGGCTTTTCTTGAGTACGATGCTCGCGGGACAGCAGAAGCCGTTTCCGGTGACTTCGGTGGTGGATGCGCCCACCATCGCGGGTCATCCAGTGCAGTTGGATGAACTAGGAAAATTGCTGCCCTGGCCAATGCCCTACGATATCGGCTATTCGTATTCTTCGCACTTCCTTACGCAGTGGACAATCCTGTGGGACCAGCACAATCGGCAGCGGCTCCATTATTATTATTGCTGTTTCGATTTTGACCGCACCACCTTCGAACTGGCTCCCGACCCGCACTGGGCGAACTCGACTGGCTATTTGCGAGCCATGATGCAGGGCTTTATCGAACGTCTTTATCCCTATACCGGGGATCCGCGGACCATTACATTCCTGCAAAGCTTGGTCGATTACGAACTGGAAAACGGACTTACTCCGGAAGACTATCTTTGGTCGCAGGTGCCGTTCGCTTCCGCGGATCCCGGCGCGAAACGTTACAACGGCTGGAGCCAGCTCGGGAATGACTACATCGAGCCGCACGTTGTAGGCGAGGATGGATATGGCTATCTCCGCCTCTACGAAATGACCGGCAACACCAAATACTTGCGGGCCGCCGTTCACTGTGCCGACGCTCTCGTGAAAAACTACAAAGCTGGAGATCAGGATCATTCGCCTTGGCCCGTGCGGCTGTCGGCACGCGATGGAAAAACCGAAGGCGCCGCCATGGGTCCATATTCCGCAAACGTGATCGAGCCCATCATGCTGTTCGATGAACTCATCCGCCTGGGACAGGGCGACCTTACGGGCTATAACCGAGTGCGAGCCGGTGCGTGGGCCTGGTTCCAGAAATATCCCTTATCCAATAATGTATGGGTGGGCTATTTCGAGGATGTCACTCCCAGCATGGACAACATGAACCAAGTGATCCCTCTGGAGTTTGCTCGCTACGTCCTACTTCATCCTGAAAAAGATCCGCAGTGGCGCGAGCATGCACGGCAACTTATCGAGTGGGTCACGACCACCGACAAATGGCCCAAGTACATCGTGCACGGCGCGACCGTCACAACCGAGCAAGGCAACGGC
>DATBYA010000106.1:0-3949 GCA_036514015.1 Candidatus Sulfotelmatobacter sp.
CTAGGATTGACCGGTTTTCTCCCTTATTGTGTAGTGATAGTCGTGATCATTGCTTGTGCGCTCTGGGGGTTTATGCGTTCTCGCAAGAGCGAGGATCAGCGTAGATTAGCGCAGGAAACTAAGGTTGGGGTTGGCGACTCCGAAGTGGTAGGTGGAAACAGGGCGGGGTGAAGTGCGCAGACAACAAATAAGCCTCCTGCCGTGCTGGTCCAGTATGGCATTGACCCCGATTGCCAATCGGCATAGGGGGACGGGTCGCCCCGCCTTCCCTGCCACACCACCGTACATGCGGGTCCGCATACGGCGGTTCGGCGGATTGAGCTAAGACCGCACCACCATGGGTGGAAGCCCGAGCTTGGCAAAGTAGGCATTCGGCAAAGCGATGGTGAGAGCGGGCGAGTTCGCAATCCGCCACGGGCCGTGAGGACTCCCGGCAGTTTGTGCCGCCAGGTCTTTTCCGACGCCCCGCTTGCGAAGTTCGCGAAACCGTGTCCGTCCGCGCTTCCATTGCTTCCACACCACCGACCGAAGTCGACGGCGTAGCCACGATTCAAGGGTTTTCAGCACCGAGGGCGTTTGACAGTCGTCGAAGTATCCGAGCCATCCCCGCAGGTAGGTCGCAATTTGTGTGACCATCTGCGTCAAACTGATGCCGCGGGTTCGATGTGTCTGTTCCCGAATCCTCTCCTTAAAGCGAGCGATGGCCTTGGGGGCGATCCGCCGCCTAGGTTCCCGTTCGCCGGTGAAGCTGAATCCGAGAAACTTTCTTTGCCCCGGTTGAGCCACGGCGCTCTTCGCCTGATTCACCTTGAGCTTGAGTCGGTGCGTGATGAAGTGCGTAACACTCTCCATCACTCGCTGTCCTGCTCGTTCGCTGCCCACATAGAGATTACAGTCGTCGGCATAACGCACGAAGCGATGACCACGCCGTTCTAACTCCCGGTCCAGTTCGTCCAGCACCAGATTACTGAGTAAGGGTGAAAGCGGACCGCCTTGAGGCGTGCCTTCATCCACCGCACTCACCAACCCATTCTCCATCACTCCGGCCTCCAGGAATGCTCGGATCAGCTTGAGCATTCGTTTGTCGGCCACGCGCTTGGCTAGCGCCGCTAACAGACGGTCGTGATTGACTCGATCGAAAAATTTTTCCAGGTCGAGATCCACCACCCAACGGTACCCTTCGGCGATATACTGCTGCGCCTCGTGCACCGCTTGCCGCGCACTGCGCCCCGGTCGGAAACCGTGGCTGTGTTCGGAGAACGTCGGATCCCAGCGCTTCTGCAGAACCTGCAAGACCGCCTGCTGGACAAAGCGATCCAGCACACAAGCAATGCCTAACTTGCGCACCCCGTTGCCATCCGGCTTCGGGATTTCCACCCGCCTTACCGGTTGCGGTTGATAGGTTCCGTTTCGTAGCTGTTCCCCGATCTCTAGCTCATGCTGCTTCAGGTATTCCGGTAATTCGTCGACGGTCATCCCGTCCACCCCCGGACTCCCTTTATTGGTCTTGACTCGTTGTAGTGCCTGCTTGCAGTTTTCCAGCTCGCAGACTTCTTCCATCAGTCGTTCGGTTTCGGCCAGGCTTTCGGTCCTGTGCTTCGCCATGAGCGTTTCGGTCCCTTTCGCGACGGCCTTCGGAGCATCACTCCTACCCTCCGCCGGAAAGGCCAGCACCCCTTGTTCGGGCCGGTTTTTCTGCCGCTGTCCGCTCCTGAGTCGCACCGCTTACTTGCCCTTCCCTTTACTCCCCTTACGGGGTACCGTTCGGGCCTTCGATCATCGTTCCCGGCTCGGCCTATCTGTTTCTCCGCCTTTCGGCATTGGAGTGCCTCAATAGCGTAGGGCCCGGCCGATGGTCAGGGCAAAGCGGAAAGGAACTTGCCTTGGTCGAGCCATTTCTGCATCCTGAGACGGTGCGACATGCAACGGAAGTAGGCCGTTGAGGCAGTGGTGTGTGGTTAGAACACCGTTCAATAGCGTGGCCCCAAGCTCCGTGCGCAGAGCAGTGGTTAACAGTTGGCGTGAGCCAACTGATTCCGTTTGGAAGAGTACCTTCGATTGCACAGCTTGGCCGTTGCTTGCAGCTCAGAAAGCGAGCAACCAGTGAACAAGAAACAGGGCGATAATCTGCAGCCGTCGAAAGCGAAATCCAAGCGGCGGAGACGAAACAAAGGGATGTGTTTGGAAGACCGGCCGGTGTTGGAGCCGAATGCGGCCGGTATCGACGTTGGAGCACGAGAAATGTTTGTAGCCGTACCTCCAGGGCGGGACGAGAATCCCGTACGGGTATTTGCAACCTTCACCGAAGATCTGGAGCGCTTAACCGATTGGCTCGAGCAGTGCGGGGTGACGACGGTGGCGCTGGAATCCACTGGAGTGTATTGGATTCCACTGTTCGAGATTCTGGAACAGCGAGGCATCCGCCCCTGTTTAGTGAATGCCCGCCACATGAAGAACGTACCCGGACGACGCACCGACTGGCATGAATGCCAATGGTTACAGTATTTGCACTCGGTGGGACTACTGCGAGCTGCATTTCGGCCGGGGCAGGACGTCTGCGCCGTGCGGACCCTGCTGCGGCACCGTGCCGAATTGGTCGCAGCGGCCAGTCAACACGTGCAGCACATGCACAAGGCGCTGACGCAAATGAACCTGCAAATCCATCATGTCATCAGTGACATCACCGGGTCGACGGGCCGTGCCATTGTGGACACCATTCTGGCTGGACAACGGGACGGCGCAGAGCTCGCCAAGCTGCGGGATCCACACATCAAAGCCGACACCGAGACTATCCGAAAATCACTGGAAGGCAACTGGCGGCCCGAGCATCTGTTTACCCTCGGTCAATCGCGTGACCTGTACCGCATCTATCAGCAACAGATCGTAAACTGCGATCTGGAAACCGAGAAGATGCTGCAGCAGTTCGAGCCGCGCATCGACCCCGGGGAAAGACCGTTACCACCTGACCGGAAACGAAATCGAGCCGGAAGCAAAAGGAGAAAGAAGAACGGGCATCCCCATCCAGACTTCGATCTGCGTACCGAAGCCTATAAACTCTTTGGAGTCGATGTCACTCAAATTCCAGGATTAGAGGAAAACGCGTTGCCCCTGTTCAGTGAGGTCGGCCGCGACATGTCGCGGTGGCCCAGCGCAGGAAACTTTGTTTCCTGGCTTGCACTCTGTCCGGACAACGACATCAGCGGCGGAAAGCTGTTGTGGCGAGGAGCAAGAAAAGTTAAAAACCGGGCTGGCCATTTATTCCGCACAGCCGCTTATTCTCTCCATCACAGCCTCACGCCCTTGGGCAACTACCTGCGCCGAATGAAAGCCAAGCTCGGCCCCCAAGCTGCCACCATGGCCACCGCCCATAAGATCGCAGTAATCTTTTACACCATGATCAAAAACCAGGTCGAATATGACGAGACCATTTGGGATGCCAGAGACGCCCAGAGGGAGAAGAGGCTGGAAGCAAAACTCAAACGGCAAGCCAAACAACTGGGCTATGAACTCGTTCCCATCGAACCCAAGGCTGCATAACGAACCGGCTCAGCACACGGGAGTTCCTTGGAAGCCTTGCCGACTGCATGACCTACCTTGCCCTCTGCTGACTTCTGCGACTCGGTCAGAGTGAATCGCTTCACCCTCAGTCACGATTTCGTGACATGCCGCAGATCTCCCGAGGTAAGTTCGACCGCCTTCGACGCGCAACCACCGGATTTACCACCAGTGAGCTTGATGGATATGGGCTTTGCAGTCATTCGCCCGCTCGCCCGCCACCGTAGGCCTCCTATCCGGTTCTTGTTCATCAGCTCGCGCCTTTGCTCCACGCTTCTTTCAGGCCCCGCCTCGCGGCGAGTGTTATTTCACCCTTGCGCTTCGCTATGACTTCACCTCCATCAGGTTGTCAAAGGGACTTTCACCCTCGAGCTGTCGAACATGCTCGGCACAC
>DATBYA010000107.1:0-3665 GCA_036514015.1 Candidatus Sulfotelmatobacter sp.
ATTCCTGCCTTACCCTTTCCAGGCAATCCGGTCGCGAACTCAAAAGATAAAAAAGCCACGATAGCGCATTCGACGATGTTTCATGGCCGGCGACCAGAAGCTGCATGCTTTCGCTCAGGATGAGCGAATCGCTCATGCCTTCGCCGTCGCTGTAACGTGCATCCATCAAAGTCTGCAGCAGATCGTTGCCGGGCGCCTCGTTGCGGCGCTTCCTGATGTATTGCAGCAGAATGGCGTCCGCGCGAGTTCGCATGTCTTCGTGCCGGCGCAGTTCTCCGGAAACGGCGAACCAGGGATTCAGATAAGGCTGAAGGGTTTGCCGAACAATGAATTCCTGGACCGTGCAGATGGTATGGCTGACAAGATCGATGTCTTCTTCCTTCAACCGTGCGCCGAAGAGCGATCGGGCCACCATGGCGAAGGTAATTTTCATCAGCTGGGGGTAGATATCGACGGGGCCGCGATGGACCTGGCTGTCGAAATCCCGCAGTGACTCGGCAAGGGAGTCCTGCATGATGGAGGACAGGGCATCGAGTTGCGATCGATCGAAGCCCTTCTGGATGAGACGCCGCTGCGTTCGCCAAGCTTCGCCGTGGGTAGTAAGAAGGCCTTTCCCCAGGAAGTGGCCCATGCGCTTTACTTGAATATCGGATTTTTGGTAGTTCTCCGAATTGGTTTTTAACACGTGCTGGATGACAGCGGGATCGATCGTGACGATCGCCTCTTTGAGACCACCCAAATAGAGCCGGAAGGTATCGCCGAAGGTTTCGTTGTAGCTGGACAAAACCCGCACGGGATTGCGGAACATGGCGCGAGAATCCGCAAAGCAGCGCAATCGGGAAACAACCGGGATCGGAGCAGCGGAGGTCATACCCAGCCCTCCGGATGCCTGCCGCGAACCGCAGGTCGTCTCATATCATTTGTAGGAAGCGATCGCCAGACCATAGGTAAAGACAAAATGCTCAGAATCAGTTTTCGTTCCCCAGCTGCTTCAACAGTATCAGATGATGCCGGATTGCCTGGGTCATGGTGGGATGCTGCCGATAAGGGACCCCAAACTCTTCGGCGGTTTCCTTCACGATCCTGGTGAGCGGAGCATAGTGGGTATGGCACACGAACGGGCACAGATGGTGCACGATGTGATGGTTGAGGCCGCCTGCGAGCCAAGCGACGAGAGGGTTTTCCGTGGCGTAATCGGCCGTTGTCGCAAAGATGTGATACACGCCGTTGTCAAACTCACCGCGGTCCGTGGGAAAGTAGGTGCTGTCAATGGTGTGCGTCGTCTGGAATACAAGCGTGACAGCTAAACCGACGAACAAATGGACCAGGAGGAACGCGCCGGCGACCAGCAGAGGTGATTTCCCCAGCACCAACACCGGCAAGACAAGCATGTAAGTGAGGTAGAAGGCCTTGCCGGCAAACAAAATGGCATATTCGCGCACAGAATGTTTAGCGCGTTTCAGATAATCGTGGGACGGGAAGAGAAAGCTTTCGAAGTCCCTGAAGAACACATAGTCAAGCGAGAACATCGCATAAAAGAACAGCGCATAGAGGTGCTGGAAGCGGTGCCACGGCGCACGGGATTCATAAGGGGTAAAGCGAAAGATGCCGCGTCCGGAAAGCGCATCATCTTCGCCATGAAGATTAATGCAGGAATGATGGCCGCGATGATGGAGGATACGCCACATGTAGGAGCTGATTCCGCACAAATCGAAGACATAATTCAGGGTTTTGTTGACGCGCGGCCGGGACGAGATGGCGTTGTGATTGCTGTCGTGGGCGATGTTCAGCAAAAGGAATGTTTGTGCGAGGCCGCCGAGAAGGTAGAGGGCGACAAACTTCCACGCATCGGGCCGCAGAGCATACAGAGCAATCCAGGCGCCCACCAGGACTGCCAGACCCACAGCGATCTTGACCCACATCGCACGGTCCGCTTTGTGGGAAATGTGCTGATCGGCAAAAAATCGATCCAGGCGGCGACGTAAGACTTTCGGGAAGGAAGATGCACCGGCGGGTTCGGCAGTCGAGGCCGTTGAGGATTCCGATGGCACAAGATCCGGAGTCTCCCGATCTGGAGTGATCAACACCTCGGATTCAAACGTCACCGGCGCCTCCGCGGTCATGCCAATTGGGCCCGACGCGTTCCCTACGCCGCATCCGGGGTGCAGACTCTCAGCGAAATTGGTGCCGTGCCGACAGCCTCGCAGCACAATTTTAATGCGGGCCCGTAAAGACAATCAAGGACATTCGGAACGGGCGATGCCTAGTTGCGAGGTGTGAACACGGAAAACGAGGACGCATGGTATTGTCCATAGCGCTTTGTTAGTATAGAACCTTCGATGGACCATAACGAAACGGGTTTCCTGCAAGGGACCATGGAAGGTCGGCGGAGCTCCGCAATTCCCGTTCGCGCCCTTGAGCGCCAAAAAGGAAAAAATCCATTCCCCAGAGCGTCGAGCGACGCTCATGCTGAGAAAACATTAAGCGAGCGTTCTCTCCCTTGGCCTACATTTCAGGTCTGCACTTTCAAACACCATCGCCGATCACCGCGCTTGCTCGGGAGAAATGCTTCGTTTTACTGGCTTGCGTTCTATTCAAGATTGGAGGATCGCTGATTGATGACGGCGTCAATTTTAGGCCGCCTGGATAGGCTGGCAGATGAGCACCCGGACAAACTTCTTTATTCGTACCTCGATGTAAACGGCGATCCGATAGAGAGCTACACCTACGCGTCGTTTCTCCGCCGAGTGGAGGCGATCGCGGGAAATTTGTGGAAAGAGGGTCGTTTTGCGCCGGGCGACCGGCTCCTGCTTGCTTACCCGCCAGGCCTGGAAATGATCTGCGCATTCTTTGGCTGCGTGCGCGCCGGAATGATTCCGGTGCCGGTGTATCCCCCCAGTTCGCGCGGGTTCCAGAGCGCGCTATACAAGATGGTGCACATCGCAAAGGATTGCCAGGCGGCTGGAATCCTAACGAGCCGAGACTACCAAGCATCCCTGAAAACCAATCTCGCCCGAAGCGGAGTCTCGGCGTGCGGCATTGACGTTGATTACATTTCCGGCCTTGCCTGGATCGCCACCGAAGATTTCCTGGATGTGGTTTCGGACCGGCCGGCTGTCAATCATGCAAAGATTTTGTTTCTCCAGTACACGTCGGGTTCGACGATGGAGCCCAAAGGCGTGATTGTTACGCACGAAAACATTCTGGATACCTGTCCGCTCGTGATCGACCATCCTGCGCCGGTCGTTGTTTCCTGGCTGCCGCAGTATCACGACATGGGGCTGATCGGGTGCTACCTATATCCCGCAGTGAAAGGCGGCACAACCTACGGGTTCTCTCCCACCGACTTCATCCAGCGTCCGATCCTGTGGTTTGAGGCGATAACGGCCTACCACGCCACCGCGACGGCTGCGCCCAACTTCGCCTACGACTATTGCCTGCGCGCCGGGAGGTTGTCCAAGGAGAGTCTGGAGGCTTGTGATCTGAGTTCGCTGCGCGTTTTGATGTGCGCCGCCGAACCTGTGAAGCCCGATACCTACACCCGGTTTCTGGAAGCGTTTCAGTCCTATGGACTCAAGTCCGAGAGTTTCTATGTCGCCTACGGACTGGCCGAGAACACTCTGGCGGTCTCACTGGGCGGTCGCAACATCGTTTCCGTCAACAAG
>DATBYA010000108.1:0-4432 GCA_036514015.1 Candidatus Sulfotelmatobacter sp.
GGCAGGCAGCGAAAGCTGAGATAGCAGAGGCGTAAAAACTCCAACCCGCATAAAGATTCTCGTCTCCTGGAGAAAATACTGGCTAGGATTGTAAATCTTCTCGTCCGTCTTTCGCGCGACGGGGGTGGGAGCCGGGGGGGAGCTAGTTGCTTGGCATAATAACATGATCGTCCGTCAAGTCCGTTATCGCTCTTGAAATTCCTGGAGACTTCCTGAAATCTGTCGAAAGGACCTCCTCCCAACCGTAATAAGTTCAGGCGCACAAGGCGCTCACAATAGTTCCAAAGGAGAAAAGCTGATGCAATTTGCCCTGCTAATCTATGAATCACCGGAAGCCTTTGCGACGCGGAACAGCGACGGGACCGACACCTATACCGGTGCTTGGCGGGCGTACCATAAGGCTCTCGTCGAATCCGGCGCCTACCTCGCGGGCGATCCGCTTGAAGTGCCGGAGACTGGAACCACAGTTCGGCTTAAGGAAGGAAAGCGGCGAGTGCAGGATGGCCCCTTCGCGGATACCAAGGAGCAACTGGGGGGATTCATAATCATGGAACTCCCCTCGCTTGACGCGGCGCTGGATTGGGCCGCGCGCTGCCCAACGGCTGCGACCGGTGCTGTCGAGGTCCGTCCCCTTGCACCCGCAGCCAAGCACCGGATCATGTGATGAACGGAAGCGGCCAGGAGGACACTCATCGAACCACTCATCGAACTATCGAGCGGGTGGCCCGCGAGTCGTACGGTCGTCTGGTGGCCTATCTTTCCTCACACACGCGCGACGTGGCCAGCGCGGAGGACGCTCTCAGCAACGCGCTGGTGGCTGCACTCAGGGCCTGGCCGCGAGACGGCGTGCCGCAAAATCCGGAGGCCTGGCTGCTGACGGCAGCGCGCCGTTCCTTTATCGATCTTGTACGTCGTCAACAAGTGGCCGTGGCAAGTGAACCTACTCTGCAACTCCTAAGGGAGGAACGCGAGATGACGTTGCCTGCAGAGTTTCCAGATGACAGGTTGAAACTCCTGTTCGTATGCGCTCATCCCGCGATCGATTCTTCCATGCACACACCGCTCATGCTCCAGACCGTTCTGGGACTGGATGCGTCGCGCATCGCCCACGCCTTCCTGGTCTCACCGACTACGATGGGGCAGCGACTGGTGCGCGCCAAGACGAAGATCCGCGACGGCGGTATTCAGTTCGAAGTCCCGCAAGAGCGCGAACTGCCGCAGCGGCTCGACGCAGTGCTCGAAGCGATTTACGCTGCCTTTGGTATTGGCTGGGACGACATGGCAGGCGTCGATCAGAGCGGCCGGGAGCTTGCCGAGGAAGCGATCTGGCTGGGACGCGTCCTTCTTCAGCTAATGCCCAGGGAAGCGGAGGTTCGCGGGTTGCTGGCTCTCATGCTCCACTGTGAAGCACGGCGGCAGGCACGGCGAGGACCGGAAGGCCGCTATATTCCTCTCTTGGAGCAGAATTCGCAGCAATGGTCTCTGCCATTAATCGAAGAGGCGGAACGACATCTCGCCGAAGCGGCGAGTCGCAGCCGCACTGGTCGCTTTCAACTCGAGGCCGCGATTCAGTCGGTCCATGCTGAGCGGGCGCGCAGCGGCCGGACAGAGTGGGCTGCGATCATGCTGTTCTACGAACAACTGATCCGCATATCCCCGACGCTCGGCACGCGAACTGGATACGCCGCGGCACTCGGGGAAGCTAGCGGACCTGAAGCCGGGCTGGCAGTACTGGACACGATGGATTTCGAGTCCGTTTCGGGCTATCAGCCCTACTGGGCAGTTCGCGCTCACTTGTTGCAACGGCTGGCAAAAACATCTGAGGCCGCAGATGCTTTCGAACGGGCGATTGGCTTGGCCGAGGACCCAGCAGTGAGACAGTTCCTGCTGCAAAGGCGCGGCTAAATTTCCTCCCGCTGCTCTGTCGAAATCAACTCCCTTCACGCGTCATCCCTATAGAGGCGGCTTAGAAGCAGTTCCCGAGACGCCTAATCAGGAGGATGTATATGACAATCGCAGACAAAACAGTTCTGGTGACTGGGGCCAATCGCGGTATCGGAAAGGCACTCGTCGAGGAAGCCCTGACGAGAGGGGCGAAACGCGTATATGCCGGCACGCGGCAGCCCCTGGCTCATCTAGACGGGCGCGTCAGGTCCCTGACCTTGGACGTGACGAACGCCGAGCAAATTCAGGCAGCTGCCAGCAGAGTTGGATCTCTCGACGTTCTCATCAACAATGCTGGCATCGCTCTCTACGACAATCTGAGCAATCTCGACGTCATTGGGCAACACCTTGCCGTCAACCTCTTCGGAATGTTCAATGTGACGCGCGCTTTCTTGCCGCTGCTAAAGCGCTCCAAGGGGGCCATTGTTAACAACCTCTCCCTGGTGGCGCTCGCTGGCTTGCCGATCATACCCGCCTACTCCATTTCGAAAGCCGCCGCGTTTAACATGACGCAATCATTGCGCGCGCTCTTGACCGGCCAAGGCGTAACGGTCCATGCCGTCGTGCTAGGGCCTGTTGACACAGATATGAACCGCGGCGTCGACATACCGAAGGCCTCGCCCGAGTCGGCGGCGCGGGGTATCTTCGATGGATTGGAAAAAGGCGAGGACGAAATCTTTCCCGACCCCGCGTCCCAGGCCATCGCCGCGGACTGGCGGAGTGGCGCAGCCAAGGCGCTGGAGCGCCAGTTCGCAGGCTTCGTGCCGGAGCCCGCGGCGATCCTAGGATGACATTGCGAATGCGCGGCAGAACTTCCTGTCCCCAAGGTTTGTTTCTATGTCGAAATCGACTGCCTTGATCCGTCGACCCCATAGAAACGGCTTTGCATCCAGAGTCGCCATATTAAAGGAGGTGAACGATGTGTCCATTCTGCTTTGCAACCATGGGGCTGATCGTTGCCGGGGCGGTCTCTACCGGCGGCCTGGCAGCATTGGCCGTGAAAGTATCTCGCAAAGAACCGAGCAGGAGAAGTCCTGCCGAACTCAGAGGAAAGGAAGAATCAAAATGTCGACCAACACGATTGACAACCCGAAGATAGTGTCGCGAGAGGAATGGTTTGCGGCTCGCAAGAAACTACTGGCCAAAGAGAAGCAACTCACGCGCGAGCGTGACGCTCTGGCTGCGGAACGCCGCCAGCTACCCTGGGTGAAGGTCGAGAAGAACTACGTTTTCGATTCACCGGGCGGCAAGAAAACTCTTGCCGACCTGTTCGACGGCAAAAGTCAGCTCATCGTTTACCACTTCATGTTCGGTCCGGATTGGAAGGAAGGTTGCCCCAGTTGCTCCTTCAACATGGATCATACAGATGGCGCGCTCGTCCATTTGGCGCAACGCGATGTCTCCTTCGTAGCGGTTTCACGAACCCCCTTGTCCAAAATCGAGCCGTTTAAGAAGCGTATGGGCTGGCGATTTGCCTGGGTCTCGTCGTTCGGGACCGACTTCAACTACGACTACCGCGCTTCCTTCACCCCGGAAGAAATGGCCAAAGGCAAGGTAGAGTACAACTTCGATCTCGTCGACTTCCCCAGCCCGGAAGCGCCGGGAATCAGCGTCTTCTACAAGGACAAAGGTGGCAACGTGTTCCACACGTATTCCGCGTACGCTCGCGGAAGTGAAAACACCATCAATACGTATAACTACCTCGACTATGTTCCCAAAGGGCGCGATGAAGAGAGCCTGCCCTTCACGATGTCTTGGATCCGCCATCATGATCGCTACGCGGATGGCTACCTGGCAGACGCGGATAAGCCATACTGGCCTGCGGAAGCCACGCCAGCACGTTAATGTTTTCGAACTCGCCTCAATCCGGCCCATGGTCTGGCGTTGCCGAGATGACGTCAGGCCAAGCCGGCCAAGAGGACTTTACTGGACATTTACTCGAGAGCGGAAGCGAACCGCGTCTCCCGCTAACAACCTCTGATGTTGCGTGTTTAGTTGGTGCGCGGTCCTGAATTCATTTTCGCCACTGGCATTCCACGCCGACGCTCCAAATTTACATCCCGGTTGCCAAGACTAGGATTCCAGCAGCGCCCGTAACTTATGAGCGTATCTGCGGCTCGACGTGACCACCGCTCCTCCAGCCAGTACGATGTCGTAAATCCCATCGAACATCGGACGAATCTCGCTAATGCAGGCACCGTTCACAATGGCCGACTTCCGCACGCGGATGAAGTGGTGTGGGGCGAGCTTCTCTTCCAGGTGCGCCATGGTTTCCCGCAACAGGTGACGGTCGCCGGCGGTGTGTATGCAGGCGTAGTTTCCCGTGGCTTCGATCCACAGCACGTTGGAAACGGGGACAAAGAAAATCCGCTTCTTGTCCTTCACCACAAAGCGTTCCAACGGGCGGAGACTTCGGAGGGATTGGAGCAGTGGTTCGAGACCTCGATTTGCTTCCCTGCGCTGTTCGAGGACCTGGCGTGCGTGAACC
>DATBYA010000109.1:0-2587 GCA_036514015.1 Candidatus Sulfotelmatobacter sp.
TCCCCGCAATTTTGCATCGAGCATTAAGCCTTTAAAACCTAGTGCACGCGGAATGCAATCAGTGAGACTGTTTCTCTGGCTGCCTGCGTTGTTGCTTCTATCCGGCTCAATCTCACCCACTTTCCCGCAATCCTCTGCCCACGGGATTAAGAATGTGTTTTGGCAGCCGAACGAGTTACAGCAAGGATCCGTAGCTTTTATTACGGTGGAGTTTGGGACTGCCGCTCTCCGGATAACGGGTCAGATGGTTGGCCAGAATTTGTCGTTCTTCAAGTCAGACAATCCTAAGATCTGGTATGCGCTGGCAGGTGCCGACCTTGAGACCCAGCTTGGGACCTACGAATTGTCGGTGAGAGCAGTGCTGCCTGGAGGCAGAGTCGTACACTCATTGAAGAAGATGGACATCGCCGCCGGCGACTTCCGCAGCGGCCCGGTGAACGTACCGGAGAATTTCGTCGAGCCCGATGCGGAAAGCCAAAAGAAAATTGCCGCAGACCAGGTGCTTAAGGAAAAGGCGTTCTCGCATTTCATATCTCGACCGCAATGGTCCGGCGATTTTGTTACACCCGTGCAGGCTAAGCCCACCGACTCGTTTGGGATGACCCACATCTTCAACGAGGAACTCAGCAGCACCCACCGAGGCACGGACTTCCCCGTTGCCGAAGGTTCACGGGTTGTAGCTTCGAATTCCGGAACTGTAGTGCTGGCGAGTGAAATGTTTTACGAGGGCAACTGCGTGATCGTGGACCATGGACAGCGGCTCTTCACCATTTACATGCACTTGTCTGAGATAGATGTGAAGGTGGGAGACAAGCTCGCGAAGGATGATCGGTTGGGGCTTTCTAGGCAAACCGGACGCGCCACCGGCCCTCATCTGCATATGGGGGTGCAGTCGAACGGAACCTACCTGGACCCAACAAAGCTTCTGGCATTGACTCTTCCAAAGCTAAGCCCTCACCAAAGGACGGTAACTCGAACGCGGCCGCAATCACCATCCAAACCGGACTAGAAAGCACTCTTCCTGCAGCGAAGACAGGATCTCATCATCGAATACAGAACCTCTGTTCATACACACCACCCCTGTGACCCGAGGGAAACGGGTGGCGCTGTCTGCGGCGCAGAGGATCGAGGTGCGGAGCCGTTGAAAGGCTGGGGCAGTCGCTGCACGTGATCAGTCGCTGCTTCGGCAAGCAACATAACTCCATTCATGGTTTTTCATCGCAGCACGGTGGGATTGTCGGATTGAACGTGTTGCCGGTGACGTTAATGCTTTTGCAGGGTGGCAATCCGATCGGCCACATCCCGGTAATCAATATTAGCGGCGTAAACCTGCCGGAAACTATCCAGCGCCGCGTCGGCTTCCCCCGCCGATTCCAGCGCCAATCCCAAATCGTAACGCAGCGCCAAGGCTGATTCCTCTTCCAATCCCGGCACTTGCAAAGCGCGCCGGTACCACAGCGAAGCCACCTTGGGCTCGCCCTTGTCCATGAACGAAAGCCCCAGCATCACCGAGCAATTCATCTCGTAACGGAACGGCTTGCCCTTCTGCACGGCCTTCGCGACTTTCTGGAATTCTCCGATGGCTTCGTCCAGCAATCCCATTTCCCGGTAGGCGATGCCCAGATTGTAGTGCGTCTCCAGGTCCTCGTCCTCTTCGCCCATCTCTCCCAGCTCGCTGCGGAATTCCTGAAACACTTCGGCCAGCTGATTCAGATTTTCCAGCGTTCCTGGAGTCGCGGCGGGCGCAAGGTTCTTATGGGTCGAGCCATTGGTCGGTGGCGGCGTGATCGCGGCCATCGGCGTGGCATTCGCTTCCGCGAACACCTGCTCCAAACTCGCATGCGTGTCTTTCGGTACAGCCACAGATCCAGACGCGATCGCCGACTCCTGGACCGGTTCGGCCGACGGCGCTTCCAGATCGTCCAGCTCCGCCACCAATTCGCTGATGAAATCTTCGGTCGTCGCGGCCCCGGCGTGCTCGCGCGGAGCAGCCGTCTCGGGCGTCAGTTCCAGCTCAAAATCCGCAGCGCCGGTGCTGCTCGCAGTAGCTGTCTCGGCCGCAATAGGCTCGTCCACCAGCTCCAGCACCGCCTCCGGAATCGCCTCCTCCGTCGGCGCTTCTTCCTCCCCGACCTCGATAAGTTCGATTTCAGGCTCCGTCGCCGCGGCTTCGGCCGGCACTTCAGGTTCAACCTCCGGCACATGCGCCGTCATTTCAGATTGCGGGGTGTTCGCTTCGATCTGGAACGGCTCTGGCTTCGCGTCCTGGTCGGGCTCTTCATCCGCCAGAGCGCTCACATCGAACACCGCCTCGAGCGCCGCAGTCGTATCGGTTGCTTCCGACGCCTCGGCCGCAACCGGCTCGGGCTCCACCACGGGATCGAGCTCAACGCTCGCCGCTTCGATTTCATTTGCAGCCGGCGCATCGGCGGTCTCTGTGGTTTCCGCCGCAATCGCCTCCCATTCATCGGAAAGATCCAGCTCTTCCCCAATCCCGGCGATCTGCGGAGCCACTGCCTCCTGCGTCGCGGACGCGGCAGCCACTTCCTCCGGCGCCAGCGAAATCGGCTCGGGCGGTGGTGTCGCT